>NZ_NHSQ01000115.1 GCF_016653465.1 Thiocystis minor | reverse complement strand
TCGGAGACTCTTCGGGATGGGCGAAGAGGGCGGGGAGCCAATCTACGTACAGGCTCAAGGCCTCAGGTTGGGACGGCTTCCCCGGTTCACTCTTCATAAATTCCCTTTATCGCAATCCCTTGTCAATTCCTGGGAACAGAACATACAAGGTTGGTCAGGGTGGTGGGGCCGGGTGCGGCGCTAACGCCGCTGACCACGGGTGCGTCCCGTCTCGATCAGCTGGAGCGCGGTACCCCGGTTGAGGATGACTTCGATCGTGCGGCCCGCATCGATCTCGATCACGGGGAAGACGTCCTGGGCCATGTCGAGGTAATACTGGGCTAGTCGGTCGAGCGCCTTGCCCGTCCCACTCAGGGCGGCGGCCTGCGCGGAGTCGCCGGAGAGCACGTCCTGGTAGGTCACCTGACTGCCGGGCGTGGTGCTGATGACCGACACTGGCTGTTTACCGAAGACTTCGGAAATCCCTTCCAGGAAGGACACCTGCATGGCGCGCGCGATGATTTGACCCTGCTTGGAGACCAGGCGCCCGCGCAGTCCCACCTTGCCGTCCTCCCCCACTGCGTAGCCGTCCACCGGCACCTCGATCACCCCGCCATCGTGGCGCACGCAGGTCATCACTTCGGTGCGCAGAAAGGCGCGTTCGCTGGAGAGTTCGCCGTAACCGGCGACGGTGATGAAACATTCGCGCACATCGGCGCGGAAGCGATTGGGCAGAATTGCGTCGTGCTTCACGCGCAGCAGGGCCGGATAGGGATCGCGCCGGGCTTGCTTGCCGGTCGGCGCGTCCATACCCGAGAGCAACACGCCACGCAGAATGCTGCCTGCGGGGATGATGACCTGTTGCGCGGCGGCACTCGCCGCATTGGTGTCCGCTGGAGGCTGCGTCGATGTGGCAGCCGTCCCTGATGCCGTGTCTTGACCGACCACTCGAATCGCCAGCGCGGCACGCGGGGCACGGGGCACCGTGGCGCTCGGGTTGAGCGACGCGCTGACTGGCGTTGGCTGGATTGCAAACAGCACCGGATCGTTGATCGCTGGTGGCGTGTCGGGCACGATTTCCGGTGGCTTGGGCGCCGCGGGCACCGGAATGGCCGCCGGGATCGGCGGTGGCGGTGCGGGCGGCAGGACTTCCCGTTGTGTTTTGAGCTGATCGATCTCCTGTTGCAAGGACGCGAGCTGAGCGGTTTGGCCCTGTTGGCGTTCCTGGACCTGACGATTCACGTTTCCCGCCTCAGCGGTTTTCAATCGCGCTAGATTGGACGAGGTGTCCGCCAATTGCTGCTCCAGCCGCGCCAGTCGCTGCGCCAGTCCATCGATCCCGAGCGTGCGTGGATCGACATCCGTCAGCAGCGTACTGGTCATGTGTTCACGCGCCTGTTGGGCGCGTGCGGCGGGACTGTTCGGTGGTTGGCCGAAGGCCAGGACAACGATCAGCGCCACGCCGCCGAGCACGCCCCCCAAGACCAGCCAGCGGCGTACCCGAGGCGAGAGCCGCTCCCAGGCAGCGGGGGCTTGGATCGGCATCTAACGCTCCCCGCCGGCGCGCAGCGAAGGCCGTTCCGGATGGCGTTGCTCGGGGGTACGCAAGCGAGCCGCGGCATACAGCTCGACCTGCTCGCCCGGCGCCAGTGACACACGCGGCCAAGCAGCGACCGCCATCGTCTCGCCATCCACCGTCGCGTGGCAGGCGCGTTCTTCGATCTCCAGTGGCGTCTTGGAAGTATTGCGCGCCAGGGCGGTAACCAGCCACAGCTCGCTGTTCTCAAGCACCTGACCGCGCGTGGTCTCCAGTCCCAGTTGCGAACACGTGACGGTTTCGCCGCGCTTGGCCTGGCGCAGGCTGTAGCCGCCAGGAATCGCCTCCTTCGCCAGTGCCCGCATCGCCTCGGTGATGCCCTCGACATAGTCCGACGCCGCGCCGCCCGCCGAAGGTGCGGTGAGCGGTGAGGTGCGCACCGTCGAGGGCAGTGGGTCGGTCAACGTCAGTTGGATCTCGCGCGGGGGCAGACGCCGGGGGGCCAGGGTCAGCGAGAGGGCGTGATTGGGATCGGAGGCATCGCTCACGAACAGCGTGACCGGCGCCTCGTTGGCGGTGGCGACATAGATCGCCGCGCCGTCTACACTGGTCGTGGCGTCGGATACCGTGCGCACCTGCGGGTTGGGATAGGGGGTGAGGATGCGATTGAGATGATCGATGGCGATCTCAACGATCAGATTGACGCCCGGCGTGGCGTGGACACGCAAGGGGCCAACTTCGAGATGGCTTGGCGTGACGGGACTCGGCGAGGGGGCCTTGACGCGCAACAACCGTCCGTCCCGCCCGCGACCGGATGGGTTTTCCTGTCCGGTCAGCAGCGCATTGGGCACGGGCGGCAGCTCAATTCCTACGTCGCTGGGTTGCGCCGCGACTGGACCGACACTGAGCGCCAAGGCGAGCGTGCAGATCCATGGATACACGGGGAACGGACGGAACGGGGCTTGGTCATCGCGCGACATGCAAAACATCCTCCATTCACCTGACGCCGAAGCGGCCAGGGAGCCAATCACTGTGTGGGGCCGTCGGTTGACGACGCTGGTTGTGGGTCAGGGAATGGCTCGGGAACTGGCCGATCCCGGCGTTCCTGGCGTTCCTTCTCGTCTTGATAGGCATCCAGGCGCGTGATCATGGGCCGATAATGACGAAAGGCGACTTGAATCTCATAGGTACGCGGGCGCGTCACGGTGCTCGCGTTTGGGCCACTGATGATCTGTTTGCCCTGTACCCGCACCAGATCGCCGGACGTCTCGTAGCGAATGACTTCCGGCGAAAACCGCACGCTCACCCGATCCCGTTGCAGCGCCTCGACCTGGGCGTCGATACCCCCCGCCACCTCGCGGCGCAGCGCCGGACTGAGCAGCGGCTCCAGGGTGGCACGCAGGAACGGCGCGGTGGTGGGGGTGACATTGCCGAGCAATTCGGTCACGAACAGTCCCCAGGCTTCCTTTACCGCTTGACTGGCGCTCTCGCGGGCGACATTGACCTGGCTTTCCAGAATCGGCGGCACCAGCACCACCGTGCGTTCGGCTTGGAGCAAGGCTGCCAGGGTGAACAGGTTGGTGGCGAGCAGCGCGAGCAGCATCCAGCGATGGAAGTGGTTTTCCGCCACCAGGCGTTGCCAGGTTTGACGAAACAGCGTGAGCGTCATGGCAGGTAGCGCCGAATGAACGGATTGGGCGTGGAACGATGAGGCATCGGCATTAAACCGAGCCAATACAGCCCATGCAGGGCATAGCCATCGGCCCGGCTTTCGCGAAACCGCCCATACATGCGCACGGTGATGAGGCCAATCCCAATGAAGATCGTCGTTTGATTGATGAGAATGCCAATGACGAGCAGGATGAGAAAGGGCGTGACATCATCGATGCGCCACAGCATCAGATTCGGTGGATCATCGACATGACGGGGCATTTCGACCGTGGCCATTCGCATTGCTCATTCGTTGTTATGACGACACGATGCCGTATTTTGCCGTCGGCGTCAGCCAACAACGGTGAATGGATTGAAGACCGTTATGCGCGCAGTTTGGGGGAGAGGATCAAAGCTGTTTGGGAAGATGACTCATGCTGATTTCAAGGAACATCACCAGCCCGGTGACCAGGACGGGAATGCCGACGGGATGCAGCGGAAACGGGAGAAAGACCGCCAGCAGCAGCAAACCGAAGACCAGCATCAGGGCCGTTTGGCTAGTCTGGCGCACGGCGGGGCTGGGATAGTCGAAGCCAAGCTGACGAATGCGCCAGCGCCAGTGTCCATCCAGAACGCCCCCCATCAACAGGGCTAGCACCGCTGGCCCCCAGGCGGCGAGCAGGGACAACCGCTGCAAGGCCAGTTTCACCAACAGCCAGAAGGCGTCCAGGCGATCGTTCAACCACGCCGGGCTGACCCCGTCAAACAGGGTCGAGGCACCGGCCTGCCCGATGGCCACATAGCTGGCCGCGACCTGGCCGTTGTCCTCGGCCTGTTCGCGAAACCACCGATCCGCCTGGTCCAAGATGGCGGTGGCGGTGATCTCGCCGAGACTGGTGCGAAACCACTGGCGTTCGAGTTCCTGGGTAAGCTGTAACCAAGGCGTGGGGATGATGCTGGCGATCCCCATCAGGAGCAGCAAGAACAGACTGAGCCCGGCGATCAGGGGTGAGCCTCCGCCACCCCTGGCGCCACTGGCGGGACGGGATTCGCTCATGGTGCGCTCGCTGGCGTCAGTGGCGTGTCGAGAGGCGTGACGGCAACGGCGGTTTTGGCGCGCCCAGAATCGGCAGCCGTCCCTTAACGATGCGCCCGCCCGCGAGCCGCGCGATGTAATGGAGATTGGGCAGCATGCCGAGCAACGCGGGCTGGAACAACTCGCTTACCTCTTCTTTTAGTTGCTCGCCGACATTGCCCGAGTGTGACAGCAGATCCGGTTGCGTCGAGGTGCCCTGGGTGCGGGTCAGCGTTTTGAGACGGACCTTGGGGAGACTGGCGGTGACGTAGTCCTGGGTCTCGGCGTCGAGCACGCGCAGCGCGATCAGGGTGTTGAGATTGCTCAGCACCTGACGCGCCTTGGCCGGGCTTCCGGTGCGCGCGGCAAAGTCGGCGAAGGTCTGGGTGGCGATGGTCAGGCGCAGCCCGGCCCCGCGCCCTTTGTTGAGCAACTGGATCATCGGGTCATTGACGACTTCGGAGGCTTCGTCGATGAAGACGTTGACCGGGCGATGATTGCTGCCGTAGTTGTAACGATCCCCAGCGACCGCCGCCAGATCCGCGATCAGGATCGAGCCGATCGCCGCTCCGACCAGGCCGTCCGAGAGTGAATCCAAGCCGATGTAGGCGACCTGGGCGCGCTCGACGAGACTGGCCATGGCAGTGATGGGGCGCGCATCCAGCGGATCGTCGCTGTCGGGCGAGAGCAGGGGACCGAGCGAGCCGGCGGTCAGCATGTTGAGGATTGGAAACAGGCTGGCGACCATCTTGGAGAAATGCACCCGGTCGTGCTGAAACAGCGAGACCAACCCCTCGATGACGGTCGATGGGTGTTCGGCGCGCACCTGTTCCTGGTAGAAGCGCACCAGGCCGCTGGCGCGCGCCGGGGTGTCGCGCGCCTTGCCGAGGAAGCGGGCCGCCGGCCCCTCCCAGCCCGGAACCTGTTCGTCGAAGTAGCGGGTGAGCACTCGCACCACCAGTGTCTCGACGCCGCCTTCGAGGTAGCGGCGCAGGTTCACCAGGTTAGGCCGTTCCCCGGCGGCCAGCACCCCACCGATCACATGCGAGAGCGCCATCTGCGAAAAGCTCTTGAAGGGGTCGTTGCCGCTGACGCTCGGCATGATGGCGGCGATGCGGCTGGCGATTTCAGTGGCGCGGTTGAACGAATAGAGCGGATCGATGCGGTGGCTGCGATCCGGAAATGCGGGGTGAAAACTCACGAAGCGTTCCGGCTGGCCGGTGCGCACGCAGGCCTGACGCGCCGACTGCTGGAGATCCTGATCGCCCTTAGGGTCGATGATGACCACCGCCTCGCCGCGCTGCACCGCCTGGGTGACCAGCAGATCGAGCAGGCGGGTTTTGCCCGCTCCGGTGGTGCCGACGATCAGGATATGCCCGGCGCTGTGCTCCACCGGCAGCCAGACCGACGTTTCGCGGGCCGCCAGTCCGTGCAGCCAGTGGGCACCGAGTTGCGATTGGGCACGCACGAAGCGTTCGGGACCGGCGCGGATCAGATCCAGCGACAGTTGGGCGTGGGTGCTGTTCCAGTCGAAGCCCCAGCCAAACCACATGTCGTCGCGATGGCGGCGACACTGCTCGGCCAGTTGCGCCGGGTCCATGAACTCCAGCGGCTGGCCGGCGAGTTTGGCCTGGCGGTGATGGTGGCGCATCGCGGGCAGGAGCCAGCGCAGTCCGAGCGGGATCGACAGGGCGGCGAGCACCTGGAACGGCGCCTGATGCAAGGGCCAGAGGCGATGCAGACTGGCTGCCAGCAACCCGATAGTCAGCCAGCTGACGAGGGCCGCCATCTCGAAATTCGGGCGCCAGGGCGGATTATAGGCCAAGGGTGAAGATACCTTTGGTGACCGGGCCGGCGCCCGGCACGCGTTCCAACGCCCGGCTGAGTGCCGTCTCCGAGATCCCGGCGCGTTTGGCGCCGTCGAGGATCGGCCCTGACAGCGCGACCGACAGCGCCTGGCCGCTTTCGGTGATCGGACCGAGCGTCGGGTCGCGTGCTAGCAGACGCTCACGGATGCCCCGCGCGTAGGCGCTGGCGACGGTGACGGGGGGCACGACGCCAAGAGACGCCGCCGGCGTGATCCGCGCGAATGTCGCGGCCGGGTCTGCGGTGTCCGTGACGACAGCGTTGATGGTCGACGGCGACGGACTAACATCCGTCCCATCCAACCCGAGAGCGAGTAGATGACGTGACACCTCGCGCGTGAGCCACACCCCGGCAACACCCTCATGCGCCCGGACGGTGAGCATTGGTTTGAGTGGGTCGCAGGCGATCCACTGACGGGCGTTCAGATCCGCCAAGATGGCCGTGGGTGGGGCGTCGAGTCCGGTGAGTGACTGGGGATAGGGAAGAAAGACCTTGCCTTGAACGACGTTGGGGAGCGCGTCTAGGGTGATGCGTCCCTGGGCGATCGCGGCACTGAGTTGCACCAGGGCCGACCCGGCCGGCGCCTGTTGATTCAGCCAGAGGCGCGCGGTGTCGACAGTTGGGGACGAGGATGTGTTTGAGATCGGCGCCGGGGATTCGACCGGAACGAGAATTGATGCGTTGATCGGTGTGCGGCTGGGCGCTGGATGCGACGGTGATGGCGGAGTACGGGAGTGCGCCACTGGAGGGGCTTCGGGGGCGTCTCGCTGGACGTCTGCCGATGGCAACCGATCTGCCTGGGATCGCGTGGCGGTGGCTGGCGCCGTCTCTGAGGCGCCGTCGCCAGCGTCCGCCGCAGTCAGCAAGATCTCGCTGGCCGGGCGCACCAACGGCGTTGGCGAGGGAACCACGCCGGAGAACAACAACTCAGGCGAGGACAGGCGTAGAAACGACAGTTCGACCGGATGGTCACGGTCGCGCGCCAACAGGGCGGGAGCCAGACGCCAGTAGCGCGCAGGGTGTTCCTGCCCGGCGCACGAACGCGGTACCGCCAGGTGGTGATCGATCAGAATGTCAGCCAGGGTGTCAGGATCCTGCGGAATGCCGGGGATTCGGGCGTCCGTGAGCCGTTGGACCAGGGTCGGCGCACAGTCTGACCAGACCAGATGCAGTCCGTGCGGATGGAACATCCAGAGCTGTGCGCCCGGCACATTCACCGTCCAGGTTCCCTCGCGCAGCAGCGAGCGCATGGTGTCGATGAGATAACGTTCGATCGGTACCCCGAGCGAAAGCGCGTCCGGGTCGATGCGATTCTCGCGCAGATCCTGCGCCACGCTGGCGCGGTCGGCCTCGTGCATCAGTTGGTACAGCAGGGTCTGGGTATCGCTGCCCGCCAGAACCCGGCCCAGGGTGTGCCAGACCATTGGATCGGGATCCATCAGCCATTTGCGCACGGCTGGCGTGAGCAGTTGATGGAACACCGAGGCGGTGAAGACCTCGTGCCCATGGTGGCGGCGCTGCGGATTCCAGCGCAGGAAATAATGATCGATCTGCTCGCGATTGGCCCAAGCGACGATGCTCTCGTCCACCGGTTGCCAGCGACTGGTGCCCGCACGGTCGACGACCGCGACATCGGTGACCGGCTTGCCGACATCGTGCAGCAGCCCCACGATGAAGGCCGCCAAATGCCAGCGCGGTTCCAGCGCCCGCCGTTCTTCGGGCCGGCGGTCAAGGGCGAACAACTTGCCCCGACTGGCGCGTGCGGCCTGGAAGGCGGTTTCCAGGCCATGGCGAAACAACCCCCCGGCCCCGCGATGGTGATGCGTTTCCGACGCCGGCAGCAGATGCACGAAGGCGGCGTAGTGTTCGAGCAACGGCACGATCAGGGTCTGGTAATCCGTGTCGGTCAAGGCCAGCGCATCCTGCAGCGTCGCGATGAGCTCGCGTTGGGTCGCCAGGATCTGGGTCGGACTGGCCACGGGCAGCCCTTTGAGAAACGGCGGATAACGAGGAATCTCGGGGGTGATGTCCACCGAAAGGTGCGTGATCGATCCTTCGTCCATGGTTGGCGTGAGGAGGCCGGCCCCACGAAAGGCCGACCAAGCCGCCTGGCAGCGGGCGAACAATCTTGGCATGAAACAGACGGCGTGGGCGACGCGCATGAATCAGCGCAGCGGCGATTGAATCACCCTTTCGCAACGACGGATAGGATGAACGGTGAATCCATGACCTGACCGTTCTGTCACGCTGGTCAACCCGTCATCCATTCACCGTTGCGGGCGGATCTTCTCTGCCATCCTGGCTATGATCGGGCGCTTCCTTTCATTCCAGGATTGAATGGCGATGGTGGCACTCCGTCTTTTGCCTGTGCTTGCGTTGATTCCAGCCGTCTTGACCGGGGGTTGCTCCTCGACCCCGGAACCGGTCACGGCCGCGATCATGCCCGCACGTCTGCCCTTCCCGCGATATGTGATCAGTCAGTCCTCTGAAAGCCTGGGCGGTGCCGCCTGGCGTGGCGGTCAGGCGGTGCATGCGCTGCGCTTGGATGGTCAATCGTGCGGGGTGGACTTCGATGGACGGGTGCGCTGCTGGCGGATGCCTGATCCGTCGCCGATCGTCACGCCGGTGGCGTCCCCCCCCGCCATCTGCGTCGATGGGATGGCTCACGACGGTCACCGCGCCGGGGCGTGAGCCGTGAGGCAGGAACGCGCGTTCGTGGCCCGCGATGGCGAGACACTAGAATGCGTGGCCGTGCAACTGGGCGTGATCCGCGAACGAGTTCGGCAAATCGAGGTTTAGGCGCTCCAAAAAAGCCGGGCATGGTGCGAGGAACGTAGGATACGCGTCGAGGATTTAATGATTGGCCGACACCTCGCGCCCACGTTGAGCAATGACTGTCGGCGCAAGCGTTTTGGCCCCGAGCAGGGGTGATCGACGACCGGCGAACATAAACGTTGTTGCTGATGCATACGTCTCTCCGCCCGTTCAACGTCCTCGCCAACGCCGTGACGCCTGATTGTCATGATGCATCCTGGCTGGCCTGCAGTCGCTCCAGATCAACCAGTACCTGCTGCTTGCGTTGCGCACAGCGTTCGCGTTCGCTGGCGACCAACGTCTCGTTCGGGCGCTCCGCGTCATGAGCACACCCTTGGTGCCCATGAATCGCCTCACGCAGCGCTCGCCACCGCTGGCGCTGAGCTGCTTCCTCGTCGACGGGTAACGGCACCACCTGTCCGGACCGCTTCCCGGCGATCCGCATGGCCGCTCCTGGGAGTTCCGGGGCCGGCAGAAAGGCTCGTGCCTGCGTGTCCGAGAGTCGTCCCGCCTCCAGTGCCGCCTGCACCGCGAGCGCCCGCCGCGCGCCATCCCAGCCGAGCGAGAGCTGCCAGCGTGGGCGTTGGCCCTGTATCCTCCGCTCGGTCACCACGCGTTCGTAGGCGGCTTTGAAAGCCATCCGTGCACCCACTTTATCGCCGATCTCCCACACCGGCGCTGCCGCCGCGGATGCGAGCAGAATCTCGTCGGTCACGCAGACCGTCGCGGCTTCGTCGAAGGTCTCCAGACCCAGAGCCCAGGCTTCGTCCGCGCTGGGGCGTCCGCCGACCGCGCGTTCCAGCACGACGAGGACATCGGACGGTTGCGGGAAAAAACGCCCCCGTGTCCCGTCCAGCAGATGCTGGTCCAGGGCCTCGCGTAGCGTCGCCAGATCCAGCTTGGTTTCCAGCAAGCGCCACCAAGTGGTTTTAACCCGCACGGACACCAGCCGCCCATAGTGGTCACCGAGGTCGTCGAGCAGCTTGGAGAAGGCGTCGCGGTCCTTATCGAACAACATGGAATTCGCCCTCCAGGGTGCAGGATTGACCGCCCTTGAGAAACACCTCCAGCTCCGTATCGGCTTGCCGTTGGCCCGTGGCTAGGTCGAGGAACTGTTCGACATGCGCACCGTCGCGGCAAATCAGGCTCAGGTCGTTGAAGGGCCGGTGGCGATCGTTCTGGCCCTGATGCCAGGCCGATCCCTTGCAGCCATCAATGGCGGTCAGGAGATCCTCCACGCTGTAGCCATCTTTGAGCCGTGCGGCAATGGCGGCCCGGCGTTTCGTATCCAGCTTGGCGCGGGGCTTGTTCATCGCCTGCTGCCAGTGCGCGAAGACGCGTTGAACCAGATCGGGGCGTGGATTTGGTGGTGGCAGTGTCAGGTCGACGTTGGGCCGGCGGTCCTGATCAGCGATGCCCCAAGGCGGAAACGGTTCCTGACCGGGAACCCGACGGTGTGGGGCCGTCGGCGAGACGGCCACGGGTTCAGGAGCGATGATCGCCACGTCGGACGCGACCACGTCAGGTTGATCGCCAATCGACAAGTGCGTGAGCACTTCTTTCTCTTTCCGGAGACCGGATACCGGAGGTGTGTCGGGTTTGGCGGACCCTTTTGAAAAACGCAGGTGCTGGGTTCTGTCGTGATGCGGCGGATCCGCCACGCCCTGGCTGGCACCGGAGATGTCGGGATGGGTATGTCGGGTTTGTGCCGGGTTTGTGCCGGGTTTATTGTTCGCGGAATCATCCATGGTCGCCAGGCACATGAAAAAAATAAGTTTTTTTGGTTGACTTCGGTTCGAGATCAGGCCGGCTTTTTCCATCCGTTCCGCCAGCCGGCGGATCTTTGACTTGGTTGGCGTCCCCGTCTTCTCCAGACCCTGCCCAGGCTCGACGTACATCTCCTCTTGTAGCGACTGCCAGGAAATTCCACGCATGATCCCCACCAATCCGGCTCGATAGTCCATGTACTTTCTCAATACGAGGTAGAGCTGCCAGATTTCGGCGATCTGGCCCGTGAGCCTTGACAGCTCGCGATCATTGAGTCGGATGGACATGGCGCTGAGCCGAGATCCGGAGAGGAACTCCGGCGGTCATGGTCCTCTTTCTGTCTCTGTCCCAGGCTAGACGCCATCGTCGGGAGCGGAGAACGCAGGGTGTCGCATCGCTCATGAGTACACCTCCTGCGCCTGCCGGGTCTCTTCGACCAGGGTCACCACGACTTCCAGGAGATACACGGTGGACCACAGGCTGCCCGACTGTTCGCCCCGGTAGTCCATCGCCACCAGTCGGGTGGTCGCGCACGCCGAGACGAGCATGGCGGACGCCAATTCGAGCGCATCGCTGACAGGAACGCCAGCGCGCACGGTCAAGAGACTGACGGGTTTTAGCTGACCGGCAGGTCGAACCGCCAGCGTCGGCGGGCACCTCGGCGAGCGGCCGGGAGAAGACGTGCCGACGTACTGGGTTTCCGCGTCTGGGAGGTGCCGGGTTTCCTCGGTATCCATTGGGAGCGTCATGTGATCGCTGGTCTCCGAGATGTCGGGAGTGCTCTGTTGCGGGCGTGCCGGGTTAGTCTTAGGTCCAGCCTGGCAGCTCATGGCGCATCCTCCGCGAACGGATGCGTCTGCGTCCCTGGGAAAACCCCAGCGAACTTGGTTAGATCCTTGGTGGTGGCCAGAACCGGCTTGGCGAACGTCTCGAAGCCATCCTCGCGATGCACGGATGATGCGGCGAGGTCGAGCTTGATTGGGCGGTTTTGCATATCGGTCGCGTCTTTGTCATCAATTGTTCTGAAGCCTGAGGCCAACTCTCGATGTCGTATTTCAGGCAATTTGTCGATTCTCCGAAGCACATCGAGGTGTCGCTTTCCGGGCCGGACGGCAATCTTGCGGGACGTCAGCGTGACGGGAATCTGGTGTGTCATGTGAAAAGTCTCCTGGCATGGAACGCAGCGCCCAGACCGCTGACGACCCGCGCCGGCGGCCAGCACGTGGAGGTCCGCCGTGTCTTCACGCTGGAGCATCGCCCGGCAGGCGAGTCCCGAGGTTGGTCGCCGCTGGTCAGGGAGGCGTCGCCGCCATGCACTGGCCTGGCCTTGGCTCCAGTTGGCCCAGAGGGCGTCGGTACGGTTCGCTTGGAACCGCCATCTCAAGGCGTGGCGCGAAGGCGTGATGAATTGCGTCACGTGTTGGCTCGCCGCCGAACGGCCGCTTCCGCACGGGCATGGATGGCCAAGAGAAATGTC
Source organism: Thiocystis minor (assembly GCF_016653465.1). Classification (GTDB taxonomy): domain Bacteria; phylum Pseudomonadota; class Gammaproteobacteria; order Chromatiales; family Chromatiaceae; genus Chromatium; species Chromatium minus. Next base: position 2,833 of record NZ_NHSQ01000115.1, on the reverse strand, counting down.
GTGCTCGGGGCGCGATCACGCGGATGGACCGGGAGTTCGTCGGACTGGAAAAAAGCCGGTGTTGGCTTGTTTGTACCGCAGGGATGGCATGTCGTCAGGGAATGTTTCGCGCGCGCATGGAGCTGCGATCTCGACAGCTTGGCGACCTTACCGCAACAGTGGTAAAGAACGCGGTAGCCGCGCTCGAGTCGGGCAAGAATCGTGACGCCACCAACGTGCGTGCCGGGAGGAAATGGCGCGGGGTGCGTCATTGCGCGCCCCCCCGTCCAGAGGCGTGATTCGATGCACTCTGTCGGTCGGTCGCGTCTTGCAACAGACAACCACGCCCACGAGGAGCGATGTCAGCAGTGCGCCGATGGCTTGGAACCGCTGCCAGACGGGCGCGTTGTTGGGCGCGCGCGTGGCCGGCAACGTCTGGGGCATGCCACTGCCCACCTGAGCGAGTGACTTCGTTCGACGTATCCATCTCATCCTCCGTGAGGAACTGTAGTTTTCAGTCGGGGGGTTGTCGCCGATTTCCGCGCGCGAACCGGCTTGGTTCGGTTCGCAGCGGGCGGCGGGCCAAAAATATCGGGGCGCAGGTCGTAGCGCGATACGCCGGTGGCCTCTTCTATGCGTCGGCAATAGACGGGCGATACTCGCCCGTTGCGCTGCGTCAGCCACTGCGAGACCATTTGTTGTGATGCGCCGATCTGTCGAGCGAGAGCCACCTGGCTCCCCGCGCTGGCGATTGCCTGTTCAAGAAAAAGCTTCATGCGCCGAGAATACAGTATTGATTGTTTATTGGCAACAATGAAAAGTGTTGCTTTTTCGGAAAAGCTTGCTATGTTGGTTGCGTCCATTCGTCCGCCGCGAAACGGTCTCTCGGGCGCATTCATCGCTCAACCAAGCGGCTCAACACAAGGCATTCAAGACCATGGATACTTTTGGCGCGCGCGTGAAGGTCGAGCGCAAGGCGCGGGGATTGTCCCAAGCGGCACTCGGCAAACTGGCGGGTGACCTGTCGCAGCAGTCCATTCATCAGATCGAGACCAACGGGACCAGCGATACGCGACATGCCGTGGCGATTGCGCAAGCCCTGAACGTTCGTGCGGAGTGGCTCAAGACCGGGCAAGGCCCCAAAACGCAACTTGCGTGGGAAATGCTGATCGATGTCAGCGACCTGCCGACTGACGCACAGGTCGCCATGCGGGCGTTAGCCACCGCCTTAGCGAGCGGGCAACTCTCCGCACGACGCTTCGTCGCCTTGACGCGCGCGGTCCTCGATGACTAACTGGACGCGCAACCATCCCTTGCCGGTTGCGGTCTCGATCTCCCATCCGCCATCCGGGCGCTGGCGCGCGCCCAACTCACCGATGGCGGCCTCTGCGTCATCGAGGATGGCGATGGCATCACGATCGAGACCCTTTAGGATTTTCATGCTTACGTTTCCTAACGTAGACGCCAGATTGCAGTCTTGTGACTGATGCGGCAATTGCCTGGCAAAAAATAAACCATCCTCTTTTCTTGTTTTCAAAAACAATTTTAGTTGTTGACAAAGAAGCAAAATTAACAGTACCGTGCGTTGACATTGAACTGAATGATGCTTAATGGACGATGGCTGACACGCGCAATCCTGATTCGACCTCGCAGACACCTGCCCGCGACACCGACAACCGACGCGGGCTGGCAGACGCCTATCTCAGCGCCATCGAAGGCGCCGTCCAGATCGATATGGCTCTGCATGATCCCACGAAAATGACCGACCTGATCGCGCCACTGACGGAGGCGCTGGTCTCGGTCGAGGCGCTGCACCAAGCGTTCCTCGTGGCGACCCGGAGCCGCGCATTGAACGCCCTGAAAAACGGATTAACGTCCAGTCAGAGGGCGCGCTGCGGCAAGGAAAACATGCGTACGCTGACGAACATGCTTGCGCCCGCGCGGCCTCGGCGATGCCAAGGCGGATAGAACCGAACGCGCGAGGAAAGCAGGAAGAATGGCTAATGCCATGCGTCGACGCCACCGGATGGAGCGTCGTCGATGGGTCTGAAAGACGCTTGACGCACTCTCATGCGGGGGCGCTCCGTCATTGTTGGTGGAAACAAAGGTTACTTCGCTGGGTCGCGCACATGAAAACACTTGATCTTCTCGAAGCAGCGGATTTTCTGCGTATGCACCCGGAGACACTGCGTCGTCGGGCAGTCTCCGGCGACATACCCAGCGCCAAACCGGGAAAACACTGGTTGTTTATTGATGAGGATTTGGCGAACTGGGTGCGTGCGCGCTACTCTGAGAGGGCGCGGGCGGCAGAGCCAAACGAGGTCATTGTATGCTCTACCGCAGATCCAACAGCCGTAAGTGGTGGGTTCGTTTCACCACGCCAGACGGAAAAGAAATACGCCAGTCTGCTGGCACCGAAGACAAAAAAGCCGCCGAGGAGTTCGAGGCGAAGTTAAAGCAGGAGCGATGGCGACAGGAGCGCATGGGGGAGCGACCTCGCCATACTTGGCAGGAGGCCGTGGTACGCTGGATCGAGGAGACGTCACATAAAGCGAGTCACCGAGATGATCTCATGCACCTTCGATGGCTGGATCCTTCTCTCGGCAGCTTGGATCTGGAGAGCATCGATACTGATCGTATCGAAACGCTCGCTAACCCAAGTTTAACGCCTCAGATTATTTCTCTTTTAAGATCATCCGCTTACAGCGGAAAAAATCGCTCAGTGGCACTACATTCGTGAAATTTTGTGAAACCGGACGATTCAGACAATCATTTTCTGTATCCCTCCCGGGCTGGGATCGCTGCCCAGCGCCTGGATGATCGCCAGCTGCGCCGGCTCGGCGCGGGTCGCCTT
>NZ_NHSQ01000114.1 GCF_016653465.1 Thiocystis minor | reverse complement strand
GCGGTAGCGAAAACGCGCGCCGGAGACCTCCAGCGCGCCGGAGATGAGCCCCGGATGCTCGCGGCTCTCGACCGCTTCCGGACAGGCATTGAGCAGCGGGCGCGCCCGCTCCATCTGCGGCTGAATGGCCAGGAGCTGGGTCAGGACCTGGGTCATCTCGGTCATGCCCGCCGCGAAACGCTGAAAGGCGATCAGGAGCGCGGCGAAGGCGCCGAGCGCGACCAGCGACTCGGCCTCGGAGGGCTTGCCGATCGCCAGCACGAACAAGAAGAGACCGGAGAGCGCGAAGACCTCGTTCAGCGTCGCCTGGGTCGCACCAAGTCGTTCGGCGCTGATCCGGCGCCGGCGACCCTGCGCGAACAGGTCGGCCCAGCGCGCGAAGGCGCGGTCCTCGGCGGCCGCCAGGCGGATCTTGGTGACCCCCAGGATGAGTTGCAGCAGGGTGCTGTTGATCTCGCCGTTGATGGCCGCGAGCGGTCGCTCCTGACGCAGACGCCGCGCCAGCAGCAGGGCGCTGCCCGTCACATAGATGAGCACGGCCAGACTGGCCCAGAGCGCCAGGTGCGCGTCATAGAGGAACATCAGCACGAAGCTGAAGACCGAGAAGACGCCGCTCATGATGGCGTTGGCGCTGGCCGTGGAGATCAGGCTCTGGATCTGGGTGATGGCGCCCACGCGGGTGGCTAGCTCACCGGCGGAATAGCGCTGGAAGAAACTCAGCGGCAGCCGCAGCAGACGGTCCATCAGGGCCGATTGCAGCGAGCGGCCAAGGTGCGCCTCGATGCGCGCATAGCCGAGCAGGCTGATGTAGGTCAGGACGAAGCCGGTGACGCCCAGGACCGCGAGCAACAGGCCCATCTCGATCAGGCGCCCGGTTTCGTGGTCCGGAATCACCTGATCGATCATCAGGCCGGTCGCCACCGGGATCGCCATGCCGAGCAGACCCAGCATGGCCCCGGTCGCCAGGGTCGCGGTCAGATCCGGCGAACGCCCAAACAGCCCGAACCGGAAGAGGTCCCGATAGCCGATGGAGCGGGCCGGCAGCGAGCCGCTCAACTGATAGGCCGTGTCGCCGACCCGCTCGAAGGGCGGCGGTGCGTCGCCCGTTGGGTCGATGATCCGCGGGCGTCCGCGCGCATCGAACCGCAGTACCAGCGGCTGGCCGCTGTCGCGATCGAAACCGAGCAGGGTGCCGAAATCGGACGTCCACCAGCGGCGGCGCAAACTGACCGCGCGCACGCGGAACCCGCTCGCGCGCGCCAGATCCGTGAGGATCGGCGGCGGGCCTGTCCCGTCGCCGCCAGCGCTGGGCGGCAGACGCACCGCGAAGCCCTGATCCTGCCCGATGAGGCGCACCGCCGCGACCAGGGGCGGCTCGTTCAGCGGTGCGCCGATCCGGTCGGAGCGCACGTCCACCGCCGCCATCAATTGCCCCAGGCCCTGCAATCGCTTGGCCGTGGTGGCGGTCATGCGCGCGCGCAGACGGTTGTGTTCGTCGACATCGGCGAGACGCAGATTCATCACGCCGATCTCGAACAGCAGCCGGTGCAGCGCCGTCAGGCCCGTCCAGGCAGCGCCATCGAGCAGGGCCACGCGGGTGTCGACGGCCGCCAGCGCCTGGTCCTTCAGGGACATGAGCCAGCCGTCCGGAGACAGCGGAAACAGCCGTTCGGTCGCGTCCTCCGCCAGTTCCTGCATGTCGAGCAGCAGACAGTCGCTCGGCGTGACCCGGACCCAGCCCACCCCGCCGCGCACCGTGAAGCGTCGGCCTGCGCGCACCGAGAGGGGCGCGCCTGACAGCCCATCGCCTGAACTGGCCTCAACGGGCGTGATCTGGTGGTCGATGTCCGGGCGCGGGGTGACCCAGCGGGCCATGCCGCGCATCAGCGCCTGGACCCAGCGATCCAGCGCCGGCGCCACCAGCGCGGCGCCCTCGGGCGTGGCGGCGAGCCCTTCGATCGACGCAGGCGCGACCTCCAGGATCTCCGTGCCGATCGGTCCCACCGCCAGCAGGCCCAAACCCATGCCGACCCGTGCCGAATCGATCCCCAGGATCAGTCCGCCCTGAGGCACCGTCGCAAAATGATGGCGCGCGCCGACCAGTTCGCCATCGCGCAGCGCGACCAGAAAGAGATCCACGCTGCCGTTCAGCACCAGCGCCGCGCGGCTGGGCTCGTCGAAGCGGCGCGGTGCATTGCCCGCCAACCCCTGGCGTGTGCCGAGCGGCGCGAGAGCCTGCTCCAGCAAGGTTGAGTCGGTGACGAGTCCAGGTCGATCCGTCATGTTTCAATCAACCGCCGATAGGCACCGTCCTCGGCGATCAGCGCCTCATGGGTGCCACGTTGCAGGATGCGGCCTCGATCGAGCACGATGATCTCGTCGCAGTCGCGGATGCTGCTCAGACGATGGGCGATGATCAGACAGGTGCAGCCGCGCCGCAACAGGTTGTCGATCACCGCCTTCTCGGTCACGGCATCGAGCGCGCTGGTCGCCTCGTCGAGGACCAGGATCGAGGGATTGCCAACCAGCGCGCGGGCAATCTCCAGACGCTGACGCTGACCGCCGCTGAGGTTGCGTCCATTCTCTTCGAGCCAGGCGTCATAGCCGCCGGGCCGGGTCATGATCAGCTCATGGATCATGGCGTCCTCGGCGGCCGCGACCATCTGAGCGTGCGGCATGGTGTCGTCCCACAGCGTGATGTTGTCGCGGATGCTGCCCTCGAACAGCACGATCTCCTGATCGACCACGGCCAGCGAATTGCGCAGGATGTCGCGCGGCAGCTCATGCAGCGGCACGCCATCGAAACGGATCGCGCCGGCGCGCGGTTCCATGAGTCCGGAGACCAGACGGCCGACCGTGGACTTGCCGCTGCCCGAGGCCCCGACCAACGCGACCCGGCTACCGGGGGCCATGTCGAGCGAGAACCCCTCGATCAGCGGCGGCTCCAGCGGCGCGTAGCCAAAGGCGACCGCATCGAGCGTGACGCAGCCGCTCAGGCGCTTCAGTCGTGTCGTGGTCGCGCGTTCCGGGGCCGTCGCGCTCCGGTCATCGAACTCGCTGGCCTGGGGGTAGCGCAGGGTATCGTCGATCTGCGCGAGGTTGCCGCGCTGATCCTGCAACTGGGTGGCCGCGTTCACCAGGGCCGCGACCGGCTGGGTGAAGAGACCCGCGATCACCGAAAAGGCCACCAGCATGCCGATGCTGAAATCCTCGATCATGGTGTAGTAGCCGCCCACCACCAGCACGGCGGCCGTCGTCAGGGTGGCGGTGAGCGTCTGAGTGGCCGCGATCAGTGCGGTGCGCCGCACGCTCTTCTGCTCGGCATTGACATAGAGTGTGTGCAGACCGGACCACTTGGCGAAAAAGAGGTCATCGGTGCCGGTCGCCTTCAGGGTCTCCATCATCCGCAGTCCCTGCATGACCTTGCTTTGCATCTTGACGAAGGCCATCGCGACCTTCTCCGAGACCTCCTTGAGCGACTCCTGGAGGACGCGAAAGAGCAGCACGTTGACGACCGACAGCCCCACGCAGATCAGCGTCAGGGTCAGGCTGTATTGCAACAGCAGCAGGGTCAGCAGCAGCAGGAGGGCCAGATTGATCGTGACCTCGGCGAGCATCCGCGACAGCCCATAGGCCAGCACGTCGGCCAGACCGATGCGGCTGCTCACCATGCCGGCGTAGCGTTGCACGAAAAAGGGCACCGGCAGACGCAAGACATGCCAGACCAGCCGCGTCGAGAGGACGACGGACAGCCGCGCGCCGATCCGGGCGACCAGCGTCAGCCGGAGATAAGAGAGTAGCGCGAGCAGCGGCACCGTCACCGCGAGTACCGCCAGCAGCGGATAGACCCAGGCATCGAGCCGGCCGATCAGGATCTTGTCCAGATAGATCCGCTGCAGGGCCGGCATCAGCATCATGAAGACCGCCATCAGTGCGCCGGCGAGCAGCACCAGCGCGATTGGGCGCAGGGTGGTGCGGGTCATCTCCAGGAGTCGCGGCAGCAGCGGTTGCGGTCGTCCACCGCGCTGGAAGTCCGCTCCTGGCGTGAAGGCGAGCAGGATGCCCGAGAACATCCCGTCGAACTCCTCGGGGTCCACCACCCGCCGCCCGCCGCCCGGATCGTTGATCCGAAACCCCTGTTTGACGACCCCCTCGAACACCACGAAGTGGTTCATGTTGACGAAGAGAATGGCCGGCACTGGCAGGTTCGCCAGCTCGGCGGGCTCGCGCCGCTGCCCCTTCGCCTCCATCCCCAGTGAGCGCGCGGCCTTCAGCAGATTGACCGCCTTGCTGCCATCGCGCGAGACCCCGCAGAGCACCCGCAGTTCCTCCAGCGGCAGCCAGCGCCCGTGATAGGCCAGCACCATGGCGAGCGCAGCGGCGCCGCACTCCAGCGCCTCCATCTGCAGGATGGTCGGGGTCTTGACCGGACGCTGGCGCTTCATCGCACGGCGGCCCGATACCCGCCGAGCAGGATCGCTTTCAGCATGCCGGGCGTCGTCAAGATTGCGTGCCCGGACGGTCCGGTGACCGGCAGGAATCGCCATGCGGGACTCGGGTCATTGAGTGGCTTTGCATCCTGGCGGAAACGGGATAATGTATCGACATTGATGCTACAAGAGAGGACTGACATCATGCAGGTGTTGGTGAAGAAATGGGGCAACAGCGCGTCCGTTCGTATTCCCGCCGCAGTCATGGAGGCGGCTTGTCTGAAACTCGACGATCCGGTCGACGTGCGTGAAGAAAATGGCCGCATCGTTATCGAACCCTTGGCGCGCAAGGCCTATGATCTCGATGCCTTGTTGGCCGCGATCACGCCAGACAACCAGCACGCCGAGGTGAAAACCGGTCCGGCCGTTGGCCATGAGGCTTGGTAATGCCGCGCGATTACGTACCGAATACCGGTGATATCGTTTGGTTGCACTTCGATCCGCAGGCCGGACATGAGCAGGCAGGGCATCGTCCGGCGCTGGTGCTGAGTCCATCGGCCTACAACGGCAAAACCGGCCTGATGCTCTGCTGCCCCCTGACCACGCAGGTCAAGGGCTACCCTTTCGAGGTGTGCATCTCCGGCAAAACGGACAGCGCGGTACTGGCTGATCAAGTCAAGAGTCTCGACTGGCGGGTCCGGCAAGCCAAGCGCAAAGGGACTGTCAGCGCTGCCGAACTCGCCGAAGTGCGGGCCAAGATCATCGCGCTGGTTGGCACGCCCTGACTCCACCTCAATCCAACCTTGGCACACTGAGGCCGTCATCTTGTCGCGGCCCGATACCAGCCGAAAACATGATCGAAGACCGGGAACAGCAGGCTGATCAGGTGGGTGCGTCCGACCACCACCTCGGTCTGGGTCAGGATGCCCGGCTGGATGCTGACCGCCGGCCCCTTGCCGGACGACCAGACATAGCCGCTCGGGTTGACCGGGCTCGGGCGCAGCTCGACCTCGATCTCCAGCGGCGGGCCGGCGGCCAGGATCTTGTCCACCAGCACCTCGTTGCGCAGCCGGTTCATCAGACTGGCCCGGTTCGAGGGCAGCTCCGCGACCCGGATCACGGTGCCGAGCAGATAGCCGTCGAGTTCACGCTTGACGGTCGAGAGCGCGACCCGCGCCTCCATGCCGGTCTGGATGCGCTTGCCGTCGGCGGCGGGCACGAAGGCCATCGCCTTGACGCCGCGCGGATCGCCCTCAACCGAGGACAGCAGACGCGCGATTGCCTGCCCTGGGGTCAGCGGATCGCCCTCGCTAACGCTGACCTCGACCACCAGACCGGCCGCCGGCGCCCTCGCCAGACGGTCGCGCTCGTACTCCCGACGCAGATTCCCGGCCTGATCGCGCAGCAGGTCCGCCTGCATCCGGGCCTGATCGAGTTCTCGGCGCTGTTGATTGCGCGTCGATTCGTGCTCCACCTCCAGCTCCGTCATCTGATTGCGGATCGTGTACATGTCGTTTTCCAGCTCGCCTAGCCGCGCCTGGCTTTCGATCAGCGACTCGGTTGAGATCGCGCCCTTTTCGCGCAATTTCGACATGCCCTCGTTGAGCTTGAGCAGGATCTGGTGCTGCGCCTCCAGACTCGCCAGATGCTCCCGATAGGCGCGCAGCAGACGCGCCTCCTGTTCATCGGCCAGTCGCCATTGCGCCTCGCTGGAGCGCTGGAGCATGTCATGGTAGTCGAGGGCCTGCTCGGCCTCCGTGGCGGCGCTTTGCCATTGATCGAGCAGGTCGGGGCGTCGGATCTCGGCCACCGGCGCATCCTTGTCGACGACATCGCCCGGCCGCACCAGCAGGCGCTCGATCCAGCCGGTATCGGGCGAGGTCACGACCCCGACGCCAGCAGTCGAGAGCAGCACGCCCTCGCCGCCAACCCGCTCGGGCGCGGTGGCGAGGATGCTCCAGAGGACACCGGCGAGCGTCACCGCCGCGACCAGACTCAGACCCAGAACGT
>NZ_NHSQ01000113.1 GCF_016653465.1 Thiocystis minor | reverse complement strand
CTCAGACGTGAAACGGTGGCTCGCCGATGCTAGTGTGGGGCCTCCCCATGCGAATGTAGGTCACCGCCAGGGCCCTCTCCACCAACACCCCCGTCCTCAAAAAGGATGGGGGTGTTGCTTTGCGCGCAAATCGTCGGCGCCCGCTGGCGGACGACGCCGCTAGCTCACGCGCGCTGTCTGAAAATAGGCTCATGTCCAGATCGTACGTTCTCATGCTGGCGTCAGTCGCTATCGTAGGAGCCCGCTAGCGGGCGACACGCTTCTGCCAAAAGCCTTTGGAGCGGCCAAACCCCATCGCCTCAGCAGACCCGCAGGTCGCCCGCAAACGGGCTCCTACGTCAAAATACTGCCGCTCGGATTCGGCAGATCCGCTGGGCCTATGCCTTCAGGGCTGTTCGCCCCGACGACGGAAGGTTTGTTGCGGAAATATCAGCGCGGATGGGCGCATGATCCCAAGGCTGATGCGCGGAAGCTGGCCGCTCCCGCCGAGAGCAATCGATCAGACTTTCTTAGAGCTGCGAAACGTCTCGAACCGCGCCATGCGCGGCGCTGGTCGTCAGCGCGGCATACGCCTTCAAGGCCGATGAAATCTCGCGTCGGCGCTCAAGCGGTTTCCAGGCGTCCACCCCTTTCGCCTCCATGGCGGCGCGACGTTGCGCGAGCGTGGCCTCCGGAACCGCAACCTGTATGCGACGCGCCGGGATATCGATCTCGATAAGATCGCCTTCCCGCACCAATCCGATCACGCCACTTTCGGCGGCCTCTGGTGAGACATGTCCGATGGAGAGTCCAGAGGTGCCGCCCGAAAAACGGCCATCGGTGATCAGTGCGCACGCCTTGCCAAGTCCCTTGGATTTGAGATAACTGGTTGGATAAAGCATCTCCTGCATGCCTGGACCGCCTTTTGGTCCCTCATAACGAATCACGACGACGTCGCCCGGTTTGATCTGATCGGTGAGAATGGCCGTCACTGCGTCTTCCTGACTCTCGAAGATCCGTGCCGGACCGCTGAAGCTTAGGTTCGCCTCATCCACGCCCGCTGTTTTGACGATACAGCCATCCTCGGCCAGGTTGCCGAACAGGATGGCGAGACCGCCGTCGCGGCTGTAGGCGTGCTCCAGATCCCGGATACAGCCATCCGTGCGATCCAGATCCAGATTGGGCCACAGGGCGCTCTGACTGAACGCGATCTGTGTCGGGATGCCGCCCGGAGCCGCGAGATAGCGTTGATGTGCCTTGTCTTCATGACTGAGCGCCACATCCCAATGTGCGATTGCCTCGCCCAAGGTGTTGCTGTGCACGGTCAGGCAATCGCGGTGGAGCAGTCCAGCACGATCCAGTTCGCCAAGGATGCCGATCACGCCGCCGGCCCGGTGGACGTCCTCCATGTGGTACTTCTGCGTGGATGGCGCGACCTTGCACAGATTCGGCACCTTGCGGCTCAGACGGTCGATGTCCGTCATGGTGAAGTTCACCTCGCCTTCATGGGCCGCGGCGAGCAGATGCAGAACCGTGTTGGTGGACCCGCCCATGGCGATATCCAGGCTCATCGCATTTTCAAAGGCGTCAAAGGTCGCGATCGAGCGCGGAAGGACACTGGCATCGTCCTGCTCGTAGTAGCGTCGCGCCAGCTCGACGATTAGTCGTCCGGCCTCCAGGAACAGATCCTTGCGACTGGCATGCGTGGCCAGCAGCGAACCGTTGCCCGGTAGGCTGAGACCCAGGGCCTCGGTCAGACAGTTCATGGAGTTGGCCGTGAACATGCCGGAACAGGAGCCGCAGGTGGGGCAGGCGGAGCGCTCCAGTTGCGCCACGGTCTCGTCGGTTTCATTGGGATTGGCGCCAGCAATCATGGCGTCGACCAGATCAAGATGATGCTCGCCATCGGCGCGCAGAACCTTGCCCGCCTCCATGGGGCCGCCCGACACGAAGACGGCCGGAATATTGAGACGCAGCGCGGCCATCAGCATGCCGGGGGTGATCTTGTCGCAGTTGGAAATACAGACGAGCGCGTCCGCGCAATGCGCGTTGGCCATGTATTCCACGGAATCCGCGATGATCTCCCGCGACGGCAGCGAATAGAGCATCCCCTGATGACCCATGGCGATGCCGTCATCCACCGCGATGGTATTGAACTCCTTGGCGACGCCGCCGGCGGCCTCGATTTCGCGCGCGACCAGTTGGCCCAGATCCTTGAGATGGACATGACCTGGGACAAACTGCGTAAATGAGTTCACCACCGCGATGATCGGTTTCTCGAAGTCCGCGTCCGTCATACCGGTCGCGCGCCAGAGTGCGCGGGCGCCGGCCATGTTGCGGCCATGAGTCGTGGTTCGTGATCGATATTGGGGCATTTGAGATGACCTGAATGCTTGGAATGAAACCATCCGAAGTATACTCGTGGCCTTGTTGAAATTTCTGTCCTGGAGATTCCCGATGCTGTTGAGCCGTCGCCGTTTCAATCGATCCCTCTTGAGCGCCTTAGGGGGCGTCCTGGGTGCCTCCCTGTTATCGCCCGCGTTGGCGGATCTGCTCGAAGGCCGCGACTGGCGCCTCATCGATCCACCTCAGCCCAGCGATACGCCGGGGAAAATCGAGGTACTGGAGTTCTTTTCCTATGGCTGTCCGCATTGCAGCGATCTCAACCTCATCGTCAATTCCTGGTCGAAAGAACTGCCCGCGGATGTATCCTTTCGCCGCGTTCCCGTGAGTTTCGGTCGCGCCGCCTGGTCAAGTCTGGCGCGGTTCTATTATGCGCTGGAGAGTACTGGCGATCTGGAGCGGCTGGATCAGTCCGTATTCGACGCATTGCACAAGCAGCGGCTTCGGCTCTTCACGAAAGCCGCGATTCTGGACTGGGTTGTTGAACATGGCGTGGATTCAAAGGCGTTCTCCGAGGCCTTCGATTCCTTCGATGTCCAGACCAAACTGAGCCGGAGCGATTATCTGGTCGAACGCTATCGCATCGACGCCGTGCCGACGATCACGGTCGCTGGGCGCTATGCCGTGCTTGGACGCGAGGTGAAGGCATTGCCGGAATTGCTGACCATCGCCGACGGACTCATTGCGAAGGCGCGCGCCGAAGGCATCACTGGCTGATGTCCGGACAGAAAAATCCCCCCGGCGGGGGATTTTTGATGGGATGCGTCTAATGGGTTTCGCGCTGTTCTTTGGCGTGCCATACGCGAAGGATCACGACGGCGCCTCCTTCGATTCTGTATCTCAAGACATATTCGCCACGGCCAAAGGCTTCAAACAGCTCCCGTCGTCCAGTCCCATCATCCATCGGTTGGCCAATTTCGGGGAAGTCGGACAGCAAGTCGGCCCCTTTCAGTACAACTTGGGCGGCTTTTCGGGTCGCTTCTGGATGCTTGTCCAGCAAAAAGGCACGTAATCGCTCCAAGTCATCGATGGCTTCCGGGAGCCAGATCACTTCGGACATGGCGGGGAAACCTCGCCCGCGCCGTCATCGCCCCAGGTACTCAACCACACCTTGACCGCTGGTTGAGTCACCGCTTGCCCTGTGAGCTTGTAGCGTTCCCAGCGCTCCAGATCTTCACGTTTTTCCTGCTCGTACCGCTCTTCGCGCTGAACATACTGCTCGATGGCCGCTTTCATCAGCCAGTGTGGACTACGGGCCTTCATCATGCTCAAGCTTTTCAAGCGTTGGTGGAGACCTTCTTCGAGCTTGACGCCCGTGTTCACGATCTTTGGCATGTTGCGTTTTCAAACAGCGGTTGTAAGAGTGGAAACCTAGTACGCCAATCGAACGCTATCGTCAAGCGAGGGATAGATTCAACAGTCATGTCACGAGCCGCTGACCGAGGGGGAAGCTCGAGAAACGGGAACAGTGACGGTCGAGAAATTTTGACCAGCCACAAAAAATCCCCCAAACGGGGGATTTCTCGGATTGCAGACGCAGGCGTCTCGGAACGAAACGACTCGGGTCAGAGCGTCTTGGCCTGTTCGGCCAGATAGATCCAGGTATCGATCACGGTATCCGGATTCAGCGAGATACTGCTGATCCCCTCCCTCAACAGCCAGTCCGCGAAGTCTTTATGATCGGACGGCCCCTGTCCGCAGATGCCGACATACTTGCCCTGCGCGCGACAGGCCGCGATGGCCATCGACAGCATTTTCTTCACGGCCGGATCGCGCTCGTCGAAACTCTCGGCAACCAGACTGGAATCGCGGTCGAGTCCAAGCGTGAGCTGGGTCATGTCGTTGGAGCCGATCGAGAAGCCGTCGAAATATTCCAGGAACTCATCCGCCAGCACGGCATTGGACGGCAGTTCGCACATCATGATCAGACGCAATCCGTCCTTGCCGCGCTCCAGTCCCTGCGCCGCCAGTGCCTCGACGACCGCCTTGGCCTGGCCGAGGGTGCGCACGAAGGGAATCATGATCTCGACATTGGTCAGGCCCATGTCGTTGCGCACCCGCTTGAGCGCCTCGCATTCCAGCTCAAAGCAGTCCTTGAAGGCATCCGCGACATAGCGACCGGCGCCCCGGAAACCGATCATGGGGTTCTCTTCCTCCGGCTCGTAACGCTTGCCGCCGATCAGATTGGCGTATTCGTTGGACTTGAAGTCCGACATGCGCACGATCACGGTGTTGGGCGCGAAGGCGGCGGCCAGGGTCGAAATGCCCTCGGCCAGCTTGGCGATATAGAACTCGCGCGGGCTGGCGTAAGCGGCGATGCGCGGGGTGATCTGCGCCTTCAGCTCGGCGGGCAGTTGGTCGAATTCCAGCAGCGCCTTAGGGTGGATGCCGATCATATTGTTGATGATGAACTCCAGCCGCGCCAGACCGATGCCGGCGTTCGGCGTGGCCGAGAAGGCGAAGGCACGGTCCGGGTTGCCCACGTTCATCATGATCTTGACCGGAATCTCCGGCATGGCCGTGAGTTCGATGGTCTTATAGTCGAACGCCAGATTGCCGTCGTAGATGTAACCGGTATCGCCTTCGGCGCAACTCACCGTGACCTGCTGGCCTTCCTTGACCACCTCGGTGGCGTTGTTACAGCCCACGACCGCCGGGACGCCCAGTTCACGGGCGATGATCGCCGCGTGACAGGTGCGCCCGCCACGATTGGTGACGATCGCCGCCGCGCGCTTCATGATCGGCTCCCAATCGGGGTCGGTCATGTCGGTGATGAGCACGTCGCCCGGTTGGACCCGGTTCATGTCGGCGATGCTCGCGACGACCCGCGCGGTGCCGGCGCCGATGCGGCTGCCGATACTGCGACCGCTGGTCATCACCGGCCCTTTCTCGCGCAGCACATAGCGCTCGATGATGTTGCCCGAGCGGCTCTGGACCGTCTCCGGACGGGCCTGCACCACGTAGAGCTTGCCGTCGGTGCCGTCCTTGGCCCACTCGATGTCCATCGGACGGCCGTAATGCTGCTCGATCTGCATCGCCTGTTTGGCCAGTTCCTGGACTTCGGCGTCGCTGATGCTGAACAGCGGGCGATCAGCCTCCGGCACCGGCTCGGTGCGGACCGGAGAGGCGGCGCCTTCCTCGGCGTAGACCATGCGGATCGCCTTGTCGCCGACCGTGCGGCGCAGGATGGCGGGACGCCCGGCGGCCAGCGTCGGCTTGTGGACGTAGAATTCGTCCGGATTCACCGCGCCCTGCACCACCATCTCGCCCAGACCATAGCTGGAGGTGATGAAGACGGCATCGCGGAAGCCGGATTCGGTGTCGAGCGTGAACATGACGCCGGAAGCGGCAAGATCGCTGCGCACCATGCGTTGGATGCCGGCCGAGAGCGCGACATTGCGATGCTCGAAGCCCTGGTGGACGCGATAGGAGATGGCGCGGTCGTTGAACAGCGAGGCAAAAACCTCGCGGATCCGGTGCTTGATGTGGTCGATGCCGTGGACGTTTAGGAAGGTTTCCTGTTGTCCGGCGAAGGAGGCGTCCGGCAGATCCTCGGCGGTCGCCGAGGAGCGCACGGCCCAGGAGACATCGACGGTTCCGGCCTCGGCGGTCAGCTTGGCATACGCCGTGTCGATGGCGGTTTCCAGCGCGGCGGGGAAGGGCTGTTCCATGATCCAGCCGCGAATCCGTGGGCCGGCCTCGGCCAGCGCCGCGAGGTCGTCGACATCGAGCGCGTCGAGAACGCTCTGAATCCGCTCGTCGAGACCGTCTTTGGCCAGGAATTCGCGGTAGGCATCGGCCGTGGTCGCGAAACCGCCAGGCACCTGGACCCCGAGATGGGTCAGATTCTGGATCATCTCGCCAAGCGAGGCGTTCTTGCCTCCCACCACGGGTACATCGTCCATTCCGAGGTCGCTCAGCCAGCGGACGTAATCGGTCATCGTGTTTGTTCTCCGGTCTTTTCAGTAGAATACTTGAGGGACGCTCGGCTGGACGCTTGGGGCGTTGCTGGGCAAGATCGATTCGACCGAGACTTCGTGTCGGATCAGATGCGACCGCGGCATAGCGCGGGCCTGGAAAGACGAAGCCCCGAAACAACGCGTAAATATAACGCACCAGGGAACCAGCCGTCCCCGGACTGCATCAATCTTGAGGATTTAATAACCCGTAACCCTGGATGGGTAATTTCGGGATAGCCAGGGCGAACTCGTGATGCCAGCGCCTTTCGGCTCGATCCTGGCGTGACCGCCACGACAAGCCATAACCTATTTAGAACGGGGATGAATTGTGTTAGTTTTCCGGCGCGGCAGCATCTTTTTCGCCATGACGCGATTCCTCCGCATCGCAACATCACGAACAGTTCTCAACTTGCTGACTCATCGCTTCATCGCCATGCGACAGGTCGGGCAAGCTGAAGTAAGGCATTGATCGACTCTGCTGTGAGACGATACGTTCCATGTCGGCTTGGGGTGCCAAGCCCCATGAGACGGAATCCCTCGGCTGACACCGGGCAGAGGCATCAAATTCTTTACTTGAGCGAAGACGTTCGTTCAGGCAGCCTGCATGTGCTTAACCTGTCAGATCTTAATATTTTTTAGACTCGACATTCCGAACAAGAGGATCAACCCGATGAGTGAAGTCGTGCCCGGACTCGCGCAAGCGCGAGCCATGCTGGGGAACATCGATAGCAGCAAGATGATCGTTGGTAGCGTGAGCGTGTTGGTTGTCCTGGGGGCAATCTACGCCATCTCCTCGGATCGACTTGCCGGCGACCAAGTTCCACTCAATCCAAAGCAGGTGTCCACGAATCTCGCGCGGGTCGGGAGCGTCACCCTCGTTCAACCGCCGGCTCCGCCACCGGTTGCGAAACCCGCTCCCGTCGCCGAGGCTCCGGTCGAGCCAGTAGCGGACGAGGGGGCTCCGGCGGTCGAGGCGGTCGAGCCAGTAGCGGTCGATGCGGCCTCGGCGGGTGACCCGGCGGAGGCGGCCCCGGCCGTCGAGGCGGTTGAGCCAGTAGCGGCCGAGGGGGCTCCGGCGGTCGAGGCGGTCGAACCAGTAGCGGCCGAGTTAGTCCCGGCGGTTGAGCCGGTGGCGACCGAGGCGGCCCCGGTGATGGAGGCGGTTGAGCCAGTAGCGGCTGAGACTGTCGAGAGCGCCCCCGTCTCTGCCGAACCTGAATCCGCGCAGCCAGTCGAGATTGCGCCTGCCCCGATTGTCACCGCGCCCGCGGCACGGCCTCAGCCGCAGTGGATGATGCATATGGCTCCGCTGCGCGCGCCTCAGAGATAATTCAAACGGGGATCGCGTCGCCGTCGGCCGCGCGATCTCAAGTTTCATTGGCGCCTTGGCTGATATGTTCATCTCGACAGCTCGCTCGATCCGACTCCTGGCTTGTCTGCTGAGCCTTCTCATCCATGGCGTGGCCGATGCGGGTTGCCGAACTGGCGCGACCGTCACCCTCCTGCATTTCAACGACTTCCACGGTCAACTGGAGCCCGATACCGACGCGGTCTCCGCTGCGGGTCATCCCGCAGGCATCGGCGGTCTTGCGCGACTGGCGGCAACCGCGGCGCGGGTGCGCGCGGAGAATCCCGACCGCCCCGTGCTCCTTCTGTTCGCCGGCGACCTGCTTCAGGGAACGGTCAGTTCCAGTCTGTTCCTCGGCATCCCTGACGTCATCCTGTTCAACCGCATGGGCGTGGATGCCGCGGTCATGGGCAACCATGAGTTCGATTATGGTCAGGATGTCTTCCGGCGTCTGGCCGGGCAGGCGGATTTCCCCTTTCTCTCGGCCAATATTCAGACTCATCCAGAGCCCTTGCCGGTCCAGCCGACCCTGGTGATCGCCAGGCCGGGCGGACCGACCGTTGCCCTGCTGGGACTGACCACCCCGGAGCTGACGACGGCGACCCATCCGCGCAATGCAGTGGGCGTGAGCGTCGAGGCTCCGGTGACCGTCGCCCGGCGGCTCGTGCCTGACTTGCGCGAACAGGCCGATCTGGTGGTCATCCTGTCGCATCTCGGGCTGACCGACGACCGGCGGTTGGCGCAGGCGGTTCCGGAGATCGATCTGATCGTCGGCGGTCACAATCACTTTGTCCTGGAACAACCGGTGCTGGAGGGCAACGTCGCGATCGTACAGGCCGGCGAGCGCGGTCATTGGCTCGGCCGCCTGGATCTGGCCTGTCGGGAGGGGCATCTGGAGCGCACCGCCTACCATCTTCTGCCCATGGATGCCAGCGTACCCGAAGATCCCGAGATGGCGGCCGAAGTCGCGCGCATTGTCGCGGAGGCGGAGGTTGGACTGGCCGAGGAGATCGGGGTGGCGGCCGTGGACTTGAGCGCCCGGCGCGAGGACATCCGCCGTGGCGAGGCCGTCTTCGGCAATCTGGTGGCGGATCTGGCGCGCGAAGTTACGCTGGCGGATGTCGCTTTGTTCAATGCCGGCGGCTTCCGGGCGAGCATTCCGCGCGGACCCGTGACGCTCAAACAGGTCTATCAGGCTTTTCCCTTCCGCAATGAACTAGTCGTGGGGCAGCTTACCGGGGCGCAGTTGATCGCGGCACTGCAACGGAGCGCCACGTTCGATCCCGAGGACAACCCTGGCGGATTTCTCCAGGTGTCCGGTCTACGCTATGTCATCGCGGACCGGCGGCTGGTGTCGGCCAGCCTGACGGATGGCCCCATCGATCCCGAGCGGCTTTACCAGGTCGTCATGCCCGATTTCCTGGCGACGGGCGGCGATGGCTATGCGATCCTCACCGAGATGACGGCCCCGGTGATGACCGGCCGCCTGATTTCGGACCTGCTGATCGAGGCCATTCGCTACGGGAAGGCCATTGCGCCTCGACTGGATGGGCGGATTCAGCGCAGCCTGCCTTAACAGTGCAAGGCGGGGAATGCTGTCGATAAGACCGCGTGCGACGACATTCTCGGGCAAGTCACCATCGGTCCAAGGGGTTATTTCCAGTTCGTCGCGACGCGGCGGCTCGCAGGTCGAGGCGCAGAGCCTGATAGTCGTCGGCGTGCCTGGGCGCGGGCCATCGCTCGGCCTTGTGCAACCACCACCACCTGACCAAGCCCGTAAGCGTGCTCCATTGGCTTGCCGCAACGGTGATAATGTGTGCCATCTGGGTGCTATGGATATGGATTTTGAGCATTTTGTGCTCACCAGGCACCCCGCGTACTCTACGGTTGCGGCAGGCCGGCGAGTTTGAGCGGAAAGGCAAGGTTCTCGCGCAGCTCTGGAATACCATCGCCATGTTCCTGTCTTTGGGGTGTGCCCCCTTGAGCGAGCGTCCGTCAAGCGTCAGTTCGCCGCTGGAGATGTCCTCTAGACCCACAATCCTGCTGAGCAGGATGGACTTGCCGTAACCCGATGGACCGACCGGATGAAGAACTCGCCATCCTTGACCGTGAATGAGGCATCGCGGACCGCTGTCGCGACATCCCAGATCGCCAGCGGCAGGGTCAGTGTCAAGGCTAACCCGGAGGATTCAGGCCATTGTCGGCACAAAGCCAAACCATCTCCCATGGAACCACGCCGTCGAATCAAGACCGCCTCGTCTTACTGCTCTTCTTCGTCATCCAGACGATCCGTCTCCAGTGGATCTTCTTGACGGATCACCTCGGTGGCGGGCTGCACGGACGCTTCCCGCCGATCGCTCCACTCCTCCAGGATGCCTAAAATCGGCGCGATCGCGGGCGGTTGAGGCTCATTCGGCTGGAATCTCATCAGCAGGCCGCGATGCGATGCCGGAACCAAGATCGGCGGCGGGGCTTCCGGGAGGTCGAGCGAGGTGAGCGAAACGACGCCGTCGCCGAGCCCCTCGCCGATGTCCGACCACCAGGACGCGAACATGTCCTTCAGGTCGGCGGCGGGCAACTCTTTGGCGATCGCGGTGACGCTGTCCGACATCCACGGCGGCGATTCGAGCAGGATGCCGCCAATCAGTCGGATCGGCACCGCTTCAGGCCAGGCCTTGGCATTCAAGGCCGTTAGATACTCGCTACCCGGCCGCAAATCGATTTTTGCCTCGCCCGTGCCATCGCGCAGGGCGGCGAAGAGCGAGAAGCGGCGGTCTCCTTCCTCGATCCACTGATCGCGAAGTTCGAGCCAGATCCGCAGCCGCGCCCATTCCGATCCGTGATTCGGGGTGCCGACCAGAATGGCGCCGCGAATGGGCGCGCCTGCGACCCGTGAGGTTGTCCCGACCGGATGCCGCCAGCGCGAGATGAATTCCCGGATGACCAGCCCGCCCATACTGTGTCCAATCAGAATGGCGGGGCGGTCCGCCGGCAGATCGGGCCAATGTTCCGCCAGGTATTGAGCGCTGCGATCAATGCCCTGATCGTTCGGATAGCGGAATTCCCAGACCTCGAAACCGGCGGCGTCCAAGACCGGAAAGAGGTCGTGCCAAATGCTCCCCGGCTCGTCCAGGCCATGCACGAGGACGATGCGCGGCCTCCCGGCCGAGCCCTCGCCGATGCGCGGCTCCAGACCGTGCCAGCCGTCATCGTCCGGACTCATGGCCTGCGGAAACCAGTCGTGAAGCCGGTCGTGGACGAGGACGCGAAGCTGCCGCTCTTCGCGCGGGTGTTCCTCGGCCCACCAGGTCCAGATCAGGACAGCGGTGAAGACACACAGAAATGCTAGCAGCAGGGGACGCTGCCAGCGGGATCTTGGCTTGGTGCGAGATGCCATCAATTGAAAGCCTTACAGATCAAGTCGACGCAGTTCGAGAGGGGACGCGCCGCGCTCCCAGATCGGATTGAAGGCGGCGCGCAAACGGCGTGCCTCGCCGGGGTTATTGAAGTCCGCGATGGCCTCCAGGGAATCGGCCATCTGGCGGCGGATGTAACCGCATTCGTCCGCGATCAGGAAGGTGTCCAACCGGTCTTGATCGTCTTCGTCGACACAGCGGATAGCGATTCGGGAGGTTAGACGCCGCGCGAGCTCGATCAGCCGGTGTCCGCTCAGGCTGGCTTGGCGAGCGTCGAAGATCAGGATCCGGACGGACAGCACCGGCCGCGCGAGCGCGAGTTGCTGCACGGCGCCCAGAAAGGGGCGCTGGTCATAGAGGTCGGGATCCAGCGTGGGAGCGAACAGAAGCAACTCGCGGCGGGCCTGGTCGGCCATCCGAAGGCTGGCTTGACGGATCAGGTCGCGACGGTCAAGCCGCAAAATGCCTGGGGAAGTCCCGAGCATCGGGTCATCTTGAATGGACTGTTTCATTTTGGAAGATCCCGGAGCGCTGACAGGAGTAAAACGAACCAATAATCGCTCCCGATCCTCGTGAGCCGAGCCCTGCCATTGGTGTTTCATCGCCTTTTGTTGTAAAATGACAACATTCTAAAATCTTGTCGAGCGCTTTATTTTAGTGGTACTTTTGTAATTTGAGCAGTGCAAGATGTTGCGTATGCGAAGCAGTCGTTGTAAATATGCCGCGAGGATAGAAAAAGTTGCACTTTTGTTCCTATTGTGGGCTAAAATGTCTGTGTTCCAATTTGCGGCCGTTTCACGTTGCCCGTGCTCCAACGACTTCAAATAAGCATCGGGCGGCGGACTTCGACGTTCGTGAGAGAAACCGCGACTCTGTTGTTTTTAACTCACGCATGCTTCAACTTACGCGAAGGTTCCCGATTCGAACATCTCCACCCACCTGAACAGGAAACGAAAGATGCGCAACCATATCATGACTTCACGCCTCGCCTCGCTGGCTGCTCCATTCGCGGTCGCCTTTGCCCTCACCGCTCCGTTGGCCGCGAATGCCGGCGACTACATGAACGAGCATTTCTGGTCCGCTCAGCCCGAAGGGACCGCCTGGGTGACCAACTATGGCGAATGCTGGCAGAGCATCCATGGACCTGGTGATCTGGAGCCCTGCGTCGCGGCGGCGCCTGCGGTTCCCAAGGAGTTCACGGTCCGCCTGAATTTCGAGTTCGACAAGTATCGTCTTGAGAACATCGTGAACGACAGCGAGTTGCAGCGTCTCGACGATTATATTGCACAGGTTCAGGAAACGCCTGTTCGTGAACAGATTTCGCTGACCGGGCACACCGATGCAAAGGGCTCCGAGGAATACAACTATCAACTTGGCAAAAGACGTGCCGAAACCGTCCAGGAATACATGATCAGCAAGGGCATCCCCTCGGAAGACATCATCTCCGTCGAGAGTCGCGGCAAGCTCGACATGCTCCCCGATTACGACATTTTCTCCGTGCAGCAACGCCGTGTGAAAATCAATGCCGAGTACGGCGGTTAATTGAGACCGGGCTGAACCTTACCGCGCCGATTGCCTGAAGCGCGGTGGTTGCTTCGAGCGATAGCGCGGCTTTTGACGAGATAGATTCGGTCTCTCTGTCGATTGAATCCAATTCGCACTTTCCAAAGTCATCTCAATCCGTTCCAGTCTTTTTGACTGGTTCGGACGTGTCCAATAAGCCTCACCCCCCCCGAGTGGGGCTTATGGTAGGGCCGATCACGTTAGCGCGTGACCGGCCTTTTTTATGATTTCATGGACCGCGCGCTTTTGCCAAGCAGTGAAGTGTGGCTTCAGATGCCACGCGCGAGTCGCGCGGCATGTCCCAGGTACGTCGCTGGACTCAGTGCCTTGAGTTCGGCCTTGGCGGAGTGTGGTATCTCCAGGCCGTCGACGAAGCTCCCGAGCGCGTCCGAGCCGATCCGTCGCCCACGCGTTAATTCCTTCAGTTTCTCGTAGGGTTGCGCGACGCCGTAGCGACGCATGACCGTCTGGATCGGCTCGGCCAGCACCTCCCAGTTCGCATCAAGGTCCGCCGCCAGACGCTCGGGGTCGGCCTCCAGCTTGCCGACCCCCTTTAGCGCTGATTGCAGTGCAATAGTGGTATGGGCAATGCCGACGCCAAGATTGCGCAGCACCGTCGAATCGGTTAAATCCCGCTGCCAGCGCGAGATCGGCAGCTTGCCGGCTAGATGTTCCAGAATGGCGTTGGCGAGTCCCAGATTGCCTTCCGCGTTCTCGAAGTCGATCGGATTAACCTTGTGCGGCATGGTCGAGGAGCCAACTTCGCCCGCCACCGTGCGCTGCTTGAAGTAGCCCACCGAGATATAGCCCCAGACATCCCGACAGAAATCGATCAGGATGTTGTTGAAGCGCACGATGGCATCGAAGAGTTCGGCCATGAAATCGTGCGGTTCGATCTGCGTCGTGTAGGGGTTCCAGGTCAGACCCAGCGACTCGACGAATCCTTGCGCCAGACCCGGCCAATCGACTTCCGGGTAGGCTACCAGATGCGCATTGTAATTGCCGACCGCCCCATTGATCTTGCCGAGCAGTGCAACCTCCGCGATCCGCGCCCGTTGCGCGCGCAGCCGATGCACCACGTTCGCCATCTCCTTGCCCAACGTCGTCGGCGTCGCCGGCTGACCGTGGGTGCGCGACAGCATGGGCAGCTCGGCATGGCGATGGGCGAGGTCGCGGATCGCCGCGATGATCTGGTCCATCTCGGGCAGGAGTTGCCGATCACGTCCAGCCAGGATCATCAGGCCGTGGGCCAGGTTGTTGATGTCCTCGGAGGTACAAGCGAAATGGATGAATTCGCTGACGGCGTTGAGTTCGGCGTTGTCCGCGATCCGTTCCTTCAGAAAATACTCGACCGCCTTGACGTCATGATTGGTGGTGCGTTCGATGTCCTTGATGCGTTGAGCATCCGCGACGCTGAAGCTGTCCGCGAGGTCGTCGAGCCGTTGATTGGCGTCATCCGAAAAAGCCGGGACTTCGGGGATATCGGGATGACGGGCAAGGGTCTGCAGCCAGCGGATTTCCACTTGGACGCGGTACCGGATGAGTCCGTATTCGCTGAAAATTTCCCGCAGACCGGCGGTTCTGGCGGCATAGCGGCCGTCGACCGGGGAAATGGCGGTGAGGGTGGAGAGATCCATGATCATAACCGGCTCCGAATCTATTCAGGGTGAGCGAAATGTCTATAAAGCCAGTTGCTTTTTGATGTGTTTGACAAGTTGATTGTCGATTTCGGCATGTCTCGGCACGGGTTGTTTCTTCCCGTTGGTTGGATTGAGATAAATATCATGCCTCGATCCGTGTCGAAGAAAGCGGCAATCCTGCTTCTCAAGCCAGGCAATGAACTCCGTTCTTTTTATATTGCGATTTTTTTCGTTTCATAACTTTTCGGAACATCCTCCATCGCCATCAATAAATAGGCATCCCTGAGATTTTCCTCCAATTCTTCCAGCGTTTCTCCCTGCGTCATAATCTCTGGATGCTCAAGGAGCTTTCCGAGCCAGAAGCGATCAGATCTCCAATAGATCATATTCATCGTGCTGTGCATGGATTCAGTCCTGTTCAGCTTGTTGATCGACGATGTGGCGACTCGGCGATTACGTTCTATTTAATGATCTTCTAACCGGCTATAGGGCTGCTCTCGCCACACCGCTCCGCACGCGCATGTTGGCGCCCATTCCGTTGCATGACGTGGCGCAGAGCGCCACTCGATGCGTGACACCGCGAAGCGGTGTCACGAGATCAAAGGCTCAAACGTCAGGCCGCGAGCTTGCGCAGGACATAGTGCAGGATCCCCCCATTGCGGTAGTAATCCACCTCGTTCGGCGTATCGATCCGCACCTTGGCCGTGAAACTCTTGACCGATCCGTCGGCGGCGGTCGCCCGCACCCCGACCTGCTTCGCCTCGCCGTTATTCAGTCCAACGATCTCGAAGGTCTCGGCTCCGGTCAGCCCCAGCGATTGCGCATTCTCGCCCTTGACGAACTCCAGCGGCAAAATCCCCATGCCGACCAGATTGGAGCGATGAATCCGCTCGTAACTTTCGGCGATCACGGCGCGCACCCCGAGCAGGCGCGGCCCCTTGGCCGCCCAGTCGCGCGAGGAGCCGGAGCCGTATTCCTTGCCGGCGAGCACGATCACGGGCGTGCCTTCGGACTCATAGCGCATGGCCGCGTCATAGATCGACATCGCTTCGCCGCTCGGCTGGTGCAGGGTCACGCCGCCCTCGGTGCCGGGGGCCATGAGGTTGCGCAGCCGGATGTTGGCGAAGGTGCCGCGCATCATGACCTCGTGATTGCCGCGCCGCGAGCCGAGGCTGTTGAAGTCTTTGGGGTCCACGCCCTTTTCGATCAGATATTTTCCGGCGGGCGAGTTCGGTTTGATGGATCCGGCGGGCGAGATGTGATCGGTGGTGATGGAATCCCCGAGCACGGCCAGACAGCGCGCGCCCGCGATGTCGGCGACCGGCGCGACCGCCATGGTCATGCCGTCGAAGTAGGGCGGATTGCGGATATAGGTGGAATCCGCCGGCCAGTCGTAGGTCTGGGTGTCCGGGGCGTCGAGCGACTGCCAGTGCGCATCGCCGGCGTAGACATCGGCGTAGGCGCCGGTGAATTCGTCGACGGTGACGTTCTCGGCGATCGTGCGATTCACCTCGTCCTGGGTTGGCCAGATGTCCTTGAGATACACCGGCTGGCCGCTGGCATCCGTCGTGAGCGGATCTTGATAAGGATCGATGTCGATCCGTCCGGCGATGGCATAGGCGACCACCAGCGGCGGGCTCGCCAGATAGTTCATGCGCACCTCGGCATGTACCCGGCCCTCGAAGTTGCGGTTGCCCGACAGAATGGACACCGCGCACAGATCATGCTCGGCGATGGCCTGTGAGACTGGCGCCGGCAGCGGGCCGGTGTTGCCGATGCAGACGGTGCAGCCATAGCCGACATTGTGGAAACCGAGCGCCTTGAGCGGCTCGGTCAGACCGGCGCGATCAAGATAGCGGGTGACCGCCATCGAGCCGGGGCCGAGCGAGGTCTTGACCCAGGGCGCGGCCTTGAGTCCCAGCGCGGCGGCTTTTTTGGCGACCAGTCCGGCGGCGAGCATGACGCTCGGGTTGGAGGTATTAGTGCAGGAGGTGATGGCCGCGACCACGATGGAGCCGTCGGAAAGCTCGACCGTCTGGCCGTCGATGATCGCCTTGGCCGGACCCTTGTCCGGGATACCGCGTTCTTTCTTGAGCGCGGCTAGCGCGACGGGGAAATGGCTTGCCATGTCGGTCAAGGGCACGCGGTCCTGCGGACGCTTGGGGCCGGCCAGCGAGGGCACCACGTCGCCCAGATCCAGTTCCAGCGTCTCGGAATAATCCGCCTCGGCGGCCTCGGCGGTGTGCCAGACGCCCTGCGCCTTGCAATAGGCTTCGACCAGTGCGATCTGCGCCTCGTCGCGTCCGGTCAGACGCAGATAGTCGAGCGTGTTCTGATCGATGGGGAAAAGACCGCAGGTCGCGCCGTACTCCGGCCCCATGTTGGAGATAGTGGTGCGTTCGCCCATCGGCAGGGTGGCGATGGCCGGGCCGTAGAATTCGACGAACTTGCCGACCACGCCATGCTTGCGCAGTCGGTCGACGATGGTCAGCACCAGATCGGTGGCGGTGACGCCTTCCTTGAGGGTGCCGGTGAGTTTGAAGCCAACCACCTTGGGCACCAGCATGGACACCGGCTGACCGAGCATGGACGCCTCGGCCTCGATGCCGCCGACGCCCCAGCCGAGCACGCCGATCCCATTGATCATGGTGGTGTGCGAGTCGGTGCCGACACAGGTGTCGAAATAGGCTTGGGTGACGCCATCGACCGCGTTCGGGAAGACGACGCGCGCGAGATACTCGACATTGATCTGATGCACGATGCCGGTATCGGGCGGGACGACCTTGAACCCGTCCAGCGCCTTCTGGCCCCATTTGAGGAACTTGTAACGCTCCTGGTTGCGCTGGAATTCCAACTCGGCATTGAGCGCGAACGCCTCGTTCGAGCCGAAATGGTCGACCTGAACCGAATGGTCGATGACCAGTTCCGCGGGCTGGAGCGGATTGATTTTGCGCGGATCGCCGCCGAGCGCCACCATCGCATCGCGCATCGCGGCCAGATCCACCACCGCCGGAACGCCGGTGAAATCCTGCATCAGCACGCGCGCCGGACGGTACTGGATTTCCTTGTCCGGCTCGGCCTGGGGGTTCCAGTGACTGAAAAACTCGATGTCCTGGCGCGTCACGGTCACGCCATCCTCGTTGCGCAGCAGGTTCTCCAGCAGGATCTTCAGCGAGTAGGGCAGACGCGCGCTGTTGGGCACGGCGTCGAGCTTGAAGATTTCGTAGTCCTGTCCGGCGGCGTGCAGGGCGGTCTTGGCGTTGAAACTATTGGGCATCGAGGGCTCCGGTGGCATGGCTTGAGTCATTACAGCACAGGCACGGATTCTAGCCTTCAGATCCAGGATACGCCATCTGCTGCACTGCAATAAGAGATCGGCCGCGTCCAGTGTCCCTAACGGAAAGGCGTGTTTAGACGTCCTGATAGAGCCCCGCCATCTTCGCCGCCTGCGCCGCCACGGTCTGGCGCAAGTCGGGCGGGGCGAGCACTTCCACATTGTCCCCCGCTCCCAAAATCCAGCGCAGCAATTGCCCCGTCGAGGGGACGCGCGCCCGAATCCGGATGTCGAACGCTGAGTCGTCGGGCTCGTCTTCTTCCTCCTGGTCCGGGCTTAAACGACAGTTCTCGATCACGTCGGTCAGATAACCGCCGACCCGCAGTTCCAGCTCGATCATCTTGCCCGGCCCGAAATCGGCGATTCCTTTCGCGATGGCTTGATCCAGATCGAAGCCCTCGGCCTGGCGGGCGGGAACCTGGGTCAGGGCCGTGGGGGCGCGCATCCGATGCAGTGCATACAACCGCACCGGCGCGTCCTCGTCGTTCTTCAGGGCGAAGAGGTAGGGAATCGGGCCGCGCTGGACCACTGCCTGGGGGTGGATGCGTGCCCTGGCGCTGTCGCCTCTGGCGTTTTCGTACACCACATCGAGCGCGCAGCCCTTCGCCAACGCGGCGATGACCGCAGTGAGGACTCTTGGATCGATGACCGCCGACTGCAACCGCAAGGTGTCGGGGAGGACGCGAACGCGCTTCGCGTCGAGCGCCAGACCGTCCGCGTTAGCCAGCAGGCGCTGCCAGAGTCGATCGAGCTGGCGCTGGCGCGCGACATCGGTCGCCAGGGCCTGGATGTGCCCGATGGCGTCTTTCCAGCACAGATCGTCGTCGGTCAGATCGTCCTCAAGGCGTCGCGACCGTTGATAGCGCAGCGGTTTGCCGCGCGGATTGACCACGGCGATGCGCTCGTCCTTCAGCAGTTGCTGGAGATCGCGCTGCAGGGCGCGCCGGCGGGCGGTGTCGTCGGACTTGCCATAGTCCTCGTCGAGCATCCCCAGCAGCCGCGTCACGTCCAGGCAATCCGCCTCAGCCGCCCCGGCGGCGGGCAGCAGGGATTCGATTTTTTTGAATCGTTGAAATCGGTTGTGATGGATGTTGCTCATTCGCGCAGTCTATCCGACAGGGCTTGTCGCGGCAGCATGATGTAATCGTCTCACGGCCCCGCCCCAGCGACCAGCGATCCCGCGCCGTCCGTTCGGTGTCGCGGTTCAGGTTGCCGCGTTTACCGGCTCAACCGCCATCCCAAAGGAGACTGCCATGTCACGCAAGAAGAACCAGGATCTGTCCTCGCACGAACTGCTCGCGCGCATCGGACTGAGCGAGGAGCAGCCGTTCGATCTGCTCGACGACGAGCCGCTGGAGGGTCCGCGCGGCGATCCCGGCGCGGTGTTGCGCGAACGCTACCAGTCCTTCGTCCAGCCTCAGCGCTTCACTCCCGGCCAACTCGTCGAATGGACACCCGGCCTGAAGAACAAGCGCATCCCCCGCTACGGACAGCCCGCCGTGGTGATCGAGATTCTGGAGACCCCGGTCCTCGACCGCGAGGACGAGGCCGGCAGCACCTATTTCCGCGAGCCGCTCGATGTGGTGCTCGGCCTGCTGTGGGACGAAGGCCCCGCGCGCGGCGAGTTCGTGACCTTTCACTATGATAGTCGTCGCTTCCGGGCGACGGACGAGGAGGGCTGAACATGACCGTTTCCCGCCTCAGGCGCAAGCGGAATCAGCGCGTCGTCACGCTACCGAAAGACCAAGGAGCCTTGATCATGACCAACCCTCGCCTCTTCTGGCTGACCGATGTCAGCGCCGTCCCGGCCGCCGAGCGGCGTCTCGCCCGCTATGCCGTGCAACTGCTCCAGGGCGCGCCGGATCTGAAACCGCGTTTTCACGACCGCGATTTTCTCGGGGCGCTCTGGCAGTTGCTCCAGCCCGTGCTCCAAACGCGCACGGTCGCGGCCTTCGTGACCCAGCCGGACCCGGACGCGGAGGACGAACTGCCGGACGATTGGGACGAGGCGCCTGCCCCGGCGCTGTATGACGCGCCCTTGCGCGAGCGGCTGCAAGCCTGTTTCCAGGCCATCCCCCGCGCCGTCCTGAGTCGGCTGACGAAGGCCGACGACGCGGCGCCGCTGTCGCCGACGGTGGCCCTGCTCGGCGAACAGCTCGCCCTGGATGCCACGGCGCTGCGGATCCTCGACTTTCTCGATCAGCATCTCCTGGTCGAGCCGCTGCGCGCCCTGCTGCGCGAATGCGGCCGGGCGCCGGCCCGGGTCAATCTGCCGCGGCTGGCGGCCCTGCTCGGCGTCCCCGCCGCGACGCTGCGCGAGGCCATCGGCCCGCGTGCCCCGCTGCGTACCCTGGGGCTGGTCCGCTATGACGCCGACGAGGCCGATCTGGAGGACTTCCTGCGTCCCAGCGACCTGCTGCGCGAGGTTCTGGATGCCGCGCCGGCCGACGGCGCGGCCCTGCTGGCCCTGCTGATCGAGCCCGCGCCGCCCGCCGCCTGGGGCCTGGACGACTTTCCGCATCTGGCGGCGGAGAGCGCGCGTCTGACCGAGGTGCTGGGCGAGGCGGCGCGGACCGGGGCGGTGGGGGTGAATGGCCTGCTCCACGGCGCTCCCGGCACCGGCAAGACTGAACTGGCGCGCGCCGTCGCCGCCGCCGGCGGGCTCACCGCCTATCAGGTGCGCAGCGCCGACGAAGACGAGGACGGGCTGTCGCGCGAGGGGCGGCTGTCAGCCTATCTGCTGGCGCAACGGCTGCTGGCCCGTCGCCATGACGCCGTGCTGATCTTCGATGAGGTCGAGGACGTGTTCGACAGCGGCAACAACCTCTTGGCGCTGTTGCGCGGCGCGTCGGTGACCGGCAAGCAGAAGGGCTGGATGAACCGCATCCTGGAGGAAAACCCGGTGCCGGCGCTCTGGATCGCCAACGGGACCGACGGCATGGATCCGGCCTTTCTGCGCCGCTTCCTGCTGCCGGTGGCCTTCGTCACCCCGCCGCGCTCGGTGCGCCGGCAGATGGCCGAGCGGCATCTGGGGGGCTGCGGGCTCGCGCCCGAGCTGCTCGATGAGCTGGCCGCCGATCCGGCGCTTGCCCCGGCCCAGTTGGGCGCGGCGCGTCGGCTGCTCGATCTGCGCCCCAGCGCCCCGTTAGAGGCGACGGTGCGCGCCGGGGTGGCGGCCCTGCGCACCCTGCTGCACGGCGCCCCGGCGCCGCGACGACGCACCCCGGCGACGGCCTTCGAGGTCGCCTATCTGAACCTGACGGGCGGCCTGGCCCCGAGCGCCATCGTACAGGCGCTGCACCGTCAGGGACACGGAAGCCTCTGCTTCTATGGACCGCCCGGCACCGGCAAGACTGCCTTTGCCGAGGTGCTGGCCGAGGCGCTGGATCGGGAGCTGGTGGCGCGGCAGGCGTCGGACCTGATCTCGCCCTATGTCGGGGAGACCGAACAGAACCTGGCGCGCTTGTTCCGCGAGTGCGATCCGGCCCGGACGGTGTTGCTGCTCGATGAGGTCGACAGCTTCCTGAGCGACCGGCGTCAGGCGCGCCATTCCTGGGAGCGCACCGCCGTCAATGAGCTATTGCAGCAGATGGAGACCTACCCCGGCATCTTCATCGCCGCGACCAATCTGATGGCCGGCATCGATGGGGCGGCGTTGCGCCGCTTCGATTTCAAGCTGGGGTTCCGCGCCCTCAACCTGGCGCAGCGGCGGGGACTCTTCGCCCGCGAGGCGTTCGGGGATGACGCCGCACCGGTGCCGCCGGAGCTGGCGCGCCAGTTGGAGGGGCTGCCGGGGCTGACGCCGGGCGATTTCGCCAACGTCTGCCGGCAGCAGACCTTGATCGGCGAGACGCTGACGCCCGAGCAGTTCTTGCGCCGGTTGGCGCTGGAGTGCCGTTTGAAGCGGGAGGAGGGTCAGGCGGCCTGACGGTTGGGCGAGCCGCCGGTGTGCGGCTCGCCGGCAGCGACGCGGCGTCATCAACCCGGCAAGCGCGTACTCTCCAGTCCGCGAGCGCCATACCCTGTGAATCATCGCCCCGGAGGCCACATGAACCGACGTCATCTCTTGAAGCTCTTGGGTGTGGGCTCGCTCATGGCCCCGTGGCCACGCTCCGCCGTCGGGCTGAACGGAATGCCCTCCCCACCGGCGATGGTGTTGACGCCGTCAGCAGCGCCAACAACACCCGCCCCATCTGTTCTGGACCTGTCCAACATCGGCTTCAAGATGTTTTCGCTCTGTATCGGCCTGGGTCCGGAAGCGGAGACGCTCGTCGCCGCGTTACAGACCGATTATCGGTATGACGATGGTCAGTATGACGACTCTTCCGAGGCGTGTTGTTCCTTCAACACGGCCGGGCTTGACAGCCAGTTTGGAACGGATCCGGCGACTCTGACCGCCTGGTCAGCGGCTATCCCGCCTCATCCCGTTGATTTCAGCGTGTTGGTCATCGATGCCCGCGATCCGCAGGCGCGTGAGGCGAGCCGATTTTGGACCGAGCGGCTGGCCGAGGTGGGGTACATGCGCACCGCGCTGATCATTGGCGACGACCACGACAACCCGGACCGCGCCTGGCGCCGCGAACTGAGCACGCACTTCGACGTGGTCGATCTTTGTCCGCAACGGCCCATCCTATGCGCGGCGGCAACCCGGGGCCTAGTGGAGGGGCTGCTGTTTTTGAACCCCTCCTTTCTCGGCCATGATGCGTCTGATTTTCGTGCCGTGTTTCGCACAGGAACGCAGGCGCGCAGCGCGGCGACCGTTTGGAGCCAGGCGGCCCGTCGTCGCGCCGCCTTGCACAGGCTGTGGCACGCACTCCCATCGACGCGGATTCAGGGAGCCTTGGGGTTTCTTCATAGCGGGGTCGCTCTCAGCCTCCATGACTTCGACGCCGTGACCGACGCGCTGCGGGAGCGTCTGCCGGAGGAGGCCACCTGTGTGGTCGTGCCCTTGCTCCACGTCCACTGGCCCGCCCGGCGGCAGGTGCTGGGGCTAACCCTGGTGGGCGACAAATTCGACGCGCCGCTCGCGTCAGGTCCGGGGTGGATGGCCGGATTCAGGCAGGAACGCTCGGACATGACCGACGACGAGAAAGCACCGCACGCGCGATCAGACGCCAGTGATCTGGACGACCAGGATCTGGATATTCCTGCGTTCCTTCGGAACCAGACATGACCGCCAGTCCGCCGCGGACGGTTTGACCACCCCGCCCGCCAGACAGTAACCAACCCTGTTCGGCCACGATCTTGAGGGCGATTGCCTCATGCGCGCCGAACAAGCAACAGATTCATTGAAAAAGAAGTTCAATCTGGAGCAAACCATGAGCGTCATCGTCCATGTCAGTGATTACGCTTTCCAAAGCCTGCTGATTTCCAGCATCGAGACTTTTCCCTCCGACTATATCCGCGTCAGAGCCGGCGCGGCCAAACCGCGCAAAGGGAAAAAGACCAGCAGACACGAGGGCGAAGCCTTCGGCCTGCTGTTCGGTCAGCGCCTGCTGAAGAAACGCGAGGATCTGATCTTCAATGTCACCCTGGCGGTCCCGATGCAGGCCGCGGTTCACAAAAAGGACAGCGTCAGCTTCAGCCCACCGCACTTCCACCGGATACGCGAGGTGACCGAATCCTTTCCCTATCTGGAATTGCTCGGCACCTTTCATAGTCATCCCTACCTCAAGGACGATTACAACGGCAAGCCGACCTCGGAATTTTCGGACGGCGATGAACTCAGCGCGCTCGCAATCGCCGTGGAGTATGGCGATGAGTTGCTGGAAGTCGTTCTCGGCATCACCGCGCTCGATAACCACAGTACGCGCCAGGCCAAAGCGGAGGGCGAGACCATCCAAAGCTATTGCGGGCGCTTCAAATACAGCCTCTCGGCTTATTGCACGCTCGGCGCGATTAGTGAAGATGATGAGGAAGAAGAGGACGACACCGAACTTTGCCTGGTGCCCGTGGATCGTTTGATCTGCCCGCTCGCCGCGCATGGCGGTGGGATCTTCGAGCACGCGGAAGTGTAACGATTCCCGCGACCACTGAATACACGGGGCACGGATGGTTCGTATCCGGTCTGCCAGCGATCAAGATGTGGAGAAGGATTCATCGACGATGACAAAACGCGAACCCGAACGGGAACCGCAACCCGTGTTTCTCGACTTCGAGGCATCCAGTTTGGCCTCGGCCTCTTACCCCATCGAAGTCGCCTGGTCCTTGCCCGATGGCACAATCGAGAGCCATCTCATCTCGCCCGCCAGCATCGAACGCTGGACCGACTGGAGCGCCCAGGCCGAGCGGCTGCACGGCATCAGCCGGGCGCAGTTGCTGGCCGAGGGGAAATCGCCCGCTTGGATCTGCCGGCGCCTGAACGAACAGCTTGCCGATCAGATTGTTTATACCGATGCCCCGGATTACGATGGGGCTTGGCTGAATGAGCTGTTTTCGGCTTGCTGGGGAGGTGCGCCGCATTTCACTCTGGCGAGCGCTGATGATCTGCTGTTGGGAAATCTCGCGTCGGCATGTCCCGACCGGGCCGATGCACGGCGGACTCTTGCGGCGATTAAAACAGATGCACGTCAGCGCTTGCTGCCACGACATCAAGCGCGACTCGACGTAGAATATCTGCAACATCTGTTGCTTGCCACTTTACAGTATTCTGAATGAATCATCATAGCTGAAGATCATCGGCGGAACCAATGGTTATAGTGCCCAATGCTGATCCACCGCCACAATCGATGTGGAGGCAGGAAATTGGTGGCTAAGGATCGCTTTATATGCAAGTCAATGGTCATGAAAAATGAACGTTTAGAACTTACGTTTGCTTTACGCATCAGCTCGGTACCTATTTTTTAGGGCCATCTGAAATTCATCGGCGAGCCCTTGGATCGCTCCATTATGCTTTTTATTCTTAGTGAGTGGAAATTCATCCAGCCAACGCCAGAGTTCGCCAAACAGGCGTCGATACGATGCCTCGTCATCGGATACCAACGTGAACTTACCCTGTACGTAGTCCCCTGAGTAAACCTCGTATCGTGACTCAAGATTATCGGGAATGCTTAGCTTGCCGATGAACTCCTCGTTGCCCGGTTGGAAGACGCCAAACTCGACAGCCTCTTCCGCCAGTATCCCTAAATCTCCATCCTCCTCTCCACGGGGGATGCCGATGTAGAGATACGCATCTATTCCCAGAGAGGCTAATGAGCCAATTTTCTTTAGCCGATAAGAATAAGCCTCAAAATCAAAATAATCATTCCATTCATCAGGATCTGTCTTCCATTGTCTTATGTTCAAGGCGTGCTCGAACAGAAATTCGACAGGATCTGGAATAAGCTCTTCAAGCTTGAACTCCTTATACCAGTTCGCGCAAAGCGCGAGATTTCTGTCGACGATCAACTGGCATATCGGTATCCAATACCTCGATTGCCTGAGGTCGCCGACTTCGCAGTCGCGCCATTTGTCATCGCAAAACGACCACTCGCACAAGGCGTTGGTTAATTTGCTAACCTTAATATGCGGGAACTTTGCGTTGAGGAATTTCTTCCAGGGAAGGCTGGCTTGATTAATAGCTTTTGAGTCATCAAAATAACGCTCGTTAAGCGGGTCAAGCTTTTTGTTCGGTGCATCATCTTGATCAATGCGATTAAGTGAATAAGGCCATGCTCGGAAGTTCCCGATCATGTTGTAACAATCCTTAACATGTTGCGGTATACCCCTTTTCCCTTTGATAAATTTCTGTGCGAAAATATGGTCCCAGTCAAACGGATCGTTGGTGTCGCTCAGGTGAAATACCTCTTCATTAACGCATTCTGAAATAAATTTTCGTTGCGCGAAAAGGATAAGTTCCTGATTTGAGAAAACATTGGACATGAAGGGGTCCTCGGCGCGTTCGCGAAAGTATTTAGTCCATGTACTCTGCCTAGCGTTTGCGGGTACATGCCCTTTCAAAGTGTCGATTCCTGGTATCTGAGGGAGAACATCCTCGATCTGCCCACGTCGAATGGTCGCCGATGACCAGAATAAATTTGTCGGCAGCACCTTCACGGCTGGCCAAACATTACTCAGTAGCCGCCTGTATCCTTTCTTTCCGCTTTCTTTTCCGAGCCATGTAAGAAGCGAAATCACTCCAAGCATCTTACGATGCAGATCTTTATCTTTATCTTTCTCGAAATCGAACCGGTCTTTCATGAACCAGATGCGGTACAGCAGTAGGAAAACGATTTCCGGCGCCCGGTCCGACAGCCGTGCCGCTACCGGGTAGGGGAGACCGAACGACAAGGCTTTTGAGTTGAAGGTTAGAACCTGCTTGGTGTAGCCGAGTAAGCTCTTTTCCTCCACGGCATTAGAATCTAACAAAGCCTGTAAGAATTCTACAAATTCGCCGCGTCTATGCTTATCGGTCATAGCTCTCTGGAACTGCTTTGGCTTGACTCGCATTGACATGGACTCTCCCAACCCACCCTTATTTGGGTCAGATTGGAAAAGCCTATACGCGATCGTGATAAATCGTGCCGGATCATAGAATGGGTAGCAGGACTTCTCGATGTGTTCCTGAAGCGACGACTCGATATGCGACTTGAGGATGGAGTAATTGAGCTCCTCACCTCCTAGAGGTGTGCCACCCGCATTTAGACGAACAAAGAGGTTCTCGATCTCGTCGAGGGCTTCCTCATCTTTTTCATCCTGTTCGATTTGTGGTCCTGATGCAGGGTTAAAGGTGTCGAAATCCAGATACAGGGCTGGAACGGGCTTTTCCTTAGAATCGTTAAGTACCTTTCGTGTAAGGTTAAATACCTGCTTGATCAATTCCATCGCGAGAGCCTCTTTGCTCTCGCCTGGCCTAGGAGTGTGAGAATGCCACCAACGATTCAGGATTTCTTGCCAGCCTGGCATGGAAGCGGCCTTCTTCCAAACCTGTTCCGTTGTCGTCGCATCAACGAAGTAGCTGAAGGGGATCGGTAACTTGGCGTCATAAGGGAAAAACAAGGAGAGATCCGATGCCATCGGGTCATCCACTTCTATGTAAAGCTCAAGTGCTTTTCGGATCGATGCCTGATCAAGTGTCTTTGTATTGTCCTTGCGCTGATAACCCCACGGATGCGAACGGGTAATTACGCGAAAGACGTATTTCCGCGGGTCATCGTCGTCGTCCGTTGGAAGTGCAAGATCGATGAAAATCCTGATCTGTGTGGTCCCATCTCGAAAAGTTTCTCTGCCCAGTCCTAGACAGATTGCAGTCAATCTCTGCTGGCCGTCCAGCAGACTATAGGTGTCGTTCTTTTGCGGTGAGAGTACGATGGCCCCGATCGGATAACCGCGCAGCAGCGAATCCCAAAGATTCTCGATTTGGCTAGGCTTCCAGACAAAACCCCGCTGTACGGTCGGCAATAGTATTTCATTGTGATTGACGAGATCGGCAAGTTCTCGAAGTCCAAAGCTAGAATTTTTATTCATTGAGAGCCTATTGCAAAATTAAGCGATGCAGGGATTTTTCTTCTCGCTGAGAGAACCACGCGAGGGAGAAGATAGTATCGGAAGTATTCTTATTACACCAACGAGCCGAGCGGCAGAAACAGCCGTTCGACGCTGTCGGGTAACGCCAGAAATCCGTATCTCTCGTAAAACTGTTTCGATCGATGATCCTTGGCATCGACCACCATGGCATGGATGCCAATCGTGGCGCTGACGCTGAGCGTACGTTTGACCGCGTCGGCCAGCAGCAGGCGACCGAGACCCTGGCCTTGCATCCCAAGCGCGACTGCCAGGCGACCGATCAGAACCGCCGGTACGGGTTGCCGGGGTAACCGTCGAACCAGGTGAGGCGGCAGAACGCTGAGATCGATGGACACTGCGCTCAGGGTGTAAAAGCCCAGAATGGCTGGTCTGTCGGGCTCGATACAGACGAAGACGCGGGCAAGACGTCGGCGACTATCCTGGCCAGCCTGCTGCCTCAGGTAGAGATCGAGCGCTTCATGGCCACACGCAAACGCCGTGCGGTCATGATGGAGGCCGAGCGGCTCGATGACGAGCGCGGACATTACTGCGATTGGACGCGGCGGGTATGCTCTTCCAGTGCGGCGGCGAGCGCTGGAGTCAGCGCGGGAGGATTCACGATGGCCTCAAAGAACACCTCGGCATCGTGGCGACTCAGAACCAGAGTCTCGTTGGCGGCAATGACCTGTTCGGCACGCGCTAGTGCGGTCGTGAGCACATAGCGACTGAGGGTTTGTCCTTCCAGCGCGGCCGCGCGTTCGAGTCGTCCTTTCGCTGTGGTATCGAGCCGCAGATTGATCCGCTCGGTTTTCGAGAGGTTGGCTTGAGGCATGATCGACCCTTCATTTGCACACTTGTGATGTACGTCAGTATGGTGCCTAAACAGCGATGCTGTCGAACGCATTCTGGCGCGAGATCGAAGACCTGTTACGCAAGGTGCGGCTGGCTCGATACCGGCCCTTGCGATGCCGCCTGGGTCTGACGGGCGAAGCGCGGGCGGCGCGGGATCGTGTTTCGACAGATTCAAATTCAAATGCAGATTCAGATTCCCTCACCGCTCGGCCTGACGCCAAACCAATGAACAAGCGCCGAATCGCCCGAGGGCCACTGCCCCTTGAGCTGGTTCGTCGCTTCGGGGCCGGTAAAGCTCAGATAACTGTATTTGCCATAATGCGGCAGCTTGCGGGCGAGCGCGGGTAGGGCGGCGGCATCGTTGCTCGCCAGCCAGGCCAGCGGTTGATTGCCGCGCCAGCGGGTCAGGACCGGGCTGACCGTGCCATCCAGGAGGTTGTCGCCGATCCGAAGATGGTTCTCGGCGGCGTCGAGCGCGAAATCGGGTGCCTCTGTCGCAAAGCTTCCGAGATGGCGGTTTTCCCATCCCAGCAGCCAGACGGGCAGGTCATCCGGGAGTTCGGAGACCTCGTGATCCAATTGGAGACGCCACCCCGGATGACCCTGTCGCCAGTTTTCGGCAAGTTGTCGATAGGCGTCCTGGAGTGGCGCCGGCGCGGCGGAAGGCAGCAGGATCAGACCCCGGTCCGCGCCGAAGAGATTGCCGAGCGTGACCGGCGTTTCGCCGGGGAGCAGGTCGCGGAAGATATCGAAGGCTGGATCGACAGCGAGCCGTTCTGGCGCCGAGGCCAGCGTGATGTCAAAGGGGGTTGATCGTTCGTCGCACTCGACGATCAGCGTCATCGGATCGCTCGCGTGCCGGTGGATGACGACCGGAACCTGAAGCGGGAAGGGGGGCGCCGACTGGATTTGCTCGATTCGACCGGCGATCCGGTACGCTTCGCCGTTCCGCGTAAGCCGAACATCCGTCAGCGCGAGTCGCGGCGCGCCGGGCCGGGTCGTCCAGGCCGTGAAAAAGGGTCGCAGATCGCGCGCGCTGACCGCCTCGAAAGCCTGTTGCAGATCGGCGTAACTGGCGGCGCGCCAGCGGTTCTCGGTATAAAAACGACGCAGACCCTGGTTAAACGTCTCGTCGCCGAGTTGCTTCCTGAGCATGTGAAAAAACATCGCACCCTTGCCGTAACCGATCGACTGGGAGGCCGATCCATGGCGTCCGCGAAATTCGGTCAGCGGATAATCCTTGCCATCGCGTACATAGTCCGCAAAGCTTTTGAGTGTATCGCGACGGTACTCGGCGCCTTGTCCGACCCGCTCCTTCATCCAGTGATCCGCCAGATAGTTGGTCAGCCCTTCGCTCCAGTTGCCGGATTCATACTCGATATAGACCCCATTGCCCCACCAGTTGTGCAGGATCTCGTGCGGATAGGAGGTATCGACGATAAAGGGCAGGCGGATCACGCTCGGCCCCAGCAGGGTGAAGGAGGGCATGCCGTAACCGGTCTCCCAGAAGTTTTCGACCAGGGCGAATTTGGCGAAGGGGTAGGGGCCGATCAGGTCCGAATAAAGCGCGACATACTTGGCGGTCGCGTCCAGATAGGTTCGGGCCAGTGCGTCGTCGGGGCGACGCAGATAGACCTGGGCCTCGAAACCCTCGGCTGGTTCGCGATAAAGTCGAAAGGGCGCGGCGATCAGATAGATGTCGTCCTGGGGCTGGGTCTCGGACCAGGTGGACAGTCCCGTCTCAGGCGCGCCCGGACCGGCGCCTTGAGAGACCGCCGTCCAGCCCTCGGGCAGTCGGACCTGGAGTTGGAAGGTGTGCAGCCGGTCGGGGATGCGCGGATACCAGCCGCTGTTGCCGTCGAGAAAGACGCCGTTGGGTTCGATGGTTCCGAGCGACCACTGACGCGCGCGGCCCATGCCCTCGTCGATGTGTTCCAGGCCATGATGGATGCGCCCGCCATAGCTCAGGGTGACGGGACCGGGCGATCGCTGGCGCAGACGATAGCGGGTCAAGTGCTCGAAATCGCCCGCCGGAGTCAGTTCGGCATCGCCCGCGATCACCTTTGGATCAAGGCCGGCGTGCAGCAGCAACAGCCACTCGCTTTCGCCGTCGGGTAGCCCCATCTGATCCTGAACGGTCAGCGTGCCGGACGCAGGGTCGATCTGTACCTCCAGGGTATGCTGGATAGAGGGTGTCGCGGCCAGCGCGACGCTTGGCGTGAGGATCGAAAAAAGGACGGCGAAGGCGAACGCGGCGGTGAGGTTGATCTGCTTTGGCATTGGTATCAGGTTCCAGGGAGAATTTTTGACACGATTGATTGAGTGCGCCAAATACTTGCTGATGAGTCAAGTTTGTCGTTGTCGTAATCGTAGTCGGAGAATCGATTACGACAACGACAACGACAACGACAACGACAACGACAACGACAACGACAACGACAACGACAACGACAACGACAACGACAACGACAACGATTGCAGGGGAGATGACCTTCAGGACAGGTTTTTTTATGACTGATCTCAGCACGCTCTATCGAACCGATTATTGCGCTTGGGCGCGACGCAACGCCGAGATGCTGCGTGCCGGGCGCTACGCGGAATTGGATGTGGAGCATTTATTGGAAGAACTCAGCGACATGGGCAAGAGCGATCGACGCGAACTGGAAAGCCGGTTGATGATCCTGCTCGCTCATTGACTGAAATGGGACGATCAATACCCCATCCTGTCCGAGCGTTGGCGCGATTTCGATGGCCGACGCTGGCGCGCGACCATCATCGAACAACGCAAGCAGCTTGCCGTGCTGCTGCGTCAATCTCCCGGCCTGAAATCCATTCTGCCCGAGTCCATCGCCACGGCCTATGCCGACGCGCTCGATCTGGCCTGCAAGGAGACAGGTCTTCCGCCGGAGACCTTTCCGATGGAATGCCCTTATCCGGCGGCGCAAATCCTCGATGACGATTATTATCCTGGTTCACGAGAGAGCATGGGGCGCCATGACTGACCGCTCTGGATCGCCCTTGCGCAAAACGCGATTTCACATCACCGGGGGAACTCGATGTCACAGCCGTCTCCAACCATCCTGACCGGCACACTGCTGCTTCTGTTCGGCACCCTCGCGCTGGCCCAATCCGCCACGACCGGGCCGGTCGCTCAGCCTCCGGTGCCGACCGGGATACCACCGCACATCGAGAGCCGGGTACTGGATCTCGCGTCGCTCACCAGCATGGACGCGCTGCTGGATCGGCTCACTGATCGTCGCGTGATTTTCGTCGGCGAAAGTCATGATCGCTACGAAGACCATCTCAATCAACTGGCCATCATCCAGGGTCTGCATACGCGCGGTCGACCGCTCGCCATCGGCCTGGAGTTTTTTCAACAGCCCTTTCAGGCCGACATCGATGCCTACATCGCCGGGACCATCCCGGAAGCGGAGTTTCTACGCCGAACCCAATATTTCGACCGCTGGCGCTATGACTATCGCCTCTACCGTCCGATCCTGCAATTCGCCCGCGAGCAACGCATCCCGGTGATCGCGCTGAATCTGGCGTCGGAGTTGACGGCCAAGGTCGGCGATGTCGGCATCGCTGGACTGACCGAGGCGGAACGCGCGCGGATCCCAACCGAGATCGACCGCGACGATCCCGCTTATCGGCAGCGGGTGGAGTCTGTCTTCAAACTCCATCCCGCCGAGCAGCAACACAATCTCGAACATTTTCTGGAGGTCCAACTGCTCTGGGACGAAGGGATGGCGGAACGTGCCGCCAGGGTGCTCGCCGACGATCCCGGTCGCACGCTGGTGGTGCTGGCGGGGGCTGGGCACATTGAATACGGGCAGGGCATCCCGAACCGGCTTCTGCGTCGTCAGCCGGTGCCCTCGGCCATCCTGCTCAATGGCGCCAATCGCCGCCCCGATCCCGCGGCGGCCGATTTCTTTCTCTATCCGCAACCCGCCGAGTTGCCGCCCCCCGGTCTCTTGGGCGTGATGCTCGACAACGAAACCAGCGGGAACGGAGTGCTGGTCAAAGGCTTCGGCGACGAGAGCGGGGCGAAGATCGCGGGGCTCGCGGAGGGCGACCGGATCGTGGGGGTGGGCGAGGCGTCCATCGCGAACTATGCGGATATCCGCATCGCGCTGCTCGACAGCCGACCGGGTCTGACGCTTCCGGTCGTGGTCGAACGCAAACGCTTGATCGGTGACGACGAGCGGCTGACATTCCTGGTCGAACTGCATTGAGAACCGCTGGATCGCATTCCGGCGCTCGGCGCGCGCCGGAACTCCTGTCGCCGGCTGGCTCGCTCCACCACCTGCGCTACGCCTTCGCCTATGGCGCGGATGCCGTCTACGCCGGTCTGCCGCGCTACAGCCTGCGGGTGCGCAACAACGACTTTGACGCGGCGAACCTCGCGCTTGGCATTGCCGAGGCGCATGCACTGGGCAAGCGTTTTTATCTCGCGGCCAATCTGATGCCCCACGGGGCCAAGCTGCGGACCTTCATCGAGGATCTGGCGCCGATCGTCGCGCTCGGACCGGACGCGCTCATCATGGCCGATCCGGGGCTGATCCTGATGGTTCGCGAACAGTGGCCCGAGCAGCCGATCCATCTCTCGGTCCAGGCTAACACGGTCAACGCCGCCGCCGTGCGTTTCTGGGCCGGGCAGGGGGTGTCGCGGGTCATTCTCTCGCGCGAACTTTCGCTGGACGAGATCGCCGGGATCCGCGACGCCTGTCCCGACATCGAACTGGAGGTCTTCGTCCACGGCGCGCTCTGTATTGCCTACTCGGGGCGCTGTCTGCTCTCGGGCTACTTCAATCATCGCGACGCCAATCAGGGAAGCTGCACCAATTCCTGCCGCTGGGAGTATCGGCTGGGCGCCGCCGAATCAGTCGGGCAGGACAGGCATCCCGCCGCCGATGAGGTCTATCTGCTCGAAGAGGCCAAGCGACCGGGCGAATATCTGCCGGTGTTCGAGGACGAACACGGCACTTATATCCTCAACTCGCGCGATCTCCAGGCGGTCGCGCATGTCGGTCGGCTGGTGGCCATGGGGATCGACTGTCTGAAGATCGAGGGCCGCACCAAATCGCACTACTATGCTGCGCGGACCGCCCAGGTCTATCGGGCCGCGATCGACGATGCCGTGGCGGGGCGGGCGTATCGACCCGAACTGCTTGCCGATCTGGAAGGTCTCTCCAACCGGGGCTATACCGAGGGCTTCTATCGTCGGCACGCGCCGGGCGAGTTGCAGAATTATGCCGATGGGGCCTCGCGCAACCAACGCCGCATCTTTGTGGGCGAGGTGACTGGCGGCGCGGCGGGTTGGGCCGAGATCGAGGTGAAAAACCGCTTTGCGGTCGGTGACGACCTGGAATTGATGACCCCCCAGGGCAACGCGCATTTTCGTCTGGAGCGGATGGAGACTCTGGAAGGCGAAGCGCTGTCGGTCGCGCCGGGGGCCGGCTGGCGGGTGCGTCTGCCACTGCCGGAAGCCGGCGACGCAGCCGTCATGGGTCTGTTGAGCCGCGTCCTTAACGAATCCAGTCGATAAGATTCATCAGCGGATTCTCGCCCGATTCGGGACTAATCGCGCGCCCCTGGATACTCTGGCCAGCCTCGACGACCGTTTCCGGATCGCCGGTGATGAGCGGATGCCAGTCCGGCAGCGGCTTACCCTCGGCGAGCAATCGGTAGGCGCAGGTCTCGGGCAGCCAGGCGGGCTTTTTCAGCACCTCCGGAACCAGGGTGATGCAATCCGGCATCTGTCGGGCGCGGTTCGAGTAGTCGCGACAGCGGCAGGTCTCCAGATCGAGCAGGGCGCAGGCGACCCGTGAGTAGACGATCTGCCCGGTGTCCTCGTCCTCGAACTTTTCCAGACAGCATTTGGCACAGCCATCGCAAAGCGAATCCCACTGCTCGGCCGTCATCGCCGTCAGTGCCGTGGTTTCCCAGAATCGTTCAGACATGTCGCGTGGTTCCCTCAATCGTCAACCGCGCCTGGGATCGCCAATGCGCAAGGAAGTGCAGCCATGATCCGTTATCTTCACCACTCAACCAACCCTGTATACGCCGTCACCAGCACCAGCAGACCGAAGCCGATGCGATACCAGGCGAAGACCTCGAAACTGTGGTTGGAGACATAGCGCAGCAGGGTCTTGACGGTGAGCGCGGCGGCGATAAAGGCGGCGACGAAGCCAACGGCGAACACCGACAGATCGTCCATCACCAGCAGGTCGCGGGCCTTGTAGACATCGTAGACGGTCGCGGCCAGCATGGTCGGGATGGCGAGGAAGAAGGACAGCTCGGTCGCCGCGCGCCGCGACAGTCCGAAGACGAGGCCACCCATGATGGTGGCGCCCGCGCGCGAGACGCCCGGAAACATCGCGAGCGTCTGGGCGAAGCCGACCTTGAGCGCCTCGCGCCAGGTGATGTCGTCGACCGACTCGAAGCGCGCTTTGCGCGGGCGGCGCTCCACGTACAGAATCACTAGCCCTCCGACGATCAGCGCGCCCGCCACCGTGAGCGGGTTGAAGAGATAGGTCTTGATGGCGTGATGGAAGAGGACACCAAGCACCAGGGCCGGCAGGAAGGCGATCAAGATATTGATCGCGAATCGCCGTTCCGGTTCGCGGTTCCACATCCCGAGCGTTACCTGCACGATGCGTTTGCGGTAGAACCAGCACACCGCCAGGATGGCGGCAAGCTGGATGACGATCTTGAACACCTTGCTTTGCTCGTCGGTGTAATCGAGCAGGCTGCCGACGATGATCAGATGTCCGGTCGAGGAGATCGGAAGAAATTCGGTCAGACCTTCGACGAGACCGAGGATGAGTGCTTTGAATAAGAGTGGCCAATCCATCATGCTTCATTCCAGGTTGAGCGCGGCGCATGTTGCGGCAGGCTGAGCGGGTTCAGGGCCGCGACACTAGCATCTTCGACGGATCCCGTGAAGCGGGGGCGGCGCCCGGTTGCAATGCTCATGTTGACGTAGGAGCCCGCTTGCGGACGACGGGTGAGCAAACCGAACGGCTTGTGGCGGATCATGTCGCCCGCAAGCGGGCTCCTACGGCGGCGGATGACGCTAAAATGAGAACTGCCGAGCTTCAAACCAATTGAATGTCGAGAGGAATCCAGGCCATGTCACTTGCCAATCCGACCCTTGAGGATGTCTGGCGGTTGTTTCAGGAAAGCGACCGCAAATTTCAGGAAACCGAACGCTTAATGAAGGAATCGTCGCGGGAAACCGAGCGATTAATTCAGGAATCGTCGCGGGAAACCGAGCGATTAATGCAGGAAAGGTCGCGGGAAACCGACCGCCGTTTTCAGGAAACCGACCGCCGTTTTCAGGAAACCGACCGTCTGGTCAAGCAACTGTCAAAGAATCTGGGC
This sequence comes from Thiocystis minor, assembly GCF_016653465.1. Classification (GTDB taxonomy): domain Bacteria; phylum Pseudomonadota; class Gammaproteobacteria; order Chromatiales; family Chromatiaceae; genus Chromatium; species Chromatium minus. Next base: position 50,300 of record NZ_NHSQ01000113.1, on the reverse strand, counting down.
GAGTTGGTCAATCGGCTCGGCGAGTTCGTCGAGCACTTGGTGGCGCCGGCGGTGGTGCGGCTATTCCGTGCTCAGGGCATCGAGGTGCATGCGGTGTACCCCGGCGTCTCGGCCAAGCGCGATGGCGAAGCCTTGGAAATCGATCTGCTGGTGGTCAACGATGGCGCCCTGGTGGGTGTGGAGTGCAAAAGCAAGCTGACGGTGGAGCATGTGGATGCGCATGTGGCGCGGCTTGCGAAGCTCAAGCGGGTTCTGCCGTTGTACAAGGACCACCGGGTGATGGGCGCGGTGGCCGGCATGGTGGTCTCGCCGTCGGTGGCCGACTACGCGATGGCCCAGGGCTTCTACGTCCTGTGCCAGAACGGCGAACAGGTCGAAGTCCGCAATCCGGCGGGATTCGCCCCCGCCGTTTGGTAGGGTACGCATCGCGTACCTGACGCTCTTACAAGCGACAGATTTCATTCCGAGTTGAGTGCGGCGCAATCCGCCGCCAGCCGAGCACGGATCCAGGGCCGCGACACGGCATCTTCAACGGATTCATTGAAGCAAGGCAAGGCGCCCGGCCACCGTCGTCCGGTTACGGATCGCTTCGCGCGGAAAGCGTTGCCGCCGCGGGTCGATCGAGCATCCAGTCCCACACCCGCCCCATCCGCTGATGCAAACTCTCGTGCAATGACAGCAGCGCCGGCGTGAAGATGAGCACCAGGATGGTGGAGAAGCCGACGCCAAAGGCCAGCGAAACCGCCATCGGAATCAGAAATTGCGCCTGGAGACTGGTCTCGAAGATCAGCGGTCCCAGACCGACCACGGTGGTCGCGGAGGTCAGCAGCATCGCCCGCAGCCGCGAGGTGGCGGCCTCGACCAGCGCCTCGTCGACCGCCATCCCGGTCTCGCGCAGCTCGTGATACATGCTGACCAGGATGATGGCGTTGTTGACCACGATCCCGGACAGTCCGAACAGTCCGAACAGCGACAGCAGGGTCAGATCCAGCCCCAGCAACCAGTGTCCGGTAATCGCCCCGACCAGACCCAGCGGGATCGCGGTCATGACCACCAGCGGCCAGCCCCAGCTCGCAAAGACCGCCGCCAGGATCAGATAGATCAGGCCCAGCCCCAACATCAGCCCGAGGCGCATGTCGCCCAGGGTCTCGCGCTGATCGGCGGCGCGGCCCTCGAAGCTGTACTCGATCCCGTAGTCATCGGCGAGCTTGGGCAGCAGTTCGCGCTCCAGCGCCTCGCGCACATTGTCCGGGGTGCTCAGGGCGCGGTTGACATCGGCCGAGACCTCGACCGCCAGGCGTCCGGCGGCGTGACGCAGCGTCTCGAACCCGCGCCGGGATTCCCAGCGGGCGACCGTGGCGAGCGGGACGAAGGCGCCGTCCGGGGCGCGAATCAGCAGTTGTTCCAGCGCATCGAGCCGGGTGCGTTCGCCGCGCGGGAGCAGCACCCGCACCTCCAGCTCGTCCTGTCCGACCTGGACCAGTTGCGCCAGATGGCCGTCGAAAGCGGCGCGCAGTTGCCGGCCCAGCAGCTCGGTGGTCAGGCCGAGCGCCTGTCCGGCCGGGGTCAGCCGGTAGATCAACTGCTCGCGCCCGAAGGGCATGTCGTCAAGCATGTCCGAGACGCCGGGGACGCTTTCCAGGCTCTGCGCCAGTTCCAGCGCTGCGGCCTTGAGACGGATGGCGTCGTCGCCGGTCAGGCGCACCGTGAGATCGCGTCCCGGCGGGCCGGCGCGGCGCGCGGAGATGACCAGATTCTCCAGCCCGGCCGGCATCCGGATCGCCTCGCGCCAGGCGGCGAGAAAGGTCTCGTTGCGAACCTCGCGACGCTCGGAAGGCACCAGTTGCAGCAGGATCGCGGCCAGTTGATCGCCTTGGGCGCCGGAGCCGGCCTCCACCGCGACCGTGCTGCCCAGACGGGCGACCGCCGCCTCGACCAGGTTGCCGCCGAGCGTCTGTTCGGTCTCGCGCAGCGCCCGTTCCATTTCGCCGAGAAAGGCCGCGCTCTGCTCACGCGGGGTGCCGGCGACAAAGGTGGCGTTGGCGAAGACGATCTGCGATTCGGGGGTCGGGAAGAAGACGAACTGGATGCGCCCGCCGGCGAGCAGTCCGACCGCCAGCAGCATCAGCACCGCCACCGCGCTGACGGTGACGCCACGCCAGCGCACCGCCGCGGTCACCAACGGTCGGTAGAGTCCATCGCGAAAATGATCGAAGCCGGCGTTCACCCGCTGGCGCCAGCGCGGAATCGTCGCCTCGGCGTGATGGGCGAAGGCGGCGCGCAGGTGGGCCGGCATGATCAGGAAGACCTCCAGCAGCGAGGCGAGCAGGACCATCATGGCGACGAAGGGGATGTCGCCCAGGATGTTGCCCATGATGCCGCCGACCACCATCAGCGGCAGGAAGGCGGCCACCGTGGTCAGGGCCGAGGCGACCACCGGCCAGAACATGCGTCGCGCGCCGGCGATCGCGGCCTCGGCGGGCGCCAGACCGGCGCGAAACCGCGCCTCGGCATGCTCGCCGATCACGATGGCGTCGTCGTCGATGATGCCGAGCGTCAGCAGCAGTCCGAAGAGGCTGATCATGTTGATGGTGCCGCCAAAGGCCCAGAGCAGGGTTAGCGCGGCGAGATAGGCGGTCGGGATGCCCATCGCGACCCAGAAGGCCACCCGTCCGGGCAGAAAGAGAAAGAGCAGTAGCAGCACCAGGGTGAAGCCCTGGAGACCGTTGCGGATCAGCAGGTCGATGCGGTCCCGGATCGGTTCCCATTGGGCGTCGAAGATGGTGAGTTCGAGCGCGGGCGGGAGCGTGGGCCGGGTGTCCGCAAGCCATTCCTCGAAGATCCGCGCGGCGGTCAGCGAATTGCCGTTCTCGGCGCGCTGGACCAAGATCTCCACCGTGGCGGGGGCGTTTTCGCGATTCGGTCCCGGCGTCGCGTCCAGGGCGATCTCGGTCAGTTGCAGACTGGCGGGACGCGCCTCGCGCACGATGGTCGCGACATCCCCCAGGCGCACCAGACCGCGCTCGTCGCTGACGATCGCCAGATCCTCGAAGTCCACCGGATCGCGGCGCTGCTCCAGACTGCGCAGTTCGCGCGCGCCGTCGGCGTCGCCGGCGAGGCCGGAGGGGATGTCGCGGGCAAGCCGGGCGACCTGTTCGCCGATGCCGTCCAGCGAAAGTTTCAGGCTCTCCAGGGTCCGCCCCGACACCTCGATGGCGATGCGTTCCTCGGGCAGCCCGCTGATGTCGATTCGGTCGATCCCGCGCGCCAGGAGTTCGCGCTCGAACTGACGCACCCAAGGGCGCAGGTCGGCGAGACTGGGTCCAGAGACCAACAAACGGGCGACCGAATCGTAGCGCGAGACGCGGCTGATCTGCGGGGTTTCGGCGTCCTGGGGCAGGTTGCGGAACTCGGACACGCGCTGGCGCGTCTGGTCCAGCGCGAGCAGCGGATCGGTGTCCTCCTGCAACTCCAGCGACAGACTGGCGATGCCCTGGGCGGCGGTCGAGGTGATTTTTTTCAGACCGTCGATGGTTTTCAGCCGTTCTTCCAATGGGATCAGGATGCCGTTTTCCACGTCCTCGGCCGCTGCCCCGCTCCAGACCACCCGTACCGAGATGATGTCCAGTGCGAAGGTCGGAAAGAACTGGATGTTCATCCGGGTCAGACTGATCCCGCCCAGGATGAAGATCATGATCATCAGCAGGTTGGCGAGCAGCCGGTGACGGGCGAAGACCGCGATCAATCCATCGCTCACTGGATGGTCTCCACCTTGAGGCTGTCGAGCGCATTGGGGAGATGCGTGACCATCACCGGCGTCCCCGGCGTCAGCTCGGGCGCGCGGACCAGCACCTGTCCCGCCTCGGTCGTGTCGCCGCCGACTTCGCCGATCCGCTCGACCGCGATCCCGCGCAGCCGGCCGTCGTCCACCGCGAAGATGCGGTCGCCGCCATGCAGCGCCGAGAAGGGCAGGGCGACGGTATCGGGCGCCGGCGGGCGTTCCAGACGCAGATTGACGAAGGCGCCGAGCGGGAGGTCGGCGCCGGCGTCGAGCCGCAGCAGGGCGTCGACCCCGCGTGCGTCGGCCTCGCCGGCGAGCCGTTCCAGCACCGCCGTCAGGTCTTTACCGGCATGCTGGCCGTGGGCGGTCAGGCGTTCGCCGGCGTTCAGCGCCTGGCGCAGTTCCTCGCCATAGACGCCCGGGATCTTGGCGCGCAGATAGAGTCCATCGAGCGGGACGATCGTGAGAATGGTCTGATTGGCCTGGAGCTGATCGCCCGCCGCCGCCTCGACCACGCCGATGCGCGCGGCGAAGGGCGCCAGGATCTCGCCGCGCGCGGCATCGCGCTCGGCCTCGGCCAGCGTCGCCTTCAGCGACGCGAGCCGGGACGGGTGTTCGGCGATCGACTGCTCGCGCAATGTCACCGCGAGCCGTGCCCGCGCGAGCTGTTCGCGCGCCTCGTCGACGCTGGAGATGGAGCCCAGTTTCTTGGATTGGACCGTATCGGCGCGCGTGACGGCGGCATCGGCCAGACGCAGCAGCTCGCGTTCCTGTTCCAACGCCTCGGTGTCGTGGGTCAGACGCAGCCGCTCCTGTTCGACCTCGGCCTGGGCCTTCCGGCGGCGCGGTTCCAGATCGCGCGGATCGAGCCGCGCCAGCACCGCGCCGGCCTTGACCCGTTCGCCGTCGCGCACGCGCACTTCCAGCAGTCGCCCAGCCACCGGGGCGGCGGCGCGCACCCGATCCGGCGCCTCCACGCGACCGAACAGCGAGAGCACTGGACGGTGATCCGCTGGCGTGGCCGCAGTGACCGCGACCCGCCAGATACGCTCCGTTGGCACCACGGGATTGGGAGTGGGACGGGTTTCCTTGAGGGCAAAAAAGCCGCCAAGACCGGCGAGCAGGATGATGAACGGGAGAATACGGCGCGGCATTGTGGTGAGTCGTTGGATGAATGAAAGGGATGGCCGCGGGTGGAACCTCGGCTTTTTACTGGGTGCAGCCTAATTGAGGGCGAGAATCTCGAAAATCATCCAATCCATGATCGCCCACCTCAGGGCACAACGTCGGTGTTCAACCCCCGCCCACTGCAGCGATCCGAGAAACGATGCGGACATGGTGTCAGGGAATCAGGGACTGCAATCGCTGGATCTCGCCAGTCAGATCCCAGCCCGGAATGTGCTCATTGGCCAATGCGTCGTTCCTCATCTGAAGCGGTTTGAGATTCGATAATCGCGTAGCATGGAGACGGCCGAGCCGAAAGCGAACGACAGCGGAGAAACGCCCCTGTTGACACCCGATGCTCCATGCTCAAATTCACGAGGAACCAGTCATCCCCCATGCATAGCCTAGGCTCAAAGCTCCTCTTCGCGGGGACCATCTTCTCCAGCTCCTTTCTGCTGTTTCTGGTCCAGCCGCTGATCGCCAAGCAAATCCTGCCTTGGTTCGGGGGATCGGCGGCGGTTTGGTCGGTCTGCATGGTGTTCTTCCAGGTCACGCTCCTGGGTGGCTACGCCTACGCGGACTGGGTCGTCACCTGAGCGCGCGCCGCCAGGTGCAGGTGCATGTCCTCCTGCTTGCGCTCAGTCTGACCCTGCTGCCGATTTTGGCCAGCCCTCACTGGAAGCCAACCGGCGAGGCGGATCCGACGCTGTGGATCCTGGGACTCCTGGTCGCCACCATCGGGCCGCCCTATTTTCTGCTCTCGACCACCGGACCGCTTCTGCAATCATGGATCGCGCGCAGCCAGATCGGAACCCATGTCTATCGCTATTTCTCGCTGTCGAACCTCGCGTCACTGCTCGCCCTGATGAGCTATCCCTTCCTCATCGAGCCGCACGCGCGACTGGCTACCCAAGCCTACGCCTGGTCCGGCGTCTATGTTCTGTTCGCGTTGTCCTGCACAGGCTCGGCCTGGTACTTCCTGCGCCACACCCACAGCCTGCCCCCGGCGACCCATGCCCACAGCCATGCGCCAGAGAGCGATTGGGATCCCCGTCCCCGGGATTATCTGCTGTGGCTCGGTCTCTCGGCCATGGGTTCCTGGCTGCTCCTGGCCATTACCAACCACATCACCCAAAACGTGGCGGCGATTCCCTTCCTGTGGCTACTGCCGCTGTCGCTCTATCTGTTGACCTTCGTGCTCTGTTTCGAGAGCGACCGCTGGTACCGGCGCGCCTTTTTTCTGCCCGTGGCGGCGCTTCTGCTCCTGCTGTGCGCCGATGGGCTTCAGGACAGCGCGATCGGGGTCAACATCAAGGTCGCCATCCCGCTCTATGCCATAGGTCTGTTTTTCTTCTGCATGGTCCTGCATGGCGAGTTGGCGCGGCTTCGCACAGCCCCCCGGTCTCTCACTCGCTTCTATCTCATGCTTGCGCTGGGCGGAGCGCTTGGAGGGATCGCCGTTGCCCTGATCGCCCCGCGCGTCCTCCCCGGCTACTATGAGCTGGGCATCGGACTCGTCCTCGCCGCGCTGCTGCTCATGTTCGTGCTGCGTCCAACCCAAGCCGGCGACGGCGCGGCCACGGGCAAGGCCAGGACGCCGACGGGCCTGATGGCGCGGGGCGCGGCCGGCGTGCTGGCGGCTCTGTGCGGCTATTTTCTCTACGTGCAAGTCACGGACGATCTTGTCGGCACCCGCCGCATCGCGCGCAACTTCTACGGCACCCTGCAGAGTGTCGACGCGCATCGTCAGGATCCGCGCGATGACGTTCGCCAGCTCTATCACGGCTCCATCAAACATGGCGAGCAGTTCCTCGCCCCCGACCGCCGACGGCTACCGACGACCTATTATGGCCCCACCTCGGGCATTGGACGGGCCATCGCCGCCACCTCGGGCGCAAAGGTGGGATTGATCGGGCTCGGGACCGGCACCCTCGCGGTGTACGGGCGACCGGGGGATGTCTACCGTTTCTATGAGATCAACCCCCAGGTGCTTGAACTCGCGCGCGCCGAGTTTAGCTTCATGGACGAGAGCCAGGCGCGCATCGAGACCGCGCTCGGCGATGCCCGACTCTCGCTTGAGCAGGAATCGCCCCAGGGGTTCGACGTGCTAGCGGTCGACGCCTTCTCCGGCGACTCGGTCCCGGTCCACCTGATCACGTCGGAGGCGATGGATCTCTATCTGCGCCACCTCAAGGCGGATGGCATCATTGCCTTCCATCTCACGAACCGCTTCCTGTGGATGCCGCCGGTGGTCCAGGAGATCGCCCGCGTCAAGGGTCTCGCGACGGCCTTGATCCGCGACGATCCGAACGGCCCCAGCCAGCGTCGCACGGACTGGATGCTGGTCGCCCGCGATCCCGGGGTGCTGGATCGGGCCGGCATCCTCCAGGCATCCACCCCGGTGACTCCGATTCCCGGACTGAACGCCTGGACGGACGATTTCAACAATCTGTTCCAGATTTTGAAATAGAGTCTTGAGTCTCGACAACCGCCGACTGGCGGTTTTGTCACCCCGGCCCTGTCGCTTGGCCAAATGACGGTGGGATCGTCATCAGCCCCGCGCGCATCTCGTCCGGAGACAACCCCAGGCCCCAGGCCGCGGCAACCGCGGCCAGGATTGGCTGGATCCGGGGTTGCTCCCGCCCTTGCTCGATCCAGGCAACCTGTCCTAGCGGCAACAGGGGCTCCATCGCCTCGCCCGTCGCGAGGACGATCAAGCCGTCCCGCTCCAACACGGCTCGGTCATCTCGACCAATCTCCGGAGTCGCCGACGGGATCTCCGGGCCGCTGGCAAACCAGATCGGCGCGCCCCGACAGGATTCCGCCATCCCGACCACGCGGGGATCGTCCGCATTGAGGACGTAGTAGCCGTCCGGGGCGACGGCCTCCACGACGCAGCGTTTGACGCGCACCAGATCATCCAGCGTTTCGATTCCGGGTTGTCCCACGGGGAGCGTCTCGCCGATCTGAGTGACGACACCGACGCGGCAGCGGTCGAAACCCAGCCCCTCGCGCCGGATGGAGCCAGCCGCCAACGCCAGGACCGCCGCGTCCAGTCGCGGGTGCATCAGCAGGGTGCGTGCCGCCTCGGGGCCGGAGCCGTCGCGCGGATCGATGCGGCGCTCGCCGATCTGGATGCCATCCTGGGTGGCCAGGCCCACCAAGTCGCCCTGAACTTGGATCAGATGCGCGATGAGCCGGGCGGTCGAGTCGGCGCCGCTGGCCCCAGTGACCGCGATCAGCGGAATGCGGCTGTCGGTATCCTCGGGAAACAACAGGTCCACGACGGCCTCGCCCACCGGGCGCGGTTGCCCGGCGGACGGTTCCAGGTGCATGCGCAGTCCCGGACCGGCATTGACTTCGACGACGGCGCCACCCTGTTCCTCCAGGGGACGCGCGATGTCGGCGGCCAGGATGTCGATCCCCGCCAGATCCAGGCCCACCATCCGCGCCGCTTCCAGCGCCTGGGCGGCAACCGCCGGGTGGACCCGGTCGGTCACGTCCGCGGCGGTTCCGCCGGTGCTGAGATTGGCGTTGCGACGCAGCAGCACCCGCTGCCCGGCGGCGGGGACCGACTCCGGGGTCAGACCCTGCTCGGCGAGCATCGCGTGCGCGATCGCGTCCAGCTCGATCAAACTCAGCATCGTGGCATGCCCGGCGCTCCGGCGTGGATCGCGATTGGTTGCATCGACCAACTCCTGAATCGAGGAACGCCCGTCGCCCACGATCTGAGCCGGCTCGCGCAGAGCGGCGGCGACCAGACGCCCGCCCACGACCAGGAGTCGATGATCCGCCCCTGGGATATAGCGCTCGCAAAGGATGGACGAGCCTTCCTCCTGGGCAGCGGCAAAGGCCGCCTCGATCGGCTCGCGGCCAGTCAGGTTGGCGGTGACGCCACGGCCGTGGTTGCCATAGCGCGGCTTCACGACGACCGGTGCGCCGAGCGCCTGGGCAAACCGCCAGGCGTCCTCCGCAGTCGCGACTGGCTGGCCCTCGGGGACCGGCACCCCGACCGCGCGCAGCAGCATCCGGGTCAATTCCTTGTCCTGGGCGATGGATTCGGCGATGGCGCTGGTGCGGTCGGTCTCGGCGGTCCAGGCGCGGCGCTGACGGCACCCCCAGCCCAGTTGCAGCAGATTCTCGGAGCCCAGGCGGCGGACGGGAATGCCGCGAGCGCGGGCGGCCTTGGCGATGGCGGCGGTGCTGGGACCGAGTCGAACCTCATGGCAGAGGTCGCGCAGACGCTCCAGCTCAGCCGTCACCTCGAATGGGGCGTCGTGGATGGCGGCGAGGATCAACTCGCGGGCCACTGCGATCGCGGCCAGGCCCAGTGCTTCTTCCGCGTATTCGATGGCGACCCTGTAGACGCCCTCATCGTCGGTTTCGCGGGCGCGACCATAGCCCACCGGGGTACCGGCCAGGGTTTGCAGTTCCAGCGAGACATGCTCCAGGATATGCGCCATGTAGGTGCCCCGGTCCAGCCGCTGAAAGAAGCCTCCCCGTTCGCCGACGCTACAACGGTGCTCGATCAGCGACGGCAACCAGGATTTGAGCCGGTCATTGAATCCCGGAATCTCCTCGGACGAGGTGTCTTTGATTGCGCCCAGGTCCAGTCGCAGTTCGATGACCGGGAAATGCGCCCAGAGGTTGGGGCCCCGCAGAACCCATTGATGTTGGATGGTCAGCATGGGAGTTCCTGATGCACCGGCAGTCGGCGCGGTTGGTTGGGCGTGTTCCGGTAAAATCCTGTTCATCCTGTCCATTTCCCGACGAAACCGCCTCTTGGCTGGCCGCGCAACCTTGGAGCGCATCGCGAGCGGTCGGCGCGGATCCGCCTCATGCTTGCCCGATGAACGCGGACGGCTCCCGCGCCGAAGCATTGGCCAAAGTCGACCGGAGCAAAGGCAGTTCCCGGAGCGCCGCATCCCCCGCGAGGTGGGCGCGGACAAAGTCGACGGTCTCGTCGATCACGTCGGCCTGGATCAGCAGCAGATCCCCCGGCTGTGCCTGCCACAGCGCCGATTCCACCGCATTCTGCCAGCCGTGGATGGTCTGGATCTCGCGTACCCGCTGGCCCAGGGCCAATCCCTGATTGAAGATCGACATAATCTCGCCCGGCTGACGTCCACGGGTGTAGTGATCTTCATAAAGGATGACCTGGTCGAAGGCGTGGCCCAGGATCTCGCCCTGACGAATCAGGTCCACGTCGCGTCGATCCCCGGCGGCGGAATAGACGGCCAGCCGACGCCGATGCGGGAAGACCCCGAGGGCCTCAATCAAAGCGATGAGCGCGGAGGGGTTGTGGCCATAGTCGAAGACCACGGTCGCGCCAGCGATGGTCAGCACATTGAAGCGCCCCGGACTCTTGTCCAGATCGGCCCCGAAGGTCTCCAGGGCGACGGTCAGGGTCTCCAAAGGGACGCCCAGGGACCAGAGGGCGGCCGCACCCGCCAGGACATTTTCGACCTGAAAGCCAATCCGCCCGTCGTGGGTCAGAGGGATACGGCTTAATGGGAGCAGGGTCCATTCGTTCCTGCCCTCGGCCAGGATCAGGTCCAACCCCCGCGTGAAGGCCACGCGCCGACCATTCCGCCGGTGGCGCAAAATCAGTGGATGACTGGCCTCTCGGGCGAAGAACAGCACGTCGCCCCGGCAATGCCTGGCCATCCGGGCGACCAGGGGGTCGTCGGCATTCAGCACGGCGGTCCCCTCTGGACCGACTCCGCGCACCAGGGTCTGTTTGACTTCGGCCAGCTCCGCGACGGTGTCGATCCAGCCCAGTCCCAGATGATCCCCCTCGCCGATGTTGGTGACCACCGCCACGTCGCAGGCGTCGAAGCCCAACCCCTCGCGCAGGATGCCGCCCCGGGCGGTCTCCAGCACCGCCGCCTCCACCTGGGGGTTGAGCAGCACCAGCCGGGCGCTTTGGGGTCCGGCGCAGTCATCGGTGTCGATGCGCCGCTCGCCCAGATAGATCCCGTCGGTGCAGGTCATGCCGACGAAGCGTCCGGAGATGCCGAGTCCGTGGGCGATCAGGCGGGTCACGGTGGTTTTGCCGTTGGTCCCGGACACGGCCACGATCGGGACGCGGCCGGTCTCGCCGGGTCGGAACAGGGTGTCGAGACAGGCGTCGGCAATAGAGCACGAGGTGACTGCGTCGAGATAGAGATCGAGCGGCGGGTAGGGGATAACCTCGCTCACCCGACCGCCCTGCGACTCCAGGGACCGCGTGATATCCGCCATCGCCAGACGCACCTCCGCCGTTTCCAGCCCCAGGGCGCGCACCGCGTCCAGGCAGCGGGCGCGCACCTCCTCGTGGAGCAGGCCGCTCACGTCCGTGGCCGTGGAACCAAGTGCGTTGCCGCTGGAATCCGGTTGCCACCAGAGCGCGGCCAGCACGCGCTGTCCGGCCACCAATATCCGATAGTGGGCATCCGTGACCGGTGCCTCGGTACAGGTCAGGCCAGTGGCCGCCAGCAAGGTGTCGAGCAATTCCCGATTCCGGGCCGCCTCCAGGGTCGCTGGCTCGGTCTCGGCCAGGGCCGTGCGGAACCAGCGTCGCTGCCGGGCGCCGTGACCGAATTGCAGCACCTCGCCGGGCAGTCGCCGCACCGGGATGCCGCGTGCCTGGGCCGCCGTCAGGAGCGCGGCGCAGGTGGGCGAGAGCGCGATGTCCCGTGCCTTCGCGCGCAGTGCCTCCAGCAGGCGCTCGGTGTCGCACTGGATACCGGCCAAGGCGGCCTTGACGATTTCGAGCGCGGTTTCGGCGCAGTCCGCCGCCGGCAGCCCCTCGATCGACTGGAACACCAGGCGATAGACGCCCGGTTCGGAGGTGCGGCGTACCCGCGTAAAATCGGGGCGCTTGCCGATGCGGGCGGCCAGCTCAAGGATGATCTCCAGAAGCACCTGCGTCAGCCAGCGTTCATGGCGCTTCTGGTCGTGTTTGATGGGCGGTCGACGCGGTCGCTTCAGACCCGGTAGCATTCGGCCCAGGCGCGGACGCAGATAGGCGGACGACCACAGGATGTCGCCGGGCGGATGATCGGAGAGATCCAGCCAGACTTCGGCCACGGGAAAATCGGCCCAGAGGTTAAGGCCGCGCAATTCACGAACTCTGCGGATATGCACTCGATCTGACCCGACACGCAATTGAACGGGCGTTCCTCCTCGGGCGCGCTGGCCGACCTTGCGTCGGCGGGCGCGCGGACCGAGGAACCTGGATCAGCAGGGATCGCGCGCCCGTCGCGCGATCCGTACTCGACCCTCCATGGGCCACGAGCGACGCGCGAGCGGAGGTCGGGTGGGGAGGTCGCGGCGAGATGCTATGACGGGGGCGCGCGAAAGTCGAGATCCGCGAATCCGCCCAGCGTCTCCGCGGTTGCCATCGACCGGCCGTTCTGGAAAAGCGGCGAGCCAAGTGCGACCATTGGCGTCTCCCGTGCGCCGTGCCGGCGCTCGCTCGTTTCATGGATCCCGACAGTCCCTTGGCCCAACCAGCATCTCCAACCGATCTTCCGTCACCTCCCTGGGACGCTCCGAACGGCCCCTTACCGCCCTGGACCGCCGCCCTTCAATCTCAACTCGACGCGGGAGAATTCCCACTCGCCTGGTTCGCGCCGGACCTGAATCAGCGGCTCCAGTATCACGCCGGTTTCCTGTGTCTGACGCCGCGCCGGCTGTTGGGCCCGAATCCGACCGGGGCCGCCGAGTCCTGGATGTCCTGGCCGCTGGCCGAACTGGACCAGGTGCGAGCCGGTCAGCGTGGTGACGCGGGATTCCTGGAGCTGCTGGGGACGGACCGCCGGCTCGCGTACTGGCGCCATACCGCCGCCTGCCAGGCGTCGGCCAAACGCTTTGCCGCGCATTGCACCGCCGCCCTTGACCGACTCCGCGGAAGGGCAGTCACGGGAGGCGAAGGCCAGGGGACCATCTGCCCCACCTGCGGTGCCGTGGTCCCCTCTGGCCAGAGCGATTGCGCCTTTTGCGTCGCCCCGCCGCTGCCGCCGCCCGGTCGTTCGCTCTGGCGGCTCACCCGCTTCGCGCGCCCGCGGGCCGGACTCATTGCCCTGGGCTTCGGTCTCATGCTCGCCTGCACGGCGGTCAGTCTGGTGCCGCCCTATCTCACGATCCCCTTGCTGGACGAGGTGCTGATTCCTCATCAAAGCACCGGCGCCCCCCTGGATTACCGGCTCGCCCTCTTCTATCTGGCCGGTCTCGGGGGCGCGGCGCTGCTCGCCTGGCTGCTCGGCTGGGGCCGCACCTACGTGCTGGCCGTGGTGAGCGAGCGCATCGCCGCCGACCTGCGCGGCGCGACCTACGCACACTTACAGACACTGTCGCTGGAGTTCTTCGGCGGCAAGCGCACCGGGGATCTGATGGCGCGCATCGGCAGCGACACCGAACGGCTCTGCCATTTCCTTTCGGTCAGCCTGCTTGACCTGATGAATGACCTGCTGACCATCCTGATGGTCTCGGTGGTGCTTTTCTCGATCGATCCGGTGCTGGCGCTGGTCACCCTGGCTCCATTTCCCCTGATCGCCTGGCTGGTCCAGGTGGTGCGCGCGCGTCTGCGCCACGGCTTCGAGCGCGGCAGTCGTGCCTGGGCGGAGATGACCAGTGTGCTGGCGGACACCATTCCCGGCATCCGGGTGGTCAAGGCATTCACCCAGGAGCGGCGCGAGATCGAGCGCTTCGATCAAGCTAACGAGAACGTGGTTGCGATCAACACCCGGGTCAACACGCTTTGGTCTTTCTTCGGCGCGACCGTGACCTTTCTCACCGAACTGGGGCTGCTGGTGGTTTGGGCCTTCGGGGTCTGGCAGGTCGGTCAGGATCATGTGACGGTGGGCGTGCTGACCGCCTTCATTGCCTACATCGGTCGCTTCTACGCCCGCTTGGAGACCCTCAGCCGCTTGGTCGGAGCGGTGCAGCGCGCCGCCGCCTCGACGCACCGCGTCTTCGAAATCCTGGATCGCATCCCCAGCGTCCCGGAGCCGAGCAAGCCGGTCGCGCTGGGACGGGTCAAGGGGGCCATCGAGTTGCGCGGCGTGTCCTTCAACTATGGACCACGGCGCGTTCTGCACGACATCAACCTCGCGATCCAGCCGGGCGAGATGGTGGGTCTGGTCGGACACACGGGGGCGGGCAAGACCACGCTCGTCAACCTGATCTGCCGCTTCTTCGACGTCGCCGAGGGCCAATTGCTGGTGGATGGCGTCGACGTGCGTTCCTTCCCGGTGGAAGCCTACCGGCGCAACATCGGCATCGTCCTGCAGGAACCTTTCCTGTTTTTCGGCACCATCGCCGACAACATCGCCTACGGCCGTCCGGGCGCCAGCCGGGCCGAGGTGATGGCCGCCGCCCGTGCCGCCCGCGCCCATGAATTCATCCTGCGTCTGCCGGACGGCTATGACTCGCTCGTGGGCGAGCGTGGCCAATCGCTCTCGGGCGGGGAGCGGCAGCGCATCTCCATCGCCCGCGCGCTGCTGACCGACCCTCGGATTCTGATCCTCGACGAGGCCACCTCCTCGGTCGATACCGAGACCGAACGGGAGATCCAGGGCGCCATCGACAACCTGACCCAGGGCCGCACGACCATCGCTATCGCCCATCGTCTCAGCACCCTGCGCCAGGCTGACCGGTTGGTGGTGCTCGAACGCGGCCGGATCGGCGAGGTCGGGACGCACAAGGCACTACTGGAGCAGCGGGGCCTTTACTACCGGCTCTACCACGCCCAAATGGAGCAGGCGAAGCAGCATGTCGTCATTTGAACCGCGTCCGATGCGCCTAGCGTGGATTCCCGTCAGCGATTCCCGCAGGGCGATGGGTTTCCCTGTCCTCGTTCCCAGCAAACCTCATCGGAAGACGGAGCCGGGTGAGGAATGCCCTCGGCGTCGAGGTGCGCGATGAAGATCCGCCAGCGACGCACGCCTGCCCGATCCAGATCGAGACGGAGCAGCCAGCCGGTCGTGTTGACAGCCTCGGTGAAGCCGTTGAAGACGAAATTCCCCAGGCTGTAAATGACCGGCTTGCCGCGATACGACGCGATGTCCTGGGTGACATGGGGATGACCGCCGACGACCGCGTCCGCCCCGGCGTCGATCATCAGGTGCGCCAGTTGGCGTTGACGCGGACTGGCGACGGTCTCGTGCTCCCAGCCCCAGTGCAGGATCGGGATCACCAGATCGGCGTGAAAAACCTCGCGAGCCTTGGCGATATCGAGTTGTACCTGCTCGTCCTCGCTCCAGGCAATCCCCGGTTTGTCGTAATCGGCCTCGAAGCTGCGCGGCAGGAACTCGTTGTAGCCCAACAGCGCGATCCGCAGGCCATGACGCTCGATCACCAACGGCCGATGCGCCCGCGACAAGTCGCTGCCGCCTCCGAACCAGCCGATGCTTTCCTGTCCCAGAAGGTCGAGCATCTCGCCGAAGGCAACCGGGCCGAAGTCGCCGGAGTGATTATTTGCCAGGCTCACCGCATCGAAATGCCGCTTGAGCGTCTGCAAGACGCGCGGATGGGCGCGGAAGGTGTAGGGCTTTCCCGGTTCGGGCTCCCCACGGGTGGCGACGACACATTCGAGATTGCCCACGCGAATGTCGGCGCCGTCCAGGATGGTGGCAAAGGGCGCAAAGGGATCGCGACCACTGCGGATCGCCTCGCCCGGCGTCTCGTCGAGCATGAGATCGCCGACGATCGCGAGTGTGACGATTGGTTCAGGAGGACAGCTCTCTGCCACGGCAAAACCAGAGGCGGTGAAAGCGCCGCAGAGAATCACGGCCAGACGCGAGCGATAAGCCAAAATCATTGGGCGACCTCGATCAGTGTGCAACCATATTGCAACTCTCGCTCCCGACCGGGGGAATACAGAAAATGACGACCGGTCAGGGCATCGCTCGCCCCGCCGGTTTGAATCGCGGGTGTTTCGTATCTTGCTTCATGCAGCAACATCCAGCGCCCGTTGGCGCGATAATAGCTGTAGAGCTTGACGTAACGGACCTGCTGTTCGTCGCCGACCGCCACCGCCTTGAAACGAAACCGTCCGTTGATGTCGGTGGACTCGACGCGGTAAGGGTCGGTGACCGGAGCGGATTCGCTCGTTTGGGTCGTGCCGCCCTGATCGAGCGTGCAGCGCAAACGCGGCGCGGCGAGCGCCGTTGCCGGGAGGGCGCAGATGGCGAGCAGGCCAATCAAGCCCATCGAATCGAACCAGCCGACGGAGCGGATGGCGGGTTTGGTGGAGCCTGGAAACATCGCCTCTTTCCTGGTTGACCGATAGAATGGAGATGGAAACAGAATGCGCGCCAACAATGCAAATCCTCGACAGGTAGAGGCATGACCACCAGCGACGAAACGGCCCATCAACCCCCCGATTTTCACCTAAGCATCAACCCGTTCGGTCGACTGACCTACATCGACGCCACAGGTGTCGAGCACCAGGATGCGATTCCGGTACGGGCCTACCCGTTGAGCGATCCCCGGCGCTGGGTGACCCTCTGCGATCGCGAGGGGCGGGAACTGCGCTGCATTGAGGATCTGGCCGACCTGCCGCCCGATGTCCGCGCGATTCTGGAAGACGAGCTCGCCCAACGGGAATTCGTCCCTCGCATCTTGCGGGTGATCCAGGTTTCCAGCTATCTGGAACCCGCGGAATGGGAGGTGGAAACCGATTGTGGTCCGACTCGCTTCGTCCTCAAGACTGAAGAGGACGTGCGCCGCCTGGGTCCCCACAGCGCTCTGATCCTGGATTCCCATGGTGTTCGCTACCTCGTCCCCGACACCCGCGACCTCACCCCCTATGGCCGGCGGGCAGTGGACCGATATTTATGAGGGATACTTTTGAATCTATCCGAACCGTCGCCCCACAATGAGCGTGCTCCGTCACCGGACAGTTCGACGAATGACGGAATGGCGTGGGTCGCGACGCGCACGGGCGTGGCTACCTTGACCTGATTCAGGTCATCCCGAATGCCTGAAGCAGCTCGAACAGGCCAAAGGCGATACCGCCGGCGGCGGGGATCGTTAGGATCCAGGCCCACAGCATACGCTCGACCACGGTCCAACGAATGGCCGAGAAGCGCTTCGCCGCGCCCACGCCCAGGATGGCGGCGGAGATGTTGTGGGTGGTGGACACCGGGATGCCCAGTGAGGAGGCTAGGGTAATGACGCTGGCGGCGGCGGTCTCGGCGGCGAAACCGTGGATCGGGTGCAGGCGGACGATCTTGTGACCCAGGGTCTTGATGATCCGCCAGCCGCCGACCGCCGTCCCGGCGGCCATCGTCAGGGCGCAGGTCACCTTGATCCAGGTATCGATGTCGCCGTAGGCGATGGCCGCCTCGCTGGGACGCAGCCAGGTCAGCCAGTCGGGCAGTGTCTCCAGGGTGCCAGCCTGATGCGCCGAAAGCAGGGCCAGCGCGATGATTCCCATCGTCTTTTGGGCATCGTTGAGGCCGTGGGCGAGCCCCATGTAAGCCGCCGAGCCAAGCTGGGCCTTGCCGAAGAAGGCATTGACCCAGCGCGGCCGGGCGAGACGTCGGAGCAGCCCGCCCCGGCGGGCCATCGCCCAGAACAACGCGAAAAGCAAACCCATCGCTAGAAAGCCCGCGGTAAAGCCGAGCAGTGGGCTGCTGAACATGGGGACCACGACCTTCCAGAGCACACCCGCCCCCTTGTACCAGGGATCGGCTGGCTCAGACCAGATCACGGACGACCATTGCAGGTCGGTCGCCGCGACGGCCGCACCGCACAGGCCGCCGATCAGTGCATGCGAGGACGAGGACGGCAGGCCGACAAACCAGGTCGCCAGGTTCCAGACGATACCGCCGGCCAGCGCGCAGAGGATCAACTGCGAGGTGACCTCGACGACGGTCTGATCCAGCAGTCCGGAGGCGATCGTCTTGGCCACCGCCGTGCCCCAGAGCGCGCCGAGCAGGTTGGTCGTGGCCGCCAGCGCGACCGCCTGCATCGGTGTCAGCACCTTGGTCGCGACCACGGTGGCGATGGAGTTGGCGGTATCGTGAAAACCGTTGATGTATTCGAACACGAGTGCGGTGATGACCACCGCAATGAGGAGAGTCAGCACACCAGTCTCCTCAGCTATTCTTGAGCACGATCTGATAAGCGACCAGACCGGCCTCGCGGCAGCGATCGATGGCCTTCTCCAGGATCTCGAAAAATTCCTTGATCAGGAACATCTGCTGACCATCGAAGTGCCCGGCGTAGATGTCGCGATAGAGTTCGAGCATCAACCGATCGGCCTCGCTCTCGATGGAGCGCAGACGGTCATTCAGATGCTTCATCTCTTCGAGCTTCATGCGGCGGAGCTGACGGACCATTTCCGCCACCACTGTTGCCGCCTGCGCGAGCATGGCCGCGCGCGGGGCGAAATCGATCCCGTCCAGGAGCTGGGTGGCCAGGGCGTAACGCTCGGCGAACCGCTCTACCTGCTTGGGAATGCGGACCAACGCGGAGTTCAACGCCTCGATATCCTCGCGATCCAGCGCGGTGACGAAGCTGTTGACCAGCTCTTCGTTGATCTGATCGGCAATCGCGCGCTCGCGCTGACGAGCCAGCCGGAAGGCGTCCAATGCCGGGGGTTGGTCGCGTTCCAAGAGCATCCGGTACAGCGCCGTGGTGCTGTCAGCCGCCGCCGTGGCGGCCTCCTCAAGCAAGCCAAAGAACTGATTGCCTTTGCCGAAGATCGTCTGAAGCGAGAACATGGAGTGGCCTCAAAGGTTGCGAAAAAATCAATGTTTGGTCTGTCGCGGCGTTAAAGGCGCACGGTTGCTGGCGCGGCGATCCCGCCGGCTGGCCTGGTGCCATCATGGGGGACAGGAAAAGGTTGGATGCATCTTCTCCGTTTCCGAGTTTCGTTGGTGCCAAAGCGAAGCGACGCATCAGGTTGAGCCCAAGGGCAACTGCATATCTTAAACCTTAGCGGTTCCGCGCACCCACCGTCGCTGTTGGTCTTGCCGAGAAAGACGTCCTGATTTTCACGTGCTCAATTGCTATGCTTCATCCTCCTCTTAGGCTATATTGCTGCATAGCAGCATAAACCGCGAGCTTGCTCGTGACCACGATTTCGGCCGGTGAACTGGCCGCTTCAGAGGCTAACCGATGCTTCGTAAGATTCTGATCGCGAACCGCGGCGAGATTGCGGTCCGTGTCATCCGTGCCTGCGCCGAGATGGGGATCCGCTCGGCGGCCATCTATGCCGAGGCCGACCGTCATTCGCTCCATGTCAAAAAGGCCGACGAAGCCTATAGCCTGGGCAGCGATCCGCTGGCGGGCTATCTCAATGTCCACAACATCGTCAACCTGGCCCTGACGACCGGGTGCGATGCCGTGCATCCCGGCTACGGTTTTCTGTCCGAAAACCCGGAACTGGCGCGCGCCTGCGCGCGCCGCGGACTGACCTTCATCGGCCCGACCGCCGAGGTGATCGCCCGCATGGGCGACAAGACCGAGGCGCGGCTCGCGATGCAGAAGGCCGGTGTCCCGGTGACGCCCGGCAGCCCCGGCAATCTGGAGAGCCTGGACGCGGCCCTGCGGTTCGCCGATGAGATCGGCTATCCGATCATGCTCAAGGCCACTTCCGGCGGCGGCGGGCGCGGCATCCGGCGCTGCGACGATGCCTATGCACTGCGCAACAATTACGAGCGCGTCATCTCCGAGGCCACCAAGGCGTTTGGTCGCGCCGAGGTGTTCCTGGAAAAGTGCGTGGTCAATCCCAAGCACATCGAAGTTCAGATCTTGGGCGATCATCATGGCAACTGCGTGCATCTCTACGAGCGCGATTGCTCGATCCAGCGACGCAATCAGAAGCTGATCGAGATCGCCCCCTCGCCGCAGCTCGACGAGGCCGAACGCCAGTATGTCGGCGGCCTGGCGGTGCTGGCGGCGCGCGCTGTCGGTTACACCAATGCCGGCACCATCGAGTTTTTGCGCGATTCGGACGGGCGTTTCTATTTCATGGAGATGAACACCCGCATCCAGGTCGAACACACCATCACCGAGACCATCACCGGGGTTGACCTGGTGGAGGAACAGATCCGCATCGCCGCCGGGCTGCCGCTGCGTTTCAAACAGCACGAGATCCAACGGCGCGGCTTCGCGATGCAGTTCCGCGTCAATGCCGAGGATCCCAAGAACAACTTCCTGCCGAGTTTCGGGCGCATCTCGCGCTATTACGCCCCCGGCGGTCCGGGCGTGCGCACCGATGGGGCGATCTACACCGGCTACACGGTCCCGCCGCATTATGATTCGATGCTGGCCAAGGTCATTGTCTGGGCGCTGAACTGGGAGGATGTCGTCAATCGCGGCCATCGCGCGCTGCGCGACATCGGCGTGTATGGTGTCAAGACCACCATCCCCTTCTATCAGGAGATCCTGCGCCATCCCGATTTCCGCTCCGGATGCTTCGATACCAGCTTTCTGGAGACCCATCCGGAGTTGCTGGACTATTCGACCAAGCGTCGCCGCGAGGACGTTGCCGCCGTGCTGGCGGCGGCGATCGCGGCGCATGCGGGGCTTTAAATAGTTGGCAGTTGGCAGTTGGCAGTTGGCAGTTGGCAGAAAATGCTGCGGACAAGACGGAAGCGATGCAATGGGTTTGATACGGTTCGAGGATCTTGATGTTTGGAAACGATCCGCGCGGCTCAGTACCGAGCTGTACAAGACGCTTGTGGGTTTACGTGATTTTGGATTTCGTGATCAGATCACGCGCTCAGGACTCTCCGTCCCCAGCAATATCGCGGAGGGCATGGAACGACGCTCCAGCAAGGATCAGCAACGCTATCTCGACATTGCCCTTGGCTCATGTGGTGAACTGCGCACCCAGATTTATATCGGAATTGAGATTGGCTACATCGAAAAGCACACAGGAAGCCTCTGGGTTTCTGAAACACGAGAGATTTCCGCCATGCTCGTCAGCCTCCGCAACACGCTCGCTGACAACTGACAACTGACAACTGACAACTGACAACTGACAACTGACAACTTCTTAACAATATGCCAAAGATCAACATCACCGACGTCGTCCTGCGCGACGCCCACCAGTCATTGTTCGCGACGCGCCTGCGCACCGAGGACATGCTGCCGATCTGTCCCAAGCTGGACGCCATCGGCTACTGGTCGCTGGAATGCTGGGGCGGCGCGACCTTCGACGCCTGCGTGCGCTTCCTGAAAGAAGACCCCTGGGAGCGTCTGCGCCAACTGCGCGAGGCACTGCCGAAGACGCGCCTGCAGATGCTGCTGCGCGGCCAGAATCTGCTTGGCTACCGGCATTATTCCGATGATGTCGTGCGCGCCTTCGTGGCCCGTGCCGCCCAGAACGGCATGGATGTGTTCCGCATCTTCGATGCACTCAACGATCCGCGTAATCTCAAGACCGCGATCGAGGCGACCAAGGCCGCCGGCAAGCATGCTCAGGGGACCATCTGCTACACGGTCAGTCCGGTTCACACCGTGGCCGGTTTCGTCCAGTTGGGGAAGGAACTGGCGGCCATGGGGTGCGACTCCATCGCCCTCAAGGACATGGCGGGGCTGCTGACGCCCTATGTCACCGCCGAGCTGGTGAAGGCGTTGAAGGATAGCGTCGACCTGCCGTTGCATCTGCACTCGCACGCCACCTCCGGTCTGGCCGATATGTGCCACCTGAAGGCAATCGAGAATGGCTGCGACACCCTGGATACCGCCATTTCATCGATGGCTGGCGGCACCTCGCACCCGCCCACCGAGAGCCTGGTCGCGGCACTGCGCGGCACCGAGTACGACACCGGTCTGGACCTGGAGGCGATCCAGGAAGTTGGCATGTACTTCTATCAGGTGCGCAAAAAATACCATCAGTTCGAGAGCGAGTTTACGGGCGTGGATACCCGCGTCCAGGTCAACCAGGTGCCCGGCGGCATGATCTCCAATCTGGCCAACCAGTTGAAGGAACAGAATTCACTGGAGCGCATGAACGCGGTGCTCGAAGAGATCCCGCGGGTGCGCAAGGATCTCGGCTATCCGCCGCTGGTGACCCCGACCTCGCAGATCGTCGGCACCCAGGCGGTGCTCAACGTCCTGACCGACAAGCGTTATCAGACCATCACCAACGAGGTGAAGCTCTATCTTCAGGGGCGCTACGGACGCGCACCGGGCGCGATCAACCCGACCCTGCAACAGCAGGCCATCGGCAACGAGGATCTGATCGACTGCCGCCCGGCCGACCTGTTGACACCGGAGATGGAGCGACTCCGCCACGAGATCGGCGAACTCGCGACCTCGGAGGAGGACGCCCTGACCTATGCCATGTTCCCTGAAATCGGGCGCGCCTTCCTGGAACACCGCGCCGCCGGCACCCTGCACCCGGAACCTCTGGAGCCGCTGCCCAGCAGCACCGGTCCCCGCACCGCGCCCACCGAGTTCAACATCGCCGTCCATGGCGAGACCTATCACGTCAAGGTGACGGGCACGGGTCATAAGAGCCAGGACGAGCGTCATTTCTATTTCGCGATCGACGGCATTCCGGAAGAGGTGGTGGTCGAGACGCTCGACGAACTGGTGTTGACGGGCGGCGCCCAGGGCGCGGTCAAGAAGGCCATCGCCGGCAAACGGCCCAAACCCACCCAGCCCGGCCATGTCGCCACCTCGATGCCCGGTAACATCGTCGACGTGCTGGTGAAGGAAGGCGATACGGTCACGGCCGGTCAGCCGGTGCTGATCACCGAGGCGATGAAGATGGAGACCGAGATCCAGGCCCCCATCGCCGGGACGGTGACGGCGGTGTTCGTCATCAAGGGCGATGCGGTGAATCCGGATGAGGTGCTGCTGGAGATCACGCCGGCTGAGGTTTGACCGTCAGGCGCCGGATTCTGGTCATCGTCTCGCGATGACCATGATCAGCCCAAGAAAATTGCCGTACTCGTTCTCCGGCCCGACCATGACATCTCGCCAGAGATCCTCTGTTCACGATTCGACGGCCGCCAAGGCGCTGTGGTGGCGCGAATACATGAAATAGATCACTAGCCCCAGCGCCAGCCACAACCCGAAACGCAGCCAAGTCACGAGTGGCAGATTCAGCATCAGATAAAGGCAGGAGATCGCGCCAAGCAGGGGAACGACTGGCGACCAGGGGGTCTTGAAAGGGCGCGGCAAATCGGGATGCGTCGCGCGCAGGCTGACCACGCCAATGCAGACCAGGAAGAAGGCGGCAAGGGTGCCGATGTTGACCAGTTCGGCGACCTCGCCGATGGGTGTCAAGCCCGCGACCGCCGCCATCAACAACCCGCTCACCACAATGACCCGAATCGGGGTATGGGTCCGTGCGTTCACCCGCGCGAAGAGCGGGGGTAGCAGCCCGTCGCGCGACATCGCAAGGAAGACCCGTGTCAATCCATAAAAGAGCACCAGCATGACCGTGGTCAGGCCGGCAATCGCTCCCGCCGCGACCAGTGCGGCAGCCCAGGGATAACCGAGCCGTAGCATCACATCGGCGACCGGGGAGCCGACGTTGAGGCTGGGATAGGCCACGACCGCCGTGAGCAGCCCCGAGACCACAATGTAGATCAGGGTGCAGACTCCAAGCGAAACCAGAATCCCGATGGGCAGGTCGCGCTGGGGATGGCGGGCTTCCTCGGCGGCGGTCGAAACGGCATCGAAGCCGACATAGGCAAAAAAGATCAACGCCGCGCCGCCCATGACCCCGTTCCAGCCGAACGGCATAAAGGGACTCCAGTTGGCGGGTTGGACATGGGATGCCGCCACCAGGATAAAAATCGTGATGGCGATTAGCTTGACCACCACCATGATCGCATTGAACCGCGCGCTCTCGCGCACCCCGAAGCTCAGGAGCGCCGCCAGGATCAGCACGATCAGCGCGGCCGGCAGATTCACCAGCCCGCCCTCCAGCGGCCCCTTCGTCAACAGCTCCGGGAGGGCCAGCCCAACCGCCGTCAGGGCGTTGTTGACATAGCCGGACCAGCCGATCGCGACCGCCGAGGTCGCCACGCCATATTCCAGGATCAGATCCCAGCCGATGATCCAGGCGACGATCTCGCCGAGTCCCGCGTAGCTGTAGCCGTAAGCACTCCCGCAACCGCCCACGGACGCGGCTAGTTCGGCATAGGCCAGGGCACTGAAGGCGCAGGCGGTGCCGGCGACCAGATAGGACAGGATGATGGCCGGGCCCGCCTGGGTCGCCGCCGCGACGCCCGTCAGCACGAAGATCCCGGCCCCGATGATGGCGCCGATCCCGAGCAGGGTGAGATCCAGGGGACCGAGCACCCGCCGCAGTTCCCCACCGTGCAAGTCGTGACCCGCGTTGATCATCTTGGTTCGGAGTAATTCGGACAACCGCATGGAACCTCCTGAAAAATCAAATGGACTGGGGGATCGCCACAAGTCGAAGCGACCTCAAAAATTTGTCGTCGCGGGTTTGCCCGCCCCCATCAAGTCAGTGCCTATTTCCGCCAGAACATCGGCGTAAAGAGGATCAGCAGCGAGAAGACTTCGAGCCGCCCGAGCAGCATGGTGACGCTCAAGACCCAGGTTTCGAAATCGGTGAGGCTGCCGTAATTGGTTGCCGGTCCGACCACGCCCAGACCCGGCCCGGCGTTGTTGATGCAGGCAATGACCGCCGTGAAGGCGGAGATGAAGTCCAGCCCGCCGAAGATGAGCAGGAAGGTCATGGCCACGATGCTCATGAAATAGAGAAAGATAAAGCCCAGGATGGCCACGACCACGCTATTCGGGACGGCCATTCCGCCGACCGTCACCGGGGCCGCGAGGGCGGGATGCAGCAGCCGGGTCAGTTCGCGCCCGCTCTGGCGGATCAGGATCAGGGTGCGGATCATCTTGATACCGCCGCCGGTCGAGCCGGAACTGGCGGTGATCGCGGAGAGAAACAGCATCCAGAAGGGGACGAAGGTCGGCCACAGGGCGTAGTCCGTGCTGACGAATCCGCAGTCGGTCGCGATCGACACGAGGTTGAAACTGACATGGCGCAGGGCGGTCCAGAAGCTGGCGTAAACCTCGCCGAGCCAGAGATAAGCCGCGCAACCGAGACAACTGACCAGCAGGACGGATAGCACCCCCTTGACCTCCGCATCGCGCCAATAGGGCCGGAAACTGCGCTCGCGCCAGACGGTGAAGTGGGTGGCGAAATTCAGCGCGGCCAGGACCATGAACCCGATCAGCACCGCCTCGATGGCGGGCGAATCGAAGGCGCCGACGCTGGCGTCGCGGGTCGAGAAGCCGCCCAGACTGAGCGCCGCGAAGGCGTGACAGATGGCGTCGAACCAACTCATGCCGGCCAGCCACAAGCCGAGGATACAGGCCAGGGTGAGCACCAGGTAAATGACCCACAGCACGGCCGCAGTGTCGGCGATGCGGGCGGTGAGCTTGGCGTCCTTGATGGGGCCGGGCACCTCGGCACGAAACAACTGCATGCCGCCGACACCGAGCATCGGCAGGATAGCCACCGCCAGCACGATGATACCCATGCCGCCCAGCCAATTGATCGCATGCCGCCAGAGGTTGATGGCGGGGGCGACGGTATCGAGCCCGACCATGACGGTCGCGCCCGTGGTGGTCAGGCCGGACATCGTCTCGAAGAAGGCATCGGTGAAGGAGAGTTGCTCGTGCAGCATCAGCGGCACGGTGGCGATGGCCGAGATCAGGGTCCAGGACAGGGTGACCAGGATGAAGCCATCGCGCGCCTTCAGCTCCCTCCGATAACGCCGAGTCGCCAGCGTGAGCGCGCCGCCCACCGCCACGCAAGCAGCCAGACTGATGACGAAGGTGAGCAGGGTGCCATCGCGATAGAGGATCGCGCAGACGATCGGCAGCAGATAGGTCACGCTGAACACCATCAACAGGTGTCCGAGGACATTCAGGACCGAGAGCAGCGCGTGCATCAGAAAAAGGCCAGACCGACCTGGAAATAGCGTTCGACCTTGGGCACCAGCTCCTTGCTCGCCAGGAAGAGGATGACATGATCCTCGGGTTCGATGAGGGTGTCATGATGGGCGATCAGCACCTGCCCGAGACGCAGGCTGGCACCGGGGCTGTCGCGGCTGACCCCGCGCACGATGGCCCCGATGCTGGCGCCTTGGGGAAGCTCCAGCTCATCGATCCGCCGACCGATGACCTTGGACGTGGTGGGGTCGCCATGAACCACGAATTCCAGCGCCTCCGCCGCCCCGCGGCGCAGACTGTGCACAGCCGCCA
This sequence comes from Thiocystis minor, assembly GCF_016653465.1. Classification (GTDB taxonomy): domain Bacteria; phylum Pseudomonadota; class Gammaproteobacteria; order Chromatiales; family Chromatiaceae; genus Chromatium; species Chromatium minus. The sequence goes on along the minus strand of NZ_NHSQ01000113.1, from coordinate 24,148 downwards.
CGTCGCCGCGGCGCACATGCGCGAGCAATGACCCGATGGAGATCTGGGCCGGCGAGATGGCGATATCGATGCGATCGGCCTGGAGCAGATCCGCGTAGGCGCGCCGGTTGATCAGGGCCAGCACGCGGCGCGCGCCGAGACTCTTGGCCAGCAGGGACGCCAGGATGTTGTTCTCGTCGTCGTTGGTCAGTGCCAGGAAAACGTCCATGTCGTCGATGTTCTCGGCGGCGAGCAGGGTCTCGTCCGTGGTGTCCCCGTGCAAGACCAGCGTATTCGTCAGGGTGGCGCCGAGTTCCCGGGCGCGCGCTTCATCGGCCTCGATGAGCTTGACCTGATAGCGCTCCTGCGCGACGCCCGCCAGCCGGGAGCCGATGTTGCCGCCGCCCGCGATCATGATCCGTCGCGTCGGCTGGTCGCGGCGGCGCAGTTCGCTCATGACCTGACGGATGTTCTGGGTGGCCGCTAGATAAAAGACCTCGTCGCCCGTCTCGATCAGGGTGTCGCCATCGGGCGCGAGCGGTTGATCCCGACGATAGATGGCGGCGATCCGGGCGTCGATCTTTGGCATGTGCCGGCGCAGATCGCTGACGGGATGCCCGACCAGCGGGCCGCCCGCCACAGCGCGCGTCGCGACCAGGCTGACCAGTCCGTCGGCGAATTTCAGCACCTGCAGCGCCTCGGGAAACTCGATGAGTTTCAGCAGATAGTCAGTGACGATCTGCTCCGGGCAGATGCTGAAGTCCACCGCAAAATTCTTGCTATCCAGCAGTTCGGGATGTTCGTTGTAGTCGGCCGAGCGCAGCCGCGCGATCTTGGTCGGGATCTTGAACAGGGTGTCGGCGGTGCGGCAGGCGCAGAGATTTGTCTGATCGCTCTGGGTGACGGCGATCAGCAGGTCGGTATCCTCGGCCCCGGCCTGGCGTAGCACCGAGGGCAGCGCCGCGTTCCCCGCCACGGTGCGCAGATCCAGGCGATCCTGCAATTGGCGCAGACGCCGGATGTCGGTGTCGATGACGGTGATTTCGTTGGCCTCGGAGACCAGGCTCTCGGCCACCGACGCGCCGACCTGACCGGCGCCCAGAATGATGATCTTCACGGCTGATGGCTCCGCGCCAGATCGTCCTCGAAGGCCGGGCTGCCGAAGCCGCGCAGCGTGTCCCCCTCGCGAACGATGAAATAGGCCGCCAATCCCTGGGAGGTCGCGAGCGCTGGCCCCCGCGTCTCTCCGAGGACCATGAAGGCGGTCGCCAGACCGTCGACGACCATCGCACGGTCACCGACTACCGTGGCCGAACCCAGGTTGCGTTCGATCGGCGCACCGGTACTGGGATCGATCTCGTGAGAATAGCGTTTGCCGTCCTTCACGAAGAAGTTGCGATAGTCGCCCGAGGTCGAAATGGCGCGGTCGGAGACGGGGACGATGCGGTGAACGGTGCGTTGGTCCGGTAGCGGTTCCTCGATCGCAATGGCCCAGGGCTGGTTCTTGGCATTGCGTCCCTTGGCGCGGATGGTGCCGGCCACTGCGATCATGTAATGGCTCGCGCCAGCCGTGTCCAGCCCGGCCGATACCCGGTCGGCGCCGACCCCTTCGCCGAGTGCCGAAAGATCGATGTAGAGATCGCCCCGTGCCTTGCGAACGGCCGGTGGCGCTGCGCGCAGTTCCAGCTTGCGCCAGCCGACACGCGCTTGGGCGGCCTGGATCTCCGTCTCGGTCGGTAGCGCCTCCGGGCGTGCCTCGGGACCGAAGCCCCAGAGGTTGACCAGCGGCCCGATCGTGATGTCGAACGCGCCATCGGTCAAGGCAGCGATGCGCTGGCCTTCGGCGATCACCGCGTGGAGGTTGGGCGAGAGGGAAATCCAATCGGTGCTGGGGTTGCGGTTGAGGCGCGATAACTCGGAGGTTGGCTCATAGGTCGAGATTTCGGCGATCACTTCGTTGAGCGCCGACTCGACCTGGCGCTTTAGCGTCTCGGCGGTCATGCCAACGGGCGGGCGGGCGACCTTGACCGCGTAATAGGTGCCCATCGTGGGGCCTTCGATCTCGATCAAAGGCGCCGTGCGCTCGCCGCAGCCGGTGAGCAGAAGGGCGAATACGGTGATCGCAGGCAGAATCCAGGATTCGGATCGGCGGGGACTTTTCATGACTGTACGGAAAATCTTCATCGCCTGAGTCTGTTTCGCCGTGTTCACGTCGAGCGGTCAGACGGCGCATGCACATCCTGGGGTTGGTCTCTCCCCGAGGGGGGCTCATCCGCTCCCGCAAGCACGCCACTGGAGACGGATCGCCGGAAATCCCGGATGGCCACGCCCAGATCCGAGGCGATGGCCGGTAACCGTTTGGACCCGAACAGGAGCAGCACCACGACCAGAATCAATAGCAACTCCCAGAAACCGATGCCGGAAAAACCCATGGTCAGGAACCTCATGAGAGAGAACGAATACAAGTGTTCGCGCGCGTCGCTCGAACAGGTTTTGGAGCCATCGACAGGCACCCGCCAGACAATGTGTGCATAATCCTACGGCACTCGCCCATTTGCCAACATCTAATTGATGAGGAGACGCCCGCGATGAGTTCACCCAGTTCAGCCCCCGGACGTTCGTCGCGGGCACTCGCCATCACGCTGACCCTTGGAGCGGCAAGCGCGATTCTGTATCTGCTGCTGTTTCTGTTCGCCGACCGGTTGAACGAGCTCGCCGCCGCCACGCGCGACGGCGAAAAGCTTTACGCCCTGATCCCGCTCGCCGTCGCCATGGTCTTCTCCTTCGTCCACGGCGCCTTCACCGGGCATTTTTGGGATCTGCTCGGCCTGCGCGCCAAGAAATAACGGAGGATCGCCAGCGTGGAAAATATCCAGTTTATCGACCTCAACCTGGTTTCGGTCCTGATCCTGTTTGTGGTCGGGTTCGTCGGCGGCATGGTCAGCGGTTTTATCGGCTCCGGTGGCGCCTTCGTACTGACCCCGGCGATGATGAGCATGGGCGTGCCGGGCATGGTCGCCGTGGCCAGCAACATGGCCCATAAGTTTCCCAAGGCCCTGGTCGGCGCCCATAAGCGCAATAAGTACGGTCAGGTCGACATCAAGCTCGGGCTTGTCATGGGGCTCTTCGCCGAATTCGGCGTGCTCTTCGGCAAGCACATCATGGTCGGGATCAAGGAGAGCTTTGGCGCCGCCGGAACCAACCTTTATGTCTCGTTCGTCTTCGTGGTGGTGCTCGCCATCGTCGGCGGCATGGTCCTGCGCGATGCGATACGGGAACGGCGCGGCGAGCGCATCGGCACTCAGTCGGCGGGACCGAGCAAGCTGGTCCAGCGAGTGCGCCGGATCATCATCCCCGGCACCATGGTGCATCTGAAAAGCGTCGACGCGCGGGTGTCTTTCCTCGTCATCGCCCCGCTCGGCTTCGCCACCGGCCTCCTGGCGGCAACCATCGCGGTCGGTGGCTTCATCGGCGTGCCGGCCATGATGTACATCCTCGGGCTGCCGGCCATCATGGCGAGCGCGACCGAACTGGTCGTGGCCTTCGTGATGGGTCTGGGCGGCAGTCTCTTTTACGCGCTGGAAGGCTACGTGGACATCCGTCTCTCAATGATCATCCTGGCCGGTTCGCTGTTCGGCATCCAGATCGGGGCCATCGGCACCACCTACGTCAAGGACCATGTCGTCAAGTTCGTGATGGCCGCGATCATGCTGCTGGTGCTGGTCAGCCGCTTTTTCTACATTCCAGGCTATCTCTCCGAACTAGGATCGATCCCGGCGCTCGCTCCCGCGACCATCGGCTGGCTCGACGGTATCGGTCAGGCGGCCTTGGTCTTCGCGCTCCTGTTCGGAGGCGTCATGATTCTCCAGGCGCTTTATCAGGGAATCCGCGAGCATCGCGCCGCCACCCTCCTGGCGCCAGCGCCGCAGGTTATCCCGGTTGCCGCCGTGGCTGGCGGACCGCAACTCTCGCCGCTCGGGCGCTTCGAGCGTTTCCTGGTCGCCAGCGACGGCTCCGATTTCAGCGCCGCTGCGGTGCGCGAGGCGATCGGTCTGGCCCGCCGGTGCGGTGCCGAGGTGCATCTGATGTCGCTGATCGCGACCGGCGTCGAGTACGAGGCGATGGGTACCTCCATCCTCAAGCAGGAAATCGCGATCGCTCAGGCACACCTGGACGAGATCAGGGGACAGGCTGTGGCGGCCGGGGTGCGCTGCGAGACTCACCTGATCCAGGGCAGCAACGTGCATCAGGAGATCTGCGATCTGGCCGAACAGTTGAACGTCGACCTGATCGTCATGGGTCGGCGCGGACGGCGCGGCCTGGCGCGTATGATGCTCGGTCATGCCACGGCGCAGGTCATCGGGTTGGCCCATTGCAGTGTTCTAGTGGTGCCGCGCGCGGCCCATATCGAAGCACGGCGTCTCCTGCTCGCCACCGACGGCTCGCGGTTCGCGGAGGCGGCGGCGATTACGGCGGGCAGTCTCGCCCGTGCCTGCGGTGCGCCGATGACCGTGCTCTCGGTCACGACCGAGAGCCACGGCCCGGAGCGGCGCGCGCTGGCCGAACAGGTCGTCGCGCGTGTCCTGGCCCATCTTCGCGGCGAGGGCATTGCCGCCGACGGGCAAGTGCTGCAAGGGGAACCGTCGGAGTGCGTCATCGGACTGGCGCGCGAGCGGGAGGTCGACCTCATCGTCACCGGCAGCCATGGCCGCACGGGGTTGGAACGCGCGTTACTCGGCAGTACCTCCGAGCGCATCCTGAACGCGACTCCCTGCGCGGTGCTGGTCACCAAGGCCGGTTGAGATGGACGTCGCAGAGGACTCTCATCAGGCCACGCGCCGCAGCGACTCGCCAGACACCAGCAGGCGGGCGTAGTGCAGACAGGCCAGGATCTCATCCCAGCCCATGCCGGTGGACACGAGGTCGAGGATCGTCTCCACCGGCCAGCGCATGTGCCGGATACAGGGTTTGCCATGGCAAATGTCCGGGTCGAGCGTGATGCGGGTCAAATCCGGCATGATGGGATCTCGGCGTTGTCGAGGCACGAAGGCTAGTCACCTGATGCCCTCTGTTCAAGTCTTCTGGCCAAATTCTACGCGCTGGTGCCGGGCATCGATCAGATCCTCTACCCCTGCTACCTGATGGAATCCAGGCAACCTCTTCTGTAGCGTCGCGATCGGCAGCCAATTCGAGCTGACCCAGCGATCCGAGGTGCGCGAGACCGCCGACCAGTATGAGTTGAAGCAACCGCGAGTCAACGCCGCCCATCGAGCGCTGCGACAGCACCATCGAGGCGAAAATCCGTCTGCATCAAGCCGCGTTCCGCGAACTGGTCCTGTCCGCCGACGACCGGCGCTGTTCGGTTTCGGGGCTACCCATCCTGGAACTGCTGCAAGCCGCGCACATCATTTCCGACCGCGACGAGCGCGGACAGCCGGACGTCACCAACGGCATCTGTCTCTCGATCCTGCACCGCACCGCTGACGACCGAAATCTGTTGGGCATCGATCCAGACGGGCGGATCGTCGTCGCCGATTCCGTGCTTGGGTAGCATGATGGGCTGACGTTGGAGCCGGGGATCAAGGGGTTGCACGGCCAGACAATCCGATTCCCGCATCATGAGCGGGATCGACCGAATCGGGACTATCTGGCGGAACGATTCGATGCGTTTCGGCGGGTGGCGTGAGTCTATGGAGGCCGTTCATTCGGCCACGAGTGGTTGGTACAGAAAGGACTGGGGCGACCGGAATACGCAAGGAGCTGTCACGCGTTGCGGCTTGCAGCGGTAAACGCTTACGCCCCAGGACGGACACCGGCTCTGCGAACAACGCTGGCGGCAGTGCGACCGACCGCGGACGTTACACGAACTATTTCGTGCTTTGACACGGCAATCCGAATACATTAAGTGACAAGCTCCGGGCCTCCTCCGAGGAATTTTCCATGTCAAGTCGTTCAGTCTACAGCAAAATTCAATCTGGCCTGCGCGCCTGGTTGATAGGAAGCGTGTCCGTCAATCCACAACCCAGCGGATGCTGGCGAAAAATCGAGAGGGTCGTGCTGTGTCTGGCGCTGGTCGGCAGCGGATTGTTGGGCCTTTCCAGCCAGGCAGGCGCAGCCACGGTGAGCGTGACCTCGACGACCGACATATCAGACGGCAACACCACGTCGATCTCAGCCTTGATCACCACGCCCGGCGCAGATGGCAAGATCAGCCTGCGTGAAGCCATCATCGCGGCGAACAACACCGCTGGTGCCGACACGATCGCGTTTAACATTGGCGGCCTGGTGATGGTACAGACGATTTTCCCGACCACCCCGCTTCCGCCTATCACCGATACCGTGACCATCGACGGTTACACGCAGCCCACGGCAAGCCCCAACACGCTGGCGGTCGGCGACAACGCGCGTCTTCTGATCGAAATCAGCGGGCAAAATACCCCTGGCGGCACTGGGCTACAGCTTGATGCTGACAACTGTGTCATCCAGGGGCTGGTCATCAACCAGATTGGGGGCGGTTTCTTCCCCATAAATGTGAACCACGGGGCGATCGTGGTTCACGGTTACGGGAACACCATCGCCGGAAATTTCATCGGCACCAATGTGTACGGCACGTCGTATTCGGACACTAATTTCAGTGCATTTCATAAACTCAACGGCGTTGGCATCTCAATCTCTGGTGCAGGTTCCGGAAACACGACCATCGGCGGCCCGGTGCCAGCGGCGCGCAACATCATCACGGGCAATTGGACCGCCTTCAATATCCAGCACAGTTCCGGCAACGTCGTCGCGGGTAACTATATCGGCACCGACATCCACGGTGTGCCGATGACGTCACCCATTACCCATGGCAGCCTGGATGGCCCCATCCGGATCTTCGGTGGGTCAATCAACAACACCATCGGCGGTACCGCCGCCGGTGCTGGCAATTTGACGACCGTGGGGGTCAACCTGATCAACGACACGGCGACAAGCCCGCCAACCGTTTTTGTTCCGCACAACAATCAAATCCTCGGCAATTCGTTTCTCACCGACTGGAGCAACTTTCTGGTTAGCAACATTCAATTTGTCGCGACACCGACTTACGGTGATTCTGACTACAACAGTGGCGGAGCGAACGTCAGTCAGGACGCGCTGGACGCCGATGCTGGCCCCAACGGGCTGCAGAATTCACCGTCAATTCTCTCGGCGACCGTTTCAGGTGCAACCACCAGTGTGAGCTTGCGCCTGACGACTGCCGCCAATCAGACTTATCGCGTTGAGGTCTATTCCGACGCAGTTCTCAATGGGCTTGGCACGGGCAACGGACGCACGCTGCTTGGCACGACATCGCTGACCACCGACGCATCCGGAGTGGCACAGACCTCGCTCACGCTGCCTGCCGTGGCGGCGGGCCATTGGGTTTCGGCAACGGCCAGCGGACCGGACGGCACCAGCGAGTTTTCCGTGGCGCACTTGGTGCAGGATCCGGCATCTGCGGGACTGCCCTTGGTTGTGACCAATACCAACGATTCGGGGGCCGGCTCGTTACGCCAGGCGATTCTCAACGCCAACGCGATGATCAACGGCCCAACGCCGGATGTGATCACTTTCAACATTCCCGGCGCGGGCGTGCACACGATCCAACCGATCAGCGCCTTGCCGGTGATTGGCGAGGGCGTGTTGATTGACGGGTATTCGCAGCCGGGTGCGAGCGTCAACACGCTGGCAACGGGCACCAACGCCGTACTGCTGATCGAGTTGAGCGGCGCCAGCCTGAGTGCCGTGTCGAACACCTTGCTGTCCGTTCTTGGCAGCGACACCACGATCCGCGGGCTGGTCATGAACCACGCTGGAGCGGGATCATCGGGTAGCGGGACCACCCTCGCCCTGCTGTCCCTCGCGTCCAATGCCCGGATCGAGGGCAACTTCATCGGTACCAATGCGGTCGGCACGGCGGCTGCGGCGAATCCGGGGTCGGGGATCCGCCTCGACAACGTATCCAACAGCACCATCGGTGGCGCAACGCCTGCCGCGCGAAACCTTATTTCTGGCAATTTCAGCGGCTTGATCCTGCGCGGGCCTGAGACAACCGGAAACCTGATCGCAGGCAACACCATCGGCACCAATGCTGCGGGCACCGCAGCAATCCCCAACACGGTCTTGGGCATTCGGCTCGGACCCTACGTTGCTAATAATCTCATCGGTGGCACCACCGCCGGTGCGCGCAACCTCATTTCTGGCAATGGTGCCGGCATCGACGCAGCATCCAACTGGCCTGGCTCCCTCTACACCCTGGGCGACGGTAACCGGATTGAGGGCAATTACATCGGCACCAGCGCCGACGGCAGTGGGGCGCTGGGCAACGGGGCCGTAGGCCAGAACACCACGGGCGGAATCATCATTTCCGACCTGAACCTCGGCGCCGGCACGCTGACCATCGGTGGCACCACCGCCGGTGCAGGCAATCTGATCGCCGGCAACAAGGGGTCTGGCATCGTTGTCATCGCCTACGACTCTTCACCGCCCAGCGGCACGGTCGTGGTCCAGGGAAACCGGATCGGCACGAATGCCGCCGGCACGGCTGCCAACCCCAATCAGGGCGACGGGATCTTTCAGGATTACCTCGCGCTGCCGCTCGTGGTCGGTGGCACGAGCGCCGCCGCGCGCAACATCATCTCCGGCAATCTGGGTAGCGGCATCGCCGGGGGCAGCTACTACGGCACGGCCCTGATTCAGGGCAATTACATCGGCGCAGACATCACTGGCAGTCAGCCACTGGGCAATGGCAAACACGGCATCCTCGCAACGGCGACTGGAGCACAGATCGGCGATCCAGCAATGGCGGATGGTGGCAACCTGATTGCCTTTAACACGCTTAACGGCATCGCCGTCACTGGCGACGTTGGCAACCGCATCAGCCGCAACCGGATTTTCTCCAACGGCGGGCTGGGCATCGACCTGGGCAACAACGGCGTGACGCCGAACGACGCCGGAGACCCCGACACCGGGCCGAACAACCTGCAGAACTTCCCGGTGCTGACAGGTGTCGCATTGGTCACAGGCAACACCACGATGCGGGGGACATTGAACAGCACTGCCAACACGGCCTTTCGCATCGAGTTTTTCTCCAATACAGTGTGCGGAGGGAATGGCGACGGGCAGGGCCGGAGTTTTCTTGGCTTCACGACCGTCACGACTGACGGCAGCGGCAACGGGGGCTTCAGTGCGGTCACGTTGCCGGTACCGCCAGACCAGTCTGTGATCGCCGCCACCGCGACCGATCCTTCTGGCAATACCTCGGAGTTCTCGCATTGCTTGCAGCGAGCAGGTAGCACCAGCACGACGTGGTCAACCACCAGCATCACACGGTTGGAATCGCCGCCGGCGTGTACCCCCGTGGGGTCGTCGCGTCGCGTAGAAACTATCACGATCGAAGATACCATTGGCCCGGCGACGATCGTTATTGGTGACCGGGACGCTGGCGGCACTGCGTTTGACGTGCCCTCCGAATGGATCAACTTGAACGTCAATACGCACACCGACATTTTCCAGTGCGTGGCCAGCACGCCAACAGCACCGACCAAGCTCACTGTTACCAGCGTCAATGGCGGCATCAACCCAACAGTGGGCGTTGGATTCAACGTGGTCGTGCAGGCGCAGGATGGCAGTGATGTGCCGCAAAATGTGGCTGCGAATACAGCGGTGACTTTGTCGCTGCTCTCGGGTACCGGCACACTCGGTGGTACGCCGGGTTGTACCATCCTGGCAGGAGCCAATAGCTGCACGGTCGCCGGCGTGACCTATTCGGGGGCTGAATCCAACGTCAGCTTGGCGGCCACGGGCACCAGTGGTGACCAACTCGCAGACGGGATCAGCATCGCGTTCACCGTCATTCCTGCGACGGTCACAGAGATTCCCACCCTCTCCGAATGGGGCATGCTCATGCTGTCGGGACTGATGGCACTGAGCGCGGTCGTCAGCCTGCGCCGCAGGCGGATTTAAGTTCAGACTGAGTTTTCTCGCTATGCCCATTTCGGTGGGGTTAGGGTTTCTATGTCTATCGCAACCACCGCCTGATCCAGGCCGGCGGCTGGAACGGGCTGGTGCGGAACGACGCCGATCCGCACGGTTCGCAGGCGTGTGTCCGGATTGATCTGCTGCCCTGCTTCGATAACAGTTTCAGTCTCAATGTGCAGAAGTCTTGGCGGATGGGGCCGCCGTCTCCTCGCCTTTAGTACGCCCCTTGAGGGTCTTGGGATCGGCGATGAGCGGGCGGTAAATTTCGACACGATCGCCATCCGCCAGCTTGGTTTCCAGGGCGGAGACCTTGCCGAAGACCCCGACCTTCTGCTGGTCCAGGTCAATCTCTGGACATTGCGCGAGGAGGCCCGAGCGCTCGACCGCTTCGCGCAGGGTGGCGTCCTCGGGAACCTCGACGTTCAACCAGATCTGGCGCTTGGCCAGGGCATAGACAATGCTGACCTTCATTCGGAATCTCCTCAGACGCTATGGGCGCCGGCCATCTGGATGCCCTTGCCGGCGCGGATGTCGAGCAGGCGCTTGCCCACCACGACTAGCCCGGTGACCAGGAATCCACCCGGAGGCAGGATCATCATCAGCACGCCCATGTCGGCGGGCATGATGCGCAGCTCCATGAATTTGAAGGCTGGACCCAGCAGCAGAGAGGCATCGGCGAACAGGGTTCCCGACCCCAGGATTTCGCGCCCCGCGCCGATCAGGGTTAGCGCGAACGTGAATCCAAGCCCCATGAAGATGCCGTCCATGAGCGACGGCAGTATTGGTTCCTTTGAAGCGAAAGATTCGAGCCGCGCCAGCGGCAGACAGTTGGAGACGATCAAGGGGATGAAGAGCCCCAGCACCTTGTAGAGTTCGTGCATCCAGGCATTCATGGTCAGATCCACGAAGGTGACGTTGGCCGCCACGATCAGGATGTAGACCGGGATGCGCACCTCGCGGGTGATGTAGTTGCGGAAGGCGGCGACCATGAAATTGGAGGCGGCCATCACCACGGCGGTGGCCAGCCCCATCCCTAATCCGTTGGTGGCGCTGGTGGTCATGGCCATGGTTGGGCACATGCCGAGCAGCATGGCGAGCACGCCATTGTTGTCCCACAGACCGTCGCGGATGATCCGGCCATAGTCGGTCGTCGCCATCAGTGTACCTCCAGCAGTTGCGCCTGATTGGCGGCAAAGAATTCGAGCCCGTGACGAATCGCGGTGACGGTGCCGCGCGGGGTGATGGTCGCTCCGGTGAACTGATCGAACTGTCCGCCGTCTTTCTTCACCTTCCATTTCTCGGCGGGCGGATTGCCCAGCGAAAGCCCGGCGAACTGGAGAATCCAGTCGCCCTTCTTGATCTCGATCTTGTCGCCCAGCCCAGGGGTCTCCTTGTGGCTCAGGGCGCGGACCCCCAGAACCCGGCCCTCGGCGTCCACGCCGAGCATGAACTTCATGTGGCCGGCATAGCCCGAGCCGTGGATTTCGTAGGCGACACCGGTGACCTGGCCGGCCTTGCGGGCGCGGTAGATGGTGATGTTTTGGCCTTCGGCGTCCTGCATGGTCAAGTTGTCGATGACCGGGTTGTTGTCGTGGAGGCTCGCCGGGATCACCTGTCCGAGTGAGTTCTGCCGGTCTTCCATCGCGCGGGCGGCGATGGCGTCGCGGGTCGCCAGCTCGGTGAGTCCGAGGAAGATGCCAAAACCAAGACAGAAGACGCCGAGAATGGCCGCGTGGGTCAAGGTGCCCTGTTTCATGAGCGGATTCATGCTTTCCCCTTCAGCGGCAAGGGCTCGCCTTTGCGCGTGCGGCCAAAGAGGCGCGGACGGGTGTATTGGTCGATGATCGGGGTGAGCGAGTTCATCAGCAGCACGGCGAAGGCCATCCCTTCCGGATAACCGGCGAAGGTGCGGATGACCCAGGTCAGGAGTCCGACACCGATGCCGAAGATCAACTGCCCCTTCTCGGAGACCGGCGAGGTCACATAGTCGGTGGCGATGAAAAAAGCCCCGAGAAAGGTCGCACCGGAGATGACATGGAAGAGTCCGGGGGCGAAGCGGGCCGGATCCAGCAGGTTGAACAGGGTGCCCATCAGGAACAGCGTTCCCAGCACCGTGACTGGGATATGCCAGGTGATGATGCGCCGGCGCATCAGAAAGAGTCCGCCGATGAGGATCAGGATCGCCGAGGTCTCGCCCAGACTGCCCGGTTTGTAGCCGGTCGCCAGATCCATGAGATCCGGGGTATAGGTCAGATTCGTGCCGCGGCCGTACTCGACGAGCGACTGGAAGACCGGAATCCCCCGCGACAGTTCAGTCTTGACATAGCCAAGCGCGGTGGCGGCGGTCACGCCGTCCGGCACTTGCCCGCCGAAGGTAATGGCGATGGAGTCGGCCAGACCGGGCGCGCTCGCCGAGAACAGCGGATGGGGCGCGATCCAGGCGGTCATCACCACCGGAAAGGACACCAGCAGGGCGACGCGCGCGACCATGGCAGGGTTGAACAGGTTCTGACCCAGTCCGCCGAACGCCTGTTTGGCCAGCGGGATGGCGAAGACGGCACCGAGCACGCCGATCCACCAGGGCGCCCAGGGCGGTAGGGTCATGGCCAGCAGCCAGCCGGTGAGAATGGCCGAGCCATCGCTCAGGGTGTGCGTCACCGGCCGCCCGGCCAACGCCAGACAGATGGCCTCGGCGATCACGCAGGCGCCGATGGTGACGCCGAACAGAAAGATCGACGGCCAGCCGAACAGATAAAGATTGAAGAGCGTGGCGGGCGACAGGGCCAGGATCACCGTGAACATGGTCTGCTGGACCGTGTTCGTGCTATGGGCGAATGGCCCGCTTTTCGTGGCCTCCCCGCCAATCATGCCTGGACCTCGTTGGCGGCGGGTGCTGCCTTGGGCTTGCGGGCGGCCGCGCGCTGGGCGGCGAGTCGCTCCTGACGCGCCGCGTTGGCCTCGACCAGCGTTTTCGTCCGCTCGGTTTTGCGCTGCTCGCGATCCCGAGCGTTCAGGGCGCCCTTGGCGTAATTGAAATAGTGGACCAGCGGAATATGCGAGGGACACACCCAGGAACAACTGCCGCAGGAGACGCAGTCCGAGAGTCCGAGCTTCGCCGCGCCCTCCAGATCGTCATGGCGGATGTGCGCGGCGAGTTCGACCGGTGTCAGACCGCAGGCGCAGATGTTGACGCAGGCGCCGCAGCGGATGCAGGGATCGGCGGGGCGTTCGTTGATTTCATCGGCGGTGAGCGCCAGGATGCCCGAGGTGCCTTTGACCACAGGCACCTCCAGATTCGGCAGCGGCGTGCCCATCATGGGACCGCCCTGAATGATCCGTTCCGGGCGCTGTGAGAAGCCGCCGCAGAAGTCGATCAGGTCGGACACCCGCGCACCGATGGGCGCTTCGATATTCTTGGGCTCGCGCATCGCCCCGCCGCTCACCGTCACCACGCGGGCGATCAGCGGGCGACCCAAGCGCACGGCCTGATGCACGGCGCGGGCGGTGGCGACGTTATGCACCACGACGCCCAGATCCGCCGTCAGCTTGCGCGCCGGGGTCTCCAGTCCGGTGATCGCCAGCGTCAGGTGACGCTCGGAACCCATCGGATACTTCACGGGCAGCGCGGCGACTTCGATGTTCGGGAAGGGGTTGGCCGCAACCGTGATGGCCGCCAGTGCCTGCGGCTTGTTCTCCTCGATGCCGACGACGATCCTGGGTGCGCCCAAGGTGTGAGCCATGATGCGGGCGCCGTCGACAATCGCCTCGGCGTGCTCGCGCATCAGCCGGTCGTCGCAGGTCAGATAGGGCTCGCACTCGGCGCCATTGATCAGCAGGGTGTCGATGCGGTACTGGATGCCCAGGTGCAGCTTGACCGCCGCCGGGAAGGTCGCGCCACCCATGCCGACGATGCCGGACTCGGCGACACGCTCCTCGATGACCTCGGGGGCGACCGCGAAGGGATCGGCGATGGGCTCGGGCAGCGCGGCCCACTCATCCTTTCCATCGGGTTCGATGACGATGGTCGGTTGAGGCAGGCCCGACGGGTGGGGGGCGGGGATCTCGGTCACTTCGACCACGCGCCCGGAGGTGGAGGCATGATGATGCGCGGAGATCGGTCCCTGACGGCGCGCGATGACCTGGCCCTTTTTGACCAGATCGCCTGCGGAGACCAGGATCTCGGCGGGCGCGCCAATGTGCTGTTGCAGCGGGATATAGAGTCGGCTCGGCAGCGGCAGCGCCTCGATGGCGCGCTCGCCGCTCAACTCCTTGCGGTATTCGGGATGGATACCGCCACGGATCGGGAAAAGCTTCATGTATTTGACGGCTCCAGGGACACCGTGAAAGTCGCGCCGCGGGCGCTCGAAATCCCCCCGCTGGGAAGAGGGGCGGGGAGAAGGACGTTAGTGCGTATGGGTCGAGGCGGGCTTCGGCCAATGCCAGGCGGCGAGGGTGAGCGGGATTTCGACCATGCGAATCGCATCGGTGGGGCAAACCTGAGCGCACTTGGAGCAGCCGTGACAGACCTCGGCGACGATCGTGTGCATCAGCTTGCTGGCGCCGATAATGCCATCGACCGAACACTCCTTGACGCACCGCGTGCAGCCGATGCAGAGTTCCTCATCGATGACCGCATACACGGGCAGTCGCGGCGCCTGATCGCCCAGATCGACCGTCACGCCCAAGCGTTTGGCCAATTGTTCGGCGACGGCCTTGCCGCCCGGCGGACAGAGGGTCACCGACGCCTCGCCCTTGGCCAGCGCCACCGCCGCCTGAGCGCAGCCGACGAAACCGCATTGCCCGCACTGCGAGCCCGGCAGCATGGCCTGAAGCTCAAGTTCCAACGGGTCTTCCTCGACGGCGAGCAAACGCGCCGCGACACCCAGCATGCCACCCAGGGCAACGCCCATCGCCGTCAAACTTCCAACCGCCGTTAACATTGCTTCAGCCCTCAGGTCGTGCTAATGCCAGAAAAACCCAGGAATGCCAGCGCGAGGAGGCTGGCGACGATGAATCCGATCGGTGGACCGGCGAACAAACGCGGTACCTCGGCTAGGGCCAGGCGCTCGCGCAGCCCGGCGAAGATGACCATGACCAGGCTGTAGCCAAGCGAGGAGGCAAAGGCGAACAGGGTCGCCGCGATGAACGTCATCTTGCCCTCGACCAGTAGTAGCGCGACACCCAGCACGGCGCAGTTGGTGGTGATGAGCGGCAGATAGATGCCCAGCATCTGAAACAACGGCGGCGAGACCTTGCGCACCGTCATCTCGGTGAACTGCACGGCGCTCGCGATCACTAGGATGAAGGTGACGGTACGCAGATAGCCCAGGCCATAGGGCACCAATAAATAGTGCTCAACTCCCCAATTCGCCATCGAGGAGACAGTGATGACGAAGGTCGTCGCCAGCCCCATGCCGATGGCGGTATCGATCCGGGTCGTCACGCCCATGAAGGAGCAGAGACCCAGGAAACGGGCCAGAATCACGTTGTTGACCAGCGCCGCGCCGACCATTAAAAGAATGTATTCCTGCATGTTCCGACCCCGTTAAACCGCGTCCAGAGCGACAGGCGTTGTTTGGAGTGCCCCCAGCCTCGCTGGCCACCAACGACGATCAGTCACACGCGGTTTAAATAATAAAAATGTAAAAAACTGAAACCGCGTCAGCGCCATCGCGCGTGGAGTCCGGCGATGTCGATCCGATCCACAAACGACGCGGGCCATGCCGGACGCGGTTTAATCGATCCGACAGGTTTCGCCTTCAGTGGCGCGGCGGAGAAAACGCGGGGCGAGCTGACCACGGGCACCGAGCCAACGGGCGCCCCAGCGCGCGGCGAGCAGGCCGACGCCAAGCCCCGCCAACATCGTCGCCATGGTGATCCCATCGCTTCCGGCGATCCACTGCGCCATCCCCCCGGCGCCGAACATGATGACCAGCGGGAGCGCATAGGCGGTTCCCGATGCCTTGAGCAGCGCACGCGCATCGACCCCGACCACCACCCGCTCGCCGACGGCGAGATGCGCATCGTTGACGAGCGGGAAACGGCGCATCTCCAGTCGACTCGCGGCCGTGCCGATGCCCTTGGCCCCGCACAGACCGGATGCCGCGCAGCCGCCGCAAGAGGTGGTCTGTTCGGGTTCGAGCCAGGCCAGCCTGCCTTCCACCGCCACGACACGCGCCAGACCCTCCACCAGCTCCGGTTGGAGCGGGTCCGTCGGATCGTCCGGCGCGGGAACGTCGATCGGCATGATGGTTGACCTCGGTCGGGAATGTACTTGGAAAATCAGTGCGGCTTGCAATTGCTGCATCGCGTCAAAATACTGTAACCCCAACCCGCGTGATCATGCAATGTTGAAAATGTCAATGCTGTCTATAAGGCGGGCACGGCTGCTTCCGGTCTTCCGCGAATGGATCGTGCATGGGAACGAGATCGGTGAAGGCGAACTGCAAAAGGAGCATCAGACCCGATGTCAGCAGGGCGTAACGGTTGCCAAGCAGACCGGCCCGATTCAGGGCCGGCGCGCTGAAATAACGCGAACTGACCTTCTCTTCGGTCAACGGCCTGCTGTCGCCGAACCCGCTCGCGGTTCAGTGACCCGGATCGCCTTTGGCGCTAGACTGCGCCGGCACGCGGTACCTAATGTTCGCCGCGCCCTCAATCGCTGGAGACATCATGCCCATTCCGACCCACGAGATCGACGCCGCCGTCACCGCCTGCATCTATGACCGCGACGAACGCAAGGCCCCTGACGAACACCGTCGCGGTAAATTCCTGAACGGCTGGGAGGATGCGACCCGGCGCCACAAGGTCTACGAGGCCGATGCCCTGGAGCGCCTGACCTGGAAAAATCTCGGCTATCGCCTGGGACAACGCTTCGGGGCGCTGGAACCCGCGCGGATCGACAGCGTCTTTGCCTATCTGGCGGGAGCATGGCGGGAGCCTAAGGTCGTCGAGTGACCGGATATCGCTTAAATTTCAGGCTGGTTCTGGCCGGTCTGCTGTGGTGCGCCCTGGTGGGTCTCTCGCTGGCCTGGAATATCTATCAAGCCAACGAAAAACGTCAGGAGCTGGCGCTCGAAACCGCGCGCTCCTTCTTTGAGCAGATCGTCATCACCCGGCGCTGGAATGCCCGTCATGGCGGCGTCTATGTCCCGGTGACACCGGAGACCCAGCCGAACCCCTATCTCAAGGATCCGCAGCGCGACCTGCGAATCTCCGATGACCTGACCCTGACGCTCGTCAATCCCGCCTTCATGACCCGACAACTGGCCGAGATCGCCCAGCAAAGCCGAGGGGTTCAGTTCCACATCACCAGTTTGAAGCCGCTGCGCCCGGAGAACCAGCCCACGGACTGGGAGACCGAGGCGCTGCGTCAGTTTGAACAGGGCCTTGCGGAAAAGGGAGAGATCGTCGGCGAGCGATCCTATCGTTACATGGCACCGCTCATCACGGAAAAGGCGTGTCTACGCTGCCATGAAGAGCAGGGGTATCGGGAAGGCGACGTGCGCGGCGGGGTTAGCGTGACGCTGCCGCGCGTCGCCGCGATTCCGCTCGCCGCGCTGACCTTCAGCCATCTCGCGATCGGTCTCAGCGGCTTGTTGGTCATCGTGATCATGGGCCAGATGTTGAGCGGCTATCATCGCCAATTGCGCGAACAGGCGATGGTGGACTCGCTGACCGGGGTACGCAATCGACGCTTCTTCAACGAACAGTTCCAGCAGACATGGCGGTCCGGGCGACGGCAACAGATCCCGCTCGCCGTGATTCTCTGCGATATCGACCACTTCAAGGATTACAACGACGCCTTCGGTCATCCGGCTGGCGATCAGTGTCTGCGGCAAGTTGCCCAGGCGCTCCAGGCGAAATTGCGGCGCGGCGGCGATTTTTGCGCCCGCTATGGGGGCGAGGAATTTGTTCTCGTGCTGCCAAACACCGGCTTGCCGGGGATACGGGACTTCGCCGAGGAGCTACGCCAAGCGGTGATTGACTTGAATATCCGTCATCCCAACTCGCCCACCGGCGGCGTGACCATCAGTCTTGGGGGCGCGGTCGCCGAGGATGCCTATCCCGAGTCGGAGGTGCTGGTCCAACAGGCGGACCAGGCGCTGTATCTGGCGAAACAACAGGGTCGTAATCGCAGCGAGATCTACGACAATCTCCGGGAGCGCCGGCTTGCAGCCGGCACTGGTAAGTCCGGCTTGTAGCCGGACAAGCGACCCTCGGTCGTGTTTCAGTCGACAACATGTCGACTGCCCCAGGTGCCGGCTGCAAGCCGGCGCTCATAGTTCGCGTCGCGAAAATGAAGAGGCGATGATCAACAGTACGATCACGCGGGAAAACCATTGGGGAGTTGGATTCTGGAGACTCCGCCCGGCTGAACCGGGCGGAGCCGCACGCATTTACCGGACTAACGTGACCGGAATCTTCACCAGATGGATCACCTTGGTCGCGACCGATCCCATCAGGAGATTCCCGAGTCCCCCCCGGCCGTGAGTCCCCATGACGATGGCGTCGCAGCCCTGCTCGGTGGCGAAGGTCGCGATGGTCTGCGCGACCGGGCCGATCAGCACCTGGGCGGTGTAGGAGAGTCCGGCCTCGTCGAGCAAGGCGCGCGCGGACTGCAGGTCGCTTTCGCCCTCGCCCTGCTGGGTCTGCGCGATTTCTTCCTCGGTCAGGAAACGGCGCACTTCCCAAGCCTCGATCGGAGGACGCACATTGAGAAGATGAATTTCCGCCGGCGCCTTGCAGCGAGCGAGTTGAATCAGATGACGGACGGCGCGTTCCGCCGATTCCGAACCATCGACCGGTGCCAGAAACTTGATCATTGCGCTGTCTCCCGATCCGCGTGCGTTAGAGTATCGAGCTGGAGCACGGCTGGTTCGCTGTGTGCGGTGTTCGCGGCGGGGACCGCTGCCAGAGGCGCCTCATGCGGTTGCCAGCCAAGGGTGAACATGAGGGCGGCGAAGCCAATCACATAGGCCACCGCCACATGCCAGCCGTGACGCAGCCAGGAGCCGACCGATTTGGCCTGTGGAAACAGATTCGAGAGCGCCACGCCGGCGGAGCTGCCGAACCAGATCATGGAGCCGCCGAAACCGACCGCGTAAGCGAGCATGCCCCAATCGAATCCGCCCTGCTCGATGGCCAGCGCGGTGAGCGGGATGTTGTCGAAGACGGCGGAGACGAAGCCCAGCGTAAAGGCGGAATACCAGGAGGCTTCCGGCAACTTTTCCACTGGCATCATGGAGGCGCAGACGACCAGCGTCAGCAGGAAAAGGCTGCCCTTGAGTGCCTCCGGCAGTAGGCTCCACTCGGGCTTGCGCAGCCGGGCGGCAAGCAGAATGGCGACCCAGACCGCGGCACCGAGAAACGGAAAGACATCCGCCAGATCCTTGAAGCCGGAATTCACGACGACGTTGGTGGTGACGGCGGCCACGAGAATCCAGGCGACGATGCCGAGACGGGTCCAGTCGATCCGGCTGCCCTCCGGGGCATCGCAGACGATCGGCGAGAAGCGATGCTGCTGGAGCGCGGCGGGGATGCCGAAGATCACCAGGGCCACGCCCGCGGCGACATAGGCGTGGAAGACATCCTGAGGCGCGATGCCGGAAATCCACATCATGGTGGTGGTGGTATCGCCGACCACGCTGCCGGAGCCGCCGGCATTCGAGGCCGCCACGATGGCCGCGAGATAGCCGATATGCACCCGCTGCCGGAAGACCGTGAAGGCGATGGTGCCGCCGATCAGGGCGGCGGCGATGTTGTCGAGGAAGCTCGACAGCACGAAAATCGCGGCCAGCAACGCCAAGCCGCCCAGCCAGCCATCCGGCAGGTAGCGGGGCAGAATCTGGGGCACTCCGCTGTCCTCGAAATGACGGGCCAGCAGCGCGAAGCCGAGCAGGAGCCCGAGCAGGTTGGTCAGAATCACCCACTCGCCGCCCATGTGACCCGCCAGACCGGCAAGGCCAGCGCCCGCGTGAAAACCCGTGAAGACGAGTTTGTAGGTCGTGATCGCGGCAAGCCCGGTCAGGGCGACGGTGAGTGTGTGGTTATGAAGGAAGGCGACCCCAAGCAGGGTGAGTGCGAAGAGGATGAATTCGGTCGGGATACCGAAGAGCGCGATCTCCTGTGTGGTTGCGGCGCTGGCCACGAGCGGCGCCAGCAGACAGGTCAGGATCAGGGCGATCATCACGGGCCGGGGCATGCGCCGGGAGAGCGAGGATTGGTGGACGCGGGATGTCCAGGCGGATAGGGGATTCAATCGAGCAACCTCTTTAACGGTATGAATTGTTGTCAATAGTTTGCCTGCGGTGGCAAGCGGAGCATCCTTGAGTGGATGGCCTTGCATCGCTGGTGCTTGCCGGCGCGGGAGTTGTAGCAGCGGGCGATGCGGTTTAGCCGCGCGAACCTTGATCGGGAGTGGCCGAAGCATCGACGGAAGCCGGTGCGGCTGGGGTGGGCGATGACGAAGGAGGCTTGGACGAATCCTCAAGGATAGTCTCTAGCGGATTGGCGGCGGCCTGCTGCTTGAGGATTTCGGCGAGTTCGCCCGCCTTCATTTCGCGATCGATCTCCTGCTTGACTGCGACCAGGCTGCGCCGCGCGCGCGCTAGCCACATGCCGGCGACGCGGGCGACCTTCGGCAGTCGCTCCGGGCCGACGACGAGGAGCGCGACGACCGCGACCAAAATCAGTTCCGAGAAGCCAACATCGAACATGATGAGTCAACCTGCTCTATCGAACGCGGGTCAGGTGCGATGCTTGTCCGTTTCCTGACTGGTTTTCGACGTTGAAACCGGCGCACTGGCGGCCTGTCCGCTGGTCGGTTGTTCATTGTCGACCTTGTCATCCTTGTCCGCGTTCGACATCGAGTCGCGGAAGCTCCGGATCGCGCCACCCAGATCGGAACCGACATTTTTCAATCGTTTGGTGCCAAACAGCAACAGCACGATGACCAGGATAATTAAGAGCTGCCAGATACTGATGCCGCCGAGTCCCATGGGTTTCTCCGTCTCGCCACGATCGTGGGTGAATTGTTGTCAGGGGTGACTGGCACGGGAGAATGGTCCGCGTCAGCCGTTCAGGATTGCCGGTCAGGCCAACCCATGACAGGCCGCCTGATGAATCGTCGAATCATAACCGAACCGACTGCCGCCCGGAAGCGGCGTCCCGATGTTTGGTGTGGCCGACAGGCTGCCTCCGCGCGGTCCGCTCAGAGATCGCCCGGACGGTGCGATCCCCGCCAGTGGCGGTAGCTCAGGACGGCGAGCGTGACGAAGGTGAGCGGAATGACGAAGCCGATTATCACCGTGCCGAACAGCGCCTGGCCGGCGTGGTCGGTGGCGTGCAGGAAGAGCCAGGCGGTATAGGCGATGTAATAAGCCAGAAACAGCAAGCCCTCCCAGCGCGCGATCACATAGCCGGTGAAGAAGATCGGCAGACAGGCGACCGCCACGGCGATCATGATCGGCAGATCGAAGCTCAGCATGCCCGAGGAGACCGGCAGCGCCGTTGGCGCGACCAGGGCGGAGATGCCGAGAACGCATAACAGGTTAAAAATGTTGCTGCCGACCGCGTTTCCCACCGCGATATCGCGCTCGCCTCGCAGCGCCGCCAGGATCGAGGTGGCGACCTCCGGCAGCGAGGTGCCGGCGGCGACGATGGTCAGTCCGATGACCAGCTCGCTGACCCCCATCCAGGTCGCGAAGGCGATCGCGCCCTCCACCAGCCAGCGCGAGCCGAGCACCAGCAGGATCAGCCCAGCCGCGATCAATCCGAGTTGCACCGCCCAATGCCGGTCCCAGGTTGCGTGGTCGGTCAGGTCCGGCGACGGAGCGTTTTCCGGCGCCAGATCGAGCGACTGGGCACGGCGGCTCTGCCGGATCAGAAACACGCAATAGACCGCCAGCAGGCCGGACAGCAGCGCGCCGTCCAGAAACGACAGGGCTCCATCCCGCGCCAGACCCCAGGTCAGCAGCGAGACGCCGATCATCAGCGGCACCTCCTGACGAACGAGCTGCCGATTGACAATCAGGGGGGTGATGAGCGCGGAGACGCCAAGGATGAAGAGCACATTGAAAATATTGCTGCCGATCACGTTCCCTAGCGCGATATCCGCCTGTCCGGACCAGGTGGACTGCACCGAGACCGCCAGTTCCGGCGAGCTGGTGCCGAAGGCCACGACGGTCAGACCCACCACCAGCGGCGAGATGCCGAAGGCGACGGCCAGGCGGGAGGCGCCACGCACCAGTAATTCGGCGCCCAGGATCAGGACCGCCAGACCAAGCAGAAAGAAAAACAGCATCATCGGGTGAGTCCGGTGCGTCACGATGGGGAGATTCTAGCCGGGCTTGGGAGAAAGGTCAGCGAAACCGCGTCCAGAATGGCATCTCTCGACGCCGAAACGCTCGTTCCCCCACAGCCCGGTCGGATTCATGATGAAGGCCAATCGATCATATCCATCGTGTCCGGTGTGCGGTAGCCTGCCGTCGCGGATCGCCGGGCGGGTTCGGTTCCCCGCCCGCCGCGGCGTGACCTGACGCGGCAAACACGGAGCAGGTGCTTCATCTGTTCATCCCTGCCCGCCCCAGTGAGCTGTCGGACGACGCGCTAGGAGGTGTGGGCGGTGGCGGTTGTTTGGTTGGGTGCGGCAGTTTCGTGGCGTCGGTTGGAATGTAAGCCACGCGTGCGACTCAGGAACCCGACCTGCTCTGCTTCTGGCCACTGTTTGAAACGCATGAAGAGCGTGGCGCCGGCGTCAGAAGGCGTAGCTCAGCGAGGTGCCGATTTTGGAATAATTGGGCATCACATCGCGTGAGAAATCGACATGAACGACATAGCCGGCGAGTGTGATCCTTGGGGTCAGCGGATACTCGACCAGCAGATCGAATTCAAGCGAATTGCTCGACAGAGCCTGGTTGCGGCCAACGCCGAGCGCCGGCTTCAGCGCCAGCTTGCCGAGGCTAAAGGCGCCATCGAGATAGAACAGGTGCAGGTTGTTCCGATCGTTGTAGGGATAGAGGTCGTCTTCCTGCATCGGGTCGAAATCGGTAAAGAGACCGGCGCCGGTGTCGTTGCGCCGGTCACCGATCCAGTAGGCGCCGGCACCAACGGAGAAGTCCGAGCGGTGGAGCTGGGCATGAATCCGGCCTGACCAGACGTCCTGATAGTCGGGTTGCAGCGCGGCTGGAACCTGATTGCGGTAGTACGCCAGGATGGTTTCGAGTTCCCAGCGCCAAGCGTCGTCGTGTCCGCGCAGCGGTTGCGACCAGGTGATGGTCGAGCCGTAAACGGCAAGCACATGGTCCTGATAATTAACAAAGGGCGCGAGGCTCAGGTGTTCGCCGAGCCGGATCTGCTCAATGCTCAGCGCGAGATAGACATCGCCCGCGCGCGGGTTGGCCTCGGCGACGCTCTCCCAGCCGGAGATGCCGCGGGCGTCAAAGTGCGTGCGCGAGTACTTGATCCAGCGCGACAGCGCGGCCAGATGGAGCTGGGTCTCGCCGCCGAGCGCTAGACTCGCCCCAATACCCTGCTGACTGTCGCCGTCGAGGACCGGATTGATCGCGAAGCTCTTGCGCCCGACCCATGCCTGCGCGGCACCGTCCGGCGTGCTGGCGCCAAGATAGAGGTCGCGAATGTCGAAGGACGCGGTGAAGACCCGGTCATAGAGTCCGGGCTGATCCTGCCAGAGTTCGGGGGTCGCGATGAGCGTTGCTCCGCCGTTCAAGCCAGAGCGCCAGCTCTCGCTGATCCGGACTTCGGCAAAGCCCCAGGCCAGTCCGCTGTCGTCCTCGTCGTTTTTCGCGCGGCTGTTGACCGCGCTGCCAAGTATCAGTTCAAGGTGGCTAGCGTGCTGGGGAGGAGGCTGGCTGCCAACCGGCGGAAGGCCAGTCCCAGTCGCGTCCGCCGCGATGGCACCGGCGAGCAACCCAAGCCCAAGCCCAAGCTTGGTCGGAAAGCGCGCGCGGCGCGGGCGCCCTAGCCGGCCATCGGTGTTGGCGGACATCATCCGGCGCGCGTCAGTCGGAGACTGAGGCGCCTGGCGTTGCTCTGCCTGGGCCTTGACGGTCGCGAGCTTCGCGCGCACCGGGATGTTCTGCGAATGCAGTCCGGGCTCCTGTCCGCGCAGGTCAAAGTCCAGTTCGACGCCGGGTCTGAACATCAGTACATG
>NZ_NHSQ01000112.1 GCF_016653465.1 Thiocystis minor | reverse complement strand
GTGACAGCCCGGCTTGGAATTGGATACGGTTCATGGGCATGACGGGATTCCTCAGCGAGACGGGGTAACCCACTGTGCGCCTATTTCCAGCGAAAAACTGGCCTGCTGGAAAATCTTTCTAATCAGGAAGGCGGTTACGGCATATCCTCGCGCGAGAAAGGCGCGGGCATCGCGCCCCGAGCCGCAACCGGCATCGAGAAGGTGCACGCTTGGGTGGCAGATGGGCGAGGAAGCGCGCGTACAAGGGCGCGAGGTCAACGGTCGTGGTGTGTCCGCGAAGAAGACTGCGGCGTGGGTTCTCGTCATCGATTGCGGTCAGGCCGGTTCGATGGGGCATACTGAGCGCTGGAGCAAAACAGTGAGCAGCAAACGATGCAGGTACAGACAACACGAATCGGCGGTGCGTTGTTGTATGCGATGCGCCTTTCAAGCGCGGTCGCGGCCTTGGATGGCGAAGAGGGCGATGTGAGCTGCCCTGCTTGGTCATGAACGCATCAACCTCCGACCGCACCGCCTTCCGGGTGCTGGGCGCCATCAGTTTCGCCCATTTCCTTAACGACACCCTGCAGTCGTTGATGGTCGCCATCTATCCGCTGTTCAAAGCCGGATTCCATCTCAGCTTTGCCCAGATCGGCTTGATCACCCTGGCCTTTCAGTTGACCGCCTCGCTGCTGCAACCCTTGATCGGCCTCTACACCGATCGCCATCCCAAGCCCTTTTCGCTCGCGGTGGGCATGGGGTTTACCCTGCTGGGCCTGCTGGCGCTGTCGCTGGCCTCCAGCTTCCCGATGCTGCTGGTGGCGGCCGCGATGGTCGGGACCGGCTCGGCGGTCTTCCATCCCGAAGCCTCGCGGGTTGCCCGCATGGCCTCGGGCGGGCGGCACGGTCTGGCACAGTCCCTCTTCCAGGTCGGCGGCAACACCGGCGCGGCCATCGGTCCGCTGCTCGCGGCCTGGATCGTCCTGCCCCAGGGTCAGCGCAGCCTCGCCGTGTTCGCCCTGCTGGCACTGGTCGCCATGATCGTGCTGACGGGCGTCGGCGTCTGGTCTCGACGTCAGCACCGGCAACCGAAGCCGGCGGCGGCGCCCGCCGGGCGCGCACTCCCCAAGGGTCGGGTAAAAGCCACGCTGGCGGTCCTTCTGGCGCTGATGTTCTCCAAGTTTTTCTACCTGGCCAGCATAAGCAGCTATCTGATTTTCTATCTGATGCAGCGCTACGCCATCGACGCCCAGGAAGCGCAGTATCACCTGTTCTATTTCCTCTTCGCGGTAGCGGCGGGCACCCTGCTCGGCGGTCCCCTCGGAGATCGTATCGGTCGGCGGGCGGTGATCTGGGTCTCGATTCTCGGCGTCGCGCCCTTCACCCTGGCGCTGCCCTACGTGGGGCTCGGGACGTCGGCGGTCTTGACGGTCATCATCGGCTTCCTGCTCGCGTCCGCCTTTCCGGCCATCGTGGTCTACGCCCAGGAACTGATTCCCGGTCGGATCGGGATGGTCTCCGGGCTCTTTTTCGGGTTCGCCTTCGGTCTGGCCGGGATCGGTGCCGCGGTGCTCGGACAGGTGGCGGATCGGTGGGGGATCGAGACGGTCTATCAGGTCTGTGCCTTCCTGCCGTTGCTCGGATTGCTGGCGGTGTTGCTACCGGATCTGCGGGCGAGGGAAATCGTGATGCGCGCGCCGGAACCCGCTCAGGCGTGACGTTCAGGGTCGTGTTCGGTTCGTGGTTTGTCTGGTTTCCGTTCGACTACGTTCGCGGCGCGCGCACTGGCGCGACGAACAACATCACAACGAGCCCCAGGAGCGCGGCAAGGCAGAGCGCGCACGACAGCCGATAGACCAGCCGCCAACCGGGATGCGCTTTGCGGACGATCCGAAACGCGTCGACGTAGATGGTTTCACAGGCGCCATTGCCGGTATCGGTGCGGGTGACGCTGGTTCCCCGCTGGAATCCGCCAGCACGCGAGTAGCGGGCCAATTTGCCGTCCAGGCGGATCTGATCGCCAATCTCGGCGGATTTGATCTTCGCGGCGAGGGTGGCGTCCTGCGTGAGCAGGTGATTGTTCGAGAGTTGGTCCCAGGCAAAGCGTTGGGCCGTCTCGGCGTCCTGGGTGGAAATCCAGCAGGTCCAGGTGCTGTTGCGGTACTGCATCTCGCGAAAGACGCCCGAGGCGACGTTATCGCCCCAGACGACGCAGAGGTCGCGGAGGTTGATGAAGTCTTTCCAGTCCTTGGCATGGTAGATGTCCCAGAACACATCGCTGTCATGCAGGCTCACCACCACCCCGTCGAGCTGATACTCGAACAGGGGGTCGATGGTATAGCGGATGCCCTGCGCCTCGATCTGGAAGGAGGACGATTCGGTCGGGGTCTGACGCGGTGCTTCCAGTCGCGCGGCGTCATAGAACGTCGGCGGGGGAAACTGATCCTTTTTCCAATGACTCCAGAGCGCCAGCCCCAGGCTGGCCAGAAAGACGAGTTGCAGCAGTTGAGTAACGAGGCGATAAGGGAAACCATCGCCCCGAGAAAGCGTCGTGACCGGACGCCTCGCCTGCGGCGCCTGTCGACTTGCCTGTTCATATTTAGCAAAGACGATCCCGCACGCGATGCAGACCTCGCCGGGGGGCTGTTCCGCATCGCATTTCGGACAGCGCAGACTGACCGGGGCGAGATCCAATGTGCTCGGACGGCTGAAGATCGAGGCGGCGGTGGGTGGAGATGGCAAAGCTGGAGTTTCTTCACGGATCAGGTACGCGACACGCTTTAGTCACGTTGGCAAAAATAACCGGGCATAGCCCGGATAAAGTCTTCGTAAGGTATTGATCTTTAGATGGTGCGCAAGGGGGACTCGAACCCCCACGGATTGCTCCACTGGAACCTAAATCCAGAGTCAGCAAAAACATTATCTAACATTCAACACGTTAGCACATCCGCCCCGCGCTTTCGTGTCCCCAACGTGACGCAATGTAACCCAACGTGACCGGAGCGCGTCACGTTTTCGTCACGCTATCAAAAACCGCTGCCGCCATCAAGATTCCCCCTCGTCCACCTCCGACCCAAGCGTCACCGGCTCGAACCCGCCTTCGCGCGTGGAGTACATCGCCACCCGTGGCTGTTGCGCCTGACGAAACAACTGTTCGTCGGCGAGGCCGAGCGCCCGGCGCGGCGCCGGAATGTCGATGGCCTGGGTGCGCAGTCCAATCTTGCGGGCGACATTCGCCAGGACCGCCCGTGGAAACACATTCGGACTCTGCGACACCAGAATCAACCCAGCGCCGAATTTCCGCGCCTCGCTGACCAGCCGATTGAGAATCTGTGTCGGATCGTCGCGTTCCTTGGTGCGCGTGGGGATGACCAATTGCGCTTCGTCGACCAGCACAAACGTATCGACGCGCGCCCCGCGCGCGCAGCTTACGAACCCCCCCCGGTGTCAGGATAGAAGTCGCCTCCCAGAGGGAGGCGACTTCTATCCTGACACCGGGGGAAACAGCGAGAACCAACAGACGCGGCGCGACCCGCGAAGTCGTCCGAAGCCTCGGGGTGCGGCAACTGCGGCAGCCACCCCGAAGGACGTGGGATCCGAGCGGTGTGGATCACCGGGAGGTAAGCACGGGGACGGCAAGGGAAAGCCACGGAGAGCGGAATCATGACCGTGCTGAATGAGCGTTTGATGGAGGTGATCCTCACGGAGGACAATCTCCAGTCGGCTGACCAACAGGTGAAAGCCAACGGTGGTGCGCCTGGGGTAGACGGGATGGGCGTCAAGACCTTGGCGGAACATCTCGACCGACATGGCGAGCGGATCACGGCGACGCTCTTGGAAGGGCGTTATCAACCGAGTCCGGTGCGAGGCGTGGAGATCCCCAAGCCGCAAGGCGGGGTCCGCGTTCTCGGCATTCCCGGCGACCCTCGGGTGCTGAGCCTGATCGGGCGCTACCTGCGGGCGGGTAGGCTGCACCACGGTGAGGTTGAAGTGCGCCTGGACGGCACGCCGCAAGGCGGGCCGCTGAGCCCGCTCCTGGCGAACCTCTACCTGACTCCGCTGGACCGGGAGTTGGAACGACGCGGGCTTGCGTTCTGCCGCGACGCCGACGACATCACGGTGTTCGTGGGCAGCGCGCGCAGCGCAGAACGCGTGCTGAACAGCCTCGTGGCATGGATCGAAGCGCATCTGAAGCTCCCCGTCAACCGTGAGAAAAGCGGCTGGGGGCGACCTTGGGAACGCCAGAGGTTGGGTTTCCGGCTCTTGGAAGACGGCCGGATCGGGATTGCGCCCAAGCGCATCGCGCGTGACAAGGATGCGGTGCGCGAACGCTGGGATGCGCGTCAGAGCTTAACCAGCAAGGAACTGGTCCAGCAGTGGCAGCGCGACGTGCGTGGCTGGTGGAATTATTTTCGCTTGGCCGACGCCACGAAGGCGCTGACCCGCCTGGATGGGGGGCCGTCGCCACATGCGCAAGTGTTTTTGGCTGCGCTGGCATCACCGTCCAGGACGACACAACGCCCTGAAACGACTGGGGATGGTGGGGCGTTCGCTGAAATTGGCGAGTCGCCGCAAAGGCGCGTGGCGCATCGCGCGCTCACCGACGCGACAGCACGCGCTCTGCAACCGCATCCTCCGCCGCGATGGACTGTGGGTTCCATCAGACCTTGCCGCCGCATAACCGGGGGCTGGGTCCAACCGCCGGATGCGGAAAACCGCATGTCCGGTGGTGTGGGAGGGCTGACGGGCGCAATCCCGTCAGCCCGACCCGATCCGGGCGCCGTGGGTCGAGAATGAGGCGCGCGGGCGATGGACCTCAGTCGAACAAGATCGCTTCAACTCTTGCGAGAACGTCGTCGACGAGACACTGGGGTGCCACCTCCTTGAGGCGCACATTCCGCGCACGCCAGTCCAGCGACTTCAACTGGTGGCAGTAAACGGCCCCCTGCGTCTGCGTTCCAGCCCCGATCAGCGTCACCACCGTTCCATGCGTGCGCGCCGCCGTCGCCGCGCCCTGCGAAATCGGGCAGATCATGGCCAAGCCTTGCTGGTTAAAGACTTTGCCACTCAGGACCAGGCCGAAGTGCGGGCCGGTCATTTCCCGGCCAGAGGACGGGTCGAAATCGAGATGCACGATGTCGCCACGGTTCGGCACAAACGCCATCAGCCACGCTCCAGACCGACCGAGGGCATGTCATCCCAGCCGACAACGCGGGGAAGGCCGTCTGGCATCTCGGCGATCAGGTCGGCGAGCTTGTAACGCGGACGGGCAGGTGCTTCGATCGTCATCGTCTTGCCAAGCAAGTGAAGCTCGACCTGTGAGCCTTCGCTTAAGCCATTTTGGTCGATAAACGCTTTGGGCACCGTCATCACGAGTGAGCCGCCAGCTTTGCGCAACGTCTGAAGCATTGGCGTGGTTCCTGTTTGTTAAAAATCCTATTTTAATAAAACTTTTTATTTTTTGCACAAAAAAACCTCGAACTCTCATAGAGAATTCGATGTGGGGGTGGCGGACAGCAAGTGTCCGCCAGGTCACTAACCGAACTCCCAATAGATGGAAGGCAAATTGACATCCTCCTCGCCCTAAAGAGACGAGGATTCCCAGGCGACGGAACCTGGCCGGACAGCCCTCGCGGCCTGTCTTTCCTGCTTCGACGCGGGGTGACTCGTCGACCGGCGTTTACCGGTCCACCGCCACGGCCCGCTCCACAGGCTTAAAGTCCCGGAAGTCCTCCGGTATTCGCCCGGTCGAAACAGGTCGGGTGTTAATGGCCATCTAAACTGACCCACCCACGGCCACTAATGTTGACCCACTGAAGGGTGTGCTTTTAAGGAGACGCTGATTAAATCGAGTTTTCCGCCGTGACGCATTCGGCATGCGCGATTTTTTCGCCGAGACCGAGACATCGGGCGGCTTTGCGGTACGAATCGCCTTGGTTGAGGGCGGTGATGGCCTCCTTCGGCGTTTTGCTCCGTTCCCGAGGCGTCCGGTGGCGGTGTTAGGCCAAGAGCGCCTTCTTCACGCGCACCAGATTCGCCAGGGCGAACAGGGTGTGCAATTGAGCGACGTTCTTCGCCAGTCCTTTGTACCGGACCTTGCGATGCCCAAACACGTTCTTGACGAC
>NZ_NHSQ01000111.1 GCF_016653465.1 Thiocystis minor | reverse complement strand
TGCCAACTGCCAACTGCCAACTGCCAACTGCCAACTGCCAACTGCCAACTGCCAACTGCCAACTGCCAACTGCCAACTATCGTTGCTCGATCGGCACCCACTTGAGGTTCTCGACCCCAATATAGTTGGCACTCGGACGGATGATCTTGCCATCCTGGCGCTGCTCGATGACATGGGCGACCCAGCCGGCGGTGCGCGAGATGACGAAGATGGGCGTGAACAATGGGGTTGGCACGCCCATCTGCGCATAGGACACGGCGGAGAACCAGTCGAGATTGGGGAACATCTTCTTCTGATCCCACATGACGCTTTCGAGCCGCTCGGCGACCTCGAACATCGCCATGTTTTCGTTGGCCTCGGACAAGCGCCGGGCGACCGACTTGATGACCTCGTTGCGCGGGTCGGCGATGGTATAGACCGGATGGCCGAAGCCGATGACGATCTCCTTGCGGGCGACCCGCTCGCGGATGTCGGCCTCTGCTTCGTCGGGGCTGGCGTAACGCTGTTGGATCTCGCAGGCGGCCTCGTTGGCGCCGCCGTGCTTGGGTCCGCGCAGTGCACCCGTCGCGCCGGTGATGGCCGAATACATGTCCGAGTTGGTGCCAGCGATCACCCGCGCGGTGAAGGTGGAGGCGTTGAACTCGTGCTCGGCGTAGAGGATGAGCGAGGTGTGCATGGCGCGCACCCAGTCGGCGGACGGTGTTTCGCCGTGCAGCAGATGCAGGAAATGACCACCAATCGTCTCGTCGTCGGTCTCGACCTCGATGCGCCGGCCGTGATGAGCGAAGTGATACCAGTAGAGCAGCATGGAGCCGAAACAGGCGATCAGCCGGTCGCCGATCTCGCGCGCCGCGCCGACCGGCATGCTGTCCTTCTCCGGCTCCAGGGTACCGAGCAGCGAACAACCGGTGCGCATCACGTCCATCGGATGGGCGGAAGAGGCTGGAATCTGCTCCAGCGCGGTCTTCAGCGCCGCCGGCAATCCGCGCATGGCCTTGAGCTTGCGCTTGTAGGCGGCCAGCTCGGTGCGGGTGGGGAGACGCTCATGGATCAGCAGATGAGCGATCTCCTCGAGCTCGGCCTGATCGGCGAAATCCAGGATGTCATAGCCGCGATAGTGCAGATCGTTGCCGGTCCGTCCGACCGTGCAAATCGCCGTATTGCCGGCCACGGTGCCGGACAGGGCGACGGATTTTTTCGGCTTGGGCAAGGGGTTTGCGTCGTTCTCGGCCATCGTTTCCTCTCCTCGGTTCCTCGGTTCAACGTCTTGTTTTGGTTTCTCTTAAATAGAGCGGTCAGCCTCCAGCGATCGGCTTCCAGCCATTGTGTTGCAGAGATTTTCCCTTCTTGCAGCCTTCACCCAATGGGTGAGTCTCGGTAGGTCTCAATCATCGGCCAAGTTGCCGATTCCCAACCGCTGGCTGCTGGAGGCTGGAAGCTGACTGCTCTTATTCGATTTACGCCTCGGGTTGCGACTGTGCGAACAGCTCGTCGAGTTTCTGCTCGAAGCTGTGATAGTTCAGATAGTCGTACAGCTCCATGCGGGTCTGCATGGTGTCGACCACGTTGGCCTGAGTGCCGTCGCGGCGGATCGCCTGATAGACATTGAGCGCGGCCCGGTTCATGGCGCGGAAGGCCGACAGCGGGTAGAGCACCAGCGACACGCCGACCGCGCCCAGCTCGGTGGTGGTGAACAGCGGCGTGGCGCCGAATTCGGTGATGTTGGCAAGCACCGGCACCTGGACCGCCGCGATGAAGGTTTCGTATTGGGCAAGCTCGGTCATGGCCTCCGGGAAGATCATGTCCGCGCCGGCCTCGACACAGGCCACCGCGCGCTCGATGGCCGAGTCCATGCCCTCGACGGCTAGGGCATCGGTGCGAGCCATGATCACGAAATCGTCGGTGCGCGCGTCCACGGCGGCCTTGATGCGGTCGACCATTTCGGACTTGGAAACGACCGCCTTGCCGGGGCGATGGCCGCAGCGTTTGGCGGCCACCTGATCCTCGATATGACAGCCCGCCGCGCCCGCCCGGCTCATCTGCTTGACCGTGCGGGCGATGTTGAAGGCGCCGCCCCAGCCGGTGTCCGCATCGACCAGCAGCGGCAGCTCGGTCGCGTAGGTGATACGGCGCACGTCTTCCAGCACATCGTCGAGACTGGTCATGCCGAGGTCCGGTACGCCGAAAGAGCCCGCCGCGACCCCGCCGCCGGAGAGATAGAGCGCCCGGTATCCGGTGCGTTCGGCCATCATGGCGTGATAGGCGTTGATCGCGCCGACGACCTGCAAGGGACGTTCTTCCTGGACGGCACGGCGCAACTTGGCGCCGGGGGTGGTCGGTTCGGTCATCGTGTTCGCCTCGTCAATTGTGAGTAGGATGGGCAAAGCGCAGCGTGCCCATCTTCAGGCTTTAGCGCGTATTAGGATGGGCACGCTGCGCTTTGCCCATCCTACAATTGGCGATCAGTCCTTCTCCGCCGCAAGCCGGCGTTCGATGGACTGCCGCGAGGCACGGATATGCCGACGCATCAGCCACTCGGCCAGCTCGCCGTCGCGCTCGGCGATGGCCTCGACGACCTGTCCGTGTTCCTTCAGCGCCTCGCGCGCCCGGTCGCTCTTCATCCCGAACTGACAGCGGTACATCCGCGCCAGGTGGTAAAGATCGTTGCAGAGAATGTCGACCAGTCGCCGGTTGCCGCTGCCCTGGACGATCCGAAAATGGAAATCCAGATCTCCTTCCTGCTGAAAATAGGTCTGCCAGTCGTCGCGGGCGACCTCGTGCCGGTGGCGTTCCAGCAACGCCTGGAGTGCGCCGATGTCCGCGTCGGACATGCGTTCCGCCGCAAGTCGCGCCGCCATGCCTTCGAGCGCCTCGCGGATGACATAGATCTCCAGCAATTGAGCGTTGGAGAGCGTGATCACGCGCGCCCCCACGTTCGGCTTGCGCTCCACCAGATTGGTCGCTTCCAGCCGTCGCATGGCCTCGCGCAGCGGGCCGCGGCTGATGCCGTAGCGGGTCGCCAGGACGGGCTCGCTGATCTTGCTGCCGGGAGGAATCTCGCCCGCCACGATGGCTTGGCGAAGCTGGTCGAAGACCCGGTCGGCGATGGTCGAGCAACTCTCTAAAGCGATCACTGCTGGATGGGGCATCGTTATGCTGTCGACAATCCTGGCGATTAAAGGCGTTAGAATAACGAAAATTTTTAAAAACTCAATAAATTGTCGACAATGTCTTTTGTCATTGCGGCAAGATCGGTTTCTTTGTGAAACTTTATAACCGTTACCGATACAAAGGTTTGAGTTGTACTCGCGCGCCGTCAACGCCATGTTTGAAAGCGATCATGGACCATGCAACGCGTCCGGCAGGGCGGCGTCGGTTGTGCGCTTGGCCGGCTTCGCCCGCGCCGGTTCGCGTCGGAGCTGACGCAACCGACACCATTCAATGTTTAATTCTTATAACCGCGTCTCACTGATCGCCGTTGGTCGCCGCAAGACGGATGCTCGCTCGAACCAGCGCAAGTCACTCTGGACGTGGTTTCATCGCCAGGAAAAATGCTCATGTCTCAAACACCCACCTCCCGCGGCTCCGCCGTTCCAAGCAACCGCATCAGCCGTCTCTGGCACATGGGGCGCGCGACTGGCGACCTAGCGGCGGGGATCGGGGTCAAGGGTCTGATCGAGATGGCGCGCGGTCGCGGGGGAAAACACCCCTCGCGGATTCAGATCTCCCCTGAATCGACCAAGCGTTTCACCGACCGGCTCGCGCACATGCGCGGCGCGGTGATGAAGATGGGCCAGCTCATGTCGATGGACGGGACCGACATCCTGACCCCGGAAGCCGCCGAGATCCTGAGCGCATTGCGCGACCGCGCCGAGCCCATGCCGTTGAGCCAGCTCGCCAAGGTGCTGGAGAGCGAATATGGCGCGGGTTGGGACAAGCGCTTCAAACGCTTCGATTTCACGCCGATCGCCGCCGCGTCCATCGGGCAGGTGCATCGCGCCGAGACGCGAGATGGACGGCAACTGGCGCTCAAGATCCAGTTTCCGGGCGTGCGCGCGAGCATCGACAGCGATATCGACAACATGATCTTCTTCGGCAAGACCTTCGGCATGGCGCCGCCGGGAATCGACATCTCGCCCTATCTCGACGCGGCGCGCCGCCAGCTTCACCGCGAGGCCGATTATGTCGCCGAGGCCGATGCGATGGACGCCTATCGGGTCCAGGTCGGGGACGATCCGGACTTCTTTATTCCCGGTGTCCACCGGGACTTCTCGACGCCGGGCATTCTTGCGATGGATTTCGCCGAGGGCGTTCCGGTGGACCGGCTGGCCGATCCCAGTTACCGGCGCGCCGAGCGCGATCGCGCGGCGACCCTGCTGATGCGCCTGACCCTGCGCGAACTGTTCGAGTTCGCCCTGGTCCAGACCGATCCCAACTTCAGCAATTATCTTTACGACGCGGCCAACGGGCGTATCGTGCTGCTGGATTTTGGCGCCACGCAGTCGGTGTCGCCGGTGCTGGTGGAGCAATATCGACAGATGTTCAAGGCCTCGATCCTCGATGATCGCGAGGGCATGCGCACCGCCGCCGTGGCGCTCGGTTACATGGGCGCCGACGATCCCAGCGAACAGGTCGAGGCCATGATCGACATGCTCTGTCTCTCCGCCGAGCCGCTGCGTCAGCCGGGTTACTACGACTTCGGGGCCTCCGATCTGTTCGAACGGGTCTTTCAGCGTGGCCGCGAACTGTTTCACTCGGGTGTTTTCACGACCGTGCCCGCCGCCGAGACCATGTTTCTGCATCGTAAATTCATGGGTTCGGCAATGCTTTCGCGTCGTCTGCGGGCGCGGGTCGATCTGATGACGATGGCCCAGGCCTGTCTAGCGACCGGCGCGTGAATTCGACATCCGGGCGCGCCCCCACGGGCGCTTCCGGCTAGAGAGCGAGCGCCAACCGCCGTGCGGCGCCGAAATCGGTCTTGCCGCTGCCGAGCTTCGGGATCGCCTCGACCCGCGCGATCTGCGACGGGATGCTCAGCGGATTGGCGCCGATGTCCAGCAGCTTTCTGCGCAATACGTCCCCATCAATCTCCCCGGCAACCAGCAGCAGGATGCGCTCGCCCTTGCGCTCGTCGGGCAGATTGACCGCCGCGACCTCCAGCTCGGGCTGGCCGAGCGCCCGTCGTGCCTGTTCCTCGACCACGCTCAAACTGATCATCTCGCCGCCCAGCTTGGCGAAGCGCGAGTAGCGGTCGACGATGGTCAGGAAGCCGTCGCTGTCCAGATGTCCCTTGTCGCCGGTTTTGTACCAGCGCATGCCGTCCAGTTCGACGACCGCATCGGCGGTCTTCTCGGGCGCTCGGAGATAGCCTTTCATGACCTGCACGCCGCCGATCAGGATCAAGCCGTCCTCGCCCGCCGGTAGCGTCTCCAGCGAGACCGGATCGACGATGCGGAAGCTGGTTCCGGGCAGCGGCATGCCGACGGTGCCGGGGCGCGAACCGGACTGGATCTTCCAGCTCTCGTTGTCCAAGGCGTCCGGGACGTTGACGCTGGCCACCGGCGTGGTCTCGGTCGCGCCATAACCCTCGTAGATCGGTTTGTGGAACTTGAGCGCGAAGGCCTCGCGCACCTCCGGCCCCAGCCGCTCGGCGCCGGCGACGACGATCCGCAGCGACTGGAGCATCAGCGGATGCACGCGCTTGTTGCGGGTGTAGAGCCGCAGGAAGGTCGAGGTGCTACAGAGCACCGTAGCGCGGTGACGGGCGATGGCCTTGGCGGTGCCGGGCGCGTCGGTGGGGTCGGGATGGCAGACCATGGGGATGCCTTCCAGCAGCGGCAGGAAGGTGGTCGCCGTCAGACCGAAGGCATGGAACAGCGGCAGGTTGGCCATGATGACGTCGCTGCTTTCGGTATTGAGCACGTCCGAGATCTGGCGCACGTTGGCCATGATGTTGCGATGCGTGAGTTCGATGCCCTTGGGCGCGCCCTCGCTGCCGCTGGAAAAGAGGATCGCGGCGGTGTCGTCCGGCTTGGCGTGGTCGCCGAACAGCCAGAGCAACGCCCGCGCCGGAAGCAGACTCGACAGCCCCAGCATGGCCAGGGCACTGAGCTTGCCGATGCCCGCGCGCATGCCTTCCATCGGATGCAGGGTCACGTCCGGCAACGTCGCGCCGAGGTCGATCCCGCGCTGTTCGAGCTTGCGCAGAAAACGGTCGGCGGTGATGACATGCCGGATGCCGGCCTGTGCGACGCCGGCCCGCAAGGCATCGGCGCTGGCGGTGTAGTTCAGATTCACCACCGTCTTGCCCGCCATAAGCGCGGCCAGATTGGCGATGGCCCCGGCACTGCTGGCGGGCATCAGGATGCCGATGGCCGGTTCCGGCGCCAGACGCCGCACCCGTCCGGCGAACAGCAGCACGGCGGTGATCAGACGCCGATTGGTCAGCGAGGTGCCGATGGAATCGATGATCGCGACCGCGCCAGGATCGCGTTTGGCGGTCGCGAGCCAGGCCGCCGGAAGGGTCGGCAGGGTCGTCACATAGGTCTGCCAGGAGGTGACCGACAGATCGAAAACCGCCTGCTTCACCCGTTCGGCGGACGAATCCAGCGGCAGGGTCGGACCGAAGGCGACGATGACCTCGCGCAGACGTCCGTCGCGCCGATTGGACTTGAGCTTGTCGCTCGCATAGGAGAAGCGGCTGCCCCAGAGACCGCGCTGATAGAAGGGCAGGATGACGCCCGAACTGGCCGCGCGCGCCGACAGCTCGAAACCGCGCTTGAATTCGGAGAGCTGGCCGTTCTTGCTTAGCGTCCCTTCCGGGAAGATGCAGACCACCTCGCCCGCGTCCAGAAGTCGGGTCACGGTCGCGATCGCCTGCCGGCTGCTCCCGCGCGAGATCGGCACCACGCCGAAGAAATCCAGGAACCAGCGCAGATACCAGCGTTGGTAGATCACCCGCTCCATGACGAAGCGCACCGGTCGCGGACTGGCCATCTGCATCATTGCCCAGTCGATCCAACTGACGTGATTGCCGAGCATCAGCACGCCGCCCTGCGCCGGCAGGTTTTTCAGGCCCATGACATTGAGCCGGTAACGGGTCGACATCGCGCGGCCGATGAGAAATCGCACCAGCGACTGCGGCAGTTGATAGAGCGTATAGAGCGCGCCGAGCAGCGCGATCGCGGCCAGCGTGAGCATCAGCGCCAGACCGCCGATGTGGAGATAGGCCGCGGCGACCGTGAGCGCGAGGAAGCTCAGCATCAGAATGTTCTGGATGAAATTGTTGGCCGCCAGCACCCGACCCAGATCGTCCTCGCCGGCGTTGAACTGGATCAGCGCGTTCAGCGGTACCAGATACAATCCGGCCAGGAAACCGAGCAGCAGGAAGTTGATCCCATGCGCCCAGGCCGAGCCGAGTCCGGGCAGCAGGAACAGGGTCGCGGCGATGCCGAGCGCGCCGATCGGGATCAGGGCGGTCTCGATGTGACCACGCGAAACTCGCCCTGCGACGATCGAGCCGAGAATGATACCCACCCCCGAGCAGGCCAACATGCCCTGGATGACCACGGTATTGGTCTCGCCGAGCGTCTCCTTCGCGAAGGCCGGGAACACCGCCAGCATCACCTGCGAGATCGACCAGAAGACCGCCAGCCCGACGATCGACAGCCAGATCACCTGATTGTCCCAGGCGGCATGCAGGTTGTGTTTCAGATAGCGCCCACCGAGGTACTGGCTCCAGTCGAAGCGCATCGCGGTGCCTGGATTCCTCTCGGGCAGGCGGTAGGCCATGAAGACTTCGGTCAGCGAACAGAGCACCAGGATCCAGCCCAATGGCGCGATCAGGCCCATGACCTCGCCGGGCGTGGCAAAGCTGGTGTCGCTCAGACGGCCCTCGAAGAGGATGGAAAAGACGAAGATCCCGGCCAGGATCGCGGTGGTGGTGGTCGCCTGAACCCAGCCATTGGCAGCGGCCAGCGATTCCTTGCCGACCAGTTCCTTGATATAGCCGTATTTGGCGGGCGAATAGATCGCGGCCTGCGCGCCCAGCAGAAAGGTCATGGCAAAGGCCGGCCAGAACCAGCCGAGGTAATAGAAGAGCGTGATCGCCAGGGTGAGCGCGACCGCGATCCAGGCGCTCACGCGCATCACGCGGTTTTTCGGGAAGCGGTCGGCCAGGAAACCGGACGGCGTGAACAGCAGCACGAAGGGCAGCAGGATCAATGCGTTGACGATGGCCGTCAGCAGGATCTGCGCATCGCCGTCATAGGTTTTGAACAGCGTGTTCTGGATGACGATCTTGTGCCCCAGGTCGACGAAGGCATTGAGAAAGAGCATCAGGATGTAGGAGAGAAAGCCGGTGATGCGAAATAACTGACCCATGGACGGTGCCTCATGATGCGCCGATCCCCGTGGATCCTTGGCGCGGAATGGACAGGATGAAACCGCGTCCAGCGCGGTAGGCGATGTTGTTGGATTGGAACAACCTCGGCAGCCTCTGCGGCTGTCGGAGCAGGCGCGGTTTAAGCGATTAAAAAAGATAAAGATAAAACCGCGTCCACGCCAAGGACCGCGGATGGGCGAAACGTCACACTCACACTCAGACTCACTCGACACTCGGCATCTCGCTCTGGACGCGGTTTCGTTCGCCCGCAAGCGGGCTCCTGCGGTGGTGGCGGACGCCAAAACGAGGCGCGCTGGGACGAATCGTCTTCGGGCCGGCCAGCCTCGGCGGAAGTCTATACTGTCGCCATCTTTCCGTAACGAGTCCAAACCGCCGCCATGACCACGACGCGCCGCAAACTGCCGATCGGGATCCAGACTCTTCGCGAGATTCGCGAGGAGGGTTATTACTATGTCGACAAGTCCGGTTTCGCCCTGACGCTGATCGAGCAGGGGAAATATTTCTTCCTCTCACGCCCGCGCCGCTTTGGCAAAAGCCTGCTGGTCGATACCCTCAAGGAACTCTTCGAGGGCAACGCAGCCCTGTTCAAGGGGCTGGAGGCCGAACGGCGCTGGGATTGGTCGGTCGCCTATCCTGTCCTGCGCTTCAGCTTCGGGGGTGGGTTGTTGGGATCGGCCGCCGATCTGCAACAGAGTCTGCACGAACAACTCAGCGCCTTGGAGTCCCAGCATGCTCTGAGTGCGCGCTTCCCGGACGCCCGCAGCCGCTTCAAGACCCTGATTCGCGAACTGGCCGAACGCACCGGCCAGCGTGTCGTCGTGCTGGTCGACGAATACGACAAGCCCATCCTGGATCGCATCGAGGACCGCGAGCGGGCAATCGAGATCCGCGAGGTTCTGAAGGATTTCTACTCGGTCATCAAGGATTCGGATGCCTATGTCCGCTTCGCCTTTCTGACCGGCGTCTCAAAATTCAGCAAGGTGAGCATTTTTTCCGGGTTGAACAATCTGGAAGACATCACGGTCAGGCCGGAGTTTTCCGCGATTTGCGGCTATACCGAGAGCGATGTCGACACCGTCTTCGCGCCCGAGCTTGAGGGGTTGGATCGCGACGAGGTGCGCCGCTGGTACAACGGTTACAATTGGCTGGGCGATGCGGTCTACAATCCCTTCGATCTACTGTTATTGTTTCGGAATCGGACCTTCCGCGCCTGGTGGTTCGAGACCGGCACGCCGACCTTTCTGATCAAGCTACTCACCGAGCGCCAGCAGTTCATCCCCGATCTGGGGCGTCTGATGGCCCCGGAAAGCCTGCTCTCGACCTTCGATGTAGGCAATATCCCGACCGAGGCGCTGCTGTTCCAGGCGGGCTATCTCACCATCGCCTCCGCGCGCGCGATCCCCGGACGGCTCGAACTGCACTTGCGTTATCCCAACCTGGAGGTCCAGACCAGTCTCAACGATAGCCTGCTGCAAGCCCTGAGCGGCGGTCCCTCGGTGCCGGTGCGCAACATCAGCCGACTCTACGATCTGATGCTGGCCAATGACCTGCCCGCCCTGCGCGAACTCTTCCATGCCTTTTACGCCAGCATTCCCCATGACTGGTATCGCAACAGCCCCATTGCCCAGTACGAAGGCTACTACGCCAGCGTCTTCTACAGCTATTTCGCCGCGCTCGGTTTCGAGATCGTGCTCGAAGATACGAGCAATCAGGGTCGCATCGACATGACCGTCAAGTTCAACGGTCAGGTCTATCTGTTCGAGTTCAAGGTGGTGGAACTCGCCCCGGAAGGACGCGCGATCGATCAGATCAAGGCCCGTGGTTACGCCGAGAAATATCGCGCGCTGGGTCAACCGATCGCCCTGATCGGGGTCGAGTTCAGCAAGCAGGACCGCAATATCGTCGGGTTCGACATCGAGGTCCAGTAAAACGCGCCTGCCGTGTCCACTCATGTCTTTGCAGCGCGTCGGTTTTCCCGACCCGCTAGCGTCTGAGCTGGCGCGTTTTACGTGTTGAATGTTTTGATTCGTGACGGCGTGCGAGGTGGGCGCGTCGAGCACATCGTCGGGCGTCCGCCCTTCAGGGCTGGGCCGATCTGTCCGGAAACCAAGTCTCCGCGAGGATCTCCTCCGGACTCCAGGGGCAGGTCTCCGGGAAATCGGAGAGCCCGGTTGCCTCGGCGGCCTGCGCGATCCCGTCATCCCACACGGCGCTCCACCAGGCGGGATCCTTGAGTTTGACGCGCAGGCTGGGTGTCTCTTCCAAACGCCTGAGGATCCCGCGGCGCTGATTGCGGATCGTGATTTGCCAACTCGCGCCCCGGCGTTCGGGCTGAAACCGCCATTTGAGCAGATGCGCCAATAACACCGCCATCCGGTTCGCCAGTTCGCGGTGCTCGCTCTTGCCCACGTCCTCGATCTCCTCGGCGATGTGTTCCAGGTCGAGCAAATCGAAACGGCGCGCACGGATCAGCGCGGCTTGCTCGTTCGCCCAGGCAACGATGTCTCGATCATAAGTTTGCATCGGTTTTCCCCGTTCGTTCCAAGATCGTCCCAGCGTTCAACTGAAAAAGGGCAGTTGAACCGCAAAGAACACAAAGAACGTCAAGTCGTTCAACGTCTTGTCTCGATGACGGCAGTCACCAAAAGCGTGATCGTCCTGCGCATTGCAAACCCTTGTTTTTTTGTGCCATTTGCGCCTTTGCGGTTCCAAATGTCGTATTTGGTTCAAGCGAATACCCTGCTCGCCGCGTTTCCGATTGCCCACAGATAACGCGCGGCGCTACGACTCTGTTCATACTCGACAACGGCCGAACGCAGAACCGCCGACGGCAGCGGATGCTCAAGCGTCGCCCGCATCGCCTCAGCCAGTCCCGCGACGTCGCCCACCGGCACCAGGGGGCCATAGCGCCCGCCATCCAGAATCTCGGAGGGACCGCTCGGGCAGTCTGTCGCGACCGCCGGCACGCCGAGCGCCAGCGCCTCGGTCAGCACATTGGGCGAACCCTCCCAGGCGGACGACAGCACGAAGACGCCGGCCCGCGCAAGAAACGGGTAGGGGTTCGCCTGAAAACCGGGCAGGTCGACGCTGTCGCTCAGTCCCAGTTCGGCAATCAGCGCCATCAGTTTGGCGCGTCCGGAACCCTCGCCAAGGATCAGCAGCCGGCAGTCGCGGGTCGCGCGCAGCCGGGCGAAGGCACGGATCAGGGTCGGAAAATCCTTCTGACGTTGCAGGCGTCCCGCGCCCAGGATCACCGGCGGTTGGCCGGGCGCCAGCCAGGGATGCGCGCAGGGTTCGGCCGCCTGTGCATTGAGTTCCGGGGTGATGACGGGGTTGCGGATCACCTCGATCCGCGCGCGCGGGATCCGGGCGATGCGCGCGGTGTCGTCGGCGACGCCATCGGAGACGGCGAGGATGCGCTCGATTCGCGGATAGAGCAGCCGGATCGGCGCATAGCGCAACCAGCGCTCGGGGGGCGTGCGCTCGGCCATGGCGGTCGATAAATTGGTGCCCAGACGCAGCAGGATGGGCGTCTCGGTGCTCGCCAGCGCGCGCGCCAGCACCGCCGCGCGTCCGGCCCGATCCTTGATCGCCAGCAGGGCCGCCGGGCGACGCTCGCGCAAATACCGGGCAAGCGCGGGGATCGCGGCAAAGGTGTGATTGGCCTCCAGTCGTACCTGATTGATCTGCGCGGGCAGGCGGGTCAAATGAGGGCTCTCGGCCCGGACCAGAACCAGCTCGACCGGCTGTCCCAGATCCACGAAACCGCGCAGCAGATTGATCAGCATGCGCTCGACGCCGCCGCTCCCCGAGAAGGAGGCAAAGACGGCAATGGGCGGTTGCGTCGTGGACATAAAGAAAACCGATCTGGGTGAGGTCGTGAGCGGGATGATACGCGATCGAAAGCCCCCGTCGACTGGTGTCTGCCGGTTATCGTCGGCGCTGCGACCGCGCATGGATTGTTGCTATATTTGGCAAGGGCACATGGCGCTTCACCATGAGGAACACGGGTGTGATCCAGGTCACTGTCGCGCATGCTCGTCAGCGTCCATTGGTGGCGAAGCCGCTTCAGGTGCCTTATTCTCCGGTATTCCAACGCAAACAATTATTTCGCAGGAGTCGTCGAGATGGAAATAACACGGCTGACCGGAAGGCTGGTCTTACTGATTCCGCTGATCATTTCCGGTATCGCCTCTGCGGTTGATGTCTTTCCGGAGCAGAAGATCGCGGGCGTGACCGCGCAGGCGCGCCAACTTGAGCAGAAAACCGCCTTGCAGCGCTTGCAAACCCTGGTCGGACAACGCCCGGCGACCGCCGCCGCGCGGGCCGAACTGACCTCGGACGATCGGGAGAGCATCGCGCGTTACAACCAGACGGCCCCCAGCGGAGCGCCGCTGAAGGTGGGTGTCGTCAAGCCGATCCAACTCGACATCGACCTCAAGCCGCTTGACGTCGCCGCGATGACCGAGCAGACCTACAGCTTTCTCGGTGGCACGGTCCGGCGTACCGGCGGTCTCCTGACCCTGGCCATCCGGCTGGACACCGAGG
This sequence comes from Thiocystis minor, assembly GCF_016653465.1. Classification (GTDB taxonomy): domain Bacteria; phylum Pseudomonadota; class Gammaproteobacteria; order Chromatiales; family Chromatiaceae; genus Chromatium; species Chromatium minus. The sequence continues at coordinate 2,741 of NZ_NHSQ01000111.1, read as the reverse complement.
GCGCCGCGGTTTCGCGGGTGCGCATCGACAACCTTCGACTGCCCGAAGGCGCGGTGATCCACGTCGACAACAATACCAGCGAAGCGCGCTCCTATTCTGGTCGTCAAAGCAGTTTCTGGACGCACTCCATCTCGGGAAATCAGATCTATCTCCAGGTCGAGTTGCCTGATCAAGCCTCCGACGAGGCGAGTTTCCAGATCGGCGCCGTGATGCTGCTCGACACCGCCTCCCAGGCGTTCTGCCCGATCAATGCCGGCTGCATCCAGGACGGCTCCTGTCATGACGCGACCGAATGGAGCGAAATCGACAAGGTGCGCAAGGCAATCGCGCGCATCAATTTCATCATCGAGAACGAGGGGAGTTTTCTTTGCACCGGCGGCCTGCTGGCCGATACCGATCAGGCGACCGCCATCCCCTATTTCCTGACCGCCAACCACTGCATCAATACCCCCGAGGTCGCCGCGACCATGGAGACCTGGTTCGACTATCGGACCGCATCCTGTGGTGGCGAGTGCCCCAGCGGTCCGGGCGCTTCCTCGACGCTCGGCGCGACCCTGCTGCACCATTCGGCGGTCAACGATCACAGTCTGCTCCTGCTGGACGAGGATCCGCCGGCGGATTCCTGGTTTCTGGGCTGGACCGACACGGCGGTGGAACGAATGGATGGCACGATGCTCTACCGCCTGAGTCATCCGCTTGGTTCGCCTCAAGCCTTTTCGACGCATCGTATCGACTCGAATGTCGCAATCTGCGGTGGTTTGCCCCGAGGCGCCTTTATCTACAGCGCCGACGTCGTTGGCGCGACCGAGGGCGGCAGCAGCGGTTCGCCGGTCATGCAGGCCGATGGTCAGGTGGTCGGGCAGCTCTATGGCGCCTGCGGCTCGAATTTGAACGATGTCTGCGACACGGAGAACAACTCCACCGTCGATGGGGCATTCGCCCATTACGCTGCGGATGTCGCGAAATGGTTGAACCCGGATCCGCTGAAGTTGCCCTTGACCGTCCAGAAATTGGGGAGCGGCGAGGGGCGCGTGGTCTCGTCGCTGGCCGAGAGCGACGCCGCCGATTCAGGCCCGTCGCAAGCTCCGGCAACCGCCCAACCGAGGCTGGTCGGCGGGGTGGCGGTCGAGAGCACGGAATGGCCCTGGCAGGCCGCACTGGAAATCAGCACCTGGTGGGTCAATGGCGATCTGCCGTCCTGTGGCGGATCGGTGATCGACGCCAATTGGATCTTGACCGCCGCGCACTGTGTCGTCGACAAGAATGTCAACGATCCCTTCCATCCCTATGTCACGGTGGCGCCCGCCAATATCGACGTTCGCACGGGATCCGACCGCTTCGATGTCGGCGGTCAGGCATCCAAGGTCAAACGCATCGTGAGGCATCCCGAATACGATCCGCTCACGCTGGAAAACGACATTGCGCTTCTGGAACTCAAGGGGCCGGTTTTCGTGGAGCCGGTGCGTCCGGTCACGCCGGAGCGCGAAGAGAACCTCGCCTGCCTTGGCACGGAAGGGGCTGTGACTGGCTGGACCCCCAGCGATTTTTGCGGTAATCAGGCGACGCTTCTGTCGAAAGTGGATGCCACCCTAGTGGATCCGTCGAACTGTCGGGATGCGTTCGGCGGGGGCGTCATCACTAATGACATGATCTGCACCAAATCGGCCGTTGGCGAGAACGACGATTGTCAGCTCGACGATGGCAGCCCGCTGGTGGTCGACAATGGGCGAGGCGGTTTCGTCCAGGCCGGTGTCGTCAGTCGCGGCAACGATTGCGACTCGGCCGGGAATCCGACCGTTCACATGCGTCTTGCCAACTATGTCGAGTGGATGGAGGAGGTCACTGGCCTGGATCTCACGTCCGATGTCGGCGATGGCATTATCGACTGCGGCAGCACCTGTTCCGCTGAATATCCCAGCGGAACCTCTGTCTCCCTGACCGCAACGCCCGAGCCTGGATCAACCTTCGCCGGGTGGGGTGGCGCGTGCAGCGGCCTGGAGACCTGTGCGGGGGTTCTGACGCAGGCGCAACATGTGACCGCGACCTTTCATTCGATCGAACCTCGCAAGCTCTCCTGCCCGACCACCTCGCCCTGATCCAGGCGGCATCTTGGGGGACTCAAAGGCGTCCAGCCGACTTGAGTCCCCAGTCTCTGTTGACACCGCGCCGCGGTGTCACGCACTCACGCTAAGTCACGAGTAAAAAAGTCAAATAACGAAACGAATACAATCGTTGTCGTTGTCGTTGTCGTTGTCGTTGTCGTTGTCGAAGAATCAATGCAATTCGGCCATGAACTACGCACGGGATTTCGATCCGGTCCGTGGCTTGGGCTGACGAAACCGCAAAGCGTTTGAAAAGCATCGATCGCTTCGCGCGGAACCAACGGCTTCGGGCCTCGCAGTTTGGCGTTGGAATGCGGATCGATTCGATGCTGACAAAGCTCGGACAGCGAGACTATGCGGTGCGGGAGAATCCCGTCCGCTATGATCGCATCGACAACGACAACGACAACGACAACGACAACGACAACAACAACGATGGCGCCAAAGGCGCATCGAAAACCGCCGCGTTCTGGCTTAAGGTACTACCCTGCTTGTGTGGGATTCGCTGGCCTGATCGGGTCGGGCTGACGGGATTGCGCCCGTCAGCCCTCCCACACCACCGGACATGCGGTTTTCCGCATCCGGCGGTTGGACCCAGCCACCATTAAGCGGCGGCGAGGTCTGATGGAACCCACAATC
>NZ_NHSQ01000110.1 GCF_016653465.1 Thiocystis minor | reverse complement strand
GCTTTCATATTCGTCCATCGGACTCTCCTCGGTCGTGTGCTTGGCGGCTCACGCTGCGGAGTGTCCCGATGGACTCCCGGAAATGTCAAACTGCTACTGTCACCCCGGCAAAGCCGGGGGATTTCTCATTTTATTAATCCGCTAAACACGCCCATTAGCGAATACCTTAGTCGCCACTGTCGTCGCCGCAATCGTTGTCGTTGAGATCATAGAAGCTAGGATTCTCTCGCATCCTGTGTCTTCAAAGATTGTCCGAGGGTTGTTTTCAGCGCATCACCTAAATCAGGGCAGAATTTCGATCGGCGTGCCATCGGTGGTCAATGACCAAATCTCGTCGATCGCCGGGTTGGAGACGGCGATACAGCCGAAGGTCCAGTCGCCCTCCCTTGGTGCTCCTCCACGGTGACCATTTGGTTGTCCGTGGATCATGATCATGCCGCCCGGGCGGCCTCCCTTGGCGTGTGCCCGCAGGCGATCCCGCGCATTGGGATAGGAGAGATGGACCGATTTGCGGTAGCTGCTTCGCGGATTGCGTCGGTCCAGCACGTAGCGCCCTTCTGGAGTACGGCCATCGCCTTCTAGCCGCTTGGGGCCTTCCGGTCGGACGCCGAGTGCGATCGCATAGGTGCGTAGCGGCTGATCGCCGCGCATGAGATACAGGCGGCGCTCGGCCTTTTTCACGACCACGCGGTCGGCCATGCCGGGATTTAACGGCCGAAATTCCGGCGGTTTGTTTTCCGTGGATTGCGGAAGGTCGAACGCGGGAAGGAAGGACATCGCCGGCGCGGCGGGCGCCAGCGGGATGGCGAGCAACAACGTCGTCAACAGAGCGCACCGCTTTTTCATGCGATCCTCGCGTTGACTCAGACTCGCCGTCCCCAGACCGCGTGAACCGGGTCCGAGTGGGGTAGCCGATCGGCATATTTGTCGTCCGGCGGGCGGGGCAGTCCGCGCATCGACCAGGTTTCGAGATCCTGAAACAGGCCGGATTCCAGAAAATAGTCGAGCACCAGACCGGGTCGCTCGAATTCGTGGAGCGCTGGCCAGAGCTGGATGGTCTTGGGCGGAAACCATCGGTTTGAGAAACTGACGATGAAGATTCCGCCAGGACGCAAGACCCGGGCGATGTCCCGGAAGACCGCCAGGGGCTGCGTCAGATATTCCACCGAGGCGGTGCAGATGACGGCATCGAAGGCGTGATCCTCGCAGGGAACCCTCGGCTCCGCGTTGAGATCATGGACTAGGCGTTGTTGGAGCATCGGGTTTGCGGCAAGTTCGTCGGCGTTCATGCCGAGTCCGGTGACCTGACAGGTCTTCAGCGTGCCGGGAAGGTGCGAATGCCAACTCGACATCAGATCCAGAATCCTCGCTTCGTCGGGGATCAGGCTGCCATGGAGCGCGCTGATTTGACCGATAGCCGTGCGGTCGAGATGGTCGACAAAACGTGGCTGTTGGTAGAAATCCGCATCGGGGCCTGAATTCTGACGCCGGAACGGCTGGCCCGACCAGAAATCGGTTGGCAGATCGCGCCAACGCGCCTGCATCCCCGGACCGCCGCCGGCGATCAGATCCGCGACCTCATTGCAGCGCCCGCCGCGTTCCACGTCCTGATTTGCGATGTCTTCGATCTGGAGATCCAGACGCAGCGGATACGCGGCCAGCGGGTGGTTGAGGTCGATTCGGAGTTGCTCCGGTCTGGTGTCAACAACTCGAATCGGCTGCTGATTCGCGATGGCGCCGGACGCCGGTGGCCTGATGAATTTGCCTGGATAAAAGCGCCCAAGACGTGGCTCGGCGTCTTCCGGCGTCAAATGGGGGTGGTCGAAATGACGGGGTTCGAGCGAGATCAGCCGATCTTCTTGAAAAGGAGACGTCAGAACGCCGGGGGCGAATGCATGACTGCTCCGATCGCCACGGGATCCGCCACTGATGCCTGCTTCGAGTTCAGGCGGGAGAACATCCCGCCAAGGATTCAGCCGGGCGAGCAGGAGCGCGTCGTTGTGGAGGGCATGGCAACTTCTCCACTGCAGATTGAAGGCGATCCGGGCGATGGCCATTGCGTTTGGGGTCGGTTAGGAGGAGACCCTCGTTCAGCTCCGATAGATGCGCAGTTTTTCGCCCTGTTTCAGACGATTGTCGGTGATTCTGTTCCAGCGTCGGATTTCCGTGACGGTCACGCCATAGCGGCGGGCGATGGTCTCGATGGAGTCGCCCTTGCGCACCCAGTGGGTGACAAGGTTCTGCGCTTCCTGTTTGGGGATCCGCAGTGTCTGACCCGGCAGCAGGGGGTCGCGAGGCGAAAGACCATTCCATTCGGCAAGATTGTCTCGCGCAATCCCATGTCGCAGCGCGATCGATGTCAGGGTCTCGCCGTTTTTGACCTGGTGGACCTTGTCGTCCACGAGATTGACGTTCGCGACGGTGGGCTGCCTCTGATGGAGACGGACGGCGGTTCGCGAGGCGTCGGCCCCGACCGTCATCGACATGACCCTGACCGATTTCGCCGCGGCGGGGCTGAGTTTGGCGCCCGTTCCGGCGGGTACCATGAGTTGGGCGATGTCCTTGTTCCCTGCCCATTTCGATGTAATCTCGGGATTCAGTCGCTGGATCTCGGCGAAGTCCACGCCGGCGGCGGTCGCGACCTTGACTAGATTCATGGGCGTGTTGGTCAGTAACATCTCGGTGCGGGGGCGATCGGCAATCGCTGGGAGTCGCTGCCCGTATTTGCGCGAATCGGCGACTAGTCGAGCCGTGGCGAGGATCTGCGGGACGTATTGCTTGGTCTCGTTCGGTAGATTCAAGGACCAGAAATCGGTGGGTTTGCCATTGCGACGGTTGGCCTCAAGAGCGGCCTCGACCCGGCCGGGACCGCAATTGTAGGCGGCCATGGCGAGTTCCCAATCGCCATCGAAGCGCCGGCTGAGCTGATCCAGATAGTCCATGGCGGCGCGCGTCGAAGCGACGACATCGCGCCGCTCGTCGTATCCGTTATCCATGCGCAGCCCCATCTCGCGGGCGGTGTAGGGCATGAACTGCCACAGGCCGCCAGCGGCCTTGGGCGAGGTTGCCGCCGGGTTGTAACGACTTTCGACATGAGGGAGAAGCGCCAACTCCATGGGGAATCCGCGTCGCTCGATCTCGGCGACGATGGTCGGCAGATAGGGCGTCGCCTGTTGCGACATTTTTTCCAGATAGCGGGGATCGCGGCGGAAACGCTCAAGCGTGGAATCGATGCGGGAGTCGGCGTGCAGATTCAGTTGCATGCCGGAACGAACCCGGCCCCAGACATCTCCCGTCGGGAGACGGTTTGCCACCCTTGACCTGGAGTTGCCCGCGACCCGGACATCCTCGGCGGGTCTGACGAAGCCGTATTCGCGGGCGGAGACCATGCCCGAGTAGGCGCCATCGACATTGTTGAAGGCGGTGACATCGGATTGCTTAGCACAACCGTTCAGCAGCGGCAAGGCAAGGGCGACGAGCGCACAAACGGCGCGTCCCAAAAGTCTGGCATCAGGCATTGGAACCCCATTTAAATTTTTAACTGCTTGTTTAAGCGAAATATTATTTTTTTCAGGGCACATGATACGCAAAGGACGCTCATAATTCCAGGCTTGAATGCGGATATTCCTCGTTCGGTCGCACGACAGCGTTCGCGATCATGGGTACCATGTGCACCTCAAAGAGAGGCATCCGCATGACTGTTTCCCAACGCTGGACATCTCCGTTCAAGCGGCTTCAAGACTGGTATCGCTCCCCGCTGGGACGGAAAGTCGCCAGGGCCGAAAGCGAGTGTGTGCGGCGTCAGCTCAATCAGACCTTCGGCTATTATCTGGTGCAGCTTGGTCCAACCGAGATTTTTCGCGAGGCGCTGGACTCCAGCCGCATCCGTCACCGGGTCATGCTGCCTCCCGAGCAGCCGTCCGGGCAACGCGGGCTGGAAATCGTCGGTCTGGAGAGCCAGCTTCCGCTGGCGACCGACAGTATCGACGCCATCCTGTTGCCGCATACGCTGGACTTCACGGACGACCCGCGGGCCGTGCTGCGCGAGGTCGAGCGGGTGTTGATCCCCGATGGGCGCGTGATCATCGTGGGCTTCAATGCGTTCAGTGCCTGGGGTCTCTGGGGATTGCTGTTGAGCGTCACTGGGCGGATGCCCTGGTGCGGTCGCTTCAGAATGCCGTCGCAAGTCGAGGCGTGGCTTACCGACGCCGGGTTTGCCATCGAGTTTTGCGAACGCATCCTGTTCTGCCCGCCCTTGCGGAGCGCGCAGGGTGCGCATTGCGCGCCGATCGAGTCGTTGGGGCGGCGCTTCTGGCCGGCGCTGAGTGGCGGCTACGTCATCCGGGCGGTCAAGCGGGTCGCCACCCTCACCCCTCTGAAACCATCCTGGAAACGGCGGCACGCCCTTTTGCCGGGCAATGCCGTGCGACCGACGACACGGGGTAGAAGTCATGTCTGAGAGCGTGCAAGCCTTTACCGACGGCGCCTGCAAGGGGAACCCAGGGCCGGGCGGCTGGGGCGTGCTGCTGCGTTGGGGCGAGGCCGAAAAGGAACTGTGCGGCGGCGAGCGCGAGACGACCAATAACCGCATGGAGCTGATGGCGGTCATCGTCGCGCTGGAATCGCTGAAACGGCCCAGCCGAATCGAGATCACCACCGACTCGCAGTACGTCAAGCGCGGGGTCGGCGAGTGGATGTCCAATTGGAAGCGCAACGGCTGGCGCACCGCCAACCGCCAACCGGTCAAGAACCGGGATCTCTGGGAGCGGCTCGATGCCGCGCTCGGCGGTCACGAGGTGCTCTGGCGGTGGGTCAGGGGTCATACGGGACACCCCGAGAACGAGCGTGCCGACCGACTGGCCAATCAGGGCGTGCCCGGTTCGGGAGGGCGGAATGCGTCAGGTCGTTCTTGATACCGAGACCACGGGGCTGGATCCCAGGGAAGGGCACCGGATTATCGAGATTGGCTGCGTCGAGTTGATCGACCGCCGGCTTACACGCAACGCTTTCCACCAATATCTCCAGCCGGATCGCGAGATCGACGCCGGGGCGGCGAATGTCCACGGCATCACCAACGCCTTCCTCGCCGACAAGCCGCGTTTTGCCGAGGTCGCGGAGGATTTTCTGCGCTATGTCGAGGGCGCGGAGTTGATCATCCACAACGCCCCGTTCGATGTCGGGTTCCTGGATCACGAATTGCAGCGTTGGCGGGACGGGACGCCCAGGATTCAAGACCGGTGCGAGGTGACCGATACGCTTGCGATGGCGCGGCGGCTGCATCCGGGGCAACGCAACGGACTGGACGCGCTCTGCAAGCGCTATGCCGTCGACAACTCGCACCGGGATCTGCATGGCGCCTTGCTCGACGCCGAGATTCTGGCGGACGTCTATCTCGCGATGACCGGTGGGCAAGTCGCGCTCCACCTGGGGGATGAGCTCTCCGAAGCGGGAGGACGCGATCCGCGCACCCGGCATCGCGGTCGGATTGATCCTGGGCGCGCGCGTCTGCGCGTGGTCCATGCCGATGACATCAGTTGTGCCGCGCATGCGGCGCGTCTGGCGGCCATTCAGGCGGCAAGCGCGGACGGCTGTCTATGGCTGAAGGCGGATTAGGTCTGCTGTTGCTGCTGGCGCCGGCCCTGCCCGGAGCCGCCTACCAGGGATTCCAGCGCGGGCAGATTGAGCAACTGGATATGCTTGCGGTCCACGCACATCAGACCGTCTTCCTGGAAGCGCGTGAACAGTCGGCTGACGGTTTCGACCGCGAGCCCCAGATAGTTGCCGATCTCGTGGCGCGACATGCTGAGATAGAAATCGGACGGCGAGAGACCGCGCTTGTGCAGACGTTGCGAGAGACTCAACAGAAACGCGGCCAGACGTTCCTCCGCGTTCTTCTTGCCGAGCAGCAGCAGCATGTCGGTATCCTGACCGATCTCCTTGCTGAGCAGTCGGTACATCTGATGCTGAAGGCTGGGGGTGGTCGCGGTCAGGTCTTCGAGTCTGGTGAAGGGGATTTCGCAGATCGCGGAGGTTTCAAGGATCTTGGCGGAACAGGCGTGTACATCCTTGTCGATGGCGTCCAGGCCGATGATCTCGCCGGGGAGATGGAATCCCAGAACCTGCTCGCCGCCCTCGGAACTGGGCGCGAAGGTCTTGACCGATCCGGTCTTGACGACATAGAGCGCCCGGAACCGGTCGCCCTCGCGAAACAGATAATCGCCGCGATGCAAGGGTCGGGCGCGTTTGACGATTTCGTCGAGACGCTCCACGTCTTCCGGAGACAGGCCCATGGGCAAACACAGCGAGGTCAGCGTACAGTTCTTGCACGCGACTCGAATGGATTCCAATGAAATGACTTTGAATTGACTCATGGCAGCGCCCCCTCACCATCGGCAGCTCGATTTTGGTCTGCCATTTGATCTGGATCAAGAATGCGTGATTTGTAACTGTATCGGTGACAAATTACAAGGGCAAGGGTTCGTGTACGTATTACCCTACCCTGCTGACTTTGCAGGCGGCAGCGATCCGATTGAGCCGACGCCGCGATTTTGGTAGTTTGTCGCGGTTATCGGGCCACCGCCCTCGACCCTCCTTTTTCTGTTCCTGCTTCCTATGACTAAGTTTATTTTTATCACCGGCGGTGTCGTCTCGTCGCTGGGCAAAGGCATTGCATCCGCATCGCTCGGAGCGCTGCTCGAAGCCCGCGGTCTGCGCGTGACGATGATCAAGCTCGACCCCTACATCAACGTCGATCCGGGCACCATGAGCCCGTTTCAGCACGGCGAGGTCTACGTGACCGACGACGGCGCCGAGACCGACCTGGATCTGGGCCACTACGAGCGCTTCCTGCGCACCCGCATGGGCCGCAACAACAACTTCACCACCGGCCAGATCTACGAGAGCGTGATCCGCCAGGAACGCCGCGGCGATTATCTGGGCCGTACCGTGCAGGTGATCCCCCACATCACCGACGAGATCAAGCAAAGCATCCGGCTTGGGGCCGAGGGCGCCGACATCGCCATGGTCGAGATCGGCGGCACCGTGGGCGACATCGAGTCCTTGCCTTTCCTGGAGGCGATTCGCCAGATGCGGGTGGAAGAGGGACGCGAAAACGCGCTCTTCATGCATCTGACCCTGGTGCCCTACATCCGTACCGCCGGCGAGATCAAAACCAAGCCGACCCAGCACTCGGTCAAGGAACTGCGCTCGATCGGTATCCAGCCCGACATTCTGCTGTGTCGCGCCGAACAGGATCTGCCGAACGACGAGCGGCGCAAGATCGCGCTCTTCACCAACGTCCCGGAGAATGCCGTCATCTCCGCCGTCGATGCCGACAACATCTATCGCATCCCGCGTCTGCTGCACGCCCAGAAGCTCGACGAACTGGCGGTGCGCCAGTTCCAGCTCGATGTGCCCGAGGCGGATCTCAGCGAGTGGGACCGGGTGCTGGACGGTTTCGATCATCCCACGCATCAGGTCCGCGTCGGCATGGTCGGCAAGTACATGCACCTCACCGAAGCCTATAAATCGCTGTCCGAGGCGCTCGCCCATGCCGGCGTGCATACCGGCACCAAGGTCGAGATTCTCTATCTGGACGCCGAGGAGATCGAGCAGCAGGGCACCGCCTGTCTCGACGGACTGGATGCCATTCTGGTTCCCGGCGGGTTTGGCGAACGGGGCATCGAAGGCAAGATCGCCGCCGCCCGGTATGCCCGCGAACAGCGCATCCCCTATCTCGGCATCTGTCTCGGAATGCAGATCGCCGTGATCGAATACGCCCGTCATCTCGCCGGTTTGGAGGGCGCGCACAGCACCGAATTCGACCGCGAGACCCCGCATCCGGTGATCGCCATGATCACCGAATGGCGCGACGAAAAAGGCAAGATCGAGACGCGCGCCGAAGGTCAGGATCTGGGCGGTTCCATGCGCCTCGGCGGTCAGAACTGCCGTCTCGAACCCGGCAGTCTGGCGCGCGCCGTCTATGGCACCCCCCAGGCCCGCGAGCGCCACCGTCATCGCTATGAGTTCAATAACCGTTATCTCAATGCTATGAAGGACGCCGGGATGCGCTTTTCTGGCTGGTCGCTTGACAACAAGCTGGTCGAGATCATCGAGATCCCGGATCACCCCTGGTTCATCGCCTGCCAGTTCCATCCCGAGTTCACCTCGACCCCGCGTGACGGCCACCCGCTGTTTTGCGGCTTCATCCGCGCGGCCCTAACTCAACACGAATTGGCTGGAGACCAGGCCGAATGATGCGGCTCGCCCATTTTGAGGCAGGCATCGACCGCCCGCTCTTCCTGATCGCCGGACCCTGCGTAATCGAGAGCGAGACGCTGGCGGAAGAAACGGCCGGCGCGCTCAAGGAGATGACCGACGCGCTCGGCATCCCCTTCATCTACAAATCCTCCTTCGACAAGGCCAACCGTTCCTCGGCTGGCAGCTTTCGCGGTCCGGGTCTTGAGGAGGGTCTGCGGATTCTGGAAGCCGTGCGCGAACGCATCGGCGTCCCGGTGTTGACCGATGTCCACGAGGACACGCCGCTCAATGAAGTCGCCGCCGTTGTCGACGTGCTCCAGACCCCGGCCTTTCTCTGCCGACAGACCAATTTCATCCGCGCGGTCGCCAGTCAGGGCAAGCCGGTCAACCTCAAAAAAGGCCAGTTTCTCGCGCCCTGGGACATGCGCCATGTGGTCGACAAGGCGCGTTCGACGGGCAATCGGCAGATCATGGTCTGCGAGCGGGGGGTTTCCTTCGGCTATAACAATCTGATTTCGGACATGCGCGCGCTGGCCGTCATGCGCGAGACCGGCTGTCCGGTGGTCTTCGACGCCACCCATTCGGTGCAATTGCCGGGAGGGCAGGGGGATCGTTCGGGCGGACAGCGCGAATTCGTCCCCGTGCTGGCGCGGGCCGCCGTCGCCGCCGGAGTCGCCGGACTGTTCATGGAGACCCACCCGCGCCCCGACGAGGCGCTGAGCGATGGGCCGAATGCCTGGCCGCTGGGGCGGATGCGGGAGTTGCTGACGACGCTGGTTGAGCTTGATCGGGTGGTCAAGGCGGCGGGATTGGCTGAATCCTAAATTGACCCCTTCAAGAGACGTCTTCCAGGTCGTTAGGAGTCAGTTCCTGCGACCGAGCAATGCGCTCGCGATCCAGCGCAACGGATCGGCGCCGTCCGGCAGGATCTCGATGGCCGTCAGCGCCTCGCCGATCAGATCGGCCGCCATCTCCTTCGCCTCGGCCAGTCCGACCAGGGCCGGGTAGGTGGCCTTGTCGAGCGCCTGATCGCGCCCGGCGGTCTTGCCGATCTGCGCAGTTTCGCCTTCCACGTCGAGCACGTCGTCCTGGATCTGGAACGCCAGTCCGAGACACTTGGCGTACCGGTCCAGACGCTCGGCGTGGTCCGCATCGAGCGAGCCGTGGGCCAGGATGCCCATCTGCACGGAGGCGCGAATCAGCGCGCCGGTCTTGTGGATGTGGATATGTTCGAGCCTGGCGACATCGAGCGCCTTGCCCTCGGCCTCCAGATCCAGCGCCTGACCGCCGACCATGCCGCGCGAGCCGCTGGCGCGGGCCAGATGCTCCACCATCGCGATCCGGATTCGGGCATCCAGTCCGGTGGCCTCTGCAAGCGCCTGGAAGGCCAGGGTTTGCAGCGCATCGCCGGCGAGGATGGCGGTTGCGTCGTCGAAGGCGCGGTGACAGGTGGGGCGTCCGCGGCGCAGGTCATCGTCGTCCATCGCCGGGAGATCGTCGTGGATCAGCGAGTAGGCGTGGATGAATTCCACCGCGCAGGCGGGACGGTCGAGCCGGGCGGGATCGATGCCGAGCGCCTCGCCGGTCGCGTAGGTCAGCAGCGGACGGATGCGCTTGCCGCCGCCCAGCACCGAATAACGCATGGCCTCGTGCAGGCGCAGAGGCGGTACGCTGGCGCGCGGCAGAAGTTCGTCGAGCGCGGTTTCGAGACGCGCCTGACAGCGTGTCCGGTAGGTGTCCAGTTGGTTATGGGTCATGGGGCTCGAAAGGTTCTGGCTCGGCCTCGGGCCGGGCATCGGTGAGAATGCGCACCCGCTGCTCGGCCGTGTCCAATGCCTGCTGGCAGACGCGGGTGAGACCGATGCCGCGCTCGAAGGCCGCCAGCGAGTCCTCGAGTGTCATCTCACCCTTTTCCAGGGCATCGACAACGCTTTCCAACTCGTTCAGGGCCTGCTCGAAGGATGGCGGGGGCGGGGTGGCTGGTTTTTTCATTGGCTTCTGGATCGGGCTTTAGGCGGTACGGTAGCCTAGCTGGGTTGAGCGGTCAAACCAACACGGTCCAATCCAGACATTCTGCCTGTTTAGCGGCTGTAAGGTTTCGTTTTGCGGAGGACGACCGATCTGAGGTTCCCCCGAAATTTCGTCTTCCAAGGGTGACGTCAACTAACGTTCACACTGGAGACGATGATGCAGAAGATCCCGAAGCAGGAGTGCACCGCCGCGTTCAAGGCTCAGGCGGTCAAGCGCGTCAAGGATGGCAAAACCGTTGGCACCGTGGCCAAGGAGATGGGTTTGGTCGAGCAGACCTTGCGCAACTGGGTCAAGGCGTCCGATGCTGGCATGCTCGATGGCGCGGGTACCCGGAAGGTCACGCCGGAGGAGATGGAGCTGTCGCGTCTGCGCGCGGAGGTGATCCGCCTCAAGCGCGAGGTCGACAGCTTAAAAAAAGCGACGGCAGACTGCGCGAAGGAGGCGCTGTGAAGTCTGCCTGGATTGACGCGCAACGCCAGGCGTTCGACCTCGCTGCGATGTGTGCGGTGCTGGCCGTCAGCATCAGCGGCGATCGCGCCTGGAAACGTGGTGGTCACCCGGAACGCCGATGGCTCACGGCTCCACAGATGAGCGTTCTGATTCAATCCATCCATACGGCATTCCAGGGTGCCGACGGCAGCCCGCGCAGGGTGCGCGAGCGGCGCGCACGGGGCTTTCCAGCCAGCAAGGCGCTGGAGCGCCTCATGCGCGAGCACGGTATCCGTGCCCGCCACCAGCGCCGTGACAAGGTCACGACCGATTCCAAACACCCGTTGCCGGTGGCCGACAACCGGCTGAAGCGCGATTTCGCCCCCGTCGCACCGAATCCGGTGTGGACGGCCGACATCACCGACCTGTGGACCGATGAAGGCTGGCTCTACCTGGCCATGGTGCTGGATCGAGTCAACCGCGAGGTGGTCGGCTGGTCATGAAAACCGCGCATGACAGCGGAGCTCGTGACCGATGCGCTGACCATGGCCGGGTTCCGGCGCAAGCCGGCGCCGGGGCTGATTCACCACTCCGACCGGGGTCGCCAGTCCGCCAGCCACCTGTTCCAGGACAAGCTGAGCGAAGACGCCATGGTCTGCTCCATGAGCCGCAAGGGAAACGGCTGGGACAATGCCCCCACCGAGAGCGGGTTTAATCGCTTCAAGCACGAGCGGGTCTTTGGCGAGCGCTTCGCGACGCGCGCGGCGATGACGACCATGGCGTTCGAGTCCATCAAGGTGTTCGACAACCGCAAACGTCTGCACTCAACGCTCGGCGATACCGCCCCGGTCCAGTTCCTGAAAGACTGGATCAGCACCCAGCAGGGAGAAAAGCAGGTAGCATGAGCCCCCTTCCTTGGAAGACGAAAAACCGAGGGAACCTCAGTAGGCCAGCGCGGGCGGGAGGTACGGTTGTCAATCCGAAACGTTATAGAAGGAATGCTCTCTCCATGACCGGCAATTACGATGCCTCTGCCATCGAGGTTCTGATGGGCCTCGATCCGGTGCGCAAGCGCCCCGGGATGTATACCGATACGACTCGTCCCAATCATCTGGCTCAGGAGGTGATCGATAATAGCGTCGATGAGGCGCTGGCCGGCCATGCCCGCGCGATCTCGGTGGTGCTGCATGCCGACGGCTCGCTGGAGGTCAGCGACGACGGGCGCGGCATGCCGGTCGACATGCACCCGCAGGAGGGTCTGCCGGGGGTCGAGGTGATTCTGACCAAGCTGCACGCGGGCGGGAAATTCAACACCGACAACTACCGTTTCTCGGGCGGTCTGCATGGCGTGGGCGTTTCGGTGGTCAACGCGCTTTCGCAAACGCTGGAGGTCTGGGTCAAGCGCGGCGGTCACGAATATCGCATGGCCTTTGCGGGTGGGGTCAAGACCAGCGATCTGAGTCAAATCGGTACGGCTCCACGGGGTAAAAGCGGCACCCGACTGCGTTTCTGGCCCGACCCTAAATATTTCGATACCCCTAAATTCGCCATCCGTCCGCTAGTCCATCTGCTGCGGGCCAAGGCGGTGTTGTGTCCGGGGCTGGAGGTGCGCTTTCTCGATGCGGCGAGCGGGGAGGAGCAGGTCTGGTGTTACCGCGACGGTCTCAGGGATTATCTGACGCAGGAGCTGAATGGGGCCGAGACGATCCCCGCCGAACCCTTTGTCGGCGATCTGGCGGGCACGAACGAAGCGGCGAGTTGGGCATTGGCCTGGCTGCCAGGCGCCGGCGAACCGATTGCCGAGAGCTATGTCAATCTAATCCCGACCGTGCAGGGCGGCACCCATGTCAACGGTCTGCGCAGTGGGCTGACCGAGGCGGTGCGTGAGTTCTGCGAGTTCCGCAACCTGCTGCCGCGCGGGGTCAAACTGGCGCCGGAGGATGTGTGGGGACGTGTCAGCTATATCCTGTCGGTGAAGCTGATCGAACCGCAGTTTTCCGGTCAGACCAAGGAGCGGCTGTCCTCGCGCGAGTGCGCGGCCTTCGTCTCCGGCGTGGTCAAGGATGCCTTCAGTCTCTGGCTGAATCAGCATGTGGGGGAGGGGGAGCGGATCGCCGAACTGGCTATCGGCGCGGCCCAGACGCGGTTGCGCGCCGGGCGCACCGTGACCCGCAAGAAGATCACCCAGGGGCCGGCCCTGCCCGGCAAGCTGGCGGATTGCACCGCGACCGATCCCGAGCGCGGCGAACTCTTTCTGGTCGAGGGCGATTCGGCCGGCGGTTCGGCCAAGCAGGCGCGCGACCGCGAGTTTCAGGCGATCCTGCCGCTGCGGGGCAAGATCCTGAACACCTGGGAGGTCGATGCCAACGAGGTACTGGGCTCGCAGGAAGTCCACGATATCGCGGTCGCCATCGGCGTCGATCCGGGCAGCGACGATCTCGGGCGGCTGCGCTTCGGCAAGGTCTGCATCCTGGCCGACGCGGATTCTGACGGCGCCCATATCGCAACTCTGTTGTGTGCGCTGTTTCTGCGTCATTTCCGGCGCCTGGTGGCCGAGGGGCATGTCTATGTCGCGATGCCGCCGCTGTACAGGATCGACGTGGGCAAGCAGGTGTACTATGCCCTGGACGACGACGAAAAACGTGGAGTGCTCGACCGTATCGCGGCCGAGAAGGTCAAAGGCAAGGTCAATGTCCAGCGCTTCAAGGGGTTGGGCGAGATGAATCCGTCCCAACTGCGCGAAACCACCATCCATCCGGATACCCGACGCCTGGTGCAACTCACGATTGAAGCCGATGACGACAGCGACAATCTACTCGACATGCTGCTGGCCAAAAAGCGCGCCGCCGACCGCCGCGGATGGTTGCAGGAAAAAGGCGATCTGGCCGAAATTTAACCAAAAATGACTTAAAGCGCATCAGTCGCAACGTTTGTTGATTTTCGCGTTGCTATCAATCGCCGCTTTGATCGGCTAGCCCAGTGAGTTTCCAGAGCCGACTCAGATCTGCGCGCAGGGATGCGACTTCTTCCTCAAGCGCTTCGATCCGGCTGTCTTGAGCCGCAAGGACCGCCGGCGATTCCGTTCTTGGTTCAACGCTGGCGAATTCCTCTGCCTGTGGCTGACCGCACAGCAGATGCGCGTAGCGTTCCTCGCGCTTGCCGGGCGATCTCGGCAATTCGACGACGAGCGCATGGTCTCGCGCTGCCATGCCCTGCAGGATTGCCGAGACCTGATCCAAGTCCGCGAAATCAGCCATGCGTGCCGTGTTGGTGCGCAATTCGCCGAGCGTTTGCGGTCCACGCAGTATCAGAATACACAGTAATGCCTGTTCCTGGCGACTGAGGAAGAAGGTTCCGACCATCTTATGATCGAAGCGTTCTGAACGCCCCGAGAGGCTGGCATGGATCAGACCTCGATCGCGTAACCGGTTGACGGCATGCCCGACTTCGCCCGGAGTCAGATTCATCACGGGATGACGGGCGCTTTTCTGGTTGCAGGCGCTCACCAGGCTGTTCAGTGTCAGTGGATACTGATCCGGCGTTGTGCGTTGTTTCTCCATCAGGCAACCAATGATGCGCGCCTCTGCCGGATTCAGCAGCGCATCTGGAGCATCGGTCTCTTTGGTGTTCATGGTCGTTTCGTTCTCTCTGACGATGCGCTAAAACAGCTTTGATAGAAGGTCTATCCCTCAGATGTTTCGGTGCGTGGAATCCGCTTGTTCCAGCCAGCGGTAAATGGTATCGAAGGTAACGAGTGCGCCAGCGATCACCTCGTCCGGCAGCAGTGTCCCATCGGTGCTGAAAGTCTCCAGCGCGGTGGAAAAACGCTTCCAGTGCGTGGACGTTTGCTCGCCATGGAAGTCCAGAAAGGATGCAGAACCAAGTTTGGCTCCCAGGATTCGACGCAAGTGTCTGGCAATCGTCCGTCCGCCCAGGGTCGCACCTTCCAAGACATAGAGACCGCCAACGATGGCACTGGTGCCGCGAGTCTCGAAGTACCGCGGATCCCGTTCGGCGATCATTGCAGGCGCCTGGCCGGCTTGTTCTTCCAGGTCGCGAAGCAACATGGGCAACTTAGGACGCACCCCTAAATGCTCGCGCAGGGCATCGTCAAGACCCTTGAACAAAGCCGTTTCCACGACGATATAGATGCCAGAGATGACATGGAGATAGCGCCTGTAGTCGTCTTGGGTTACCTCCCGAGAGGTCAGGCGGAGCATGATTGGCAATCGTTCGATCGCGGCATGCGCATCGGCGGTTGCTCCACGCAATTTAACAGCCAGGTCAACGCTTGGTTTATCTTGTAAAAGAGCGGTTAGTTGGTCGAGATTCGACATCTGCTGGTCCCTAAACTCATTGCTAACGCAGTTGGAATTTCAACGATTCTGGATCGTCTAATGGGCTATTTTGAGACATTGCTTCCGGACGGAATTTCCGCGAGCATCATCAACGTCATCGGGACTCTCCCAATGAAGAAAAGTGCAAGTGTGCTAGACTTTTTCGGATATCCGAGGCCAGATCACGAGTCAATTTTAGTGAGCCGAAGAGGATGACGTTGCGATGTCCAAGCTTGTCAATGGAAGTCTTCCTTTCGGTCCACCGCTTCTGATTGCCGGGTCGAGTCGCAGCGGTACTACATGGGTGCTTGACGTTCTCGCAACCACTTATGAGTTGCGGCCGATCTTCGAGCCACTGCATCCCGGCGCGGTGAAGGCGGCGAGACACTATGCTTGGAAGTACGTGCCTCGGGATTCCGATATCCCAGGAATGGAGGAATTTTTTCTCCGCATTTTTTCGGGAGATCTGTCGAGCTTGTGGACAGATTTTCGTGTGCCGCCGTGCGATATATTTCCTAGGCTTTCTACGCTCGATCGAGTGGATGCGTTCAAAAAGTTGTTTAGAGAGTGGCAGCGCGCCATCGCTCAATATAGAACTTGTCGAACTTGGCGGTCAAGAAACCACGTTATTGTAAAGTGTATTCGGGCAAATTTATTGCTGGGCTGGTTGGTGAGTAGGTTTAACGCGAAAGTGTTGTTGCTCGTAAGGCATCCAGGTGCCGTGGTGGAGTCGAAGCTGCGTCTAGGGGGGGTATCATGGGATCCGTCCAGAATATTAAGCACATATCGAAACGATGAGAACCTGCGTCATTTAAATAATGGACAATATACTGAGTTGTTGAGTCAGGATCTTACGAAAGCTCAGGCACACACATTGATATGGTGTATCGAGAACCAATTACCGCTCTCCGATTCAGAAAATAATGGCTACCTGGTCGTCTATTATGAACATCTTGTAGAGACAGGTGTTCCAGAGTGGGATCGGATGACTCGGTTTTTTGATTTGCAGCATGTCGAATGGGACAGGAGATTAATTTTAAGTCCGTCGCAGCAGGCGTCGCCGGATTGGCGGAACACGTCGTTGCCCGTAAATTTACACAGTAAATGGCTTGATCGAATTGCTCCACAGGATTTGCGTGAAGTCGACGAGATACTGAAAATGACTGGCGTGACGAACTACGATGCCTATAGTCCCTTGCCTAATAATCGTCCGTCGACTTGAATCTCTAGAGAGCGTTCAATAATTTACTTTCCGTAGAGGGATCTTCATTGTCAAAACCTATGTTTGTCCTGGGCATCAGCCCCTCTTCGCAGACTGACTACAAACTCACCCTTTACAAAGGTACGGACGATCTTGCTTCCCTGTTTGATGCGTGGCGTGAAATTGTGGCTGGCATCGATGATGCGTCCTTTATTCAGTCGCCAGATTGGTTAGGCTCATTCCTCAAGAGCGATCCAAGTGCGTCGGAAAATTTTGTCGCCATATTAATCACAAATAAAAATGCACCAGTTGGCGTTTTCCCCCTCGAGTATTTGAAGCAAAAAAGGTTCGGTCTGAATCTGGGCGTTTGGCGCGTATTCTGGTCGAATAACGATATGGGGTTAAGTGATTTTGTATTTGCTCAGAAGCCGCAGAATCAGGTTTTATTGGATTTGGTTACTGATTTCCTGCGAGCGACTAGCCCGAGATCCTTCGATCTCATGCTCCTGCAAAACGTGGCGGAAGACAGTGCGATCGCATATTCAATGCATTTTCGCAGTCCTGCATGGTGCGTTAGTGTTTACCATCATGACAGTAAATATATTCGATGTAAAAATAGCTACGATGAATCAACTTCCGGTCTTACGGCGAAGTACCGACGTAACAACCGAAGAAAATTAAAAAATCTGCAGCAATTAGGCACTGTCAAATTCACATCTGCTCGCAACCTCGCAGATTTGAAATCCGCATTTGACGACTTTGTAAATATAGAAGCTTCAAGCTGGAAAGGCCATGCTGGAACCGCGCTTCGATATGACGATGAGCGACGAAGATTTTACGAAGAGTTACTCGCTAGGTTCGGGGTGACAGGTCAATGTGCGATTGATGTCTTGACTCTCAATGGGAGGCCCATTGCTGCCCAGTTCGCGATTATTTCTGGCACCACTTACAATCTATTAAAAATTGGCTATGATAGTACTTTTAGTGCGCAAAGCCCTGGAGTTCTGCTGCTGGATTGGGCCTTGCGCGAATATTCTGGGCATCCTACGATAAGACGAATCAGTTTTGTAACCGGGGCTCGCTGGAACGATGACTGGGATCCCTCTAAACAGGCCGTATTTGATCACTATCTGTACAAGCCAACAGTGAAGGGCGGGGTTGCCTTTCTCATAGAGAGGCTAAAACAGAGAGTCAAACCGCTATATCTGCGCTATCTTGAATCTACAAAGAACAGGAGTTGACTGTTTTAAAGATTTTTAGAACTATAAATGGCCTAACTGAACGCAAATATTTTGTGCTTCAGAAGGAATGTCGGTCAATGCGTTTTATCGTGCGGGCAAGCAAATCATCTAACTTGCATGCAAGCGCATCAAAGCAAAAACTCAGGAATTGCGGGGGGTATCTGTGTTAGCCACTTATAAGAAAACGGGAATCAGGTTTGCCTTTTTGGCCATGCTAACAGGCATGGCAATAACAGATCTGCAAGCTGCGGAAGTAAGCGCTGTCGATGCCGGATACAAACTTCGCGCCGGCGATATCGTTAATGTATCGGTTTGGCAGGAACCTGGCCTTGAGCAATTGGTGCTTGTACGGCCGGATGGAGGGATATCGTTTCCCCTTGCTGGCGATTTGAAGGCTGAAGGTTTGACCGTCGATGAGTTAGGGAAAAGCCTTAAGTCTAAGTTGACGCGATATATACCAGATCCTGTCGTCACGGTCACGCTTCAGGAGATTCCGGGAAATCGTGTCTATGTGGTTGGGCGCGTCAATAAGCCAGGCGATTTCCCAATTATTTCGCGTGATTTAACTGTGATGCAGGCAATCTCCATCGCAGGTGGGTTATCGCCATTCGCGAAAGAAAAAAAGATTAGAATTCTACGGCAAATCGATGGTAAGGAGCAGTCATTTCCTTTCGATTACAAGCAGGCTATTCGTGGCGAAGGGCTGTCACAAAATATCAGGCTCCAACCCGGTGATGTTGTCGTTGTGCCTTAATTTGCAATGGACATGAATTCTACAAAGAATGCCTTTATCCGGTCTCATCCAGGCGCCTCAGCCTTTTTGGTGCTTGGTGTGATGGCGGTCAATTCCCCCGCTATCAGCGACGACATCCTTCAACATCCTTGGACATTTGAGCCTGGCGCTCGTCTGAATCTATTCTACGATGATAATGTCCGCCTAAGCGTGGATGATCCAGAGGCTTCACTTGGTGGATTAGCTGTGATCTATGGATCTTTAGCAAAACGAACCGAGAAGAGCAACCTAGAATTAAGAGCAACGGTTGATTCAAGGTATTACGACGGGAGCAGTGAGCTTAACACAACGGATGGTGCGCTCGATCTTGTCTATGGTTACCGTATGAGTCGAGTGAGGTTCGGTTTGGGATCCAGATTTCGCTATGACTCTACGCTGACAAGCGAAGATGAGGCAGATACCACCGGCTTAGTGCAAGCGAATAAGCGGCGTAGCAGTATCGAAGTCACACCTTCATTGGGGTACGACCTTTCTGAGCGCGCAAGGGTAGATGCAATCTATACGTTCCAGGATGTCTCCTACGAGGATGCTGAGAACATACTGCTCTCGAATTTCCAAAATTCACGACTTGGTCTCAACACAGAGTATGATCTGAGCGAACGGAGTCATTTACTTGGCCAAATGAGCTATGAGAAATATGAATCGGAAGAGGTAAGCGAAAGTTCTGATAGCTATGGAATCCAAGCAGGTATCCGATTCCAATTATCAGAGCGCACAATGCTGAGTGCACTTGGAGGTGCACGTTTCGCCGAAATAAGAAGTAATGGAACAGGACAAAGCGGTACTGAAGATGAGAGCAGTAGTGGTCCGCTGCTTCAGGTCGACCTTGATCGGCGCTACGAACGTGGTGGATCACTTCGGGTCTCTGTGGAACGATCCCTGTTACCAAGTGGTCGAGGTTCGTTGTTAGATACAACGAGGGCTACAGTAAGCGTCTCCAGCCCGATTACCGAGCGACTTACCTCAAGTCTCACCGCGCGAGGTGTTCGTAACAGGAATCCAGGCGGTGAAGTCAATGTAAACAATCGAGATTATTTATTTTTGTCTCCAGCATTACGATGGAAGTTAAGTGAATCATCCTGGTTGGATTTAAGCTATCAATATCGCTGGCAGGATCGCGATGTCGTGAATGGAATTGCGGATTCGAATGCAGTGTATTTCGGCTACGGGTATGATTGGGGACGAAAATAATCCAAACCGCCATTCTTGTATGAGACTTTTCCCTTGTGTCCCTCTATCACTAATCGATAGTGTTGGATACAGTTGAAAATATAAACTAAATGGTGCATGTAATGGACGAGCAATCAAAGTCCCGCAGTGAAATATTTGCAATGCTTAAGCGACGCAAGTGGTATTTTTTTATTCCCTTTTTTTTATTCTTGGTTTTTAGCGTTGGGTTTGCATACACCCTGCCTCCTGTTTATCGATCAACAGGTAAAATATTAATTGAGCAGCAGGAAATCCCGACTGATCTGGTCAGCTCGAACATCACCAGTTACGCGGACAATCGAATCTCCTTAGTACAGCAACGCGTAATGACGGGATCAAACCTGATCCAGATTATGGATAAGCATAAACTTTATGAGCAAGTACGCCGGGAACAGGGGGACTCTGCGGCATTAACGCTCATGAAAAACGCAGTCAACATGGAGCTTATTAGTTCGAAAGTCGTCGATTCTCGAACTGGTCGTGCAGCAGAAGCAACGATCGCTTTTACTATTTCGTTTGATGCCGAGTCCCCTCAGATTGCACAGTCTGTTGCTTCCGATCTTATTGCCCTTTACCTTGAGGAAAATCAGAAGATCCGTCAGAAGGTTACTCAAGACGCAAAACTTTTCGTTCAGCAGGAAGCTACAAGACTGGCCGATGAGATTGGAAATCTTGAAGAGAAGTTGGCTGCATTTAAAGCGAATTCTGGAGATAGTCTCCCTGAGATGATGGATTTCAACCAGGAGTCTTTGCAGCGAACCAAAGAAAGACTTCGTGAAGTAGAGCAATCGATCGTTTCATTGACGGAGAGTTCTATTCTTCTGCAAGGAGAATTGGCTCGAACGGATCCATACAGCAGACAAGTCTCGGCAAGCGGCGAACGTATCTTGACAGCAAGTGAACAGCTAGCTGCGCTAGAGTCAAAATATCTTGCACTTTCCTCGCGGTATTCCGCGGAACATCCAGATTTAAAAAAATTAGACCGTGAAATTCGCGCGCTGCGGCAGGATGTGCTGCGTTCAAATGGCTCACGTGACGATGCCGGCTCATTAGGATCAGCTTTGATCAAAGATGCAGACAATCCAATTTATATACAGATTCGAACGAGACTCACGGCGAACGAGGCAGAGCTTAACTCACGAAAAAAAACACGTGCTGAGTTGCTCGAACAAATTGCCTTGTATGAAAGAAGAATAGCTGCATCGCCATCGATTGAACGAGAATATCTTTCAATAACGCGCGATTATGAGTCTGCCTTGGCTAGATATCGAGATATTAAAACAAAATTAAGCGAGGCAAAACTCGCTGAAGCATTGGAAACAGAAAGTAAGGGGGAGCGATTTACGCTGATTGAAGCACCTGTTGTTTCGAGTGAACCTTTCAAGCCAAATCGGCCTGCAATGATCTTTCTTGGCATGGTTTTGGCTTTTGGGGCAGGGATCGGAAATATGACACTACGTGAAGCATTTGATAAAGGAATTTACGGAAGCCGTCGATTAGAAACTCTTACTGGTACTGCGCCTCTTGCAGTCATTCCTTTTATTGAGACGGCCGCGGATCGTGAGCATCATGGTCAGAAACGCAAGCAATTCATTATTGTTCTGGCTGGCACCGCGATTCTAGGATTGCTATTTATGCATATATTTCTATTTCCCCTGTGGTAGCCTGATAAAAAATATTATCCATTTCATAACTAGGGTTTGTATTCATGGATCGTATAAAGAAAGCACTGGAAAAAGCGCGCGAAGCCCGTTTTTCGCTTGAACCATATAGCTCGAAGAGCCAACCTGCGACCATGATAGAGCCGAATACCGGTTCTATCAATTCATCATTATTGAAGCATAAGAATATTGCAGTCGAAAGCGCTCGGCTTGAAGCCCACCGCATATTCCTTGAGGGTGGGGGGAATGGCAATGTGGAAGGTGCCTTTAAAATGTTGCGCACTCAGGTTTTGCAAAAAATGAAGACTAGCGGCTGGTCAACCTTGCTGGTGACGAGTCCTAATTCAGGCAACGGAAAGACTGTAACGGCAATCAATTTGGCAATCAATCTCGCCAGACAAGCGCACCAGTCTGTGTTATTAGTGGATTTGGATCTGCGACATCCATCGATTCGGACGTGTTTCACTGATGACCCTATTCCGGGTATTAGCGATTATCTGGTCGGTGATGTGCCAATAACAGATATTATCTTCAGTCCTAATATTGAAGGCTTATTGGTTCTTCCAGGTCGAGAAGCTTTTTCGCATTCTTCCGAAGCGCTATTACTTCCAAAGATGCTGAATTTGATGAGCGATCTCAGGCGAAGGTATGCCGAGGGGATTCTGGTTCTTGATATGCCGCCAGTACTTCCGGTTGATGATGTTGTTGCTTTTTCGCAATACTGGGACACAGTGCTCCTCGTTATTGAGGAAGGTCGAACGACAGCAGAAGATATACGTAGAACATACGAGATGCTCAAGGATAAACCGATACTCGGAACCGTGCTTACGAAGTCGAATGAAGGGGGAATTTGTTATGACTACTAATTCTCTATCGCTACGCTGATTTCCGAATCTCAAAAAATAAAAGCATGGATCTGTCTTCTGCGCAGTGGATTCAAATGAATGCAGCAGCGGTCATTGCTGTATTGTCTTTTATATTTATTTATTTTTTGCCTGCCAAGTTTGTAGTCGTTACATTGATATTAATCATACCATTCCAGATTATTGGTTCAAGGTATGGTTCGCTTACAATTTATTTGATTTATTTGGTAGCGTTTGTCTGGGTTTTGCGTAATCAGTTTCGAGAATTTCCATTCATAGGATATGTCGGATTTATATTTTTTGCGTATGCGCTTTCACTTAGTCAGGTATCGTCGATAACATTAAAAGATCATTTGTTTTATCTTTTTTTAATAGGATCGGATTTTTTGATTTTTTATATTGTGTATAATTATTTTCGGAAAAACATGGATGTTCGACATTTTCTATACCTGTTCCTGATTACGAATGGCTTGGTATTGCTTTATAGCGTTGCGCAACTCGTTGTGGGGCTTGATGAAAACTCTCCATTGGTTAGTGGTGAGATAGGTTTGCGCCCTGCGCGGGAAGATGGACGTCTCAGTGGCCCGTTTGGAACTGTTGGGTTAACTGCCGAATATATGGTAATCGCGGTATTTATAACGGGGTATGCGCTATGGACGCTGAAATTCAGTCCGCTTCTTAGGCTGATGTTATTTTTTATGATCATGGGAAATTTTTCAATGATGATCGCGACTGGTAATAGAGGGGGTATATTTACTTTAGTTTGCGGTAGTATATTGTTTCTTTTCTTGTTTCGGAAAGAGATGGGCGGTCGTGGTGTGCTTTTAAGTCTTGGTGGAGCCGGGGTTGCGTTTGCTCTTTCATCTATTGTAATCATTAATTATACCGATTTTAATAAGTTGTTTGATCGCTTGGCGCAAACGAAAATTGAGGAAGGCGTTCCAGATTCGCGAAGTAAAGCATGGCCACAAACTTTAGAAAATATACAGAAAAAGCCTATTGTTGGTCATGGACCACAATTAAAACTCTCGGATAAAACCTACTTACAACCAGGTGCACCTAAGCCTGTCATGTGGCCTCACAATCTTTATCTTTTCCTCGCCTATACGCTAGGCTTTATTGGATTAATCGCATACTTGGCTTTTTTAATGCGTATCGCCTGGAGTTTCCACGAGGGGATGAGTAGAACCCCTAGGGGTAGTCTAGTTGAGGACGGTTTCGCTAGACTTGCGATTATCGTGATGACTGTATTTCTAATCGATCAAATTAAGGTCGAGTTTCTTAGGTCGGAGTCGACTGAGTATCAACATTTCATCTTTATGATTTGGGGCGCGCTTGTTGCGTTGGCGAGTAAGAATTTTTTGGTGCCTAGCGAGACTAACGATCATATCCCTGAATTAATCACTCATTAAGTTTAATCAAAATTAATTCCATTAGATATTAAAATGACCTCGCAGATGCCGATTAAAGTTCTTTTTATCGTGCCATCTCTACGTCGTGCCGGTGCAGAAACTCAGGTCGTTAATCTTGTTAACCGACTCGATGTAAACCAATTCGAGAAGCATCTCTTGGTTTTTGAAAAGGAATTAGATCTGATAGACCGGCTAAATCGGGATTATGTGAGATTTCATCATGTCTTGCGTACTCGGAGGTGGTTTGATTGGAATCTCGTCTTAATGATATCGCGTGTTATCAATGTCGAAAACATTGATGTTCTACATTGCAGTTCACCATTTTCTGCTTTTTGGGGGTGGCTGGCGAGCAAGCTTTCAGTACGTAAGCCCCCAGTAATTGTTGCAATACATACAACTATCAGTCGTGGTTTAAAAGAGGAGTTGCAAAATAGGATTGTTTATCAATGGATACTTCGTCGGTGTGACTCAATAGTATTCGTTTGTAAGCAGCAAATGGAATATTGGCGTGAAAGATATCATTTTTTAGAGAGTATCTCTGATGTAATTTACAATGGTGTCGACACTGATTGTTTCGAACCTAATGCATTCACTGATGACGGACGATTATTCAGACAAAGGTATGGGATTCCCTCTTATGCAACTGTCCTCACTTGTATAGCCGGTTTTCGCCCCGAAAAGGGTCAGCACCTTCTTGTCGATGCCTATGCATTAATCGGGAATACGAATATCTTTATTGTTTTTGCCGGCGATGGACAAACTAGAGACAAAATCCAAGATCAAGTACATGCCTATGGCATCGGAGATCAATTTCGTTTTATGGGTGAAATAACCGATGTGCGACCTGTATTGGCCGGCACCGATTTATTGATATTGCCTTCTACTGCTGTAGAGACTTTTTCCATGGCTATGCTGGAGGCACTTGCCATGGAGACTCCTGTATTAGCATCTAATATAGGAGGAATGTCTGAGGCGGTCATCGAGGGAAAAACAGGAAGCTTATTTCGGTTAGGAGATATTGAAAATCTAGCCAGCAAAATTAACGCTCTCGCGTTTGATCAGTCTTTTTTACAGGAGATGGGTAAAAATGGACGAAAGCTCGTCGTCAGTCAGTTTCGTGAGGATCAAATGGTAACAGCAATAGCTGATCTACTCAGGCGCGTTGCCGCTGGCAGATCTACGCCCGTGTGCTGTAGTGATACTGATACAAGATGAAGCGTTTTAGGTTATTCGTATCTTTTCATGCATCTTAAATCCATGACGAAGTTACCTGATCTTGCTTTTATCTATGAGTTCGATTTCTATACGCCGATTTACCCATGTTCCTATGCTGCTTTCTTGATTAGGTTCAACTTTCATTTCACTTTTTCCCCGACCCTCGTATTCCAACTGTTCGATTGGGATTCCGAGTTCCGAAAAGTAATCAGCAACGGCTTTTGCACGCTTGCCAGATATTGACTGATTCAGCGCAATGCTTCCAGAACTGTCTGTGTGAGCAATGATTTTTACCTGTATTTTATGAAAATTCTTTAGGATGTTTGCGATCTGGGAAAGCGTTTTTTTAGCTGCTGGTTCTAGCTGGGTGCTTCCGTCTTGGAATTGGACAAGACTGCCTAAGTTGGCGGATAGATGTTCCGGAGCATGTCTCTGAACCGATTCAGCTAACTGACGCAATTGGTTTTCCAGATTGTCTATCGGCAAGGTTTCATTGAGCTCATTTTTAGTCAAGAGATCGGGAGATATTTTTCCCTGATTCTCGGTTGCGGAATGCGTCGATAAGTCTTGTTGAGTCTTCAATTCCGAAGTTGATAGCGTCCCAAGCGTATATTGTTGTTTGGTCATTATCATGGAAGGAGATTCCAAATACGTTTGCTTGCGGTCGATATCGTTGCGTGCAGTAGAGTCTGCTTCGATTGTTGGATTTTTAATATTTTGAGTAATATTCGTAGTCTCTGTTGTGCTTTCAATGTACGGCTTTAACAAAGTGGAAATTCTTATTCTAATATTTTCGTTAATCGGCGAATCGCCGAACCAGATTGCTGCGAATCCGAGGGAAGTCACCGTTAAAATTACACTCATGATCGGTAGCAGTCGGTTAGACGATGAATTGGTTGGTTGCTGAGTACGCCGATCAGTTTCCAGAAATTTCTTGTAAGATGCCGATTGTGATTCGTGGTCTCGCTGCTGCGGAAATTTCGCATTTATGGCGCTCTGTTTTCGATTCAAAGATACGATGCCGCCATGAATGCCGGATAGTGATGCCACCGCTTTTTCTTGAGGCGGTATTCCAATTGGTATTGGATCCTGCGTAGAGGTACTAAGGCTTTTCCGGGTAGGAATGAGAGGGGCGGGCGGTGCTATCCCCAGGATTAATGGTGGGTTCGATTCCTTTTCGCTTTCTTTTGACGCATGATCAGAGGTTGAACGCTCGGGCGTTTCCATCTGTGTATTCTGATCGTGTGCAGGGTTTCTATCACTGGAAGCATGACTGGCAACCGATGGTGTAATCGCGACCGCGTTAGAGTTCGCATCTATCGACGTTGCTGCCGCGCTGCCGATCGTAGGCTTGTCTATTTCGGGCTTTTTATGATCGCTTCGTTTGTTGTCGATCTTGATGATGAGGTTCGGCATATGAATCCGAATAAGTTCATCAATTGATTGACTTGTAATAAATTCCTCGCCGGATCCATATGCGTAAACAAGGGCTGTATCGCAAATAAGATTGATAACCCTTGGTATGCCTTTGCTGTAGTGATGAATGGCTTCGCAGGCATCGTGACTAAATATCTCGTGTGTTCCGCCTGCGATTAAGATGCGGTGTCGGATATAGCTTTCTGTTTCCTTTGAACCAATTCGTCCGAGGTGGTATGAAGAAGCAACTCTCTGAGCGAACTGTTCGAGATCGGGATGACGAAGAAGATCGCGTAATTGTGGTTGACCTAGCAGCATCAATTGCAGGACAAGATCTTTGTCAGAATTGATATTCGATAGTAAACGCAGTTCTTCAAGCGTCTCGATACCGAGATTCTGAGCTTCATCAACGATCAGAAGTACGCGTTTGCCTTTTGCATACTTGTCGATAATAAAGTCGACTAGCGCCTGATATTTTTCGAGCTTTGTTGCATTACTCATATGAATATCGAGTGCCATACAAACCCAATCCATTAGGTCGCCAAGCGATTGATGGGTGTTTGAAATCAGCCCTACGGTGTAGCTGGCGTCGAGCTTCGTCAACAAGTAGCGCATCAGCGTGGTTTTGCCCGAACCGATTTCACCAGTGAGAATGATGAAGCCGGCTTGGTTTAATAGTCCGTACTCAAGCAGTGTCAGCGCCTGCTGATGCTGATCGCTCATAAACAAAAAACTAGGATCTGGCAGAAGCGAGAAAGGTTTTTCGCGAAGGTCAAAAAAAGATTCGTACATTTTAAAATCCTTCTTGTATTTAAGGTCGCAACATCTAACAGATAGAATAGGCTAATTTTTATATAATGATAGCAGTCTAAATAGACATTACATCATTTGCATGAGAAACAGGCATTGCGTCAGGGTGAATCAAACTAAAATGAATACAAACTCAGGCGACAAGAAGAGTAAAAAAAACAATCGAGCCACTCATCAGATTAAGCGGATGATTGGTAGGGTATTACTAGGCGTACCCATAAAGCGAATCGTAACCTCGAATCACGTTTGGATTGCTGCATTTCACCGCGTGGATAATCTCGAATATCCCGATCAACTAACCTGTGGAATCGAAGCGTTCGCTGATTATTGCAAATTTTTTGCGCATGCGTTTCGAGTTGTTCCTCTGTCCCAGCAACTTGATGAGCTTGGCCGCAAGTCATCGGGTGGGACGCTCTCGATTACATTTGACGATGGTTATCGCGATAACTTCGAAAATGCGGCCCCCATCCTTGAGCGTTTCGGGCTTCCGGCAACCTTTTTTGTCGCTTCTGGATTTATCGGAACCAATGATGTCGCTTGGTGGGATGAGGCCTTGCCTAAAACTCCAGGTTGGATGGATTGGAATCAGGTTCGATCACTGCGCACACGGGGCTTTGAGATTGGCTGTCATACTGTCACGCACGCAGACCTCGGACAAATTTCATCGGCATCCGCTCTTGATGAAGTTACCCAGGCTCGTCAGCGATTACAAACCGAACTCGGGATAGACATCGACCTCTTCGCCTATCCTTATGGGGGCAGGAACAACCTGAGCAGTGACAATCGAGCAATTGTAAAAGAGGCTGGATTTCGCTGCTGTCTCTCCTGCCATGGGGGCGTGAATTCAATTAACTCCGACCCTTTTTATCTTCGCCGTATTCCGGTGAACTCCTATCGTGGGGAGACGGCGGATGACATCGCTTATCATTTTATTTGGAATCTTGCACATCGGAACTCGCTGTGATGAGAGAGCGAGTTTTCTCAGGAGCCGCAGATTGCTTGTCGTCCTGGAGGCGGTTTAGTTGACAGTAAACCGCTTTAGAAACTCCGTCACGATGGCAACGAATGCTTCTGGGGACTCTTCTTGTGGAAGATGGCCGCATTGGGGAATCATCTCAAGCGTAGCCTCGGGCAATTCTGCTGCCAAGCGCCGGCTTTCTTCGGGCTTAACCGCCCGATCATGTTCGCCGGTCACCACGAGGGAAGGGACAGCCAAGAATGGCAGGCGTGCCTCCAGTCCGAGATGCCGTGTGGCCAGAAACAACTCGAAGAAGGCCTGGTCCCAGTGTCCAATCATGAACTCGGCTTTATAGGCGGCCAGTTCCTCGTCCGAAAAACGCTCCTGTCGGAACCAGAATTTGCGCAGTGCCTTGTCATAGAGCTTGCCGATCATGAATTTCATCAGACGCGAAAACATCGGCCGCGCTGCCTTCATGACGGCCAGCATAGGGCCAGGCACCTCGCTGGTCGCATAGCCGCTGTAGATCATGGCGCCGACCAGCACCAGACCCTGGATCTTCGCGGGATGACGCAGCGCAGTCAGGAGCGCAATCGTGCCGCCGGTGGAGTTACCGATCAGGATCGCGCGCTCGAATCCCAGTTGTCCGATCAGCGCGGCGACCAGATCGCTTTGCGCTTCCGCGCTATAACGTGCGCCGCCGCCGTCTTGCGGGAGCGGGCGTGAGGTCAGGCCGAAAACCGGGCGGTCGAACGCGACCACCGTCGCCTGCTCGGCTAGCGGTTCCATGACTCGTCTCCAGGAGCGCAGACTCAGGAAACTGCCATGTAGCAGCAGGATCAGTGTCGGACCGGTTCCGGCGCGTTTGTAATGAACCCGGAACCCATTGCAGTCCAGAAACTGGCTGTCGGCATCGGCGAGTTGATTCTGTAAGGCGGTGAATGTATCCATGAGGAGGTGGAATGCCTGCGGTCGATTCAGTGACATCCAAGATACTCAATCCTTCCGCCGCATGCCACAGAGTCCGTTAAACTGCGTTCGGCATGCCTCGCCCGAGCCAACAAGCGTCGGAGTCGACGCGGTTTAATAATGAGGCGGTGGCGGTTCCGCCCGCGCGGTCTCCGAGTGCATGTCTGGCAGGGCGGCGATGCGCGCGCGCAGTTGATTCATCTCTTGTTGGAGCCGCGAAAGTTCTCCCTGCTGACGTGTGACGATGAGATTGAGTTGCTTGATGTCGTCGTCCTGATAGGTCAGACGCATCTGCAGATCGGCGATGGCCGCGAGGATGGGGCTTGCGGCATCGGTTGGCTCTGTCATCTTCGGCGACATCAGAGAAAAAAGAGAATCGTGACGTAATGACTGATACTGCCGGCTAACACGAATAGGTGCCAGATGCCATGACACCAGGGGTAGCGGTCGTCCAGGACATAAAAGACGATGCCGACGGTGTAGAAGAGTCCGCCCGCCAGCAGCCACCAGAATCCGCCGGGGGGGAGTGCGGCGATCAGCGGATCCAGGGCGAAGAGCACCAGCCAGCCCATGCCGACATAGATGAAAATCGCAAGGATCCGCGGACCCTTGCGGGGCAGCGAATCCAGGACGATGCCGATCAGCGCCAGGCCCCAGACGGCGCCGAACATCCACCAGCCCGTGGCGCCTTGCAGGGCCAGCAGGGTGAAGGGGGTATAGGTGCCGGCGATCAGCAGATAGATGGCATGGTGATCGAGCGTGCGGAAGATCCGTTTCGCGCGCCCGCGCAGGCTGTGGTAGAGGGTCGAAAAGAGATAGAGCAGGAACAGCGTGACCCCATAGATGCTGAAGCTGACGATCCGCGGCGCGCTCCCTTCCGCGCTCGCGAGGGTCACCAGGACGGTCGCGCCGATCAGCGCTAGAACGGCGCCGACAAGATGCGAAATGCTGTTGAAGCGTTCGCCGTCGTACACTTCGAATTACCTCGCGGCGGTCTTTTGCCCGTTCAGGAGCCAGTCCCGTACCCGATTGGAATCGCCCAATGGGGTGAGTTTTCCCGAGCCGTTCAGCAGTACGATATAGAGCCGCCGGTCGGCGATGCGGGTCTGCATGACGAGACAGCGGCCAGCCTCGTTGATGAAGCCCGTCTTACTGATTTCCACGTTCCAGTCGGGGTTGCGGACCAGCGAATTGGTATTGCGGTACAGCAGCGCTCGGCCATCGGCGAAGGGATGGAGCGTCATTTCGCCGGTGGAGGTGGTCTTGCGAATAAAGGGATAGGTGGCGGCCGCCCGGACCATCTTGACCAGATCCTCCGCAGAGGAACGATTCTGTCCGTTGAGTCCGCTGGAGTCGGCAAAATAGGTGTCGTACATCCCGAGCGATTTTGCCTTGCGGTTCATGGCCTTGACGAAGGCCGGCGTGCCGCCACGGAAGGTGGTGCGTCCCAGGGCGTGGGCGGCGCGATTGTCCGAGGACATCAGGGCCACCATCAGGAGTTCGCCGCGCGTCAGGTTGGCCTTGCCGATCATGAGTCGGGAACTGCTGTTGCGCAAACGGTCACGGTCGTCCTCGATGATGCCGATCCGGGTACTCAGCGGGACGCCGGCGTCCAGCACCACCATGGCCGTCATCAATTTCGTGACCGAGGCGATGGGTTTGATCTGCTGCGCATTTTTGGCGTAGATGCGATTGCCGCGCTCGTCGACCACCAGCGCGCTGGCGGACTGAAGATGAAGTCCGGGGGGATTCCGATGGGATAGGCTGTCTTGGCGGTACAGTTCGCGCGCCATGGACAGGATTTCCGAGGGATCGCGATCGTCGATGCTGGTTCGATTGCGTGACTCGGGTGAAGAGTAGGTCCGCGAGACGATCTCGGGTTCGCTGCGTTCGGGCGCAGCGCAGGCGCCGCCGCTCAGAACCAGTGGACCCAGGAGCATTGCCGTCAGGAGTATCCGGACCATGCCACCGGGCCAGTCTCCAGCAAGGGCTTGGGGCAGGGATCGCAACACGCGCAACCTGGACATGACGGCGGCCTCTCTTTTAGTTTGGCTCGATAAAAATAAGGGTTGATTATCGCATAGCCCCATGGACGCGCGCGCCCTGGGTTTTGTTTGTTCATTCTCAATTGCTGGCCGATGGTCCATCTCCCGATACAATCGGCGGGATGCCGCACTCCTTCGAGGTCCGCTTCATGTCCGCTTCCCACGGGAAAAACTGGCCGAATCGCTGGCGCGATCTGCGTCAGGCGCTGGCGGATCCGCGCGTGGACGACGCAAGGCTCCGGCTTGCGCTGGACGAGGCCCGTCTGCGCCATCCCCTGCCGGTGATCTGGCTGATCGGCAAGACCCAATCCGGCAAGACATCGATCGTTCGCGCGCTCACGGGCAGCGCTCAGGCCGAGATCGGCAACGGTTTTCAGCCCTGTACCCCAACCCTGCGTCTCTATGACTTCCCGACCGAGGCGCCAGTGGTGCGCTTTCTCGACACTCGCGGGCTGGGCGAGGTGGACTACGATCCGGCGGAGGATCTGCGTTTCGGCGAGTCCCGGGCGCATCTGCTGCTCAGTGTGATGAAGGCGACCGACAGCCATCAGGAGGCGGTCTTCGAGGTGCTGCGCGCGGTGCGCCGGCGGCATCCCGAATGGCCGCTGATCGTCGCCCAGACCGGGTTGCATGAGGCCTATCCCCTCGACTCCAATGGCGGGGTGGACCATCCGTGGCCCTATCCGTTCGCGCGCGAGCCCTGGCCGGCGTCGGTTCCGCTCGATCTCGCCCGCGCCCTGCGGATTCAGCGGGATCTGGCGGGCAAGCTGCCGGGTGCGGCGCCGGTGTCCTGGGTGCCGGTGGATTTGACCTTGCCGGAGGATGGCTACGAACCTCCGGACTATGGTCTGGAGGCGCTGTGGCAGGCGATCGAGACGGTCTCGACGCTGCGTCTGCGGACGCTCCTGCTCGGCGACGCCGCGGTTCGCGATGTCTATGCGCGGGCGGCGCATCCGCACATCGTCGGCTATGCGCTGACGGCGGCCGGAATCGGCGCCTTGCCGGTGGTCGATCTGATCGGCGTGCCGGCGATCCAGGCCAAACTGCTGCACAGTCTGGCGGCCATCTATGAACAGGTGTGGGATCGCCGGGCAATCGCTGAATTCCTGGGTCTGTTGGGGACCGGCATCGGGGTCGCTTATGGCGCGCGGGTCGCGGGGCGGGCGCTGGTCAAACTCGTGCCCGGCGTCGGACAGACAGTCGGCGCGGTCTGGGGGGCGAGCGCCAGCGGGGCAACGACCTATGCGCTGGGCAAGGCAGCCGGTTTCTATTTCGATCATCGGAATCGGGGTCTGGCGACCGAGGCGCGGGCATTGCGCCGGGTCTTCGCCGAGCAACTGTCGAGAGGTTCGGAAATTTTACGGGACAGAATCCGCGCGGGACGAACATGAACGCACTCTTCGAACGGATCGATCGCTGGTGGCTGGCGGCCCTGTTGCTCTGGACGGTGCCCTTCGTGGCGCTGTTGCCGCTCGGGATGCTCTGGCTCCGTCAGGAAGGCGTGCTGCTGGTCTGGCTCACCGCGCTGGTGGTCTTCAGCGCGACGGGCTATGGCGTACAGTTTTGGCTGAGACGACGCGGGCAGGTTGGTGTAGCGGTCGGGCAAACCCAGCCCAACCCGGACTGGCCCCCGGACGCAGACGCGGCCTGGGCGCTGGTCGAGGCATTCGCCGGGAGCCTCGAACCGGACGACTGGCCGCTAGGTGACGGTCAGCAGTTAGGAATGCTCGCCCAGCGGACCCTGGAGAAGGTCGCTGGCCATTACCATCCCGACGTGGACCGCCCGCTGCTGGAACTGACCCTGCCCCATGCGCTGCTGATCGTCGAGCGGGCCAGTCGCGACCTGCGCGACACGATCACCGAAAATATCCCCTACAGTCATCGTCTCACGGTCGGGTCGCTCGTCCGCGCCTATCGCTGGAAGCCCTTCGCGGATCGGCTACTCGGACTCTATCGCGCCGGACGCTGGGTCATCAATCCGGCCAACGCCGTGCTGAACGAGGCATGGACTCATCTGCGCGGGCGCGGGTATGCGATGGCGCAAAAAGACCTCGCGCGCTGGCTGTTGCAGGAAGCTGTGCGCAAGGTCGGACGCTACGCCATCGACCTCTACAGCGGACGCCTGTTGTTGACCGACGAGGATCCCGTGAGTCGGGCGACCGAAAGCTCGGTCAAAGATTTGGCCGTCGCCGCCGAGACCGAGATCAAGGATGCTCAGGGTCCAGCAGGCGAGCCGCTGCGGATTCTGGTGCTGGGCCGCGCCAATGCCGGCAAGTCGAGCCTCGTCAACGCACTCTTCGGACAACTGCGCGCGGCCACCGATCTGGCGCCCGAGACCACGCGGGCGCTGACGCCCTACCGTCTAGAACGCGAAGGGCTGGAGATCGCCCTGATCCTCGACGCGCCCGGCGTGGAACGGCTCGCGTACAAGAGTCTGCACGAGGCGGCGAACGCGGCCGACCTGATCCTCTGGGTCAGTGCCGCGCACCGTCCCGACCGGCAGTCCGAGCGCCAGACCCTGGACGCGCTACGCACGGCGCAATCCGCGCGGGTCGGACGCCGCCCGCCGCCGCTGCTGGTGGCGGTCACCCACATCGACCGTCTGCGCCCCCTGCGCGAATGGCAGCCGCCCTATGACCTCACCGATACGCGCAACCTGAAGGCGATGAGCATCCAGGCCGCGGTGACCGCGCTCGCGACCGATCTTGAAGTGCCGATCGCCAGCGTGATCCCGGTCTGTTTGGCCGAGGGACGGGTCTACAACGTCGAGGATACGCTCTGGGCCGCGCTGCTCGACCAGATGGAACGCGCGCAGCGTGCGCGGCTGTTGCGCTGTCAGGACGAGCGCCGCCGCAAGGAAAACTGGATGCTGCTGCGCCGCCAACTCGCCAATGCGGGGCGGTTTCTGCTGGCTCTGCCAGGGCGGTTGTAGGGGCCAGGAATAAACTTTCTTGCCCCTTGCCCCCTGTGACGAAGATCACTCTGCTCAAGATCAATCCCTGAACCATGGAAAGTAGCATGGATATATCATAGTGCGCTCGCGATGCAGGCAACACTCTCGCTCCGTTCAGGACGACCCTACCGAGAAGGCTCAGAGACCATGCGCACCAATCTGCCCGTCACCGATACCGAACACCTGATGCGGGATGATCAACTGATCGTCTCCAGCACCGACCTGAAGGGTCGGATCACTCATTTCAATCGCGACTTTCTGGAGATCAGCGGTTTCAGCGAGGAGGAGTTGCTCGGCGCGCCGCACAACCTGATCCGCCATCCCGACATGCCGGCAGCGGCGTTTGCGGATCTCTGGAAGACCGTCCAGGCCGGACGTCCCTGGACCGGGCTGGTCAAGAATCGCTGCAAGAATGGCGATTTCTACTGGGTCGAGGCCAATATCTCGCCGTTGCGCGAAAACGGCTCCATGACCGGCTATATCTCGGTACGGCGCAAGCCCACGCGCGAGCAGATCGCGGCGGCGGAGATCATCTACGAGCGCCTGCGGGCAGGCAAGCCGGCGCATCCCTGGTTGTCCAGGGTCGTGAGTCGTTTTAACGATATCCGTATTACTCGGGCGTTGCCGAGCGGTCTCGTCCTGATTTCGTTGCTTTTCATCTTGGCGGCTGGGGTTTCGCTGTTTGGTTTGCGTCAGGCGACCGATCAGGTGCGGCGGATCTCGGAGAAGACCCAGGTGCTGGAGGAGGCCTATAACGACATGTATGGCTACGGCCTGCAGATGGCCGCTGCCATGCGCTATCTCCTGATCGAACCCACGGATAAACAGGCGCGCGACAACGTCGACAAATCGGGGGGCGTCTTCGCCAAGGCGCTGGAGGCGGCGCGGCGCGTCTCGGCCGGCGACGCCGCGGCCCTCAAACCGCTGGAGACGATCACCGAGGAACGTCAGCGTCATGTCGAATCCCAGAGGCGGGTTCTCGCGCGTCTGGATGCCGGGGATCTAGCGGGCGCCAAGCAGCTCTATAACACCGAGGACAACATCATCTGGCGCCGTTATCGCGTTCCGATCATGGATGGCCTCAAGCAGGTCCGGCAGGAAGCTCGCAACGAGCGGGACACCTTCATGGCATCAGCCGCCCAGGCCGAGCGTGCGGCGATCGGGTTCTCGCTGATGGCCCTCGTGGTCAGCGTGATGCTCGGTTTCTGGCTGGTGCGCAAGATCACGCGCCCATTGAAGATGACCCTGGGCCATCTGGAAACCATTTCCAACGGCGATTACTCCTCTCACATCGAGGCCATTCATCAGGACGAACTGGGCGGGATGCTGCTGGCCGTCAAGTCGGTTCAAGCCCGGCTGGACTATGACATCCAGGAAACCCGGCGGATAGCGCAGGAGAATCTGCGCATCCGCTCCGGGCTCGACCATGTGACCATTCCGGTCTCGGTCTCGAACGATCGCAATGCACTGGTCTATCTCAACCAGGCAGGGCGTTCGCTGTGGGAAGGTATGGCGCCTCAGATCGCGCACCGCCGGCCTGGCTTCGAGGTCGCGCGACTCTTCGGGAGCAATCTTGCCGACTATTTCGAGGACGCGGAAGTACAGGCGACCTATCGCAGCGAATTATCCCGTTCCTGTGTCATCGATACCTCGGTGGGCGGTCGGCAACTGCGTGTCACCGCCAGCCCGGTGCTCGACCGCGAGGGAATCTATCAGGGCCGGGTTACCCAATGGCTCGATCGCACAACCGAAGTGGCCGTGGAGCACGAAATCGCCGCCATTGTCGCTGCCGCCGCCAACGGCGACTTCACGCAGCGGATTGCGCTCGCGGGTAAAGACGGCTTCTTCCTGCCGCTCGCCGAGGGCCTCAACCGCCTGATGGCGATTGTCGCGGGCGGGCTGGCGGATGTCGCGCGCGTGCTCAACGCCATCGCCCAGGGCGACCTCACCCAGACCATCGCGGCCGACTACGCCGGCACCTTCGGGCAACTCAAGGACGACACCAACACCACGGTGGATCACTTGCGCGAAGTCATCGGTCGCATCCTGGACGCCTCCGAGGCGATCGGCAGCGCCGCCAGCGAGATTGCCGCCGGCAATTCCGACCTCTCGGGGCGCACCGAGGAGCAAGCGGCCAGTCTGGAAGAAACCGCTAGTTCCATGGAACAGCTCAACGCCACGGTTCGGCAGAACGCCCAGAATGCCAATCAGGCCAACCAACTGGCGCAGACCGCCAACGCGGTCGCCACGCGCGGCGGCGAGATGGTGCACCAGGTCGTGGGCACCATGGGCGCGATCCAGGAGTCCAGCAAGAAGATCGCCGACATCATCAGCGTGATCGACGGCATCGCCTTTCAGACCAACATCCTCGCGCTCAACGCCGCAGTCGAGGCGGCGCGCGCCGGCGAGCAGGGGCGTGGTTTTGCCGTGGTCGCCGCCGAGGTCCGCAATCTGGCCGGACGCAGCGCCCAAGCGGCCAAGGAGATCAAGGGGCTGATCACCGACTCGGTCGCCAAGGTCGAAAACGGCGCGCAACTCGCTGGCCAGGCCGGCGGCACCATGGACGAGATCGTCAGCGGTTTCCGGCAGGTTGTCACCCTGGTCGACGAGATCACCCACGCCTCGCGCGAGCAGAGCACCGGCATCGAACAGGTGACCCAGGCAGTCGCCCAGATGGACGAGGTCACGCAGCAGAACGCCGCGCTGGTGGAAGAGGCCGCCGCTGCCGCCGAGAGTCTGGAGGATCAGACCCGCGCGCTGTCCCAGGCGGTGGCGATGTTCAAGTTAGCCGGGCAGGGCGCGGCCCATGCCGAATCCCGTGGGCAGGTAGGCGTTGCGCTGGTGCGACCTGTACCGGCGACCGCCAGCAGACGCCCCATGGCCCGGCCGGGGCGCGCGTCGACAACGTCGGTCAAGCCGCTCCCCGTCGACATGGGCAATGACGATCAGTGGGAGGAGTTTTGAGGCGAGGCATCGCCGGTTTTGGCATCCTCTGCCATTAAGTTAAGTCGTTCATGGTGAGCCCTGAGCCCGTCGAAGGGCCTGCCCTTGCTCCGACTCCCTTCGACTTCGTTCAGGAGCACTCGCTCAGCATGAAGAGCGGAGCCGAAGGAGCGAGCCATGAACGAATGACAGCGAACCGCAAGTCTTGAGCGCAACGCCGATCCCATACTGCCAATTTTTGTATGGTATTTTGTCTTTCGCGCCGCGCCTTACAGAGACGCGATTTCCCTATGACACGATGTTCAAAATGGAGTTTATCCGCCATGACCGTGGGATCGTTCCTGACCAGCCCCGCCGAACATCTGCTGGCCCGTTTGCGACTGTCCGGGAAAATTGCCCTGATGGGCGCAGCCTTCCTGGCCGTGATCGCGCTCTTGTCCGTTCTGTTCATCCAGGCTCAACGCGACACGATTCGCTTCTCGTCGCTTGAGCGCGACGGTGTCGCGCTGCTGCGTCCAGTACCCGAGGTCATGCTTCAGGTGCAGCGCCACCGGGGACTGATGGCCCGTCTTGGCAGTGGCGACGACTCGGTGCGCGGGGCGCTGGCGGACGCGCAGGCGAAGGCCGATGCCGCGTTTGAGATGGCGGCGCCGTTGATGGCGACGCAAGGATTGGAACTCGGCGTCGCGTCGGATTGGAATGCGCTGAAAGAACGCTGGAACACGATCAAAGGAACGCATGCAACGGCGATGACCGCGGATTCGTTTCGGACGCACAGCGAATTGCTCGAAGCGATGTTGGCCTATGTGTCGCGCGTTGCCGATCAGTCCAATCTCACCCTCGATCCGGACATCGATTCCTTCTACCTGATGGATGCCGCGGTTGTCCAACTCCCCAACATGGTGGAAATAAGCGCCATTCTCCGTGGTCTTGCCGCCGGGATCGCGGTTCGTCAGACCGTTTCCGTCGACGAACGGATCCAACTGGCGGGACGCATGACGTTACTGCGGTGGCATGCCAAGGCGCTTGCCGCGGGGCTTGCCAAGATTACCGAAGCGAATCCCGCCGCGGCCGCGCGCTTGCAGGATCAGCGCAACGAGGTGGAGCATCACGCCAAGGTTTTTTCCGAGATGTTGGATCGCCATTTTGTGAACGGGACGATCGCGGGACTGGATGGCGAGACCGTTTTCGCAAGCGGAACCCGCCTGGTCGAGGCGGGTCACCGGCTTTGGGGCATCGGCATGGAGGAACTCGACGAGACGATCGCCCACCGCGTCAAGGGCATGGAGCGCCGACTGTGGACGGTCTGCGGTTTGGTTGGCGCCGCCCTGATCGTCGTCGCGTATCTGTTCATTGCGCTTCGCGGCGCGGTCTCGCGCGCCGCGACGGCGATCTCGGACGGTGCGCAGCGCATCGCCGCCGGCGATCTGGCCTCGGAGGTGCGTTGCGACACCAATGATGAGTTCGGTGCAATCGCGCGCAGGCTCAACCAGATGCGGGCCATGCTGCGAGACAGCATCGAGAACGAGCGGGAGGCGGCGCGCACTAATCTGCGTATCCGTCATGCCCTGGACAATGTCACCATCCCGGTGACGGTTTCGGACGAACGCAACGCACTGGTTTATCTCAATCAGACGGGCCAGGCGCTCTGGCACGGCATGGCGCCTGAAATTGCACGCAAACGTCCTGGCTTCGACGCCAACCAATTGCTCGGCGGCCGCCTGTCCGACTACTTCGAGGACGAGGAAACGCGCGCCGCCTATCGCGTCGAACTATCCGGCTCACGCACGCTCGATACGATCCTGGGCGGACGGCATCTGCGTGTCACGGCGAGCCCGGTGCTGGAGGACTCCGGCGCCTACCACGGGCGTGTCACCCAGTGGCAGGATCGAACCGCCGAGGTGACGGCCGAGCGCGAGATCGCTGGCCTCGTCGAGGCAGCGGGCGCGGGGGACTTATCCCGGCGGATCGCGCTCGCGGGCAAGGACGGC
This sequence comes from Thiocystis minor, assembly GCF_016653465.1. GTDB lineage: Bacteria > Pseudomonadota > Gammaproteobacteria > Chromatiales > Chromatiaceae > Chromatium > Chromatium minus. Next base: position 43,720 of record NZ_NHSQ01000110.1, on the reverse strand, counting down.
TTCTTTTTGCCGCTGGCCGAGGGTCTGAACCGCCTGATGGACATTGTCGCGGGCGGACTGGCGGAGGTGGCGCATGTGCTCAATGCTATTGCTCAGGGTGACCTCACCCAGATGATCGATGCCGACTACGCCGGCACCTTCGGGCAACTCAAGGACGACACCAACACCACAGTGGAGCACTTGCGAGAAGTCATCGGTCGCATCCTGGACGCCTCCGAGGCGATCGGCAGCGCCGCCAGCGAGATTGCCGCCGGCAATGCCGACCTGTCCGGACGCACCGAGGAACAGGCCGCCAGTCTGGAAGAGACCGCCAGTTCCATGGAGCAGCTCAACGCCACGGTCCGGCAGAATGCCCTAAACGCCAATCAGGCCAACCAACTGGTGCAGAACGCCAATGCGGTCGCCACGCGTGGCGGCGAGATGGTGCATCAGGTCGTCGGCACCATGGGCGCGATCCAGGAGTCCAGCAAGAAGATCGCCGACATCATCAGCGTGATCGACGGCATCGCCTTCCAGACCAACATCCTCGCGCTCAACGCCGCGGTCGAAGCGGCGCGCGCCGGCGAGCAGGGCCGGGGCTTCGCGGTGGTGGCCGCCGAGGTGCGCAACCTCGCGCAGCGCAGCGCCCAGGCCGCCAAGGAGATCAAGGGTCTGATCACCGACTCGGTCGCTCAAGTCGAGGGTGGGGCGCAACTCGCCACGCAGTCCGGCGCCACCATGCACGAGATCGTCACCGGCTTCCGGCAGGTCGTCACCCTGGTCGACGAGATCACCCAGGCATCGCACGAGCAGAGTACCGGCATCGAGCAGGTGACCCAGGCGGTCACCCAGATGGACGAAGTGACCCAGCAGAACGCCGCGCTGGTGGAAGAGGCCGCCGCTGCCGCCGAGAGTCTGGAGGATCAGACGCGTGGGCTTTCGCAGGCGGTGGCGATGTTCAAGTTAGCCGGACAATACGCGCCGCCGCCGGCCGCGCGCGCGGCCAAACCCGCCAAGCATGAGGCTTCCCGGGGCGCGTTTCTGGCGACCTCGGTCAACACGCGCCACGCGCCACGCCAGCCTGTCGCCGCCATGGCCGACGACGAGGATCAGTGGGAGGCGTTCTAAGGCGAATTCTTGCTCGACAAGCCGAGAACGCCTGTCGATTGATGCCTTGTGTCAAGAGCACGTCCTGAAAACCATGGAGTATTGATTGACAATGCGAACGAAATTAGTTCTGTTCTTTTTGCTGACAGTCATGCTCTTGATGCTGCTGGCTTTGGTTGGAATGAACAATATTCAGCGGATGTCGGCGGTGAGTCTGACCGGATTTCAGTCCGTCAAGGCTGAAAACGAATTGATGATCGCAATCGAAAATGCCCACGCGCATTTCAAGATACAGGTCCAGGAATGGAAGAATATTCTGATCAGGGGGAATGATCAGAAGAGCTTCGAAAAATACCTTTCCCAGTTCAATCAAGAAAACCAAGTCGTTCAGACGTCTTTGGACACCGCGATTCGACTCATGCGCAAACTTGGCTTGAGCACCGATGACACGGAGTTGCTCAAGCAAAATCATCTCGACTTGAGTGTGAAATACGGCGAGGCATTGAAGCAATTCGACGCGCAGGATCCCAATGCCGGTAAGTTGGTCGACAAGCTGATCAAGGGCATTGATCGCCCAGCATCGGAGGGCATGGAAAAACTGGTGGGAGTGATTGAAGCCCGCTTCTCGCAGCGCATTACGGACGAGACGGAAAGCATCGGGGCGATTGCCGAGGAAGCCCGCTTTCAATTTCTGATCTTTGTGGTCTTTGGGCTCTTGGCCTCTTCTCTGCTTTCCTTCCTCGTTCTGCGTGACCTGCTGCGTCAGCTTGGCGGAGAGCCGTCCTATGCGGCGCACATCGCACACCAGATCGCGAACGATCAACTTGATCTGGAGATCAAGGAGTCGGTCAGCGCGAAGGGCAGCGTGCTGGCGGCAATGAAAACCATGCAACAGGCGCTCAAGACGCGTCTCGAAATTGATCGCGCGACAGCCGCGGAGAATCTGCGGGTGCGGATCGCGCTCGATTGCGTGGATAACAATATCCGGATTGCCGGAGCCGATGGCAAGGTGGTCTTTGCCAATCGCTCGCTGCTGGCGACCTTGAAAAAGAATGAGGCGGGGATCGCGCGTCAGATCCCTGGTTTTTCCGTGGATGGTTTTATCGGCAGTAATATCGGGGCTTTTTACAGTGATCCTCAAGCGGCGCTGCAACGTCTTGCCGCGATTAAGGACACCACGAGAACACGTTTAGTCATCGGTGATCGCGACTATGACATCATCACCAATCCAGTCATCGATAACGATGGCCAGCGGCTTGGGACCGTTGGCGAGTGGGCGGATCGCACCGAGGAACTCGCCGCGCAGAAAGAACTCAATACCGTCGTCGATGCCGCGGTTGCCGGCGATTTTGCGCGACGGCTCGGCCTCCATGACAAACAAGGTTTCTTCCTCGACGTTGCCGAGAAGATGAATGCGCTGCTGGAGATTGTCTCCAGCGGATTGGCGGATGTCGGGCGCGTGTTGAATGCGATCTCGCGTGGGGATCTGACCGAGCGGATCGAGAGTGACTATGCGGGCGTCTTTGGACGGCTTAAGGACGACACCAATGCGACGGTCGCGCGCCTGCATGAGGTCATCGGGAGCATCCTGGACGCCTCTGAGGCGATCGGCAGCGCCGCCAGCGAGATTGCCGCCGGCAACGCCGATCTTTCAAGGCGCACCGAGGAACAAGCGGCCAGCCTGGAAGAGACCGCCAGTTCCATGGAGCAGCTCAACGCCACGGTCCGGCAGAACGCCCAGAACGCCACTCAGGCCAACCAACTGGCGCAGACCGCCAACGCGGTCACCACGCGCGGCGGCGAGATGGTGCACCAGGTCGTGGGCACCATGGGGGCGATCCAGGACTCCAGTAAGAAGATCGCCGACATCATCAGCGTGATCGACGGCATCGCCTTTCAGACCAACATCCTCGCGCTCAACGCCGCCGTCGAGGCGGCGCGCGCCGGCGAGCAGGGGCGTGGTTTTGCCGTGGTCGCCGCCGAGGTCCGCAATCTGGCCGGACGCAGCGCCCAGGCGGCCAAGGAGATCAAGGGGCTGATCACCGACTCGGTCGCCAAGGTCGAAAACGGCGCGCAACTCGCTGGCCAGGCCGGCGACACCATGGACGAGATCGTCAGCGGTTTCCGGCAGGTCGTCACCCTGGTCGACGAGATCACCCACGCCTCGCGCGAGCAGAGCACCGGCATCGAGCAGGTCACCCAGGCGGTCGCCCAGATGGACGAAGTGACCCAGCAGAACGCGGCGCTCGTGGAAGAAGCCGCCGCCGCCGCCGAGAGCTTGGAGGATCAAACGCGCGCGCTGTCACAGGCGGTAGCGATGTTCCGACTGGAGACAGAATCGGCTCGACCTCTGCATCGGCGCGGCAGGGAGGACGGGGAACCTCGCTCTCTTGCTGTGCCGCTGCCGTCTTCGGACGCGCCGTCGGGTCGGGGAGAGGCGACGGGAGGGGATTGCGAGAGTCTGGCGGCCTGTCCCTTTTTCAACGGCAAAATGAAGGGAAACGTGGCGACCGTTGCTATGATGAAGCAACGATACTGCCGAGGCGACAAAACCGCCTGCGCACGCTACGCCGTCTCCAAGGCATTGGGAAAAGAGAAGGTTCCGACGGATCTCTACCCCAATCAGAGCGCACGCGCCAAGTCGTTGATCGCGGTCGGATCGTCGGGTCGTGCCTCGTTGACACGCGATGGCATGACGCCGTCGATCCAGGGCAAGCCAGTCCGCGCAATCAATCCGATCCTCAAGGTCGGTTCTCAAGTTGGCGACGACGATCAATGGGAGGAGTTTTAAGCCGCCTCCAATTCGCCGTAGTCTGATTTCAAGGTGGACTCGATGGCGCGGCCATGCGCGGGGATTAAGTCCAGAATCTGGCGCGGTTTCTCCATTCCATTGCCTGTCCCTTAATCCCGGACGCTGGACTCGTTCAGGTCCAGCAGGATCCTGGCGCCGGCGCGTCCGCCGAAGATCCGGATGTCTTCCTGGACGAGTCGCCAGCAGGCGTCGTCGAGGTTGGCGCGGGGGCCGCCAATCACGACCTTCAGGTAGAGGTCGGGTTCCAGCAGACAGAAGCACAGACGCAGTTCGATCGGGTCGGGGGTTTCCGGTGTCTGTGTATACAGATCCAGGGTGAGCTCGAACGAGGCGGTGGCCAGACGCGGGCGCAGGGTCTCGATCCGCGCCAGCGCGCAATGCGGATGCTTGCAGCGTCGCCGGAGCGCGTAACCCAGCTCGCGGTCGCAGAAGACGCAGATGGCCTGTTCGATCTCGGCCAGATGGCGCCGCGCCTCGCGCAGGCGTTGCGGGGTTTCGCTGCCGTCGCGCAATTGCTGGCGCAGCACGCGCCGGAGCCGGTCGAAGGCTTTTGGCAGCGTGCCGCTGTGAAAGCCTCGGCGCAGGAGTCCGCGCATGGTCTCGCCATGTCCGCCGATGATGGCGGGTTCGATGGGGGCGTCCGGAAGATCGGCGCGGCGCATCGCCTGCAGCCCCGGTCGGGCGCCGCCGACCGGCCCCAGGGCGGGATGATTGGCGGCGTAGAGCTTCCAGTTTTCCTTGAGTTCCCAGACCAGGAATCCGACCAGACCGGGCAGGAGGAGGACGGTGAGCGTGACGAAGGGATAGGCGATCCACTTGGGCAGTAGGGTTTCAGTCACGGTAAACAGAAAGCTGGTGATGACCGGAAAGAAGGGGAGCATCACCTTGTGACCGATGGTGACCAGCGGAAAGTGCTTGATGGGGTTGACCTGGGGTTCGACCAGGACCGTGACATAGAATTGAATCAAGGCTTCCAGAAAGCGCCAGACGGGAATCAGCACGGCCTTAAGCGCGAGTTTCAGCCGCGATTCGCCCAGCCGATGGCTGAGCAGTTCCTCGATCCAGTGCAGGCCCTGCTGGAAACGCCGAGTGATGTCCTTGAAGAACTGCATGAGTTCGCGCACCAGCCCCAGAATCAGGGTCTGATTCGCCAGTCGCAGGAAGCGGCCGACGGTGCTGATGGCATCGTCCAGCAGGTGACGCCCGGCGGGGGTGTTGCGTACCAAAGTACCCAAGGCCAGGGCGAGTGCGAACAGCGAGATGCCCGGTTCCACCAGTGAGCCTTCGAGCAGGCTGGCGATGCCGAGGAAGGGCAGCACCAGCAGGGCTCCGATCACAAAGGGTCGCAGCAGGTTGCGGTCCAGTCCCCGAATCAGACTGGTTTCGAGTAGCGCGACGATCGGCTGCCAGCGCAGGAAGCGCCGCAGACCGTCGTAAAACAGCAGGCGCAGCCCCCACCAGAGTCCGCGCAGCAGGGCCAGCGCGCCGTGTCGCATTACTCGCGTGTAAGCGATGGCGTTGATCAGCAGACCAATGCCGCCGATCAGCCAGAGTGTCGTTAAGTCGAGGTCGGATGGATGGTGAGAGATCAGGCCAATCAGCACATGCAGGGTTTTGAGTCCCAGAAAGGCGAGACCGAAGGGCAGGATCAGATGGCGTAGGAGCAGCCGGCCTACCGGAGTTCCGAACAGCGGCGCGCCCAGTTGCTGCAATCCCTTGAGATAAAATTCGCCCGGTTGGTAGACGCCGGGCAGCGCGCGGGCGGCCAGACGATCGAAGCGCGCGAGCCGGTCGCCGCGCAGCAGTTCCTCGGGGGTGAAATCCGGGAGTCGCAGGACATTGCGGGCGAGGATGTCGCGCACGTCGGTGAATTTCAGATGCCGCCGGTGTTCGATGACATCCAGGAGTTCGCGCAGCAGTTTGTGCGCGGCGACCTCCTCGCGGTGGTTGCCGGGGTTGAAGCCGGCGTCCTGGAGCGCACGCTTCAACAGCGGTTTGAGAGGCTTCTCCAGGTGGACGGTGAGCCGCTTGGAGAGCGCGTGCAGCGGCTGGTTGAAGCGTTCGGCGTCTGCCGTCGGCCAGCCGAGTTGTTCCAGCCGGTTGAGTCCAGTGTCGAGCGCGCGCAGCGCCTTGAGATTCGCCTGGAACGGGAGAATCTGGCGAAACCGGAGCCTTCCGGCGCTCAACAGCCAGTGGAAGGGACGAAATTGGTAATAGGTCGTGCGGCTTTCCAGCAGCACCCGCTCCAGCGTCAGCAGCAGGCTGCGCGCGGGCCAGGCGCGGGGCGAATCGAGCAGATCGGCGCCCAGCCGCCGCGTGAGCACGCGCAATTCATGCGCGCTGTCCGGCGCGAGCTTCCATTTGGCCGCCAACTGATCGGAGAGCGCCTCTTCGGCGCCGAGTCGACGCTGGGTCAAGGTCCGTCTGACCTGCTCGGCCTCCGGGGCGCAGGGCTCGCCCATGGCTTGAAAACGTAACTGCGCCGCGGCCAGTTGGTCGATGGCGGCGCCATAGCGGTCGCTGAGTTCGGCGCGCTGGGCGGTGCGCACGGCATGGCGGAACAGGATCAGGTACAGCTCCAGCCGGATACCACTGGCGATCAGAGTGGGCGAGCCGCGTCGTCGAAACAGGGTCGGAAAGGCCAGCAGCAGATCCAGCAGGGGGGCGAGAAACCCCAGGAGCGCGTCGCGAAGATGAATCCGCCAGTCATGTCGCGGCAGTTGCAGACCTTGGCGCAGCGCGGCCAGACAGCGTGCTTCAAGCGGTGGCGGCACGCCCGGAGGCCGTTTGGGCAAATCCGGATCGGGCAGGTTCAGGTCGATCTCTCGCGGGGATTCGAGATCCTCCGCGACGCTTGCCGCGGGCAATCCTTCGACAGCGGGTCGATTGGGCACGAAATCGGGATCCGAGCGCGCATAGGGCAGGTCGCTCGGTAGGAGCGGTACCTGGGAGGGATGACCGCAGCGCGGATCGGGACAGGTTCGTTCCAGCAACGCGGAGAGCGGGTGACCGGGCCGCGCCGCCGGCAGGTCGAGCCCGCTCGCCGCCATCCAGCGATCCAACTCCGCCCAATCGTGGACGGACGGGAAGAAGAAACCGCGCGCACCGGGACAAAAATAGCGCAGGCGGGTGACGAAGGCGACAAACCCTCGGCAGACGAGCGCATCCTCAAGTCCGGACGGAATCACCCCATCGCGGGTTAGAAGATCGCGGATCTCGGCGCAGGCGGGCGCGCCGATCAGATCCCGCAGCGCCTCCGGGCCGAAGGCGTCGCGATCCTGCCGCGCGTCGCGGGCCGACTGCCAGGCGCGCGCGATCTCGCCCTCGAAGCGTCGCGCCCAGTAATCGCGCAGCAGACGGGTAAAGCCGTCGGCGTCTCGACGTTGTTCCACGGGCATCGGCAGCAGGATGACATGATCGGGCAGCGTTAGACCCTCGATGACGGCCAGCGCCTCCGGGTTTTCCGATTCCAGACCGGTCAGGAAGGCGGGGGAGGGCATCAGGTAATAGCCGAGATCCGGAATCGGCCCCTCGTGATCCTGCGATTCCAGGTGTTCCGCAATCAGTCTTTCCATGGCGCGGGGATGGAAGAGAAACACCCCCTCCGCCGGCTTGAAGACGAGCGAGCGAAAGAGCCTGGCGGTGGATTCGGCTTCAGCGGGCGGCGACTGGACTGACACGGGTCGATGGGCTCGATTCGAGTGATCTGGAGAAAGACCCTTGATCCAGGCCGTGGGATGCGCCGAATGCGACGATGATCGGGCACGGGATCAGGGGTATATTGGGAGCAATTCGCCAACACGGGGCGAACGGGATCATAGCACGCGGTCGCTTTGCACTATGGCGACGACCGATGTTTATCATGAGGCAAATCCGCCTCTTCGAGATGACAGGGAGCGATGACTGTCGATCATGCACTATCGAGTCTTTTATCTTTTTGATCGGTCCGGAGAGTCCGTCTCGTCGGCTAGCGCCGTGGAGATGAGTGCCCGTGCGATCTGCGAGCAACTGCTGCCCCGTCTGCAATGCGAGGATGATTATCTCGGAATCATCGACGCCGAGGAGAACATCATGCAGATCCTGTGCGAACTCGAAGCCAATCGTTATTGGGTCGAGTTGCCGCTCGACGCGGCCAAGGCGTCCTATGGACGATACGTGGATCTCGATCAAATGCGGGAGCTGCTGTTGGGGTTGCCGGCGGTCTTCGACCGTCAGGACATTCCCGGGCTGGAATACCGCCCTTGGTGAATCAGGGTGCGGCCGGGGGCGTTTCCTGCATCGTGCCGCGCACCAGGCGGATTCGACTGCTTTGGATCTTGCCCGGGCGGTAGGGGCTGCCGGTGAAGAAGCTCACGCTCCAAGCACGGTTCAAGCCACCCGTGTCGGAGGAGGAGGACCAGAAAAGGGACGCCGGGGTATTCGGAAAGACCTGCGGATTGATCGCGGGCGAGACATGGCATTTTTCGACGATGCTGAGCAGTTCCTCACCGGTCGGAAGACGCCAGCCGCCCTCCAGGGCCGTCGCCAGTTTGCTCGCCTTCTCCCAGGTATAGGCCGTGGGTTGGCCATCGCAGAGGTTGGTCGTGCCATTCCAGGTCTGACCCCGCACGCAGCGCTGCCATTCGAGCGTGGTGCGCGCATGGCGAATCACGCTGCCGTCCTCGATGGCGACGAATTCCGTGGACGGGGCGGTTTCCGCCATGCCGCCGACGCAGGCATCGGCGGCGCTCGGGATGTCCGCCGCCAGGGTTGTCTGGAGTGGCGTTATCAGCAGGATCGTCAGGATGCCGCGCCAGGCTTGTTCAAGTGAGAGCATGCTTCAGAGCCAATTCTAACGAAGTGGGCTGCATTGGAGTTTGCAGGCTTGGAACGCCTGCATCCTGGCGTTGGTTGGGAGCGCTGAAATCCTGTCGGCGATCCTGGAGCCTTGTTGGTTTGTACGAGGCGGAGTCATTTCCTGGGCACTGCTCAGCGTCGTCAAACCATCAGACAGATTGGGTGATTGCCCATGCGTTTTTGCCTCGGTCATACAAGCGCATTGACGTCTACTGAAGCCCGGTGACCGTCAGGCTTGGCCCATTGGCGGTCTCTCGGGTGCGAAAGTCGACGGTGGTCGAGCCTTGATGCTTGAGCGCCACGCCCCAGTTAGCGGCGGTGCCGGTTTTCCATGCGCGAGCAAGTTCGGTAATGTTGACGTTCACGATTCCATTGAGGTCGGACGCCGCGACCGAAAAGGTTGCGGACGGTATGTCCTCAATGGCAGGCAAGTGGTTGGCCGTAATCTCCCGCTCTGACCAGGCGTCGCGCACCCGATAGACACGGATGACTCCCGCCGCCCCGACCGCCTTGACACTCAACTTCAACGTGGCCGAGTTCACCGAACCGGAGAGACTCGCCAGATCGAATCGGATGAAGCTGGTTTTTTCTCCTTTCCGGTGAACTTTCATCTGGGGTACTTGGCCATAGTTCGAGTCTGCCGTCTTGGCTGAATTTAGGGTATAAGAATCGGCGACGGCTTGAAGGATCAAGGGAGGGCTATTGGGATTGCTTCCACCGGCCGGAGGGGTCGTGCGCTCGGCGATCAATGCAGCGCGGAAATCCTCTGTCAACGTATCCACCAAATCAGAATACTGACTCGAGTCGATTAAATCGAATTTCTCTTTGATGTCCGTCGACAGATTGTAAAGCTCAATGGGGTTGTGTTGCGCATTGAGCACGAGCTTCCAGCTTCCGGAGCGATACGCGAAATGTACCGCTTTACTTCCGCTCTCGGTGGTATCGCTTTGCTGAATCATATGATCACGGGGAGACTGATCGGTTGAGCCAAGTAACAAGGGTAGAATGCTAACGCTGTCTCGACCCTGATTCGCGGGAGGATCAACGCCGACCAATTCCGCAAATGTCGCGAAAAGATCCTGTATGCCCACTAAACTCTCGATTCTGGCCCCTTTACGAATAGACGAGTCCTGGAAAACCTGCGCACCCCATTTGATGATCAGTGGTACGCGATGGCCTCCTTCATAAATGCGCCCTTTATAGCTTCGTAAACCTCCGCTGGTATCGTGCCCCGCCATCACCTCTGAAGTTTGCTTGATACCTCCGTTATCGCTCGTGAAGATGACAATGGTATTGTCGGCGAGACCATGGTTGGTCAGAGATTCCAATAGCTGCTCAACGACGACATCGGCTTCTACTAACATATCGGCCCGGTTGCCCAGACCCGTTGCCCCGAGTATTTTGCGATCGTGAAGTCTGGCTGGTGGCTTCCATGGATCGTGCACTGCCTCGGTGTTGAAATAGATGAAAAACGGCGAATCCGCGTTCTTGCCTGAGGCATGATCGTCAATAAAATTCAACGCTTTCGACAGCAACGTCGGTCCGACATCGCGTGTATTCCAGTCCATGGATCCAATGCCGTCTAGTGGAATGGCGGTGTCGCCATAATCACCGACCGTCCAATTGATCAGATCTTGAGCCGACCCTGCAAGACGATCATTCTCAAAGAATGCGTAAGGACTTTGCTGAATGCCTCGAAGCGCCAGAAAGGAGTAATCGAATCCGTGTTTTGAAGCGCCCGAGACCATTGGACGAGAAAAGTCGACTTGTTCATCCGCCACGCCTGCGGAAGCGAGTCCATTGCTCCCTTTCAGGTAAAAGTCCCCGCCAAGGTGATACTTTCCAAAAATCGCGGTGACGTAGCCGGCTTGAGAGAGAATATCTCCCAATGTTTTTTGCCCGGAAAGAATCTGGGATCCTCCTTTATAATTCCATTGACCCCAACTCTTTTTCCCTCGCCACTGATAGTTTCCCGTGATGATGCTATAGCGCGACGGGGCACATTTAGATGCCGAAGTATGAGCATCGGTGAAACGAACACCCTCGGAAGCAAGACGTTCGATGGATGGGAGAGGAACCAAGCTATTCGGATTAAAAGAGGCAACATCTCCCCAGCCTACATCATCCGCGAGCACAAGGATAATGTTTGGACGATCCGATGCATAGGGGCTGTCGCCTGAATAAAATATAAAGAGAATGGAAAGTGTGACGATTAAAGCCGTCGGCTTATATCGAACATTGAGATGGGATGGTTTTATGCTGTTACGCCAAATCATCGACGATTCTCCAATAATACCGAGTGAAAAAATTTTCGGCCGGTTTATCTGCCAAATCACCAGAAAATTTCAGTAAGCAGCGGCACTCTTGGTCGGTGCCTGCATCAAATTTATCAAAGAATTTCCGGGATGCCGATTAACGCGATCGATCATCGGCGTTCAGCCTCCTGCCTGTTTTGAGCGTGCTTCTCGACCCGCTGTAGTAGATCCCAAAAATAGGACAGTCATTTAATCTGTCAAGTCGGCACGAAAGTGTTGGTCATCATGGGTGAAGAAAGCGTAAGACCGATGCGGCGGCGTTCACGGCCAAGGTCGGGTCGGAAGCTATCTGCGGGGAAAATCGTCAACGAAATTGGCCAGGAGCACGGTGTGCATCCGGTGTATGTCGGGCAATGGAAAAAAGGAGATTCCGGACCTTACCCCCAAACCGATATTTCACTCTCCACCACTTACCCCCGCTCGGTGTCACCAGCAGGAATAGCCCGCGCTCATCAAACAGCTTGAAAGGCTTGTCGCCGGGCTTGGCGTTGCGGATGGCGGTATCTGTCAGCGGCATGGGGTAATTTCTGATGGGGGTATCTGGGTTACCCCCGAAAGTTACCCCTGCCTATTAGTGGATGCTCGGGGATGATGCTACCCTTGTACGGACAAACAAGGCAATAAAAAACCCGCACTTAGGCGGGTCTGTGGATCTTGCAGGATGGTCTTAAATGCTTAATTGGTGGAGGCGGCGGGAATCGAACCCGCGTCCGCAAGCCCTCTGCCCTTGGTTCTACATGCTTAGCCCGTTCTATTGTTTTTAACCTTCCCACGCCCGAGGGGCAGGGCGATGAGTCGGCGATTCCGTTAGTTTTAGTGGATCAGGTCCGGACGCCCGTCTCCACGATCCTGTGTAATTTTACCCCTGGAACCCGTCGCCCACAGGCGAGAAACGGTCAGAGGCTCGCTGGGTTAAGCAGCGAGAGCGTAGTTGTCGTCGTTGGCAACTATAAGTTTGCGGATGGATTTACGAGGTAACCGCGCCTCGGCATGCACCTTAGGTTTTGCGACCCACGTCGAAGCCATGTCGCCCCCAGGTGATCGATTGGTCACTATAGACGCGCTTTGGTTCCCCGGCAAGCTTAGCCGGTCTTGAACAGGCGTTCCTTGTCGCGCTGCCAGTCGCGATCCTTTTCGGTCGAGCGCTTGTCGTGCTGTTTCTTGCCCTTGGCGAGGCCGATTTCGAGCTTGGCCCGACCGCGTTTCCAGTACATCGCGGTTGGCACCAGGGTGTATCCGGCGCGTTCGATCAAGCCGATCAGTCGGTTCAGTTCGGGGCGCTTGAGCAGCAGCTTGCGACTGCGCGTGGGGTCCGGATTGACATGGGTGGAGGCGGCGGCCAGCGCCGAGATGTGGGAGCCGATGAGGAATGCTTCGCCATGCAGGATTTTGACGTAGCTCTCCTTGAGTTGGATCCGACCCGCGCGCAGGCTCTTGACCTCCCAACCCTCAAGGACCATGCCGGTCTCGATGCGCTGCTCGATGAAAAAATCGTGGCCCGCCTTCTTGTTGAGGGCGATGGTCGCGGTGCCGGGGGTCTTGCTTTTTTTATCTTTTGTCATGTCGTCAGTTTAAAGGAAAGAGGCCGGGGGTATAAATGGTTCCCTTGGCTGAATGTTGAGTCGATTCTTGGCCCGCCGCCAAACTTGCACTTGAATTCTGCAAAAAAATGGCTATGATCGCTGGCTCACTTTATGGAGTTCCGTTATGCGTCAGCCATTGATCGCGGGAAACTGGAAAATGAACGGCACCAGGGCGAGCGCCGAAGCGCTGTTGTCCGGTGTGCTCGCTGGTGCGTCGACGATCTCCATAACGGAAATCGTGGTTTGCCCGCCGTTTCCATTGCTGTCTCTCGGCGAGCGGTTACTTGCGGGTACTTCGGTGAAGCTCGGCGCACAGAATGTCTGCACCAAAGATGTCGGTGCCTACACGGGCGAAGTCTCCGCCGCCATGCTGGCTGAATTCGGCTGTTGCTATGTCATCTGCGGTCATTCCGAGCGTCGCGAGTATTATGGCGAAACGGATGCGATCATCGCGGAAAAGCTGACTGCCTGCGCGAGTCAGGGTATGATTCCCATTCTCTGCGTAGGCGAAACGCTGCAACAGCGTGAACAGGGACTGACGGAAGACGTGATTGCCGGTCAACTCGAAGGTGTCATCAGCCAGATTGGAATCGATGCGTTCAATCAGGCCGAGATTGCCTATGAGCCGGTCTGGGCGATCGGCACGGGGATGACGGCGACGCCCGAGCAGGCTCAGGACGTTCACGCCTTCATTCGTCAGCGGATCGCGGAGCGCAGTCAAACGATTGCCGAGAAGATTCGGATTCTCTATGGCGGCAGCATGAAAGCCGCGAATGCCCGCGATCTTCTGTCGCAGGCGGATATCGATGGGGGCCTGATTGGCGGAGCATCCCTGGTCGCCGGCGATTTTCTGGCGATCTGTCAGGCTGGCGATCTGGTGGCGGGCTGAGACTCGTCCGCTGTGTTTCCAACTGAAGAGTAGCGCATGCAAACCATTTTGACAGTTGCCCAAGTCTTTTTGTCGCTCGGGCTGATCGGCCTGGTGCTGATTCAGCATGGCAAAGGGGCGGATGCCGGCGCTGCCTTCGGGAGCGGCGCTTCTCAGACGGTTTTCGGATCTCAGGGCTCGGGCTCGTTTTTGACGCGAATCACTGCTATCGTAGCAACCCTGTTCTTCCTGACGAGTATGGCGCTGGCGTATTATGCCACTCAGGGGAACGAACCCGCCGGCTTGATGGACGACCTTGGCGATACCGTGATCATCGATGAGTCTCCCAAGGCGACCGAGCCGAAGCCGGCTCCGGTCTCTGACATCCCGGCGATTCCCGATGAGCCGGGATCGATCAAGGGCGATACCGCGACCGATGTACCCGCGTTGCCCGGCGCGGTTGAGGCAGCTCCCGAGGTTCGGGGCGATGCGCCATTAGAGAGAGTAAATGACGGGGCTGATTCAACGCCGACAACGGACGTGATTCCGGCTCCGAATGAAGAGACGAGTAAATGATTTATCCCGCCGACGTGGTGAAATTGGTAGACACGCTATCTTGAGGGGGTAGTGGCGTAAGCCGTGCCAGTTCGAGTCTGGCCGTCGGCACCAATCGCAAAAAACACGGCATGCCGCCTACGCGGTATGCCGTTTTTTTTGGTAATAAAGCAGCCCAAAGGCTTGAAAAACTTAATATTTTGGATTGATCTTTGGGTTGACATATAAGCAACGGCTGCACTAGACTCCCTCATCGCCTAGACGCATGAAAAAAATAACAGTGAGGGGACAGTGCTTGATAACTATCTTCCGATCCTGCTCTTCATCCTCGTCGGGATCCTGGTAGGCGTCGGTCCGCTCGTACTCGGTTACCTGCTTGGTCCACGCCGACCGGACAAAGACAAAGACGCCCCTTACGAATGTGGCTTTGAAGCATTTGAGACCGCCCGTCTCAAGTTCGACGTGCGTTTCTATCTGGTGGCGATCCTGTTCATCGTGTTCGATCTGGAAATCGCCTTTCTCTTTCCCTGGGCCGTCGTGATCGGCGATCTCGGAATCCTTGCCTTCTGGGTGATGACGGTCTTCCTCGGCATCCTGGTCGTTGGCTTTCTCTACGAATGGAAGAAGGGGGCGCTGGAATGGGAATAGAAGGCATCCTTGAAGAAGGCGTCGTCACCACGACCGCCGACAAGCTGATCAACTGGGCGCGCACCGGTTCGCTCTGGCCCATGACCTTCGGTCTGGCCTGTTGCGCCGTCGAGATGATGCACGCTGGCGCCGCGCGTTATGACCTGGACCGCTTTGGCATCGTGTTTCGCCCGAGTCCGCGTCAGTCGGACGTGATGATCGTCGCCGGGACACTGGTCAATAAAATGGCTCCGGCGCTGCGCAAAGTCTACGACCAGATGGCTGAACCCCGTTGGGTGATCTCGATGGGTTCCTGCGCCAACGGTGGCGGCTATTACCACTATTCCTATGCGGTCGTGCGCGGCTGTGACCGGATCGTGCCGGTCGATGTCTATGTGCCGGGCTGTCCGCCGACGGCGGAGGCGCTGCTCTACGGCATTCTGCAACTTCAGAATAAAATTCGCCGCACGAATACCATCGCTCGCTGAGTATTTCAGATCACATGGCTACATATTCCCTGACCCGCAATGCCAGGCTTGATACGCTTGCCACTGCCGTTCGTGAACGTTTCGCGGAATTCGGCTGCGATCTGCTCGACGAGTTTGGCGAGTTGACCCTGATCGTTCCGGTGGATCGCCTGCTTGAGGTCGCTTGGATTCTGCGCGATCACGCGGATTTTCGCTTCGAACAATTGATCGACCTGTGCGGCGTGGATTACGCGGCCTTCGGTCAGTCCGAGTGGGAGACCGAGGAGGCGTCGAATACCGGCTTCGGGCGGGGCGTGGACCGGGATCTTGACCTGGCGGTCGACGATCCGAAGCGCTTTGCCGTGGTCTACCATTTCCTCTCGCTGGCGCACAATCGTCGTCTGCGTCTGCGCGTCTATGCCGGTGGCGATCAGCCCATGGTGGACTCGGTGATTGCCGTGTGGGCCACGGCCAATTGGTTCGAGCGCGAGGCATTCGACCTCTACGGGATTCTCTTCCGTGGTCATCCGGATCTGCGGCGCATTCTGACCGACTATGGCTTTATCGGTTATCCCTTCCGCAAGGATTTTCCGCTGAGCGGCCAGGTCGAGATGCGCTATGACCCCGAGCAGCGCCGTGTCGTCTATCAACCGGTGTCCATTCCGCCTCGCGTGCTGGTACCCAAGGTGATTCGCGAGGATAGCCGCTACGTCAAGGCCGAGGATGGAAAGGAGTCGGCCAATGCCTGAAATCCGCAATTACACCCTGAATTTCGGCCCTCAGCATCCGTCCGCCCATGGCGTGCTGCGTCTGGTGCTGGAGATGGATGGCGAGGTCATCGAGCGCGCCGATCCGCATATCGGACTGCTGCATCGGGGCACCGAGAAGCTGGCCGAGTCCAAGCCCTATAACCAGAGTATCGGGTACATGGATCGGCTGGACTACGTGTCCATGATGTGCAATGAACACGGCTATGTGCGCGCTATCGAAAAATTGCTCGGGGTCGAGGCGCCGGTGCGCGCGCAATACATCCGCACCCTGTTCGACGAGATCACGCGCATCCTGAATCACCTCATGTGGCTCGGCGCGCATGGGCTCGATATCGGCGCCATGAGTATCTTCCTTTACTGCTTCCGCGAGCGCGAGGATCTGCTCGACTGCTACGAGGCGGTCTCGGGCGCGCGACTGCATGCGACCTATTATCGTCCGGGCGGCGTCTATCGCGATCTGCCGGATCGCATGCCCCAGTATCAGGGCAGCTCCAAATGGCATAGCGCGAAGACGATTGCCCAGCGTAACGACGCCCGGCAAGGCTCGTTGCTCGATTTCATCGATGACTTCGCCGACCGTTTTCCCGCGCATGTCGACGAATACGAAACCCTGCTGACCGACAACCGAATCTGGAAACAGCGGACCGTCGGAATTGGCGTGGTGTCTCCCGAGCGCGCGCTCCAGTTGGGCTTTACCGGCCCCATGCTGCGCGGCTCCGGGGTCGAATGGGATCTGCGCAAAAAACAGCCCTATGCCGCCTATGGCGAGGTCGATTTCGATATCCCGGTCGGCGTCAATGGCGATTGCTACGATCGTTATCTGGTGCGTATGGAAGAGATGCGTCAGTCCAACCGGATCATTAAACAGTGCGTGCAGTGGCTGCGCGACAATTCGGGACCGGTCGCGATCGATGACCACAAGGTCATGCCGCCTAAACGCGCGGCCGTGAAGGACGACATGGAAAGCCTGATCCATCACTTCAAACTTTTTACCGAAGGATATTGCACGCCGCCCGGCGAGGTCTACGCCGCCGTCGAGGCGCCCAAGGGCGAGTTCGGTTGTTATATCGTGTCCGATGGCGCCAACAAGCCCTATCGGCTGAAGGTGCGCGCGCCCGGCTTCCCACACCTGGCCGCGCTGGACGAGATGTCCAGGGGACACATGCTGGCCGATGTCGTGGCAATCATTGGCACGTTGGATATCGTGTTCGGGGAGATCGACCGCTGATGAGTTTTCGTAATGTACCCCTCGCCGTCATCCATGATCGCGACAAGTCGACGCTCTTCACCGCGGAGATTCGCGCGGCCATCGACGCCCTGATCGCGAAATATCCGTCCGAATGGCAACAATCGGCGGTCATGCCCGCGTTGAGCCTCGTGCAGGATGCCAATGGCGGCTGGCTGACGCGCGAGTTGATGGACGAGGTGGCGGTCTATCTCGACATGCCTGAGGTTTCGGTCTATGAGGTCGCGACCTTTTACGGCATGTACGATCTGGAGCCTCAGGGGAAACACAAGGTCTGTGTCTGCAACAGCATTTCCTGTCTGCTGCGTGGCTCCGAGGACTTGATCCATCACGTCGAATCCAAGTATGGCGTGCATCCTGGCGAGACCACGGCGGACGGCCGCTTCACCTTCAAGGAGGTCGAGTGTCTGGGCGCCTGCCGCGATGCGCCGGCGGTGCTGGTGGACAAGACCTACCACGAAAATCTGTCCCCCGAGTCGCTGGACAAGTTGATCGACGGGTTGGAGTGAGATCATGGTCCAGAATCAGAATACGGTCTGCTTTCGCAACCTGCATCTCGATGCGGATGTCCGTCACACCCTGGACGCCTATCGGAGCCTTGGCGGCTATGCGCAGTGGGAAAAGATCCTGCGCGACAAGATCGATCCGAATCAACTGATCGATGAAGTCAAGAAATCCAATCTGCGCGGGCGCGGCGGCGCGGGTTTCCCGACCGGGCTCAAGTGGAGTTTCATGCCGCGCACCGCGCCCGGTCAGAAATACATCGTCTGCAACTCCGACGAGGGCGAGCCGGGCACCTGCAAGGATCGCGACATCCTGCGCTACAACCCGCATCAGTTGATCGAGGGCATGGCGATCGCGGGCTACTGCATTGGCGCGACCGTCGGCTATAACTACATTCGCGGCGAATTTTACGAGCCCATCGAACGCTTCGAGGCCGCTATCCAAGAGGCTTACGCGGCGGGTCTGCTCGGTAAGGACATCCAAGGTTCCGGGGTCGATTTCGATCTTTACACGCACATGGGCGCCGGCGCCTATATCTGCGGCGAGGAGACGGCACTGCTCGAATCCATCGAGGGCAAGAAGGGTCAGCCGCGCTTCAAACCGCCGTTCCCGGCGCAATACGGACTCTATGGCCGGCCCACGACCATCAACAATACCGAAACGCTCGCCTCGGTCCCAGTCATCCTGGAGAAGGGCGGCCAGTGGTTCCTGGAGCAGGGGCGTCCCAATAACGGCGGTCCCAAGCTGTTTTCGGTCAGCGGTCATGTCAACAGCCCCGGCAATTTCGAGATTCCCCTGGGAACCCCGTTCAAGGATCTGCTGGAACTGGCGGGCGGTGTCCTGGATGGCCGGACGCTGAAGGCGGTGATTCCGGGCGGATCCTCGGTGCCGGTGGTGCCGGGCGAGATGATGATGGGCGTCGACATGGATTACGACTGCATCGCCAAGGCGGGTTCCATGCTGGGCTCGGGCGCGGTCATCGTGATCGCCGAGGGCACCTGCATGGTCAAGCTGCTGCACAACCTGGCGCACTTCTATATGCATGAATCCTGCGGTCAGTGCACGCCCTGCCGTGAGGGAACCGGTTGGCTCGCGCGGGTGCTGGGCCGGATTCTGGACGGCAAGGGCCGCCCCGAGGATCTGGATCTGCTCGAAAGCGTCGCGGGCCGGATCGGCGGACGCACCATCTGTGCCCTGGGCGATGCGGCGGCGATGCCGGTGCAGAGCTTTCTCAAGCACTATCGGCACGAGTTTGCCTATCTGATCGAGCATGGCCGCGCGCTGGCGGCTTAGGAAAGACACTCTCATGACGGATAAGATCACCATCGAGATCGACGGTCGCGCCTGCGAAGCGGCGCCGGGCGAGATGATCATCGCGGTCGCCGACCGCGTGGGCGTCTCCATTCCCCGGTTCTGTTATCACAAAAAGCTGTCCATCGCCGCGAATTGCCGGATGTGTCTGGTCGAGGCGGAGCAGGGCGGTCGACCTTTCCCCAAGCCGGTGCCCGCCTGCGCGACGCCAGTCGGCAATGGCATGAAGGTCTGGACGCGCTCGCCCAAGGCGATCGAGGCCCAACAGGGCACGATGGAGTTCCTGCTGATCAATCACCCGTTGGATTGCCCGATCTGCGATCAGGGCGGGGAGTGCGAGTTGCAGGATGTCGCCATGGGTTATGGCGACGATGTCTCCCGGTTCACCGAGTGCAAGCGGGTGGTCAAGGACGAGGATCTGGGGCCGCTGATCGCGACCGACATGACGCGCTGCATTCAATGCACGCGCTGCGTGCGCTTTTGCGCCGAGATTGCCGGTGTCCGCGAACTGGGCGCGACCGGTCGGGGCGAGGACATGCGGATCGGCACCTTCATTGCCCACGCCGTCAGTCACGAACTCTCGGGTAATGTCATCGATCTGTGCCCGGTGGGCGCGCTGACCTCGAAGCCCTATCGATTCACCGCCCGCGCCTGGGAGTTGACCGGCGCCAACAGTATCGCGCCGCACGATGGCGTCGGCTCGAATCTGCGTCTGCATGTGCGCGGCCAGCGGGTCATGCGCGTGCACCCGAACGAGAACGAGGCGGTCAACGAGACCTGGATCTCGGATCGTGACCGTTACAGCTATGCCGGACTCAATGGCGACGACCGGCTGACGGCCCCCATGCTCAAACAGGATGGGGTCTGGCGCGAGGTCGATTGGTCGGATGCGCTGACCCTGGTCGCCGAGCGGCTCAAATCCGCCGGGGCCGCCGACATGGGCTGGCTCATGGCCCCCAATGCGACCCTGGAAGAATTCTATCTGGCCCAGCGTATCGCGCGCGATCTGGGTTGCCCGAATCTCGATCACCGGCTGCGTCAGCAGGATTTTAGCGGCGACGCCGCCGATCCGCTCTTGCCCTGGTTGGGCGTGCCGATCGCGGAACTGGAGGTTCAGCAGGGCATTCTGCTGATCGGCAGCGATCTTCGTCAGGAACAGCCGCTGCTGGCGCACCGCGTCCGCAAGGCGGTTCTGGCTGACGCTGAAGTAGTTTGCGTCAATCCGGTTCGGTTGGATCTGAACCATCCGGCGCGTCAGTTCGTCGGCACGCCATCGGCGATGATCGCGGATCTGGCCGCAATTGCCAACGCGTTGGGGGTGTCCGGCTCGGGAGTGCTGAGAGATGTCATCTCGGCGAGCGAACCGACCGACGAACAGACCGTCGCCGCGACCTGCCTGAGTCAGGCGGGTCAACAAGGGGTAGGTCTGATTCTGCTCGGCGCACTCGCTGCAGCACATCCGGATTACTCGCTACTCAAGGCGCTGGCCCATGCGATCGCCGATGCCGCGCATTGCCGATTGGGCTATCTGCCAGCCTCCGCCAACAGCGTTGGCGCCTATCTAGCTGGAGTGCATCCGGATCGCCTGCCGGGTGCTAAACCAACCGATCAGCCAGGCTTGTCCGTTGCCGGAATGTTGGCCGCTCCGCTCAAGACCTTGGTCCTTTGGGGCTTGGAGCCGGATCTCGACCTCGGCAACCCGGCCGGCGCCATGGATGCCTGCGCCAGGGCCGATTTCGTGGTCGCCTGCTCGGCCTTCCGCTCGCCGTCGCTGGAGACGGCGGCCGATATGCTGCTGCCCATTGGTGCCTTCGCCGAAACCTCGGGAACCTATGTGAATGCCAGCGGAACCTGGCAGCGCTTTCAGGGTGTCGTGCCGCCGCCGGGCGAGGCGCGTCCGGGCTGGAAGGTGCTGCGGGTGCTCGGCAATCTGCTGGACCTGAAAGGCTTCGATTACCGTGACGGCGCTCAGGTCCACGATGAACTCGCCGCGCTCTGTGGCGACAGCCAGTTCGACAATGCCCCACGCGGCAACTTCGAGGTGGCCGGTCAACCTGCCCAAGCGGATCTGACGCGCATCGGCGGCGTGCCCATCTATGCTACCGACTCGCTGGTCCGGCGCGCACCCGCCCTTCAACAGACTCGACTGCCGGGATCGGCCTTTGGTGTCTATCTACACCCCGATCAGGCCGCCTGCGAGGGGCTCTCCGCCATGGATCTGGTCTTGGTGAAACAGCCCGCGCCAAGCGATGTCGACGTGAGCGAGCGTGAGGTGCTGGCGCGCGTGTTCATCGACGAGCGGGTGCCGCCGGGTTGCGCCTGCATTCCCGCCGGTGTCGAGGGGAGCGCGGGGCTGGGCGATCAGATCGGCGCGGTCAGCCTTGTGCGCATGACCGAACCGCCGACCACTGGCGACCACTAGCGAGCAGCGACGAGGCAACGATGATCGAACTTTGGAACGCACTCCCGCTGGTGATCCAGATCCTGCTCAAGATCACTGCCATCGTCCTGCCCCTGCTGGGGCTGGTGGCCTATTACACCTATGCCGAGCGCAAGGTCATCGGCTACATCCAGGTCCGTATCGGACCGAACCGCGTCGGCTGGCGTGGCTGGCTGCAACCGATCGCGGATGCCGTCAAGCTGATGATGAAAGAGATCATCATCCCGACCAAGGCCGATAAAGTCCTGTTTCTGATGGCGCCCATGATCGCCATCGCTCCGGCGCTGGCCGCTTGGGCGGTGTTCCCCTTCGACGAAGGGCTGGTGCTGGCGGATATCAACGCCGGTTTGCTCTATATCCTGGCGCTCACCTCGCTCGGCGTGTACGGCATCATCATCGCCGGCTGGTCCTCCAACTCCAAATACGCGCTGCTCGGCGCCATGCGTTCCGCCGCCCAGATCGTGGCCTACGAGATCGCCATGGGGTTCGCGCTGGTCGGGGTACTGGTCGCGGCCGGGAGCCTGAATCTGGGCGACATCGTCAACGCCCAGTCGGGCAATATCCTCACTTGGTTCTGGCTGCCGCTGCTGCCGCTGTTTGGGGTCTATCTGATCTCCGGAGTCGCCGAAACCAATCGCGCACCATTCGACGTGGCGGAAGGCGAGTCGGAAATCGTCGCCGGTTTCCACGTGGAATATTCGGGCATGGCCTTTGCGGTCTTCTTCCTGGCCGAATACGCCAACATGATCCTGGTCTCGGCCCTGGCGGCCCTGCTGTTTACGGGCGGCTGGCTGTCGCCGTTGCCGCAGTCCTGGGTGGATGGCGTCTTTCTGCTGGATGACGGCTTTCACTGGCTGCTGCTGAAGACCTTCTTCTTCATGTTCCTCTTTCTGTGGTTCCGGGCGACCTTTCCTCGGTACCGTTATGATCAGATCATGCGCTTGGGCTGGAAGGTGTTCATTCCGATCACGATCGTCTGGATCCTAGTCGTGGCGCTGGCGGTGATTTACCGACTGCCGCCCTGGTGGTCCGCTTGAACCGGAGACAACCGATGCTGAAAGCCGCGCGCGACTATCTCCAGAGCCTGTTCATGATCGAGCTGTTCAAGGGGCTTTCCCTGACCGGCGGCTATCTGTTCAAGCGCAAATTCACCGTTCAGTATCCGGAGGAGAAGGCGCCGCTCTCGCCGCGCTTCCGCGGGCTGCACGCGCTGCGTCGCTATCCGAACGGCGAAGAACGCTGCATTGCTTGCAAGCTGTGCGAGGCGGTCTGTCCGGCGCTGGCCATTACCATCGAGTGCGAGCCGCGCGAGGATGGTTCGCGTCGCACCACGCGCTATGAGATCGATCTCTTCAAGTGCATTTACTGCGGATTCTGCGAGGAGTCCTGCCCGGTCGACTCCATCGTCGAGACCAGCATCTATGAATATCACTTCGAGAATCGCGGCGAGCACATCATGACCAAGGACAAACTGCTCGCCATCGGCGATCAATACGAGGCCGAGATTGCCGCGGCCCGCGCGGCCGATGCGCCCTACCGCTAAACCGCGTCCAGGAGCGAAACGCAATGCATGCAGCGAATTCCACCTCCGCAACGACTCCAGACGTTGCCGCTGGACGCGGTTTAAAGATGAATAGGAAAGCATTCAAAATCTTAAACCGCGTCAGCGGTGACGTTCATTGGTTCAGGTGAGTTTGTTCTCACTCATCACTTAGCATATTGCTCTGGACGCGGTTTAATTATGGGCTTTGAAAAATTTCTCTTTTATGTCTTCGCGCTCATCACCCTATGGGCCGCGGGGATGGTGATCACCCGGCGCAACCCGGTCCATGCGGTGCTCTTTCTGGTATTGGCCTTTGTCACAAGCGCGGCGCTCTGGGTACTGCTGGAGGCCGAATTCCTGGGCATCGTGCTGATCCTGGTCTATGTCGGCGCGGTCATGGTGCTGTTCCTGTTCGTCGTCATGATGCTCGATGTGGACATCGCGACCCTGCGGGCGGGGTTCATCCGCTATCTGCCGCTGGGCGCCCTGGTGACCGTGGTGATGGCCATCGAGATGTTTCTGGTCGTGGGGCCGGCGAATTTCGGCCTGGAGGCCTTCCCAGCGCCCGCGCCACTGAGCGCGGATGTCAGCAATACCCGCGAACTCGGACTGCTGCTCTACACGGTGTATCTCTATCCGGTCGAGATCGCCTCGGTGATTCTACTGGTCGCCATTGTCGCCGCCATCCGGCTCACGCTCCGTCATCGGCCCGACACCAAATATATCGACCCGTCCCGCCAGGTCAGCGTCAGGAAGGGACCGGACCGGATTCGAATCGTCAAGATGGCCACGGAAGACCGGGTTCCGATGCCAGCCTTGGCGGGCGGCCACTCTCAGGATAAGGAAGAGACCGAATGATCGCACTCTCCGACTATCTGATCCTCGGCGGCTTTCTCTTCTCCATCGCCGTCGCCGGGATTTTTCTGAATCGTAAGAACGTCATCCTGCTCCTGATGTGCATCGAGCTGATGCTGCTGGCGGTCAACATGAACTTCGTCGCCTTCGCGCATTTTCTCGGCGACATGACCGGACAGGTCTTCGTCTTCTTCATCCTGACCGTTGCCGCGGCCGAGGCCGCCATCGGCTTGGCGATTCTGGTCGTTTTATTCCGCAATCGACAGACCATCAATGTCGAGGATCTGGATTCGCTGAAGGGGTGATGAAGAGATGGAAAACGTCTACCTGACCATTGTGCTCGCGCCACTCCTGGGCGCCATCGTTGCCGGTTTCCTCGGCGGTAAGATCGGGCGGCGCGCCTCGCATTCGGTGACGATCGCCGGCGTGGGCATCTCCACCGGACTCTCGCTCTGGGTGCTGTCGCGCTTCATCTGGAACGATCAGCCGGTGTTCAACGACACCGTCTATACCTGGATGGTCTCGGACGGTATCCGCTTCGAGGTGGGCTTCTTGGTCGACAAGCTCACGGTTCTGATGATGGCCACGGTGAGCTTCGTCTCGCTGATGGTACACATCTACACCATCGGCTACATGGCCGATGACGAGCACAACTGGCCCCATGGCGCACTGACCGGCAAGAACAGCTATCAGCGTTTCTTCAGCTATATCTCGCTCTTCACCTTCTCGATGCTGATGCTGGTGATGTCGAACAACTTCATGCAGTTGTTCTTCGGCTGGGAAGCGGTGGGTCTGGTCTCCTATCTGCTGATCGGCTTCTGGTCGACCCGCGAAAGCGCCATCTTCGCCAACCTGAAGGCGTTTCTGGTCAATCGGGTGGGTGACTTTGGGTTCATTCTCGGCATCGCCGCGGTCGGGATGTATTTCAATTCGATGGATTACGCGGAAGTTTTCGCGCGGGCACCGGAATTTGCCGACACGCAGGTCGCGCTCTTCGGCGGCGTGTCGCTCATGACCTTGATCTGCGTGCTGCTGTTCATCGGCGCCATGGGCAAGTCGGCCCAGGTTCCGCTGCATGTCTGGCTGCCGGACTCGATGGAAGGCCCGACCCCGATCTCGGCCCTGATCCATGCCGCAACCATGGTCACCGCCGGCGTTTTCATGGTGGCGCGCATGTCGCCGCTCTACGAACTCTCCGAGGCAGCGCTGAGCTTCGTGCTGATCATCGGCGCGACCACGGCCTTCTTCATGGGCCTGATCGGACTGGTCCAGAACGACATCAAGCGGGTAGTCGCCTATTCGACCCTGTCCCAGCTCGGTTACATGGTCACGGCGCTCGGCGCCTCTGCCTACGCGGCGGGTATCTTCCACCTGATGACTCATGCCTTTTTCAAGGCGCTGCTGTTCCTGGCAGCGGGTTCGGTGATCATCGCGCTGCACCACAAGCAGGATATCCGTCACATGGGGGGCTTAAGCAAATACATGCCGATCACCTGGGTGACGGCGCTGCTGGGTTCGTTGGCGTTGATCGGCTTTCCCGGCTTTTCGGGCTTTTTTTCCAAGGATGCGATCATCGAGGCCGTGGGCGCCTCGCAACTCTTCGGCGCCGGCTATGCCTCGGTCCTGCTCACCGTCGGCGTGCTGATCACCGCGCTCTACAGCTTCCGTATGTACTTCCTGGTCTTTCATGGCAAGGAGCGCATGGACGAACACACCAAGCATCATGTGCATGAAACGCCCTGGGTGGTGACGGTCCCGCTGGTGCTGCTCGCGATCCCGTCGGTCTTTATCGGCTGGTACACCGTCGAGCCGCTGCTGGTCGCCGATTGGTTCACCTCTGGCGACTGGAGCCCCATCGTGGTCGCTCACGAGCACGATACGCTTCACCATCTGCGCGAGCACTGGCACGGTCAGGCGGCCTTCGTCCAGCATGGTCTCACCGCGCTGCCCTTCTTCCTGGCCATGACCGGGCTGGGGCTGGCGGCCGTCATCTGGTGGGGTGTCTTTGCGTTCAAACCACGGATCGACGAGCAGTTGCAGGCGTTGGGCGGACCTGTCACCCGAATCCTGCAGGACAAATACGGCTTCGACGACTTCAATCAGCGGGTCTTCGCCGGAGGGAGTCGCAACCTGGGCCGGGCGCTCTGGATGACGGGGGATCGCGCGGTGATCGACGGGGCGATCGTCAACGGTTCGGCCCAGTGGGTCGCCCGGATGGCCCAGTCGGCGCGCCATCTGCAAACCGGCTTCCTCTACCATTACGCCATTGCGATGATCGTCGGGCTGGTTGGCCTTCTGACGCTTTTCGTGACGCTCTGACGCGCAAGGGAGACACCCTGAATGAATGAGTTCCCCCTGCTGACACTGGTCATCTGGCTGCCGATCATCGGCGGCGTGGCGGTACTGGCGAGCGGCGACAAATCCGCGAATCTCTCCAAATGGATCGCGCTGACCTTCGCCGTGCTGACCTTTCTGGTCAGCCTCGGACTCTGGATCGGTTTCGATTCGAGCACGGCCCAGATGCAGTTCGTCGAACGCTCGGCCTGGATTCCGACCTTCAACATCGAGTATTTCCTGGGCGTCGACGGCATCTCCATGCCCCTGATCATCCTCACGACCTTCATCACCATCTTTGTGATCGTCGCGGGCTGGGAGGTCATCACCTACAAGCCGTCGCAGTACATGGCGGCCTTCCTGATCATGAACGGCATCATGGTCGGTGTCTTCGCGGCGCTGGACGCCATCCTCTTCTATGTCTTCTGGGAGGCGATGCTGATCCCGATGTTCCTCATCATCGGGGTCTGGGGCGGACCGAATCGGGTCTACGCGACCATCAAGTTCTTCCTCTATACCTTCTTCGGCTCGGTCTTCATGCTGGTCGCGCTGATCTACATGTATTTCCAGTCCGGCAGTTTCAGCATCCTGGACTTCCAGGGACTGCAACTCGGCATGACCGCGCAGATTCTGATTTTCATCGCCTTCCTGCTCGCCTTCGCGGTCAAGGTGCCGATGTTCCCGGTCCATACTTGGCTGCCGGACGCTCATGTCGAGGCGCCGACCGGCGGCTCGGTGATCCTGGCGGCGATCATGCTGAAGATCGGCGGCTACGGTTTCCTGCGCTTCTCCATGCCGATCACGCCGGACGCCAGCGCCTCGCTGGCCTGGTTGATCATTGCGCTGTCGCTGATCGCCATCCTCTACATCGGCTTTGTCGCCCTGGTACAGCAGGACATGAAGAAGCTGATCGCCTATTCGTCGATTGCGCACATGGGCTTCGTGACGCTCGGTTTCTTCATCGTCTTCAGCATCATCCAGAACCCGGCGCTGTCCTCTGGCTCGGTGATGGGGATCGAGGGCGGCATGGTGCAGATGATCTCGCACGGCTTCATCTCCGGCGCGCTCTTCCTCTGCGTGGGCGTGCTCTATGACCGGGTCCATTCGCGCGAGATCGCGGACTACGGCGGCGTGGTCAACACCATGCCCTGGTTCGGCGCCTTCATGGTCTTTTTCGCCATGTCCAACGCCGGTCTGCCGGGCACCTCCGGGTTTGTCGGCGAGTTCATGGTCATCCTGGCCACCTTCCGCGCCGACTTCTGGTGGGCGGTGCTGGCCGCGACCACGCTGATCCTGGCGGCGGCCTTTACCCTCTGGATGGTCAAGCGGGTGGTCTTCGGCGAGGTCAAGAACGAGAAAGTGGCGGTCCTGCAGGATCTGAACGCCCGCGAGACCTTCAACCTGGGCGCGCTTGCCGCCGCCGTGCTGGCGCTGGGTCTGTGGCCCGCGCCGCTGATGAACGTCATGCATGCGACGGTCGAGAATCTGGTCACTCAGGTCAGCGTCTGCAAGCTGCCTGCCGCCGAGAGCGCCGATTGCGTCCTGGCGCGGCCCGAGCCGATCGCCGAACTGAACGGCAGACCCGTGGCGGCGACGCACTAACCCCGGCACCGACTGATGACACATTAGAATTGGAATAACCACATGCCATTTGACGCCGCCAATCTGCTGCCCATCCTGCCGGAGATCGCCCTCCTGATCACCGCCTGCGTGGTGCTCGTGGTCGATCTCTATCTGAAGGAAAAGGACAAGGGTTTCAATCACACCCTGAGCTTGCTCGGTTTGGTGGTCGCGATCGCGCTCACCGGCGCCGTCGGCGGCGGCGAACGCGAGATCTTTTTCGACGGGAATCTGGTCCGGGACGCCATGAGCGACCTGCTCAAGGGGGCGATCCTGCTGGTCAGTCTCTTTGCTTTTATCTATGCGCGCCCCTGGCTCAAGGATCGCGGCATGCTGGTCGGGGAATTCTATGTCCTCGGTCTGCTGGCGGTCCTCGGGATGCTGATCATGGTGTCAGCCAACAGTTTCCTGACCATCTATCTCGGGCTCGAACTTCAGGCACTCTGTCTCTACGCGCTGGTCGCCTTCGACCGCGACTCGAAGACGGGCGCCGAGGCCGCCATGAAGTATTTCGTGCTGGGCGCTTTGGGCTCCGGCATGCTGCTCTACGGCATCTCGATGATCTATGGCGCGACCGGATCCATCGAATTCGGCCCGGTGGCACAAGCCGTCGCCGAGCAGGGCATGTCGAACAAGGTACTGGTGTTTGGGATCGCCTTTCTGGTGATCGGCATCGGCTTCAAATTCGGCGCCGTGCCGTTCCACATGTGGGTGCCGGATATCTACGAGGGCGCGCCGACGCCCGCCGTGCTGATTCTTGGCAGCGCCCCGAAGATTGCCGCCTTCGCGCTGGCGATCCGTATGCTGGCGGATGGCCTGCAGGGTCTGTTGGCCGATTGGCAGGGGATGCTGATCATCCTGGCCGTCCTCTCGATGGGACTGGGCAATCTAGTCGCCATCGCGCAAACGAACATCAAGCGCATGCTGGCCTATTCGACCATCTCGCATGTTGGCTTCATCTTTCTCGGTCTGCTCGCCGGCTCCGCCCAAGGCTATGCGTCCGCCATGTTCTACGCCATCGTCTACGCGGTCATGGCCGCCGGCGCCTTCGGGATTTTGCTCATTCTGAGCCGCGAGGGTTTCGATGCCGAGAATCTGGACGACCTCAAGGGGCTCAATGATCGGGATCCCTGGTACGCGGCCATGATGGCGATCGTCATGTTTTCCATGGCCGGGGTTCCGCCGACAGTCGGCTTCATGGCCAAACTGCTGGTGCTGGAGTCCGTGATCCGCCTCGATCTGGTCTGGCTGGCCCTGGTGGC
Source organism: Thiocystis minor (assembly GCF_016653465.1). Taxonomy (GTDB): domain Bacteria; phylum Pseudomonadota; class Gammaproteobacteria; order Chromatiales; family Chromatiaceae; genus Chromatium; species Chromatium minus. Next base: position 14,686 of record NZ_NHSQ01000110.1, on the reverse strand, counting down.
CGTGGCCTTTTCCATCATCGGCGCCTTCTACTATCTGCGCGTGGTCAAGTTCATCTATTTCGACCGTCCGGCGCCAAACGCCCCCGTACTGGTCACGACGGGTGGCGTGCGGGCGGCCATGACGCTCAACGGCCTGTCCTTGCTCGCGCTCGGTCTGTTCCCCGCGGCGCTGCTGTCGCTCTGCCAGGCCGCCTTTGTCTGACGACCGATGGCGTTCGGCGGTTGTCTCGACAGGGTCGCGCAAGCTACCATGCCAGCCTGCATCTCATGGTCTGGTCGAGTGGAGTTGAAGCATGTTTCGCGGCAGCATCGTTGCGCTTATAACGCCCATGCATTCGGATGGCGGGATCGATGATGCCAGTCTGAAACGTCTGGTCGATTTCCATGTCGCTGGCGGAACCACGGCCATCGTCGCGGTCGGCACGACCGGCGAGTCGGCAACCCTGGACGAAGACGAACATTGCGAGGTGATCCGTCGCACGGTGGACTTCGCGGCCGGCCGAATTCCAGTGATCGCGGGCACCGGCGCGAATTCGACCCGCGAGGCCATCACCCTGACCCGCTGCGCTCGGGATGTTGGCGCAGCCGCCGCTCTGCTGGTCACGCCGTATTACAACAAGCCGACCCAGGAAGGTCTTTACCTGCATTACAAGGCCGTGGCCGAGGCGGTGGATCTTCCGCAGATTCTCTACAACGTGCCGGGGCGCACCGCCTGCGACATGCTCCCCGAGACGGTTGCCCGGCTGGCGCCGATCGAGAACATCATCGGCGTGAAGGAAGCCACCGGGGATCTCGCGCGGATCGCCCGGTTGCGTCAGGATTGCGGGGACGATTTTTTGCTTTACAGCGGCGATGACGCGAGCGGCTGCGAATTTATGCTGCTGGGCGGAGATGGCGTCATCTCGGTTACCTCCAACCTGGCGCCCCGCCAGATGCAATCCATGTGCGAGGCCGCCTTGAGCGGCGATCGCGAAGGGGCGCATGCACTCAACCAGCCGCTCGATGCGTTGCATCATGAGTTGTTCGTGCAGTCCAATCCAATCCCCGTCAAATGGGCGGCCGCCGAAATGGGGCTTTGCGCGCGGGGGATTCGTCTGCCACTCACCTGGCTTTCCGAGGAATATCATGCGCGTGTCCGCCATGCCATGGAACTGGCCGGCCTCGTTTGAGGCATCCACAGTCCAGCGTCTTCACACCGCGTCGTCACAGGATGACCACACTGACCGAGAGTTCCAGACATTGAGATCAGGTTTTAAGCTTGTCGGTGCGATTACCCTGTCGATCGTACTTTCCCAACTGATTGGCTGTAGCTCGCTCGGTCTCGACGAGGCGATCCCGGATCAGCGGCTTGTCTACAAGAAGCAGCGCGATGCGGGCCTGAATCTTGAGATTCCGCCGGATCTCACGAGCAGTCACTTCGACGACGCATTGGATATCCCTTCCGGTGGCGGAGCCGCGACGTTCTCGGAGTACACCGGAAGTCGCGCGCAACGTCAGCAGGTCGCCTCGAATGGCGAAGTCCTGCCCGCGGTATCGAACATCGAACTCAAGCGCACCGGCAATGAGCGCTGGCTAGCGGTCCAAGCGCCCCCTCAGCAGGTTTGGCCCAAAGTGATCGACTTCTGGCGCGAGCAGGGCATTCTGCTGGCGGAACAGAATCCCGCCGTGGGTGTGATGCGAACCGACTGGCTCGATAATCGTGCGGAAATCCGGCAGGACTTTTTGACGCGAATGGCGGGAAAGTTGATTGAAGGCGTCTACGCGACTTCAACCCGCGATCAATACAGTTTGCGCATCGAAGAGGGGGCGAGCGCGGGAACCACGGATATTCATCTGACCCACCGGGGGATGGAAGAAAAACTGGTGACCAACGCCATTGGCGATGGAAGCCGGACCATCTGGGAGCCGAGCGGCACCGATTCGGCTAAGGAAGCCGAGATGCTTCGTCGTCTGATGGTCTTCATGGGCGCGGCAAAAGAAAGCGCGACCGTGACCGCGGATCCTTCCGGCGCTCCAGTCCAGGGACCAAGGTCGCGGCTGGTGACCGAAGGCGGTGCTCAAGTCCTGCTGATTCCGGAAGAGTTCCGTCGGGCATGGCGTCTGACCGGATCCACCCTGGATCGAGCGGGCTTTGCGGTCGAGGACCGCGACCAGAGTGGCGGTCTCTTCTATGTGCGTTATGCGGGCAAGGACGCTGCGGAGCAGGCGGACGGAAAGAAACCAGGCTTTGGCTCGCGTCTCGCGTTCTGGCGCAAGAACGAAATCGATCCCGTCAAGCAGTATCGGATTCAGGTAGTCGGCAACGACACCGAATCGCGAGTCACTGTGCTTGACTCGACCGGGAAGCCAGATCAATCCGAAAGCGGTCGGCGGATTCTCACGCTGATGCAGGAGCAGATGCGTTAAGGCTCTTCTCGTGAACGGTCGTTGGTGTCCGGATGCGATGAGATCCGCGACACCAGGGTATCGACCAGGATGTGACGCTTGCGTCCATTGATTCCTCTGACGGCATCGTTGCTACGCGCGCCTTGGATGGTGGTCGCCTTGAGCCACGCGCACCTGCTGCTGTTACTGCTCCTCGTCGCGCCGATCGCTCAAGCAATGGGGCCGTCGGTCGCACTCACTGCGGAAGAAACGGCCTATCTGCGGGGACTCGGCCCCATCACACTGGCTCCGGATCCGGACTGGGCGCCGTTCGAGCACCTGGACGAAAGCGGCAACATCGCCGGCATCGCCATCGATCTGGTCGATCTCGTCGCCCGACGGCTGGGGATCGATACCACCCCGATCATTGCGCGGGACTGGGATGCGGCGGTCGAACTGTCCAAGGCTGGAAACGTTCTGATTCTCCCTTTTTTGAATCGAACCCCCGCGCGCGAGGAATGGCTGACCTTCACCGAGTCGCTGCTCATCGATCCCAGCGTCTTCATTACCCGCGAAGAACATCCCTTCATCGCGGACGCCACTCAGTTGAGCGATGCCATCATCGTTCTGCCAAGCGGCACTTCGATAGAGGAACGCATCCGTCGCGACTTCCCCAATCTGACCATCCTCCTGGTGCCGACCGAAAACGACGCCTTCCAGGCTGTCTCGAACCGTGCGGCGGATCTCACGCTGCGCTCGCTGACCGTCGCCGCCTACACCATTCGCAAGGAAGGTCTGTTCAACCTCAAAATCGCCGGACAGGCGCCCGAGCAATATGTGAATCGACTGCGTATGGGCGTGCTGAAAAGCGAACCCCTGCTGCGCGACATCCTCAATCAGGGAATCGCCACCATCAGTGCGCGCGAGCGCGAGGAGATCGTCAACCGGCACGTCAATATCACCATCGTCAAACCGATGGATTACGGATTCATTCTGCGGATCGCCGGGACGCTGGCCGCGCTGATCGGCGTCTCCTTCTACTGGAATCTGCGGCTCAGGAAAATCAATGACGCCTTGAGCGAGAGCGAGCGCAGTAAGTCCGTGCTGATCGCCAACCTGCCGGGGGTCGCCTATCGCTGCCGCTATGACCATGACTGGACAATGGAATTCATCTCCGCGGGCTGTCTGCAACTAACCGGCTACCGCAGTGAGGATCTGCTGCACAATCGCGTCATTGCCTATAATGATCTGATCGCCCCGCAGGACCGCGAGCGGGTCTGGACGATCTGGCAGGAGGCCAGGGACGCCGACCGACCCGCCGCGCTGGAGTACCGGATCATCACCGCTGATCAGCAGGAAAAGTGGGTCTTCGAACAGGGCGTCTTTGTCCATGATCATGGCAAGCGCCATGTCTGGATGATCGAGGGGCTCATCATTGACATCACCGCCCGCAAACGCGCCGAGGCCGAACTGTACCGGGTGTCCATCCATGACGAACTGACCGGTCTCTACAATCGACGCTACATGCTTGAGCGGCTCGGTGCGCTCATGACTGAATTCACCCGCGAAGCGCATTGCTTCGCCATTGCCCTCATCGATCTGGATTATTTCAAAAAGATCAACGATACCCATGGCCATCCGGCCGGGGATCTGGTGCTCAGGGAATTCGCGGCCCTGCTTGGCAAGAGCGTCCGCCCTTATGATCTGGTGGGACGCTATGGCGGCGAGGAATTCATCGTCGTGGTCACCGACAGCCACCAGCGCAAGATCGAAACCATGCTCGCCAGACTGCGGGAGAGCCTGAAGCATCAGGTGTTCGACTTCCATGGAACGCCATTGAGCGTCACCTTCAGCGCGGGTGTCGCCAATAGCTGCGATCTCGCGCCGGACGGGGGCATCGACACACTCATCATGCAAGCCGATGAGCGGCTCTATGCCGCCAAGGCGCAGGGTCGGGATCGGGTTGTCTATCAAGGGACACCCAGCCAGGATGCATAACCCTAAAAAGAGCGGTCAGCTTCCAACCGCCAGTCGCCAGCTTTTGAGAATCAGCGACTTGGCGTCCGATGTCGATGTCGATGTCGTGGCCTCGACATGGCGAATAATCGACAACGACAACGACAACGACAACGACAACGACCTGAGACGGTCTTGAGACTTTCGCACAGTTGCACTAGAAAGAGCAGTCAGCCGCCAGCAACCAGCCTCCAGCCGTTGATTTGTCGAAGTTTTCGCTGATTGAGACGTTCATCCAATGGGTGAACCTCGGTAGGTCTTGCCCAATGGCTAATTGGGTAATTTCCAAAAGCTGGCTGCTGACCGCTCTATTCAGGTTCACTCTTCCACCAGCCAGCCTTGCAGTGCGTCGATCAGTGATTTAGCCTGCGCGCGGCTGGAAATATTAAACTTCGATTGCTGTCGATACTCGCCATTGCGTTTTTGATAACGTCGAATGGTGTATTTCTCGGGACCGTAATCCTCCTTGGCCCGATCCCAATCCTGATAGCGGAAGATGATGGTGGTCCAGCTACCCTTGGAGAGAATCACCTTCCCCAGTTCCTTGGTGGTCTCGATGCCGTCCTCCGAATAGCTGACGGTCAGGTCTTCGAGCTTCTCGCTCATTCTTGCTGCCCCTGGGTCTTGAGTGACTGGTTTGGGCCGGGAGTGATTCCGGTGCGGGTGGTGGCGCGGGCGCCGTTACGGATCAAGATGTCGACGATATTGGTTGAGTTCGGTCCCTTGCCCTGCGACTGGGCGATTTCCAAGGGTAAACGGCCTTTGGCATCCGCCTGGTTGACATTGGCACCGTATCCGATCAATCGCGAAACAGTTCCAAGGTGACCCTCAGAGATGGCGGTATGCAGCGGCGTCTCGCCTCGTGCATCGGGTAAATCGATATCCGCGCCGCGCCGCAACAGAAATTCAAAGACATCCCGATCCGCGATCCCTTCGCGCGTCAGCCGCGGGAGCATGTCTTGCGGATTCAAGGGCGCACCGTGCTCAATCAGCATCTGCGCGACTTGGGTCTTGCCGTTCGCCAGCGCGACCTCAAGCGGCGTTTTGCCATGGCGGTTCAACACGCCGGGATCCGCGCCATGGGTGACGAGTTCGCGGGCGATCGTCACGCGGCCATTTCGCGCCGCGACATGGAGCGGAAAATCGCCGTTGATGTCCGCGAGATTGACATTCGATTTCCAATACAGATGCCGCTTGAGCTGATCCAGATCGCTGCTGCTCACGGCGCGATCCATGCTCATGGTGGGGCGGCTTGGTTCCTGGCAACCGGCAAGCGCCAAGGCCATCAACAGGAGCGCGGCAGGCATTAGGCGATACATGTTCGGATGATTGCGTTCGCGGCTGACCTTGGCAACAAGTCTGATGTTAAGGCCGTGCGTCGGTCAGTTGCAACTGATCGGGATGCGCATCGCCAAGTCGCCTGCTTCTGTCGATTTGCCGTGTTATCGTACATGCCATGATCTGGAAACTACTCTTGACCGCCGCCGTGATCCTCGGTGCCTATGGCGTCATCCGCGCGCGTATCCGGTCCGACCGGGTTGCCCGAGGTCTGGAGCCGCCAAGGCCGCCGCTGTTGCCGCCCGGGTTGATGCAGCTCGCCGTGTCGGCGGTTCTGGCCTTGATGGTCCTTGGCAGCGCTTTGCATCTGTATACGGGATGGCGCCATGCGCGCGAGGTGGTTCTGGTCCAGGTCGTCAACGCCAATACCGGTCAGATCACAGCTTTCGAGGTGCGAAGGGGGAGTGTGGAGGGGCGGCGTTTCCAAACCATCGATGGGCGGGAGATTCGTCTCGCGGACGTGGAACGGATGATCGTTCTGCCGAAACCGCGTCCAGAGTGATCGTCATCGAGTCGCCGTGGCCTTGCGGCGACTCGATGACGATCGGCGCCACGCGCCTTAGGAGCCGTTCATCAACAACCTCCCCCTGATCGGCGTCGCCCGCAACCGGGCTCCTACGCGCCCCGTAGGATCCCGGTTGCGGGCGACTTGGCCGTCGGTTTCAGCGATTCGGGACATCATTGCTGGACGGTTTTTTCCCGAGCCTCCGCGCTGGCAGGCCGTTCCTCAAGTTTTTCGATGATGTCGAGATCCTGCAGTTCGGCCACGCGCTCCGGCGTATACCCGAGTTGTCTGAAGTCCATGATGCCATCCGGCGAGTGACACTCGATGCAATCGCGGCCCTTGCCCTGGATGCCGTGGTTGACCATCAGCGTGCCCATCTGTCGCATCCAGTGCGGTTCGACATTCTCCAGCCGCCCGTCGACCAGCGGATAGACCGTTTTCCAGCCCTCGGTGATGCCGAAATAGGACATGAACTCGTCCATCATGTAGAGCTTGAACGGCTCCTGATACATGCGCTGTACGATAGGATCGGAAATGGCTTTCTTGACGGATGCTGGCGTGTCGCCGGTTTCGTAATAGCTGGCGTAGTCGAACGGCAGGATCATGGCCCCAAACGGCCCTTGGTTCGTCATGTCCTCGAACATCATGGCGTTGAAGAGTTTGAACGGATAGATCCGGCTTTCGCCCTGGTTCATCGCGGCGCGCAGGTTCTTCTGGATCATGGCCTCGCGCTTGGCGAGCATGTCCGGGGACAACTGGGAGAGTGGATCGGTCGCCATCCGGACATAGGCATCGACATCGATGTCCGGGTACTGCTGTTTAAGTTCGATGGCCTTCGCTCTCACTGCTTCGATGATCTCGGGGTCGTCGAGTCGCGCCACCTGCTGCATCAGCGGATTGTAAACCTCCGAGCCGTTCGGATTGTTGCCGAGCGCGTTGGCCAGAAACGTCCCGTTGCCGTTGAACCAGAGGAAGGTGAAACCCTTGCCGGGTTTGCCCGACCGATAGATGTCGGTCGGCTCGAACAGGCCTTCCTCGGGATCCCAGGTCGGATGCACCCAATCGCGCAGCACGACGTTCTCGGCTTCCAGTTCCTTGATGTGGCAGGTTTCGCAGGCCAGCCGCGCGATATGGCCGTTGAGCAGCGCCTTGTGCTCGGACTGGTTGTGCGGCGCCTGGGTGTGGCAGCTCTCGCAGGTGACGTCCTTGGTTGGGATGTCGTTGGCGACCAGATCCACGCCCTTGCGTCCGCGGGGGATCTTGTGGCCTTCGGGGACGTGGCAGTCGGTACACTGGATACCCGATGCTGCATGGGTGTCATCGTGCGGGCTGAACGGATTGCCGCGTTTCGCGCCTCGATGGAGGATGCGCTGATTGACATGCCCCAGCGCCTGCGCGGCGGCATTGTGCCGGTAGGCGTCGCCGCCCATGTTGTGCTGATGGCAACGCAGACAGGTCTCGGAGTTGATCGGCCCGACGGTCAGCGCGGCGCGCAGACTGCGATCCTGATTCCAGCGCAGCCCCTTCGCGTCCTGGATCACATGACGCTGATTCATGTCGTAAGCGGTGGAATGGCAGATCAGGCAGTCGATGCCGTCCTTGGCTTCGGAAGGGACATCGCCGATCGGCATCATCTTTTCGGTCGCGGGCTGATAGTTGCCGCCGATATGACATTGACCGCAGCCCTCGCTGCGCATCGTCACTTCGCCTTCGCCATGCTCCGGGCGGCTCTCGACCAGCGCGGCCCAGCCCGTCCAGGTGAAACTCCCCGGAATGCCGCAGGCGCGGTTGATCTTGCCGACCGGTATCTTGTGCGCGCCGCTGTTGACCTGGCGCCCGTCATAGCCATAGGTGGAAAAACCGCCCGATTCGCTTTGAAACTTGAAATGCACCGAATTGACGATGTCGCCGAGCGTGTCGACCGTTTTGACGGTTCCGTCGCCGTGCGTGACCTGGATCGTGGCATGACAATGCAGACAGGTTTGCGGGCCTTCGTAATGATGGATGCCGGCTTCGCGAAAATACTTGATATGCGATGGCTCGGTGTCGCGGATGAAGGACTCCGTGTTCATCAGCATCTCGATCTTGACCTGACGCGCGAACGGCTCCTGATCGGTGTCGACGATGGCCGCCGCCTTGCGCTGGCGCGCGTCCGTGCTGAGTTCCTGGGCCAGCGCCTCGAATTCCGTCTTGGTCAATTGCGTGCTGCTGGCATAGGTCAGCGGGGCGTTGGTCTTGCCGACATAGGACTCGAAGGCGAGCGGATAGAGCACCTTGTAGGCGAGCGTCAGTCCGATCAGGACGAGCGCGGTGACGATGAGCCGACGTTTAGCGGTCGGGGAGAGCGGTTTCAGAGCGATGGGATTCATAGTCAGTCGTAACCCTTGGGGTTATCCAAAAAAGGAAGTACAAGGGGCGAATTTATTCGCCGCGTTGGGTGCGCGGATACGCGGGGTGTAGGGGCAATTTAAATCGCCCCTACAAGACTTGCAGCCATTCGGAGTTGGGAGACTCATTTCCGGAAATCGCCTTATCCCTGTGACTCTGGGTGCGTCTCCCGGTGCCAGCCCGTGATCATCGCGCGCAGGTTCGAGGACAGGGTATCGCCCGTGGTGATGATATAGAGATGCACCAGAACGAACAGCGCCAGGAAATAGGCGACCGTCAGATGCGTCATGGCCACGACCCAGACGCTCCCGAGACCGAACAGCGTCTCCGGGAGATAGATCGAAAACAGGAAGGCCCAGCCGCTCAGGATCAGCACGGGCATCAGCAGATACATGACGCCCAGATAGCTGAGTTGTTGCAGCGTGTTGAGCTTCATCTCGGCGCTCGGATGAAAGGGATGCGGTTCGTTTTGAAAGATCCCGTAGCCGTAGTAGCGCATCTGCGAGAACAATCGCTGGAAAAAGCCGCGCAAGTGCACCCGATAATGGCGGCCGTTGTCGGTGACCAGGTTGCCGATGACAAAGCCGATCCAGCCGATGGTCACAAGAATGCCGGCGACATTATGGATCGGGCGTGCGATCTCGAAATTCAGCAGCCATCCGGTTCCGGCAAAATGCATGCTGGCTCCGGACAGGATCAGCACCAGAAACAGCAGCGCATTGAGCCAATGCCAGGCGCGCACCCAACCTGAGTAGAGATAAAGCGCGTTCATTTCGGATCCCCTTTGGTCCGTTGGTAGGCTTTGTAACGCCCGTAGCCATGCGCGGCAAGCACCAGCAGCGTTAGACCGATGACGATCAGGCCAAGGAGGTCGAGCGTGGCGTTCCGGCTCATGCCGACCACATAGGCGTCGTTGAAGACCGCCTTGTTGAGCCAGCCCTTGGTCGCCAGATCTTCTTCCGACCGATATTGATAGAGTCTGTTCAACAGACTGGGTTCCTTGGAGTGACAGTTGACGCAATCCCGGTTGCTCTCTTCCGGTGGCAGAATCCGGTGGGAGACCTTCTGTTCAGTGTCAGATAGCGGGGTGTGACAGTCGAGGCAACGCACCGCGTCCCAATGTTTTTCCCGGTTAGGCAGCCAGGCGTGATGGGGGCTGAAGGGGTCGCGTAGCTTTTCGTGGCAGGACAAACAGACCTGGTTGCCGTCGCGGACGATGGCGGCGATCTTCTCGCCGACCTGCGAGGCGCGGAAGCCATGCGGATCGTGACAGGAATGGCAACTGAACCCCTCGACCTCGGGTGCATCCGAGGTGGCGTGGACGCTCTCGGCATATTCGGCATCGATCGACTGGTACCGCGCGATATTGTCCTCCGTATCGTCTTTCTCATGACAGCCGAGACAGGAGAGTGTCTCGTTCGCGGCGTCCGACGGGTGCGGATAGCGGTCAAACTCACCCTCATGGCAATCGATGCAGTCGAGTTCTCCGTGAACCGAATGCGACAGCGCATGCGGCTCGATCGCCAGATCGACAATCTCGCCCGTGCCGGGATCGCGATAGGCCAGTGTCGCCATGGCGTGACAACGCAGACAGGATTTGTTGTCTGTCGCCGGCGCCGCGGGCGTGGCGGGAGGCGCCATAGTCATGAGCGTCAGTAACAGCGTTCCGCTCAAAGCCATGATGGTCGGAAACGATCCCGCTCTGGGGTGGCGGTGGGGATCGCGCGGGTTGGTTGGATTCGCGGACAGGTTCGTCATCGCAGGTTAGTCACCGCAAGTTGTACATCGGGTTCACGACCGCGGAAAGCCCGGTCGGTTGGCGTCCCGGTCAGTCTGGCAGCCGGACCAACCGCATCGCAAGGCCCCGTCAATCAAACGTGTCAGGCTCGTTGCTCTCGGTTCGCCGCTCAATTCAGCACGGAGACCCAAGGGATGCAGTGACAATCATCATTGATGGACCATCAAGAAATCAATGTCAATCGATGTCAATCAGGGTCGATCAATAAATCTGGTTAAATAGATCAGCGTTTTATTCGGTCTTTATCCGCAGTATTTCATTCGGTTTTCGTCCATCCCCGCCCGTCAAGCCACTCCATTGACCAAGCTCACACATTGAATCGTCTCCGATTAGACAATTTAAGAAATTGGGCTTATAACTATTCTAGTACATAAGAATATTATTACGAACTTTGAGAATAGGCACGGTGTCGATCCGCAGTGGATTGACCCTCGGAATCCAGACGGCGCTCCTGGCGGCAAGGCGGTATCCATGAAAGACGTTGACACTTTTCCGAATGAAACGGCGATGGGCCCTTATCTGGCGGATCAACTGGATATCCGGGGGATCAGTCGGCGCGGATTCCTCAAATTCACCCTTGGGATCACCGCGGCCATGGGGCTGCCATTCGGCATGTCCGGTCAAGTGCTGGCGGCCCTGGAGCAGAGCCAGGCGCGTCCCACAGTGATTTGGCTACATTTTCAGGAGTGCACGGGCTGTACCGAATCCCTGCTGCGCGCCACGCATCCCGCCGTCGAGACGTTGATCCTCGATCTGATTTCGCTGGATTATTCGGAAACCCTGATGGCTGCCGCCGGCCATCAGGCCGAACAGGCGCTACACGAGTCGCTGGAAAAGAACAAGGGCCAGTTCATCCTGGTCGTCGAGGGTTCGGTGCCCATGCGTGACGGCGGCATCTACTGCAAGATTGGGCGCAAGACGCCGCAGCAGTTGTTGCACGAAATCGCGCCGCACGCCGCGGCGGCGGTCGCGATTGGTTCCTGCGCCTCCTGGGGCGGGGTCCAGAGCGCGGCGCCGAATCCCACCGAGGCGGTCGGCCTGCAGGAAGCCCTGACGCGCGAAGGCATCGTCAAGGCCGACGGCACCGCGCTGCCCGTCATCAATCTGCCCGGCTGTCCCGCCTCGCCCTACAACCTGCTGTCGACGGTGCTCTATTACCTGACCCTTAAGAAACTGCCCGAGGTCGACGCCAAGGGTCGCCCGACCTTCGCCTATGGGCGCCTGATCCACGACAACTGCGAACGCCGGCCGCATTTCGACGCCGCCCGGTTTGCCGAACAGTTCGGCGACGAGGGCCATCGTCAGGGCTGGTGTCTCTACAAGCTCGGGTGCAAGGGGCCAGAGACCTATGCTAATTGTCCCGCCATCGAGTTCGGCGATGTCGGCGCCAATACCTGGCCGGTCGGGATCGGCCACCCCTGTTTCGGCTGCGCCGAGCAGGGCGTCGGTTTCCACAAGGCATTGCACGAACAGTCGGATGTCGAGTCGGTCACCCCGTCCTCGCTGTTCCCGGAGATCTTCACCGAGCACGCGGGTGGCGTCACTGTCGGCGCGGCGGCGGTCGCTGGCGCCATTGGCGGCGGGGCCGTGGTGTACGCCGTGGGCGCGCACAAACAGCTCAAACAGCTTGAGGCCGAGACCGCAACCTCGGCCGCTTCGAAGACGGAAGAGGAGGTAAACCAATGAACATCGATCGTCGTGATTTTTTCAAGGTCGTGTTCGCTGGTGCCGCGACGGCATTGACCGCTCCAACGGCCCAGGCGCGACCGCCCAAGGAACTGTCGCCCGATGCCGTCGGGATTCTCTATGACGCGACGCTCTGCATCGGTTGCAAGGTGTGCGAAGTCGAGTGCAAGGCGGCCAACGCGATGCCGATGTCCCATGACACCCCGCTCGAACAGGCGCATGGCGTCAGCGGTCTCTGGGATTCCGGTAACGATCTCAACAGCCAAAACCTGAATAAGATCAAGATCTACGCCAACGGCACGGCCGAGGTGAAGGATCGCGAACTGGATGGCTACAGCTTCGTCAAGCGCAACTGCATGCATTGCGTCGATCCCAATTGCGTCTCGGCCTGTCCGGTCAGCGCACTGACCAAGGATCCGGTCACCGGCGCGGTGACCTACAACCCCGAAGCTTGTATCGGCTGCCGTTACTGTCAGCTTGCCTGTCCGTTCAACATTCCGAAGTTCGAATATGACAAGGCATTTCCGAAGATCGTCAAATGCGAGATGTGTTCCGAGCGCCTGGCCGAAGGGGATATTCCGGCCTGCTGCGATGCCTGTCCGACCGGCGCCAGTCTCTTCGGGCGCGTGTCCGACCTGTTGAACGAAGGCCATCGCCGCCTGACCTTCCAGCCGAGCGAACGGCAGGAATATCCGGTCCGCCGACTGGACGGCGGCGAGACCCGGACCGCCGAGGTCGCCACCTATTACCCGAAAATTTATGGCGAAACCGAAACCGGCGGGACTCAATCCCTGCTAATGGCAGCGGTGCCCTTCGAGAAACTGGGCCTCCCGGCGCTGGGCGACGAATCGCGCGCCCAACTCTCGGAGACCATCCAGCACACGCTCTATCACGGCATGATGGCGCCAACCGTCCTCTTGGGCGGACTGGTCTATGCCGCCTATCGCCATACCCATGAGGATCGGGAAGAAACGTCCGGGGACCAGGATCGCCCGCAAGATGGGGAGGGGCGCGGCCATGACTGAGGTTTATCGGCCCGTCGGCGGCCGGCTCTTGACCAGACAGTTCTATTTCATGGGCTTTCTGGCGCTGATTGCCGGTTACTTCATCATCCGCCGGTTCATCTTTGGCATCGGCGATGTCTCCCACCTCAGCGATGGCTATCCCTGGGGTATGTGGATCACCTATGACGTGGTGACGGGAACGGCCATTGCCTGCGGCGGTTACGCGATGGCCCTGCTGGTTTATGTGTTCAATCGCGGTCAGTTCCATCCGATCATCCGCGTCGCGCTACTGACCAGCGTCTTTGGCTATACGCTCGCGGGCATCTCGATCGTCATTGATGTCGGTCGCTACTGGCAGCTCTACAACGTTTTTCTGCCGCAATACGCGAACCTTAATTCCGTGATGCTCGAAGTCGCCCTCTGCGTGACGCTCTATACGCTCGTGCTCTGGATCGAATTCTCACCAGCGATCCTGGAGGCAATGAAAGCCAATCGGCTGCTACGTCAACTGCGCCATGTCCTCTTCTTTTTCATTGGATTGGGCATTCTGCTGCCGACGATGCACCAGTCGTCTCTCGGCTCGCTCTTGATCATCGCGGGCTATAAAGTTCATCCGCTCTGGCTGACCAACATCATTCCGCTGTTGTTCCTAATCACGGCCATCGCCATGGGCTATGGCATGGTGGTCTTCGAGTCGCTCTATGCCTCGGTCAATCTCAAGCGCGAACTCGAAACCGACATGCTGTCCCGAATTGGCGCCGTCATTCCCTGGCTGTTGATCCTCTATCTGGTTCTACGGATCGGCGATCTCGCGATGACGGGAAATCTCGTGGCACTGACTCGGCCGGGGCCGGAGCCCTTCCTGTTCGCGGCCGAAATGGCGCTCTTTCTCTTTGCCATCGTCACGCTGCTCAACCGGAAGCTGCGCGAGCGTCCCACGGTCCTGTTCTGGAGCGCGCTCGCCGTGGTGCTGGCCGGGGCGCTCTATCGCTTCGACGCCTTCATGATCGCCTATAACCCTGGGGCGGGTTGGCATTATTTCCCCGGCGTGGGCGAGATGCTGATCACCCTGGGCATCGTGGCGATCGAGGTCATGGCCTATCTCTTCTTCGTCAAGAAGACACCGATTCTGGCGATGCATCGACCGCATCCGGCATGACGGGCGCGGTGGTCGGGTTGGCTCGGCCCTGTCCGAGTCAACCGTCGTTTCGCCAGACGCGATTTCAGTTTTATGAATGATGGTTTTGTTTTAACTGCTCCCCAGACGAACCTCTTGCAGGCAAGCGGTCGCGGGGCGTGGTTTCAATAGATGACAGGAGCGCGGGTAAGATGTCGAGCAAACGTATTTGTGTGGATCCAGTCACCCGCATCGAGGGTCATTTGCGCATCGATTGCGATATCAAGGATGGCAAGGTCGTCGACGCCTGGTCGAGCGGACAGATGTGGCGCGGCATTGAGACCATCCCATTACACACAACTTTACGTGTCCGGCATCTCCCTGGCATATTTGGCATATTTGGCATATTTGATTCCAGCCGCGAAATCCATGATGCGCTGCATGCCCAGCCAGATCGTCTTCAAGCCGGG
>NZ_NHSQ01000109.1 GCF_016653465.1 Thiocystis minor | reverse complement strand
GGTGATGCGTTCCTCCAGCCGCGTGAAGCTCCCGGCAGTCGTTCGCAGTGCCTGATCCAACCCACAAGACAGCATCACCACTTGCAGCAATTGCGCCGGCGTCTTGAGCTTGCGCGGGCGGGCGAATGCCTTGAACTCACGCGCCATCGTCGCGTACTCGGGTGGCAATTCCTTCAGAAACGCTTCAAACGCGAGATCGACGGGCTGGGGGGCGCGGAGCATGGCGGCAAAATGCCCAACAGATCGCGCCTCTCCACTGATTTTCAAGGGCTTGCCGGCTATGTTGGCGCGTATGGGAAGGCGCGCCGCCTAGGGGCGATCACGTCGCCGCTGCCCTTGGCGGCCAGCGGGCGGCCAACGTGTGCTACGCCTCGACGAGCAGACCCCCGGCAGGGTCTGGGGGCGGCTTGCCATTCGCTCCGAGCGATCGTCATGCCATCGCGGTGACGGGCGTTGAGTTGGTCGCGGCGATCGCTGACCATGACGCACCTGCCGCCGGCGTTCATCGCGGCCAGAGGCGCCAGACATCGCGTGTGGGGGTGACGCTGACGCGAAGCGGGACGTGCGGCCCATCGGCGCAGGGCGTCGATCGCGACTGACGACCGTTTCGATGGTCTGCTCACCGATGACATCCTGCACTCCCGACCTATTCGTGCGCCAGGCACCACCACTCGATGCCAGTACGATCCACCCCTTTCTGCCTTTAACCGGCGCTCGCGCACGAGCCGGAAACGTGGGCATGCTCCATCCTGGAAAGGGATCCTATGACGCCGGGTTGACGTGCGAAGATTGGCAGAGCGGGCCGAGAGGTCGCGCCACAGTCCGCCGATCGCCGAGTCAGGCGGATGGCCAACGACGCTCGCTCACGTCAATCAAGGTCGGGGAAAATGATTGGCGGCGATTTGACGGGGACGTGAACGGATGGTCGGATTCAGGAAAAAACCGAGGCTGTCGGCATTTGCAGACCCAGCCGATTGGTTGCTCATTGGTTGCTCAAAGAAAAAAGGCCTAGACGTTTTGCGTCTAGGCCGTTGATTTTATGGAGCTGACGGTCGGATTCGAACCGACGACCTGCTGATTACAAAACCGCTCGACGATAATTGACGTTAATCAAAACAACAGGTTAGCCGCCAGCGCCGTGCGATTTCCTGCCCTATTATGTCTCAATCATCGCTAACGCGGCTACAGTCCCGCACAGTTTCCGGCACACATGAGCTTCAAAGATCAGCCTCCTCCTAGTCCATCTTGACCGACTCAAAGTCCCTGCAGCACCTCGGCCAGGCGGTCCGTGGCGATCAGCCCTTGAACCGTCATGACATCGGAGAGCAACTCGGCGGAGACAGACATGAAGTGACGTTGGTGCATAAACCAACCGCCAGCGGCTACTCTGGCGGTGGTTTCAGCGGAGAAAGTCCCCGGACATGGCATCGACAGTTCCCGACAGTGGCGAAGGCGCCTCTCCCAAGAAGGCGAAATACCGGGTCACCAACTGGCCGGCATACGACAGTGCGCTGGTGGGGCGTGGAGACATCACCTTCTGGTTCGACCAGGCAGCGATCCTCCAGAACTGTACGCCTGAGCCGACAGGTCAGCGGGGGGCGCCTGTGCGCTACTCGGACTGGTCCATCCAGACGCTGTTGGTCTTAAAGCAAGTATTCCACCTGCCGTATCGCTCGTTGGAAGGGTTTGTACGTTCTCTGATGCGCCTGATGGGGCTGGACCTGCCGATCCCGGATCACCCGCACCTGTCACGCCGGGTGCGCCGGTTGGTGGTCCACATTCCGCGCCGGGAGCGCACGGGGTCGATCCCTGTGGTGGTGGACTCCACCGGCATGAACGTGTTTGGCGAAGGAGAATGGAAGGTGCGCCAACACGGCGCCGGCAAACGACGCGCCTGGCTGAAGGTGCATCTGGCGGTCGATGCGGACGCCAAGGACGTCATTGGCGTGGAAGTCACGACCGCGGCCTGGACGGATGGTGAAGCCTTCGGCGGACTGATCGGTCAGATCGACGGGTTCATCGAACAGATCGATGGGGATGGGGCCTATGATACCCGTGAAGCCGATGACGTCGCGGGGCAATGCCAGGCCACGCTGGCGGTGCCGCCCCGAGAAAACGCGGTACCCTGGGAAGCCGATCACCCGCGCACGCAGGCGCTCGCACAGATCCAGGAGAAGGGCGTGGGGCGGTGGAAAAAGGACGCCGGTTATCACCGGCGTAGCCTGGCCGAAAATGCCATGTACCGGCTCAAGCAACTCTTTGGGGAGGCGGTCGCCTCACGCCTGTTCGACGCCCAGGTGAACGAAGTTCATGCGCGGATGTCGCCATGAATCGAATGACTTATCTGGGGATGCCGATCTCGGTGCGGGTTGGGGAAGCTCTGTCCTGAGAAAATGGGGAAAGGGGAGTCCTGCCCGACTGTTTCTTTATGCACCAACGCCACATGAAGTGCATCATTCAAGGAACCAGATGATGGCCGAATGATGAGGTGGATTGACCGAGACCCAAAGGGTGTTTTCTTCTCGCCGCCCCTATCGACTGATCAGAACCCTCCGCTCGCCCCTTTGACGGCGCAGGTCACCTCGGTTGGGTAGTGCCACAGCCTATATGATGGGCTCTAGCTCAAACGTTTGATTCAGAAGCGTAAAAATATCTCGCCATCATATAGGCTGGGGCACTACCCTCGGTTGTATTCAATTAGACGTGAGCATGCAACAGAGATCGCTGACGATGACCAAACACGTAACTATTCAGGATCAATTGCCAAACACTCTGCTCAGCCAGTAAATTTTCATCATGTCTGACGCCCCTACCCGCACCCGCTTGCCCCGACAGCCGCGAGGCCGAGTTAACGCGTTTGCGTGCGGAGAATGCCGAGCAAGCCGCTCAGATTGCCAAACTCCTGGCGCACATCCAGGAACTGGAAGCCCGTCTGGCCAAGGACAGCCACAACTCCAGCAAACCGCCGTCGTCCGATCTTCCCTTCAAGAAGCCCCCGCCCAAGTCGCGGCGCCAGCGCAGCGGAAAACCGCCGGGTGGACAGGCCGGGCATCCAGGCGCCACCCGCGCACTGGTCGGCACCCCGGAACAGACGGTCATCGTGCCGTTGGAAGGGGCCTGCGCCTGTGGACGCGATCGGGCGGAGCTGGACGTGGAGGTTTTGCCTGAGCGCCCAGCCCTTTTAAGGTCACGTTTTGAGTGCGTTTAGCGTCCGGCCAGTAGCTTCGCTGTGGAGACATGCGGCTTCCCTTTGAATTTTGTGCGCGGGGTGCGCGGTTTCTTCGGTCCCCGAGGTGTCTTGAGGAGTCGTTTCAAGTCCACGCGTTGAGCCAGATTGAACAACAACGTACACATCTTTTGGGTATCCGCGTGTGCGAATGGCTCCCAGTCCGTCTCGCAGACGGCAATCTCCAACCCGGTGTACGTGGCAGCGATCTCACCGGCGATGTAATACTCGGACACCTCGGCATCGATGTCGCGCGTGGGATGCGCCGCACGCAGTGCGGCCATCACGACGGCGTAGAGATTGAAGGCCACCAAGGCCAGGCAAAAGCCGAACAGGGCCGCCTGGGGATAGCCGAGTGTCGAAATTTCGGAATTGAGATGACGTTCCAATTTTTGAAAGGCGGTCTCGATGCCCCAGCGTTGCCGATACAACTCGGCCACCATGATCGCATCGGCCACGTCGTCCGGCAGATTCGTCAGGAGATTGAGTGTCGTCTCGCCGTCGCGGGTGGCTTGGCTCAGCTTGATAACGATGCGGCGCAGTTGCCACACGGTGCCGTCCGCAGCCGTCAGCTCGACCGGCTGTTCATCGACCTTCCCCGTCGACGATTTGCCAACCACGCGTATTTTCGACAACGGCTTGGCGATCAAATTGGCATGCTGGCGAATCACGAACGCGGCGCCTCGGGCGTGGATCGCCGAGAGGAAGGCCAGGACGCAGAAGTTGCGGTCGGCGATCCACAGATCACCGGCTTCGACGGTCGCGACGACGGGGCCGAGCAAGGCGCGCTCTTGGGCATGACCGTCGATGCATGGAAAGACGTCCGTCGCCAATCCCACATGGGGCTGGAAGACCACCAGCGACTTCCCCGGCAAGGCCCCGGCTGCCGTCTCGCGCAACGGCTTCAAGCGATGTTCGGTCGCCGCCAAGCAATTCCCGTCGAGATATTTCACCCGGTATCCTGGCAACCGGGCAGGACGTGTGCCACCCAGTGTGTCGATCAGACGCTCGGCATCGCCCGCGACGACTTGAACGAAGGCCCTGGAGGTCGTCGGCTCGACCCCCTTCAACTTGCCGTATACCGCAACGACGGAGGCCGCGATCATCGAAGCGCGATACGCTTCGTGAATACTCGCGCGGGTTCTGCACACGACTTGCAACATCAACCCGACCAGCGAGGAGAACAGGATCTTGCGCGTGTACTGACGCGCGCACGTCGCCTCGAACCAACGGTCGAGCTTGTCGGCGGAGAGAAGGTTCTCCAACAACCCGCGCACCATCACGGTCACCGGGCTCTTGTCGACGAATCTTTCTAGGACTTCACTGAACATCGGTTCGATCATGTTCTCAAAATATTATATTTTACAGCATATTGCGCAGCACCTTAAAAGGGCTGGCCTGAGCGCCGTCAGGTGATCGATCTGGTGGTGCGCCGGGATGTGACCGAGTATCGGACAGTGTCCGGCGTTTGCGCCTGCGGTCAAGCGCCCAGCCGGTTCCGGGAGTCGGCGAGCGCGCCGGTTCAGTTCGGCGCGGGGCTCATGGCGTTCGCGGTCTCTCTGACTCATGATCAGCACCTTCCGTCTCAACGGGCCACGGAGTTGTTGAACGCCTTGGTGGGCCTTCTGCTGTCGCCGGCGACCCTCGTCGCCTGGGGTTGGGAGGCCGCGACGCGCCTAGCCGCACCGGTGGCGGCGATCGGCCAGGCGGTGGCGCAGAGCGCCGTCGCCCATGCCGACGAAACCGGACTGTGCGCCGGTGCCCTGCACTGGCTGCCTGTGCTCTGCACCACCACCTTGACCTTCGACGCGATCCACGCCAAGCGCGGTGCCGAGGCGCTGACGGCCATCGGCCTGCTGGGGGGCTTTCGCGGGATCCTGGTCCATGACCACTGGCGGGCCTATTTGAGCGCCGCCGCCGAGCATGCTTTCTGCAATGCGCACCCTCTGCGCGAGCTGATCGCCCTCGCCGAGGCCTACCCCGCCCCCCGTGGCCCAAGCGCCTCATCGCACTGTTGTGCGAAGCCAACGACACCGCTAGCGCGGCACGGGCGGCGGGTTTCGCGGCCTTGACCAGCCTCATGATCGAGGTTGTCTTCCGGCGGTATGACGCCATTCCCGCCGACGCCGATGGCTTCCATCCCCGTCGCCGGCCGCCGCCGGGAAGCCGACGGCGGATCAAGCAGACCCCCGCAGTCAACCTCATCGAGCGACTGCGCACGCAACGCGAGGGAGTCCTGCACTTCGTCACCGACCTGCGCGTCCCCTTTGATCACAACCTCGCCGAGCGCGATCTGCGCATGCCCAAGCTCAAACAAAAGGTCTCGGGTTGTTTCCGCTCCACCGAGGGCGCCGAGGCGTTCGCCATGGTTCGTTCCTATCTTTCGACGCTGCGCAAGCAGTCGGTCGATCTCTATCAGGCCCTGGTGATGACTTTCCAAGGGCAGCCACCGATGCCACGGTTGGTTGGCATAACGGCGATCATCTACCTGTATAGTTCTACTTTGTTACCTTCAAAAAATCTTTAAGTGTTTAAATTTTATGATAATAAACAAAAATACACATAAACAATAGGGTTCTAGTGGCGCGTTGAGCGCCTATAATCACCCATAAACCGCCAACATCTATCTTCAATAGGGGCATAGTAAATGAAGATTTATTGCGCCTAATAAAAAATAACTTAAAATTCATTAATTTATGCGACAGTCAAAGTTAACAAAGTAGAAATAGTTACAACGAATTAATAACTGATGTTGATAGGGGTCGGGAAGGACTTACGTCCTCCCCGCCCTCCGAACTGTGCAGGCGGTTCTCCCGCACACAGCTCTCCAGTCGGTCGTTACCTCATCGGGATTGGCTCGCCAGAACATAGGCTTCGTGTAGGGTGAAAAGCCCGTGCTCAGCGAAGAAGGCATTTGGCCAGCGACGATGATCCCGCGCGGTTCGGGCAAAGCCAGAACGCTTCTCGCGCTTGCGCAGAATCGCTCGCAGTCGCCGACGCACGAATCCATCCACGTCGCGGAAGCTCGTGCGATGGGCTTGCTTGAAGTATCCAAACCAGCCCTTCAGGATCGGATTAAGCTCACTAATGATGGTCTCCAGACGACCGCTGCGGGTGCGTCCGGTCTTGTCGCGGATCTTGTCCCGAAGCGCCCTGAGGCTCTTCGAGCGCACCCAACGCCGACCGGCTTCGAAGCGATAGCCCAGAAACTCAAACCCCTGTCCTTTCTCCATGCAGTGGCCCACCCGGGTCTTGTCCGGATGCAGGCGTAACCCCCTCTGCGCCACCCAGGCTTGGATCATGGCCAACACCGTTTCGGCTTCCTGTTGCGTGCGGCACAAGGCCACAAAGTCATCAGCAAACCGCACGTATGGGTAGCCGACCTCACTCATGAGCCGATCCAAGTCGTTCAGGTACACATTCGACATCAGGGGACTGATCACCGAGCCCTGCGGCGTCCCCGCCACCGGCGTCCAGCGCTTCATGCCCTCCATGACGTCTTGCTCGAGGAAACGCTCGACCAGATCCATGACCCGGCCATCACTGACCTTGTCCTTGACCAGGGCGACTAAAGGCTGCCTCGGGATCGTGTCAAAGTAGCTTTGCAGATCGGCGTCCACCACCCAGGTGTAGCCGTCCTTCAGCGCCTGATCGACAATCCGCAGCGCGTCCTTGCAGCCACGCCCCGGCCGAAAGCCGAAGCTAACAGGCAGAAACTCCTTCTCGAAGATGGGCTCGAGCACCAGTTTCAAGGCTGTTTGCACCACCCGATCCTTGACGGTGGCGATCCCCAGCGGCCGGGTTTGACCCTTCCCTTTGGGAATCTGCACGCGTCTGAGCGGCTCCGGTCGATAACTACCATCCTGTAGCGCCCCTGTTAGCTCCGCCAGATATAACGCGGCCTTGGCCTCGAAACGCTCAATGCTGATCCGATCGACGCCCGCTGCCCCCTGGTTGGCAGCGACCCGCTCCCAGGCCGCCCAGAGCGTCGACGGCGCATAGACTTTGTCGATCAGACTGTGCCACTTGCCTCCTCTGACCCCGTTACCCAGGGCCGCCAACAGACGATCCGTCCATACCGACGCCTCGACCCAGGTCCACTGGCGTGGATCCTCCGGGGGTGCCTCCGGTCTAGCGGTTGCCCGCACTGTGGAGCTTGCGATGTCCGTTCTCTGCATCGTGATGAACCTCTCTCGTCTCGACCTTCCTACCCCCCTTCCCTCGGCGCGGGTTTGCTCTCCGCGCTTGTCCGACCCTTTCAGTCCCAACCCTTAGGCGCCTGTTTGTGTTCTCTGTTTGCCGCCTGGTTTCCCGGCGGTGCCACCCTATCGGCTCCATCGCTTGGGCCTTCCAGATCGTGCGGTACTATGAGGGTTCTGACTCCTGGGCCGCGTCACCTCGCGCCCAGGTCTCCCCACTTACTGTGCCTGACCTTCCGATCGTTCCACCTCCAACCACAACAGGGACCCACTCATCGCTTTGACCGCCACGCCAGCGTGAGCGGTGGGTTTCAGGCTTCGCCACTTAGTCGAAGGCTCGCCGTACCCTGCCGCCGAATCGAGTTCGTTTCCTGCGGAACGATCATTCACCTCCAGTTGCTTCTCACCCCGTCTCACGACGACGCAATTACCTTTGGTTACGGAGTTGTGGCTTGCTCCGACACGGACTCTCACCGTGCTGATAAGGCACCCTCGTGGGCGCACAACTAATCCGCTCCGCGGGGCTTCGTCGAGTCTCGCCTCCAAGTCAACGCTGTCAGTCGATCTTCTCATCGTCGTCCACACTCGCAGTGACCCAATCCGGGTCGTTGACTGAGGATCGGACGATGACACCCTTGCGTCAGCGCATGATCGTGGCCATGCAGATGCATGGCTTCTCCCCGCGCACCCATGAGAGCTATCTCGCGTCGGTGCGGGATCTCGCGAAGTTCACCCACCGCGCCCCCGATACGCTCACCTCGGCGGATCTGAAGCGCTACTTCGAGCACTTGGTGCGCGAGCGTGAGTTGGCGCCGGCCAGCGTGCGGCTATTCTACAACGGCATCCGCTTCTTCTACCTGGAGGTTCTGGACTGGCCGGCCGTCGACCTGGAGGTGACGCTGCCCAAGCGCCCGCAACGGATCCCCGAGTTGCTCACGCGCGAAGAGGTCGCGGCCATTCTGCGGGCCTGTCCCGATGCGCGCCATCGCACCATGCTCACCCTCTGCTACGGCTGCGGGCTGCGCCTAAGCGAGGTGCTAGCGGTGCGCGTCGGCGACATCGACGGCGAGCGTCGGCTCTTGCGCATTGAGCAGGGCAAGGGCGCCAAGGATCGCCTGGTCCCCGTCTCCCCCACCCTGCTGGAGCAGCTGCGGACCTATTGGCGTGCGTATCGTCCCCATGACTGGCTGTTTGCCGGTCAGCACGGTGCGATGCTTGCCCCGACCACGCTCCAAAAGGCGTTCACTCAGGCCAAGCAACGCGCCGGTGTGCACAAGGTCGGCGGCCTTCATGGGCTGCGCCATGCCTATGCGACCCATCAGCTTGCGGCCGGGCTGCCGGTGCAGCGGCTGCAACGCCTGCTCGGACATCAGAGTCTCCAGACGACCCTGCGCTATGTGCATTGGCTCCCGAGTGCCGGGGAGGGCGAAGGCGCGCTGGATGTCATCGCCCAGTTGGAGGTGACCCATGGCTGAGCCGGCCTCGCTGCAAGCGGTCATCCGGGCGTGTCTGGACGACCTGGCCGCCACCCAGACCTTGAGCCCGCGCCAGTGGCAGGTCTGTCATCATGTCCTCGACTGTCGCACCGCCGCCCTTGGCGGTTTCGCCTTGCGCTGTGATCAGTGCGAAGCCGAGGCGGTTTGCTACCACGCCTGCCGCGATCGCCACTGTCCGCGCTGTCAGCGCCAGGCGTCCCTGGATTGGTGCGAGCGCCAGCGCGCGGCGCTGCTGCCGGTGACCTATCACCATGTGGTCTTCACGCTTCCGTCGGTGCTCAATGGCTGGATCGAGGTCCATCCCAAAGAGGTCTACGACCTGCTGTTCGAGACGGCATGGGCGACGCTCTCGGCCTTCGCGGCCGATCCCAAGCGCCTGGATGGGCAGTTGGGGATGACGGCGGTGCTGCACACCTGGGGGCAGACGCTCACCCGGCATGTGCATCTGCACGGCTTGGTTCCCGGGGGCGCGATCTCGACGTCAGGCGAATGGCACCCTGCCAAGAGCACCTATTTGTTTCCGGTGCGGGCGCTGTCGCGGCATATGCGCGGCGGCTTCGTCAGTCGCCTGCGCCAGGCCGTGCAGGCCGGAGGTCTGCCGCGGCTGACCGACCCCAAGGAGATCGACCGGGTGCTCGACACCTTGATGCGCACCGAATGGGTGGTCTATTCCAAGCCCTGCCTGGTGCACACGGAGACGGTCGTCGACTATCTGGGGCGCTACAGCCACCGTACCGCCCTCAGCGACAGCCGCTTGCTCAGTTTCGACGGAGAGTCCGTGGAACTGAGCTACAAGGACTACCGCGACGGCGATCGCCGCAAGGTCATGACCCTCTCGGGCGAGGAACTGTTGCGGCGCTTTCTGCTGCATGTCCTGCCCAAGGGCTTCATGCGAGTCCGACATTTCGGTTTCCTCGCCAATCGCTGCCGCGCCCGGCGTTTACCCGAGATCCGCGCTGCGATGGCCGCACCGCCGGTGACGGCCTGTCCAGCGATGGATGACAACGGGGAACCGACGCTGACGTTTGACGGCTATCCCTGTCCGAGCTGCCGCACCGGACGGCGACGTGTGCGGGCCACGCTGGCCCCGAAGCGGCGCGACGGAGGATAACGCGCGCCGCGAAGCCCCCATTCGGCTCCAGCACCCGGTCATCTCTCAGGCCCACTGAGGGTCTGCGCCGGCGCTCGCCTCGCGCCTGGGAATGGACTAAGATTCTCTCCAATCGACGTCCTCGCAGCACCCTGAGAGCCCCGCTGATGCCCTGTTTCTGCTTCCACGACGTCCTGCCTCACCGCTCGGTCGGCACCGACACGCCCGCGCTGGCGAGCGCCGACCGATACAATTCCCTCTCTATAAGGTCTGCCGCCTCGCGCGCCGCCGGACAGGGCGTGCCAGGAGCGGATTAGTCCAACAGACATTTATCCATCGGGCGCCCAAGCGTCAGCGCGAGATCAGGGTTCGCTGCTGTGCGCCCGATGGATAAATGCTTAGTAGTTACGCGGAGCGCGCAGGTGCGGGTAAAGTACGAGGATGCAACAAAACATTTTCGAACTCTACACCGATTACCTGATCAGCACGTTTGGATCAGCGACGGCAACCGGGCTGGCATCAATGGTGTCTGATTCGATTAGTCATGATCAGGTGACCCGCTTCTTATCCGAGCGCGACGACAACTCAAAGGATTTGTGGTTGCAAGTCAAATCCACGATACTCGAGATCGAGCAGCCCGACGCCGTGCTGATTTTCGACGACACCATCCAGGAGAAGCCCTGGACGGATGACAGCGAGCTGATTTGCTGGCATTTCGATCACTGTCAAAACCGGACCGTCAAGGGGATGAACCTGCTCAATGCGCTCTACGACAGCGACGAGATTTCGATCCCAGTCGATTTCCGCCTGATCCGCAAGCCGTGACAGTTCTGCGATGTCGCCACCCGCCGGCTCAAACGTGCGAGCGAGGTGACGAAGAATGAATTGCTCCAAGCGAGGTTTCTCCAAGCACGCCAGAACCAGTGAGTGTTTCGTGACGTCCTCATGGACAGTTGGTTCGCGTCCAAGGACAACTTCGAGCTGATCCTGAGCAAACACCAGCATGTCGTCGCCGTTCTCAAGGACAATCGGCTGGTGGCGTTAAGCCAGGCTGACCAAGCGCAAGGTCGCTTCGTGCGGGTGGATTCACTGCCGTTGGCGGACAAACAGGCCGTGCGCGGCTGGCTGAAGGGCTTCGAGCACGAAGTCCTGCTGGTCGGTCGGGTCTTGACAAACAAAGATGGCAGCACCGGTCGGTTGAGTCTCGTCTGCAGTGATCTGACGTGCGATGGCGAGCGCGTCGCCGAGCTCCATCAAAAACGGTGGAAGGTCGGCGTGTCCGGCAAAGGATGCCTAATCCAGTCGGTGAAAGTCCGACCGAGGCCAAGAGACTCAAGCCTCGTAGCTTGGGAGGTGCCGTGGCGCGAGAGCAAGACGGTGAAGCCCTCCGACAATGTAC
>NZ_NHSQ01000108.1 GCF_016653465.1 Thiocystis minor | reverse complement strand
GCTTTCATATTCGTCCATCGGACTCTCCTCGGTCGTGTGCTTGGCGGCTCACGCTGCGGAGTGTCCCGATGGACTCCCGGAAATGTCAAACTGCTACTGTCACCCCGGCAAAGCCGGGGGATTTCTCATTTTATTAAGGATATTTGGTGGGCGCACGTGGGATCGAACCACGGACCCCTGCCGTGTGAAGGCACATAACCGGCACGATTTCATTTATATTCAATGGTTTGCACCATCACCCCAACCGCAAACCTGCCTGGATGTGCCAGTAAGTGACTGCGTTTGACTCCCCATCTGCACACTGATTTGCACACTGATCAAGATTCCTCCTCGTCCGGCTCCGACCCGAGCGTCACCGGCTCGAACCCGCCGTCGCGCGTGGAGTACATCGCCACCCGTGGCTGTTGGGCCTGACGAAACAACTGTTCGTCGGCGAGGCCAAGCGCCCGGCGCGCCGCCGGAATATCGATGGCCTGGGTGCGCAGCCCAATCTTGCGGGCGACATTCGCCAGGACCGCCCGTGGAAACACATTCGGACTCTGCGATACCAGAATCAACCCCGCGCCGAATTTCCGCGCCTCGCTGACCAGCCGATTGAGAATCTGCGTCGGATCGTCGCGTTCCTTGGTGCGCGTGGGGATGACCAGTTGCGCTTCGTCGACCAGCACAAACGTATCGACGCGCGCCCCGCGCGCACTCGGTTGGTATTCGCCCCGCGCGCGCAACTTGCGAAACAGCCGTTCCAGCAGCGTGTCGGTGAGGAACGCGCGCGCCTGATCCGAGAGGCCCGAGAGATCGAAGCGGTTGACCCCGGCGGTGACCGGCGGGGAGACGGGATGAAAGATCCCGTGGTTATCGAGCGCGGCGACGTACATGCCGATAGAGTCCAGCGCCCGAGCGGCGGCTTTACGCCGGTATGGCGCGAGCGTCAACCGCGTCTGCCCAACGTCGAGCGTGTCGCCGGTGTCGCCAGCGGCTTCGGGTCCGTAGCGGCGGTCCACATACACCTCGAACGCCTGCATCAGGGTCCGCTTGGCCGCCGTGATCTTGCCCTGCAGGGCGGCTTGCCCGGCCTGTCCGCCGGGTGCGGTCGCCAGCGCCAGGGCGTCGGCGCGCCACTGTTCGAGTTGCTGGCCCTGTTGGTGAAACGTCTGCGCAAAGTCTCCCAAGCCAGAGGTCACGGCGGCCTGGATCGCCTCCAGCAGTTCTCGAAGATCGGCCATCGTCGGTGGTGTCCGCGTCCAGGTCTCCGGTTGATCGGCGAGGATCCCGGCAGCGCGATACAGATCGGCGATCAGTTGTCGCAACACCAGTTCCTGCACCGGCCCCATCGCGGCCAGGTAAGTTTTGCGAAAGGTTGCCAGCAGACTGTCGATCTGTCCGCCCGGACCCGCGCGATGGTGTGGGTCAAACTCAAACGGATTCAGGCCGAAGGTCGGACGGGGACCGCCGAACACCAGGGCGTTCTCGCCCGCGACGGCCAGATCCCCGTGCACGTCGATCACCATCACGATTTTTTGCGACTGTTGCAGATAGCGAATCATCCGGCGCAGCAGATAACTTTTCCCCGACCCGGAGGCTCCCCAGACGATCGCGTGGGCGTTGGATTCGGTCTCCGGCTCCCAATAGAAGCGCCGCTCGGTTTGGAACAGCCCGGTCCCCAGACAGAACCCCGTCGTCGGTTCCGGCGGAAACCGCTCGCGCATCAGAGTGCCGACAGCGCCTCGGCCATCTGGAGGACGCGGCGTCCGTAAGCGCGGGCGCGCGCTTCGTCGTGCCAGTGATGGTAATGCCCCACGCCCAGTTCCAGATCGTCGGGGGCCGAGGCAATGGCCTTCGCGAGGATGTCGGCGGCCACGATCAAATTGGTCCGCGCATCGAGCAGTTCGGCGGGATCGGCCACGGTGTCGCCGTGCCAGCGCAGATTGACCTGCATCAGGCCGACATCGATGGCGAGCGGACGATGGCGGGCGGTGAGTTGACGCAGCGCCTGGGCGGCGGCCGCTTTGGTGGCATGGAATTGTGGCCCGTCGGGACCGCGCAGGGTGAAGGGCCAGGGCGCGGACGCATGGGCACCCGCGCCATGGCGGGTTTCCTGTAACGCCACGCCATAGAGCAACACCGGATCGAGTCCGACGCGAGCGGCGACCGTCTCCCACAGCGTGCCGTGCAGGAAACCGGCGGCGCTGGCCGGCCCGCTGACGGGCAGTGCTGGCCGCGTGTGCGGCGGCACGGAGTCGGCGGGCGTGGCGACGATCGTGCGGTGCGTCAGGGGTCGGGAGGCGTCAGGTTCCGGTTTTGGTGCGGGCGGCGCGGGGAACGGCAGGGGATTCATGCGCGCGGCACCGATCACGCGGAGCGCGGGTTGGGCCTGACCGAGCGTCGGTGTGGCGAGGAAGAGACCGAGCAGGGCCAGCGAGAAACGAACGCGGTTCGGCATGACGGATTCCTGGAAAGGCAACAGCGCCTGAGTGTAGCCGCGCGCGGCGTGACCAAGCGGCGGAAACGGTTGTGCCATCGCCGACCGTTTGCGTGACAACGCGCAACGGAAACGGGTTCACCGTAGGACATTGCGAGACCGCCGGGGCCTCGGCACGATGACCGCGAGCGTCCGCGACTGGCGACGCTGAAACCGACCCAGCCTTGTGTCTTTTCGATGGAGCGCCTGCATTCGCGATGTTTAACGAAACGACTGAAAACACCCTTGAAAACACCAGTGAACTGGCCCTGGTCCCGGTGGCGACCCTCCCGGCGCGCGTCTCGAAACGCGAACGCGCCTTGGCCGAGCGCCGTCCCGAGGGCGGTCGCCGTGCCAAACCCTACCGCCACAGCCGTCCGGTGTTCGACCGCCAGGTGCGTGTGCATAGCGAATACGTGCGCCGGCTGGTCAGCGACCGTCAACTCAAGCCCGCCATGACCGCGCTCTACGGCATTGACCTGATCTTGCGCCTGATCGCCACCGAGGCGGAAATCGATCAGATCGATCAGGCGATCGATGCGCGGCTGCTGGCGGTCAGCGAAGCGATGGCGGATGAACTGGAGGTCTTGAACGCGCAACTGGCGCGGCACCACCTGACCGGCGTTCGTCCGCGCTATACCGAGGAGCAGGAGCTGCGGATCGAGGTGTCGTCGCCGCATATCGGCGCCTATACCAACCTGATCGTGGAACTGGACCAACTCATGATCGCGATCGATACGCTCTGGCTGTCCGGCCTGATGTCCAATCAGCGCCATGTGGAGTGCTTAACCCAGTGGCGCGATCGGCTTGGCCTGGTGGGGCAAGCGTTCGTGGCGCTGCATCGCGCGGCCTATGAAGAAGCGGACCGACGGGGACAGCGCGAGGCGGTGGATCGGACGGAGCCGCACGCGGTGTTGACCGTGATCGGCGACGACGGGGAGGACGGGGACACGCTCGCCGAGTAAGCGGCGGGCGCGGACGCGACGGTCACCGAGCGGCCGTGTCCGCACCGCATTCACATCTGCATCCTTCGATCGGAATGTCAAGCGATCAACGGTGAAACACGTCATCACGGTTGTCGGTTCCAGACGGTTGAACGAGTCACTAGGATGTGAAGGGTCAGCGGTGATCGCCGTTCCATTCGAGATCCAGACAGCCAGCCCGCGTCGGCTGGCCACCGGCACCACAGTGATGACCGGCAATCTCGTGAAATGGCGATCACCGTCACGACGATGACGCCCGTTGGGCGCGTCGCGATCCCGGTCCTGTCGGAACAGCAGAGGTGAGGATGGTGGAGAAGCAAACGCCCGCGCAGATGGTCTTGCAGCATGTGATTCAGTCACTCCA
>NZ_NHSQ01000107.1 GCF_016653465.1 Thiocystis minor | reverse complement strand
AGCATGAACCTGTTCGAACAGGAGGGGTCGGCGATCAGCTTGGCCAAGAAGCGCCGCAAGGCCGCGTGGAACGATGACTATCGCGCCAAGGTGGTGTTCGGCTGAGGATTTAAGCGCGCTCGCCCTGCTTCATTAACGGATCTGGTACAACTCACGGTGCGGGTGCCAAAGACGTTGGCAAACAGGCTACGCCGCCTCGGAGGCGGCAACGCGTCGCTTGCCTGCGGAAATTTGCCGCCACGCTGGATCGCGACGAGATAGAACGCTCCTCGGACGTGACGACGCACGAGGCGGAATACGCGCGGCGCGGGTTTATCTGAGCGGCGAGCCGGTCAGCTGAGGACGAAGATACCCGATGCGTCCCCGTTCTCACGTGCGGAAGCCAGGTCGGCGGCCAGCACGATGCGCCCCTTCCCTTGGCGCTTGGCGGCGTACATAGCCGTGTCCGCCGCTGCTTGCAGGTGCGCTGCGGTCCGGCCATCGTCCGGAAACCGCGCGATCCCCACGCTCGCCGAGATCCGGTAGCCATCGCCTCGGACCAGGATGGGCTCGGCGAGCTGTTCGAGGAGACGCTCGACGAGTTCCAGCAGCTCGGACGCGGTGCCAGGCTGTGGCAGTAAGATCAGGAATTCGTCGCCACCCCACCGGCAGATCGCGTCGGACGCGCGTAAGGCGCCACCCAGGCGCTGGCCCACCACCTTGAGCACCGCGTCGCCGACCTCGTGCCCGGCGCGGTCGTTGATCGGCTTGAAGTCGTCGAGATCCAGATAGAGCAAGGCGCAGGACAGCCCGTTGCGCGTGGCGTTCGCAAGGCAACTCGTGAGCTGCGTCATGAAGTGGGTGCGGGTCGGCAGGCCCGTGAGCGGATCGAACAAGGCGAGGTCACGCATCTGCACGTACAGGTCATGCAGTTCGCGGTGGGCGGTCGTGAGCCTCTCGCGGGCGCGCATGAGCGCGTCGGCCAGGGCGATCAGGCCCAGGAACAGCAGGATGACAACGGTGGCGACCGGCCACAGCCAGCCGATCCGCGCGGCGACCCGGTGGTCCACATCCGCGGCGGAAAAGCCCACGACCAAGACCAGCGGCAGGTTTTCGACTTGGCGATAGGTGTAGAGACGCCGCACGCCATCCACGCCACTCGCCGTCTCGTAGGTTCCGGCTGGCGACTGCGCCAAGGCGGCCCACAGGGGGGATTCGATAGGCGCTCCCCACTGCTCGGGGCTGGGCTCCGGGAGGCGTGCCCGCAGCTTATGGTCGTGGGTGCCGAGCAGTGCGGTCGCGCTCTGGGTGCCGAGTTGCAGCTCGCGGAAATAGAACGCAAAGGCGCGCGGGCTGAGGGACGCCAACACCACGCCGCCGAACGAGCCGTCCGGCTGGTCGACGCGACGACTGATACGGAAGTAGTAATCCCCCGTCACCCGCCCCGTCTCGACCACCGAGATGAACGGCACATCGGCGGGATTGGTCTGATGGAAACGGACATACTCCCGGTCAGAGACATCGCGGTTCAGCGCTGGCGCCGCATGGGCAATCAGGATGGTCGCCTGCGGGCCGATGAAGTAGAGGTTGCCAATGGCGAACCGATCAAATCCTAGCCCATCCACATAACGCTCGGTTTCCTCGAGCGAGCCGGTCCGCTGATAGACCCAGCGCATCCCGTGAAGCAGGGCATCGGCGTCGTTGATCAACTGACTGGTGTGCTTGGCCAAGGCGTCCGTCGCGAGGCGTGCCTCGCGGTGCGCCGCCGCCGTCTCCGTGCGCAAAGTGGCCTGCGTGACAGAGGCGCTGCTCACCACCATGGCCAGGCTGACCAGCGCCGCCAGAGACCAGAGCAACCCTCGCCAGAACCGGAGCGCAAACACCCGCCAGCCCGCCGGAGCGACGGGGGCGGGATGGAGACCGACACCTGCAGGGGGAGCGGATTCGATCGGCCCATCCATCACTGTTGTGAGTGACGCCTCACCGGTCATGTCGATGCCGCCCACAGGCGCGTCGAGGCTGAATCGGGGGGAAATTAACGCTGTTCACGTCGCTTTGATCCGCGTGTCCCTGATCGCTCAATCGACCGGCGGCGAGGCATTCTCCGAAAGTCATCAGTGGCGAATCCTTGGTCAGTGCCCTAAGCGGCTGATCGAAAAACGGGGAAGGAGGTTATCCACAGAATCGCCCCCCTGAATTTGGGGATGGAGGCGGAGGGCAGTCAGAACCTTGAATTTGACGAACATAGCGACGAAATCGTTGATTAAATTTAAACCTAGACCGTCAATTTGTCCCACTATTTGTAGTGGCCCACAAACATCCGAGCCCCGACCCACAAACATCGCGATTTTCAGCCCAGATTCACTGCAAATAACACTCTTGCTGGCTACCTTCCTGGTTCCCTAACGCTCTTGACAGCGTTTTCTCCTTGATCATCTTTCGACTTGGACGATGCCTTCTCGCACTGCTTCTCTACACAGGCATGATAGGCAGGTTCGATCAGGAGGGGTCGGCGATCAGCTTGGCCAAGAAACGCCGCAAGGCCGCGTGGAACGACGACTACCGCGCTAAGGTGGTGTTCGGCTGAATATTTATACGCGCTCGCCCTGTTGGAAGGCATCGGTAGTTTGTTTTCTCGTCGGCTCTTTGTTAGTCTGCGCTGCTTGCGTTCGGGTACGCCCGAGACATTGCGTTATGGTGGCCGTCGTCGGTCCCCTCGCAACGCGAAACCGTGAACCCGGTCAGGCCCGGAAGGGAGCAGCCGCAGCGGTTGAAGCGTGTGCCGGGGTGTGGCTGGCGTCGGCCGCCGCCATTACCGTGAATCCTGGCGGATCTCTTTCACGGGCTTTCCGCGAGATCGGGCCAGCGCGCAAATGGCGCATGCCATGACCGACGCGGTTTAGACAGAGAGTCATCTGTTACACTGGCGTGCATCCCAGGCGTCCGCTTATCAACCATCCGGCCGATTCAAGTCGCGCATGTCCTACCAGGTGCTCGCCCGCAAATGGCGCCCCAAATCGTTCGACGATATGGTCGGACAGCAGCATGTCGTGCGCGCGCTCTCCAATGCGCTCGACCGCGACCAACTCCATCACGCCTATCTGTTCACCGGGACGCGGGGTGTCGGCAAGACCACGCTGGCGCGGATCCTGTCCAAGGCGCTGAATTGCGAGGAAGGCATCAGTTCCCGGCCCTGCGGTGTGTGTTCGGCCTGCCGGGAGATCGATAGCGGGCGATTCGTCGATCTGTTGGAAGTGGACGCGGCCTCCCGCACCAAAGTCGATCAGACCCGCGAGTTGCTCGATAACGTTCCCTATGCCCCGGCGCGGGCGCGTTTCAAGGTGTATCTCATCGACGAGGTGCACATGTTTTCCTCCCACAGTTTTAACGCGCTGTTGAAAACGCTGGAGGAGCCGCCGCCGCATGTCAAGTTTCTGCTCGCCACCACGGACCCGCAAAAGGTGCCGGTCACGGTGCTCTCGCGCTGTCTGCAATTCAATCTGCGTCGTCTTCTGCCGGGCGAGATCGCGGAGCGTCTGCGCCATGTTTTGAGCACTGAGGGTCTCGAATTCGAGTCGGCGGCGCTGCCATTGCTTGCCCGTGCCGCCGATGGCAGTATGCGCGACGGTTTGAGCCTGCTCGATCAGGCGATCGCGTTCGGCGGCGGTCGGGTCGTCGAGGATGAGGTGCGGGCCATGCTCGGGACCGTCAGCGGCGACCTGGTGCTCGATCTGCTGGATGCGCTGGCCGTGGCCGACGGTGCGCGTCTGCTCGCCGACATCGAACGGGCCGCCGCGCTGACGCCGGACTTCAGTGAGTTGTTGCGCGAAACGATCGTCCTGCTGCATCGGATCGCGCTGATTCAACAGGTGCCGGGAATCCTGGCGGCAGACGATCCGGATCAGGCGCGATTGGTGGCGCTGGCCGCCGCGCTTTCTGCCGAGGATGTTCAGCTCTACTATCAGGTGGCGCTGACCGGACAGCGGGATTTGCCGCTGGCTCCGGATCCGCGCGCAGGGTTCGAGATGGTCTTGTTGCGTGCGCTGGCCTTTCGTCCGGCGGCGGGGTTGGGCGAATCCGCGTGGTCGCCGCGATCGGTGGTGGGAGAGCGTGCCGCTCCGGGCAAGGAGCGCCAGCCTGTCGAGCCAGCGTTGCCGCCCGTCAGAACGCAGGTGGCGACCTCGGTCCCGGTGTCGTCGGTCCCGAATCCATCGCCGAGCGCCTTGCCGGGCGGTCCGGCGGCTGTGCATGCCGCGCCTCGGATGGAGACGACGAGGCTCGAATCCGTGGCCGACTGGCAGCAGTTGGTGGCGCGACTCCCGCTCAAGGGGATTCCCAGCCAGCTCGCGCATCATTGCGGTTTTCTGGAATGGACGCAGGGGCGGTTGGCGCTGACACTGGATCCGGCCGCCGAGAATCTACGGGTTGCAAGCGCCGAGGCGCGGCTGCGCGAGGCCCTGGAGCAGGCGTTGGGCGCGGCGGTCAAACTCGATATCCAGGTTGCGCATCCCCGCCAGGAGACGCTGGCACAGCGTCGGGCGCGCGAGGCCGACGCGCGCCAGCGCGCGGCGGCGGACAGCATGCGGTCGGATCCGGTGGCCGAGCAGTTGCGCGAGCGCCTCGATGCGGAGTGGGTGCCGGGGAGTATCGCGCCAGCGGATTGACGCGATTCCATTAACCGCCTCTCCGCGGGTCGATTGTTTTCAGGAAATCACCTAAGAGCACGCGTGCTCGAATTTTTCACCATGAGGTCGATCATTATGAAGGCTGGACTCGGTGGCTTGCTCAAGCAGGCGCAGAAGATGCAGGAAGAAATGCAACAGGCACAGGTGCGACTGGCGCAGGAAGAAGTCATTGGCGAGGCCGGCGGCGGCATGGTCAAGATCACCATGACCGGCCAGCATCAGGTCAAGCGGGTCGAGATCGATCCCTCGCTTATGGGCGACGACAAGGAGATGCTGGAAGACCTGATCACGGCGGCGGTCAACGCGGCCACTCAGCGCATCACCGAGAAGGTGAAGGAAAACATGGCTGAGCTGACCGCCGGGATGCCGCTGCCGCCGGGCATGAAGCTCCCTTTCTGAGCGATCGATCCCCGCCATGGCCGAACGGTCCTTGCTGAATCAGTTGATCGAGGCCCTGCGCTGTCTGCCGGGTGTCGGGCCGAAATCGGCGCAGCGGATCGCCTTCCATCTGCTGGAGCGTGATCGGGAGGGCGGCGCCCGTCTGGCGCGCGTCATGGCGGACGCCATGGCCCGAGTCCAGAGCTGTCGGCGCTGCCGGACGCTGAGCGAGCATGAACTGTGCGGGATCTGCGCCAACCCGAAGCGCGATGCGGGTCTGCTCTGCGTGGTCGAGCAGCCATCCGAGATCGTCGCCATCGATCAGGCGACCGATTTCCGCGGTCTCTATTTCGTGCTCGGGGGGCGGCTCTCGCCGCTCGATGGCATCGGCCCCGATGAACTGGGTCTCGATTTGCTGGAAACGCGATTGCGCGACGAACCGATCGGCGAGGTGATTCTGGCCATCAGTCCGACCGTGGAGGGCAGCGCGACGGCGCAGTTCATTGCCGATTTCGCCGCCCGCCATGGGGTGAAGATCACCCGCATCGCCCATGGGGTACCGCTGGGCGGCGAACTGGAGCATGTCGACGGGGGAACGCTGGCGCTGGCCTTTGCCGGACGCCGTGATCTCTAAGATCCTGCTTTTATTCTCGTAAAAGCAGGATGAAGTGATTTGATAGCCGTCTGTGTGGCGCGCGGTCCTTCAATCCATTCATGACTTCCATGTTGGCCAGCATCAAACCGGTGCAACGGGAAGGAGGGCAAGGCTTATGTCCGAGACGCTGTTTGGCAGGATCGCTTCCGGCGAGATCCCCGCCGATCTTCTGTATGAAGACGAGGAGGTGGTCGCCTTTCGGGATATCAGCCCGCAAGCGCCCGTGCATCTTCTCGTGATTCCGCGCAAGCCGATCCCGACGTTGAACGATGTCCAGCCCGAGGACGCGGCATTGATCGGTAAGCTGTTCCTCGTTGCGGCCAAGTTGGCGGCGCGGGAGGGGATCGCCGAGAGCGGTTATCGAACCGTGGTCAATTGCAACGCAGGCGCGGGTCAAACCGTGTTTCACCTGCATCTGCATGTCCTGGGCGGGCGCCCGTTGCAGTGGCCGCCTGGATGAGTCGCGCCCATTCGCGAGACTTCGGCGCAACGGTACTAGGATGCCAGGCGGACAGCGGTTAGCATGAGGGACATAGGCTAGTGCAACTGTGCGAAAGTCCCAAGACCGTCTCATGTCGTTGTCGCGGTCTCGAAATGGCGAATATTCGATTACGACAACGACAACGACAACGACAACGACAACGACAACGAGGATGCCTCGGTCTCGGAATTTGAGCAGCGAAGCGCTAGGCTCGCTTGAGCGAAGGAATCGGATGGGTGGCAATCATATCGAGACAGCGGGAGAGCAGGGCGTTAGACGCCCGAGTCCAATACCATGGCAGTAAATTTTCCGAACAATGTGGCTGACGGTTCAAAAGGCTTTGAGCTGAAGGCAGCAAGTTTCACGCTGCCCATCATTCGACTGCTCGATAGCGATATCGAAGCGGTGGCCGCCAGATTGGGCGCCAAGGTCGAAAAGGCGCCGGATTTTTTTCGCAACACACCAGTCGTGATCGATTTAAGCGATTTTCCGTCTGGCGCCGGGCCGGTAGGGCTGCCACTGCTGGTCGGGCTATTGCGCGGATATGGCATGATTCCGTTCGGTGTGCGAGGCGGAAATCAGGAGCAGAATGCGGCCGCGGAGGCTCTGGAGCTTGCGATTCTGCGCGACTCCTATGTGCGTGCCGGCAAATCCGCCGCCAATGCGAATTCGCTTGAATCCGATGCTGGAACCGAGCTTGAGGCGGAGCAGCTGCAGCCACGGTCTTCGGGTGTCTCGAAGGGCGAACCGCCGCCGACGCGAAGGGTGAGTACAGGTTCCATGGTCGTGGCTCGTCCGGTCCGTTCGGGGCAACGGGTCTATGCCTCGGGTGGCGATCTTTCCATTATCGCGGCCGTGAGTTCGGGGGCCGAGCTGATGGCGGATGGCAACATCCATGTTTACGGCCCGCTGCGTGGCCGTGCGCTTGCCGGCATGAACGGCAACCTCGATGCGCGCATTTTCTGTCAGGATCTGCAAGCGGAGTTGGTTTCGATTGCCGGTCATTACCGGGTCAGCGAGAATATTCCAGCGGAAATGCGCGGGTTTCCGGTCCAGATCTTTCTGGATCAGAAGATCCTGCGTATCGAAAAACTTTAATCCTATGCCCATCGCGCGTGGATTTTCGCAAAGCAGGGTGCGCGCAATGCGGCAAACATCGACGTGCAGTCGGCATCTTCAGAACCGGGCAACGGAACAGATCCCTTTAAGGAGGGTGTGACCTTGGCGAGAATTATCGTGATCACCTCGGGCAAGGGCGGGGTCGGCAAGACGACCACCGCCGCTGCCCTGGCGATGGGGCTGGCTCAACGGGGCAAACGAACGGTGGTCATCGACTTCGATGTCGGCCTGCGCAACCTGGATCTGATCATGGGGTGCGAGCGGCGCGTCGTCTATGACTTCGTCAATGTCATCAATCAGGAGGCCAATCTCAACCAGGCATTGATCCGCGACAAACGTTGCGATCATCTCTATGTCCTACCGGCCTCCCAGACGCGGGATAAGGACGCGCTAACGAAGGAAGGGGTGGGCCGGATCCTGGAGGAGTTGTCCCAGATTTACGATTTCATCGTCTGCGACTCGCCGGCCGGCATCGAACATGGCGCCACCATGGCCATGTATTTTGCCGACGATGCCGTGGTGGTGACCAACCCGGAGGTCTCCTCGGTGCGCGATTCCGATCGCATGCTGGGTATCCTGTCGAGCAAGTCGCGCCGGGCCGAGACCAACGACGAACCCATCCGCGAATTCCTGCTCCTGACCCGCTACGACCCCGCTCGGGTCGAAAGTGGCGAGATGCTGAGTGTCGAGGATGTTCAGGAAATTCTCTCCTTGAATCTGCTCGGTATCATTCCGGAATCCAAGGCGGTGCTGACCGCGTCCAATTCCGGCAGCCCTGTGATTCTGGACCGCGAAAGCGACGCCGGGCAGGCCTATGGCGACATGGTGGCGCGCTATCTGGGGGAGGAGGTGCCGCACCGGTTCCTTCATACGGAGAAGAAAGGCTTCCTGAGCCGCTTATTCAGAGGGTAACCCATGGGCTTGCTCGACTACTTCCGCTCCACCCAATCGAAAGGTTCCGCGAATGTCGCCAAGGAGCGGCTGCAGATCCTGGTGGCGCATGATCGTGCCGCGCGCAGTCGTCCCTCCTATCTGCCTCAACTGCAACGGGAAATCCTGGCCGTCATTCGAAAATACGTCGATGTCGATATGGATGCCGTCACCGTGAACTATGAGCAGGAAGAGTCGCATGAGGTGTTGGAACTCAACATCATCCTGCCCGATGCGGGTCGTCATGAGCTTTGACGATCGAGTTCGCGTTGCCGTTGGTTGAGGGCGCGGGGTATCGATCATTTTTCGGTGCGCTCCTTTTATACACTGAAAGATTAAAAATCTGGCTTTAGTAAATTTTGTCGCCACTCCGTCCGGTTGATTACAGTCAGCAGAACCGTGTCCGAATAAATGTGACGTTGTTCGCATTCTCTGCATTTTCGCGTTCCCTTCCGGCGACCGAAGCCTAGAATCGGCGCATCGATGTTGGACGATTCGTGGCAGGGGTCCTGCACCGTGCATGCTCGCGATATTCAGTCCGAGAAGATTCGGTTTCTCTATGCCGGATCGCCTTTCCTGCTGGCCATGGGGGGCATGACGGCCGCGATGATGGTCGTTCTGCACTGGAATCTGGTCCCACGGGATGGTCTTCTGGCATGGCTGGCGACGATGATCCTGGTGCTGGCCGGGCGTGGCGGGCTGGTCGTCCTGTTCCGTCGTCTGCCAGATCGGAATGGGGCGCTGGACGTCCATTGGCTGTGGCGTTTTCGTCTTGGAACCCTGGCGAGCGGTCTGACCTGGGGCGTGGGCGCTGTCCTTCTGTGTCAGTCCGGGAATCCGGTGTACGAGGCATTTGTCGCCTTCGCCATGGCGGGGATCAGCGCGGCCGCGATTACGGCGCTGGCCATCGACCGGCTTGCCACGCTGTTCTTCGTCATCCCCCTGCTTGCGCCGCTGTCGGTTCGGTTTCTGCTGGATCCGGCGGAACTCGCCTTGACGATGGGCCTGATCGTCCTGTTGTTCCTGCTGATTCTGGCCGTGATCGCCGCCCGCATCGAGGCGTATCTGGAGGAAAACGTGCGACTGCGTCTGCAGGCCGAGTCGCAGAAACGTCAAATCCAGACCAATGAACTGCGTTGGCGCTTTGCTTTGGAAGGAAGCGGTCAAGGGCTGTGGGATTGGGAGATTGAGGATTGGGATCGGGACACCGACCGGGTTTTCTACTCGCCGCGCTGGAAATCGATGCTGGGATATGCCGAGGATCAGATCGGTTCGACGCTGGCGGAATGGAAAAGCCGTGTACATCCGGAGGATTTAGCGACAGTGGGCGGGGCGCTGAAGCGCCATATCGACGGCGAGTCGCCATTCTACGAGACCGAACATCGGGTTCGCTGTCAGAATGGCGGGTATAAATGGATCCTGGATCGGGGGCAGGTTATCGAACAGACGTCTCAGGGAATGCCGCGGCGGATGATCGGCGTGCATATCGATGTCACCGAGCGCAAGCAGGCCGAAATCGAACTGCGGATTGCCGCCACGGTCTTCAATGCTCAGGAGGGCATCCTCATCACCGATGCCAATCAGGTGATCCTGCGGGTCAATCAGGCCTTTATCAAGACCACCGGTTTTGCGAGCGAGGAGGCGATCGGGCAGACCCCGCGCCTGCTCAAGTCCGGGCGCCATGGTCGCGACTTTTACGCCACCATGTGGTCGAGCATTGATGCGACGGGCTCATGGAAAGGCGAAATCTGGAACCGGCGCAAAAATGGCGAGGTCTATCCGGAGTGGCTCGGCATTACCGCCTTGAAAGGCGACGATGGCCAGGTCACTCATTATGTGGCCACGCTGCACGATATCACCGAGCGCAAAGCCGCCGAGGATGCCATCCAGCACCTTGCTTTCTACGATGCACTGACCGCGCTGCCCAATCGACGACTCCTCCTCGATCGTCTGGAGCATGCCATGATCGTGAGCGAGCGTACGCAACACGTTGGCGCGCTGCTCTTTCTCGATCTGGACCGTTTCAAGGAACTCAACGACACCTACGGTCATGCCACCGGCGATCTGCTGTTGCAGGACGTCGCGCGTCGTCTGCAAGGGTCCGTGCGCGATGTGGATACCGTGGCGCGGTTGGGCGGCGACGAGTTCGTGGTCATGCTGGAGGATCTCGGCGAAGACGCCGACGATGTCAGGAATGTCGCCGCCGAGATTGGCGCCAAGATCCTGGCGGCGCTGGGCGAGCCTTACCAACTGGCCGAGCACCGCCATCTGAGTACGCCCAGCATTGGCGTCATCCTGTTTCAGGGGCGCCTGGCGAGCGTGGACGAACTGCTCAGCCGGGCCGATCTGGCCATGTACCGGGCCAAACAATCCGGACGCAATCGGGTCTGTTTTTTCGATCCGTCCATGCAGGCGTCGGTCGATGCACGCCGGGCGCTCAAGGACGATCTCAGCGCCGGCATCGCTCATGGCGAATTCGTCCTGCGTTTTCAGCCGCGGATGGATCGCGTCGGTCGTCTTTTCGGCGCCGAGGCACTGTTGCGCTGGATGCATCCCGAACGCGGGATGTTAATACCAAGCGAATTCATTCCGTTAGCCGAGGAGTCCGGCTTGATCCTGGCGTTGGGAGACTGGGTGCTGGAGTCCGCCTGCGCGCAACTGCAGGCATGGTCGCGCCACCCGGATTGGGCGCGACTGACGCTGGCGGTCAATATCAGCGATCGGCAATTTCGCGACGCCAATTTCGTGGAGCGAATTCTGGCGGTTCTGGAACGCACTGGCATCGATCCTGGCCTGCTCGACCTGGAGTTGAATGAAAGCCTGCTGTTGCAGAACCCTAAGGGAACCGTCGCTCGCATGGATGCCCTGAAAGCGCGGGGGGTGCGGTTGACGCTGGATTGTTTTGGCAGCGAACGCGCGTCGCTGGGCGCGCTGAAAAACCTCCCGCTCGATCGCTTGAAGCTCGATCAGTCCCTCGTGCGGTATCTGCTGAGCGACCCAAAGGCGGCCGCCATTACGAAAAGCGTGATTGCGCTTGGCGAGGCGCTTGGATTCGAGGTCACCGCCGTGGGCGTGGAAACCGAGGCGCAACGGCGGTTCCTGGAGGCGCACGCCTGTCCGTCGTTTCAGGGATACCTGTTCAGTCAGCCGCTGTCCTTGGAAGAGCTGCATGCAGTCCGTCGCAATGGCGGCGTTTTGCAAACCGGGCTGTGAAAGGAACAGTGATCGGTTGTCAGTTGTCAGTTATCAGCTTGTCACCGATCAGTAATCCTGAAAAAGCAGTTCTTGCCAAGACACCAGGGATTTTCAATGCGTACTGAGCGGTGGACCGCTTCCCCAGCGGGTGATCCGCCTGTGGGTTCATTTCGTTCGATGGGCAAAGGCTCTGGGCGTGGAAATCTTCGAGAGGCCATGCTGATCACTGCCAACTGCCAACTGCCAACTGCCAACTGCCAACCGCCTACTGCTCGGGCAGCAATCGCTCCAGGATCAACCGATAGATGGCGGAGAGCTGGTCGAGTTCCTCCACGCCAACGCATTCGTCGATCTGATGGATGGTGGCGTTGAGCGGTCCCAACTCCACGACCTGGGCGCCAGTGGGCGCGATGAAACGTCCGTCGGAGGTGCCGCCGGTGGTCGAGAGCAGGGTGTCCAGCCCGGCGACCGTCCGGATGGCCGCGCGCGAGGCGGCCACCAGCTCGCCGGCGGGGGTCAGAAAGGGATTGCCCGACAGGCGCCAGGTCAGGTCATAGTCGAAACCGCCAGCGTCGAGAATCCGCCGAACCCGCGTCTGGATGATCTCGGGCGTCAGTTCGGTCGAGAAACGCAGGTTGAATTGGGCCTCCAACTGGCCCGGAATCACATTCTCCGCGCCCGTGCCCATGTTCAGATTGGCGATCTGGAAACTGGTCGGCGGGAAGTGATCGTTGCCCTGATCCCAGATCTCTGCGCAGAGCGCGGCCAACGTCGTGGCGCAGGCATGGAAGGGATTC
Organism: Thiocystis minor; assembly: GCF_016653465.1. GTDB lineage: Bacteria > Pseudomonadota > Gammaproteobacteria > Chromatiales > Chromatiaceae > Chromatium > Chromatium minus. The sequence goes on along the minus strand of NZ_NHSQ01000107.1, from coordinate 54,848 downwards.
ACGGCGAGTTGCGGATAGGCGACATGGCCCTGTTTGCCATGCACCTTGAGCACACCGTTCAAGCTGCCGCGTCGGCCGTTCTTGATGGTGTCGCCCAGACGCTCGCGGCTGGATGGCTCGCCCACCAGCGCATAGTCGATCTTTTCCCCGCGCTGTTCGAGTCGCTCCACGACCTTGACGGTGCCGTTGACCGAAGGGCCTTCCTCGTCGCTCGTGATCAGAAAGGCGATGGAGCCGGTGTGGTCGGGATGATCGGCTACGAACGATTCCACCGCCGTGATCATGGCCGCCAGCGAGCCTTTCATGTCGGCGGCTCCGCGACCGTAAAGCCGGCCGTCACGGATGGTCGGAACGAAAGGGTCCGAGGTCCAGCGGTCGAGCGGGCCGGTCGGCACCACATCGGTATGCCCGGCAAAACAGAAGACCGGCCCGGTGTCGCCGCGCCGCGCCCAGAGGTTGGTGACCTCGCCGAAGGGCATGGGCTCGATGCGAAAACCGAGCGCGTCCAGGCGCGCGGCCATCAGATCCTGACAACCCCGGTCATCGGGCGTGACGGAAGGGCGCGCGATCAGATCGCGGGCCAGCGCGAGCGTGGGCGACATCAGCGGAACAGCTCCTGATATTGGGGCTCGGAAAAACCGACATGGCGGGTCGTGCCGGTGTCGAGCAGCGGGCGGCGGATGATCGATGGGGCGTCCAGCATGACCTGGATCGCGCGTTCCTCGTCGATCCCGTCGCGCACGGTTTCCGGCAGCTTGCGCCAGGTCGTGCCACGACGATTCAGCAGGGTTCCCCAGCCGAGTTCGGCCACCCAGGCGCGCAGTTGGACTTCGTCGAGTCCCTGCTTTTTGTAGTCATGGAAGACATGGTCGATGCCCCGCCCGTCGAGCCAGCGGCGCGCCTGTTTGACCGTGTCGCAGTTCGGGATCCCGTACAGCGTCAGCATGGCGCGAGGCTCGCCGTCCGGCCTTCAGATGTCCCGTAACAGTTCATTGATGCCCACCTTGCTCCGGGTTTTCGCGTCCACCTGCTTGATGATGACCGCGCAGTAGAGGCTGTAGGTTCCATCCTTGGACGGCAGATTGCCGGGGACCACGACCGCGCCCGGCGGCACTCGGCCGTAGAGGATTTCGCCCGTTTCGCGGTTGTAGATCTTGGTGCTTTGACCGATGTAGACCCCCATCGAAATCACCGCACCCTCGCCGACGATGACGCCTTCGACAACCTCGGAGCGGGCACCGATGAAACAGTTGTCCTCGATGATGGTCGGCGCGGCTTGCACCGGCTCCAGCACGCCGCCGATGCCGACGCCGCCGGACAGATGTACATTCTTGCCGATCTGGGCGCAGGAACCGACCGTGGCCCAGGTGTCGACCATGGTACCGGAGTCGACATAGGCGCCGATGTTCACGTAGGAGGGCATGAGCACGCAGCCCGGCGCGATGTAGGAACCCTTGCGAGCGGTCGCCGGCGGCACCACGCGCACGCCGGACTCGCGGAACTCGCGCGAGTTGGTGTCGGCGTACTTGGAGGCGACCTTGTCGTAATAGTTGGTGAAGCCGCCCTTGATGAACCAGTTGTCCTCGATGCGGAACGACAGCAGTACCGCCTTCTTGATCCATTCGTTGACCATCCAGTCGCCGTCGCGTTTCTCGGCGACGCGGATGTCGCCCCGATCCAGCCGCTCGATGGCGTCTTGCACGGCGTCGCGGACATGGGTCTCGACGTTGCGCGGGGTGATCTCGGCGCGGCGCTCGAAGGCTTCGACGATGATGGTCTGTTGATCGGTCATGTTTTTTCCGTATCGGTTGAGAGTGAAGGTTTATTCGCGCCAGTGCCGGGGATCGTCGAGCGTCTCGGCACACGCCACTTGCCCCTGCACACGCCCAAGGAGTTCGGGCCGCAGCGCCTGGACCATCCAGGCATCGGCGTGTTCCTGCGGAATGGGGTAGGGGGCGTCAAGCCCGAGGTTTCCGGCCGGGACAAAGCCGTGCTTGGAATAGTAGCCGGGGTGACCAAGGACAAACACCAGATCCACGCCCGCTGTCGTCAGTCGCGCGAGTCCTTTCGCGATCAGCCGACCGCCGATCCCCTGGGACTGGACATCGGGGCGGACGGCCAGCGGCGCCAGAATCGCGGCGGACGGGATGGGGTCGGATGGCGCGCTGCTGGTGTGGATCTTGGCGTGGGTAAAGAGGATATGCCCGAGCGGGGGATCGCCGATCTCCGTTCGCTGGGCCGTGGCAACCAGCGACAGGAGGGGTTGCGCGCTCGGGTCGGCCAGCAGATCGCGCGTCAATTGAGCGACCTCCGATCCCTGCTCGCCGCCAAACGCGGCCTTGATCAGATCGCAAATGGCTGGCGTCTCGGCGTTGTCGGACTGACGTATCTGGATTTGCATGGAAGTCAAAAGTTGTCAGTTGTCAGTTGTCAGTTGTCAGTTGTCAGGGGAAGCGGGCTGCTCGTTTCAGATTTCACTCAATCACCTTGCTCGCGCTGGATTCGCTCGACACAGCGCCGGATCCGCCGCGCGGCGTCCACGCATTCGTCCAGCGGCGGGACCAGCGCCAGACGGACGCGATTCTCTCCGGGGTTCTCGCCCGCGACCTCGCGCGACAGAAAGCGGCCCGGCAGCACGCTGAGGTTTTCCTCGGCATAGAGCCTGCGCGCGAATTCGGTATCCGGGATCGGCGTTGCCGGCCACAGATAAAATCCGGCGGCGGGTCGGTCCATGGGCAGAACGTCACCTAGAATCTCCATGACCGCGGCGAACTTGTCGCGATACAGCCGGCGATTTTCGCGCACATGCGACTCGTCGCTCCAGGCGGCGCGGCTGGCGCTCTGGATGGGCAGCGACATGGCGCAGCCGTGATAGGTCCGATAGGCGAAAAAGCGCTCGATCAGCTCCGCGTCTCCCGCGACGAAACCCGAGCGCAGTCCGGGTGCGTTGGAGCGTTTGGACAAGCTGTGAAAGACCAGACAGCGGCTGAAGCTCGCGTTGCCCATGGCCGCCGCGACCTGGAGCAACCCGAGCGGCGGGGCGTTCTCGTCCAGATAGAGTTCGGAATAGCATTCGTCCGAGGCAATAACGAAATCATGGCGGTGTGCGAGTTCGATCAGACGGACGAAGGTGGACTGGTCGAAGACGGCTCCGGTGGGATTGCCCGGCGAGCAGAGATAGAGGAGATGACAGCGCTGCCAGGTCGCCTCGTCCACGGCGTCGAAATCGGGAACGAAGCCGTGGTCCGCCCGGCAGGCCAGATAACGGGGTTCCGCTCCGGCGAGCAGTGCCGCGCCCTCGTAGATCTGATAAAAGGGATTCGGCATCAGCACCAGCGGCGCGAGGGAGCGGTCGACGACCGCCTGGGCAACGGCGAACAGCGCCTCGCGGGTACCATTCACCGGCAGGATCTGACGCTCCGGGTCGATGCCCAGGCGGTTGGCGTCGCCGTCGGTGAGCTGGAAGCGGGCGGTCAGCCAGCGGGCAATCGCCTCGCGTAGTTCGGGCGTTCCACGGGTCGTCGGGTAGACGGACAGTTGGTGGAGATGCGCGATCAGTGCGTCGGTGATCAGGGATGGCGTCGGGTGCTTGGGCTCGCCAATCTGCAGGGCGATCGGCTCCTGCCCACGGGGTGGCTGGAGCCCCTGCTTGAGCGCGGCGAGCTTTTCGAAAGGGTAGGGTTGGAGGCGTCCCAGGTCCGGGTTCATCTGAAGTGCATGGCCTATCTTGTGCCGTCACCGCATGGTTTAGCGGTGCCGCTCGAATGTGAAAAGCCAGTATAGTGCAAGGCTCTAGCCGGCTCCATGCCAAGGAGAACCTCATGTCGCTCGTGCGAGACATCCACCATGTCAGTCTGATTGTTTCCGATACCGCCAAAGCGCTAAGCTTCTATCAAGGTGTACTGGGTCTGAGGATTCTCCCGGAGCGGCCAGCGCTGCCCTTCCCAGGCGCCTGGCTCGGGGTCGGGGCGCGACAGATTCATCTGTTGGAACTGCCGAATCCGGACCCGGTCGATGGCCGTCCCGCCCATGGCGGCCGCGATCGGCATGCGGCGCTGTTGGTGTCGTCGCTGAACGAGCTGATCGCGCGTCTCGATGCCGAGGGACTTCCCTACACTCTGAGCCGCTCGGGACGGCGCGCGCTTTTTTGTCGCGATCCAGACGGCAACGCATTGGAATTTATCGAAGATGTTTAAGCAGGCTGCGTGCTGGAACACTGCGGCATATCGCTTGGATGATCGGCCCAATCCCATTCCGCCACCGCGAAAGGTTGTATCGGAAGGCTGCAAATGGGAGGATAAGCAACTGAAACGCCGATAAAAGACCGACTACCTTCCCGATGTATTCAAATCCCAGCCCTCATTCGCCGCCTGTCAAACCCTGCCGCCCGCCCGTGCGCGGATGGTGTTGACCCGTGGCCCCAGCAAGTCGTCAATCCGCTTCCCGTGCGAGCAAGCGCCCATCTCCCCGCAAGCGTTTTCGTCTCGGCCGAGTTCTGTTGTTCTGGACGTTCCTGCTCGCGGCGGGGATCGGTGTGGCCGGTCTGCTCTATGGCGTCCACCTCGACCGCGTGGTCCGGGGTAAATTCGAGGGCCAGCGCTGGGCGCTGCCGGCGCGCGTCTTCGCGCGCCCACTCGAACTCTATGCCGGTCGCCCGCTGAATCCGGAACAGTTCCAGGCCGAACTGGATCGTCTCAATTATCGCCAGGCCGCCGAACCTTCCAATCCGGGCACCTATCGTCGCGAGGGCGAGCACTTTCGAGTGCATACCCGACCTTTCCGCTTTTGGGATGGCCAGGAGCCGGGGCGACAACTCGATATCCAGCTTGCCGACCAGCGGGTCGCGGGCCTGAAGGATGCCGCTGGCGGCCCCGATCCGGCGCTGGTCCGGCTCGATGCCATGCTGATCGCCAGCATTTATCCGACGCATAACGAGGATCGCTTGCTGGTGCGCGGCAAGGATCTCCCCCCACTTCTGGTCAAGACCCTGATGGCGGTCGAAGATCGCAATTTCGATCGTCACTTCGGCGTCGATCCCAAGGGCATCCTGCGCGCCGCCTACAGCAACCTGCAGGCCGGTTCGGTGGTCGAGGGCGCCAGCACCCTGACCCAACAGTTGGTCAAGAACTTCTATCTGAACGCCGACCGCACCTTCGAGCGCAAGCTCAAGGAAGCCTATATGGCGCTCCTGCTGGAGCGTCGCTACAGCAAGGAAGAAATCCTGGAAGCCTACGCCAACGAGATTTATCTCGGTCAGGATGGCAGCCGCGCGATTCACGGATTCGCGCTCGCGAGTACCTTTTTCTTCAACAAATCGCTGAGCGAGATTGGGATCCCGGAAACCGCGCTGCTGATCGGCCTGGTTCAGGCGCCCTCCAGCCTGGATCCGCGACGTCATCCGCAAGCCGCCAAAACGCGCCGCGATCTGGTGCTGGATCTCATGGTCCGCGATGGCGTGATCGTGGCTGAGGACGCCGCGCAGGCCAAGCAGGCCCCCCTGGGGCTGGCGGAAGGCGGCGGGCGTCCGGTCGGCGAGTATCCCGATTTCATCTCGCTGGTCAGGCGCCAACTGCAACGCGATTATCGCGACGAGGATCTGCGCTCGGAAGGTTTGAATATCTTCACGACCCTGGATCCGCTGGTGCAGTCGACGGTCGAGCGTTCGCTTCCCGTCCAATTGGCCGCGCTGGAAAAATCCCGCGGCATGAAATCCGGAACCCTGGAGACCGCGGCGGTGGTGACCTCGGTGGATCAGGGCGAGGTGCTGGCCGTGGCCGGGGGCCGCAAGCCGGGCTACGCGGGCTTCAATCGGGCGCTGGATACCGTCCGCTCGATCGGCTCGCTGGTCAAGCCGGCGGTCTATTTGACCGCTTTGTCGCAACCTCAGCGTTTCACTTTGACCACCAGCATCCAGGATACCCCGGTCAGCCTGCCCGACGGCAACAAACGCTGGGAGCCGAAAAACTACGACCGTCGGGTCAATGGCTCGGTACAACTCTCCGACGCGCTGGCCCGTTCGCTGAATCTGGCGACGGTGAATCTTGGGCTCAGTGTCGGTGTGAAAAAGGTCGCCGAGACGCTCTATCAGCTCGGAGTCCAGCGCAAGATCCGGGTCGTGCCCTCGCTGCTGCTGGGATCGGTCTCCATGTCGCCGCTCGAAGTGGCGCAGATGTATCAAACCATCGCGGCGAGCGGCTATCGCGCGCCGCTGCGGGCGATTCGCGAGGTGGTGGATGCCCAAGGGCGGCCGCTGAACCGCTATCCACTGGCCGTCGAGGCGGTCGTCGACCCCAAGGCCGCCTATCTCACGACCTGGGCCATGCAGCGGGTGGTGACCCATGGGACCGCCCGCTGGCTGGGGGAAAAATTGCCGGAAGGCATGACCATGGCGGGCAAGACCGGCACCACCGACGACATGCGCGACAGTTGGTTCGCCGGCTTCTCGGGCGACAAGGTCGCCGTGGTCTGGGTCGGCCGCGACGACTACCAGCCCATGGGGCTCGCTGGCGGCACCGGCGCGCTGCGGGTGTGGGGCGATTTCATGCTGGCGCTGCCCAATGAGCCGCTGTCCGAGTTTCCGCCCGATGGCGTCGTGATTGCGAATGCCTGCGGGCGCTCGAATGTGCCCTACATCGGTGACAGTGCATCCCGCTGCGGCAGCGGCGGCGGCGGGAACGCCGGCGCTAAGCGATCCGGTCAGGCGGGTGGCGCTGGCACGAAGACGGCCGCTCAAACCATCGAGGAGCCGGTCGCCGAGCGCGAGTCGCCGCCCCCCACGCCAACACCGAAACCGCGGCAGCCGGCGGGCGGCGAAAACCTGTTCATGAGCGATTTTTACAATTAAGCCGCGTCCAGGGCGGTAGACGATGCGGTTTGGAACGGGGCATCCGCGATGATCGTTGTCGTTGTCGTTATTCGATTCGACAACGACAACGACAACGACAACGAAAGTAAGAACGACAACGAAAGCAAGAGCGATCCGTCGCAACGTTTTCTGAATATTGGGAATTCGTCATTCCCGCGAACTTGGTTGAAACGTCCTGACAGGGCGCATGCCCCGTCCGGCATGTTATTTGCCGGGAGTTTCCTTAAGGCAACATGACATTCACTTTGCGATCAAGAACCATGATGGACATATCGACCAGACTGCCGACGATTCTGATGGCCGTGGTTGGCTTGACCGCCTGCGCCATGGAACCACGCGAGGGACCTCCCGCGCCGGTGGTTCAGGTGGCGCCGCGTTTGCCGGCAGAAGAACCGGTTGCCGCACCCGCGCCCGAGACCATCCGCAAGACCGCACCGACACCAAAACCCGCCGCGCCGGCCAAAGCTAAAACCACGCTGTACGCCTATCGGGATCCCAGCGCGCCACCCGAGCCCGAGCCGGCGCCGCCGCCGCCAGCCTCTGAACCTGCGCCCGTCAAGCCCGCCGCACCCAGGACGGTCCAGGGTACGCCAACGCCGACGCCAGACGCGAAGCCCGCACCGGTCAAACCCGCCACGCCAGCCAAACCGGCGACCCCATCGGTTGCGCGAACCGCGCCAAAACCACCCGAAGCCGCGCCGTCCGCACCCAGAAAACCCATTCCGACTCCGCCAGCGACGCCAGCCCCCGCGCCGACCGTGGCGAAGGCCACGCCCGCGCCCAGGCCGACGCCCGCGCCGACAGTCGCGAAGGCTGAGCCCGCGCCGCCGAGAGTCGCCCCAGCAGCGCCGGAGCAACCGACGGTCAAGGCGGCTCCGCCCGCGCCTGCGGCTCCGCCCGCGCCTGCGGCTCCGCCCATCGCCGCGCCGAGTCTGCCGCCGGCCGCGCAAGCACTGGCCAGTCAGGCGGAACAGCAGCGTCAGTCCGGCGACTACGCCGGCGCCGCCGCCTCGCTGGAGCGCTCGCTGCGGATCGCCCCGCGCGAAGCCTATCTCTGGAATCGTCTTGCGAGGGTGCGCATGGAGCAGGGGCAGGGCGGTCAGGCGGGGAATCTCGCGGCGCGTTCCAACGATCTGGCTGGCGCGAACGCCGTCGTCAAGAAGGATAACTGGCGCATCATCGCCGAATCCAAGCGCCGCGCCGGCGATACCTCGGGTGCCGCCGAGGCGGACCGCCGCGCGGGCGTGGATTGAGCGGCTCCGCGACGGCTTGGCCCCCGATGTTTGCGCCCCGTGTCTGATCTGTCACCGATTTTCGGCCCCGCCGGGGTGCTCGCCGAACGGGTGCCCGGCTTCCGCTACCGGGCGCAGCAGCAGGCGATGGCCGAGCGGATCGCCGCCATCATGGACGCAGGCGGCGTCCTGATCTGCGAGGCCGGCACCGGCACCGGCAAGACCTTCGCGTATCTGGCCCCGGCGTTGCTGTCCCGACGCAAGGTGCTGATCTCCACCGGCACGCGCAATCTTCAGGACCAGTTGTTTCATCGCGATCTGCCATTGATCCGAAAGGCGCTCGGTCTGCCGGTGTCGAGCGCGCTGCTGAAAGGCCGCGCCAATTATCTCTGCCGTCATCGGCTCCAACTGCTGCTGGATGACCCCGGCCACCTCTCGCCCGAACTGCGTCACCATCTCCAGCAGGTGCGCGACTGGTCCACGTCCACCCGGCGCGGCGACATCGCCGAGCTGCCGCTCCCCGAGGATGCCCCGATCTGGCCCGAGGTCACCTCGACCAGCGACAACTGTCTCGGTCAGGACTGCCCGGACTGGCAGGGCTGCCATCTGGTCGCCGCCCGCCGCGAGGCCCAGGCGGCCGATGTAGTGGTCGTCAATCATCATCTGCTGTGCGCCGATCTGGCGCTCAAGGACGAGGGGTTCGGCGAGATTCTACCGGGCGCCGACTGCTTCGTAATCGACGAGGCGCACCAGCTTCCCGACACCGCGTCGAACTTCTTCGGTATTTCGCTCAGTAGCCGTCAACTGTTGGACCTGGCGCGCGATACCGAACTTGAAGCGCGCCGCGAGGCGGGCGATGTCCCAGAACTCCCCGAACGCGCCGGTAAACTACGCCGCGCGGTGCAGGATGCGCGGCTCGGGTTGGGCGATGCGGATCGCCGCGGTCCCTGGCGCGAATTCGTCGGCGATCCGGGCTTTCAGCGGGCGCTGGAAACGCTCGAACGCCGCCTGTCTTCATTGGCCGAGGTGCTCAAGGCGATGTCGGGCCGGGGCAAGGGGCTGGACGCCTGCTTGGCGCGCGCCGCGGATCAGCGGGAGCGTCTGCACACCCTCGTGGCCAGCGAGCCCGAGGACGCGGTGCGCTGGTTCGAGACCCTGGGGCGCGGTTTCCGGCTGCATCAGACCCCGCTGGAGGTCGCCGATGTCTTTCGCGAGCAGATCGGCCACGAGCGCACCGCCTGGATCTTCACTTCCGCCACCCTTGCGGTCGGCCACGGCTTCGAGCATTTCGCCCGCCAGCTCGGCATCGAGAAAGCCCAGACCGAACGCTGGGAAAGCCCCTTCGACTACCCCAATCAAGCACTCTGGTTCGTCCCGCGCGGTCTGCCGCCGCCGTCCGATCCCGACTATAACCGGCAGGTGCTCGAACTGGCTTGCGAGGTCATCGGCTACAGTCGCGGCCGCGCCTTTCTGCTCTTCACCAGTCATCGCGCGCTGCGCGAACTGGCCGCCGGGCTGGAGGGCCGGATCGACTATCCGCTGCTGATCCAGGGCAGCGCACCGCGCGCCGAACTGCTGGAACGCTTTCGCGAACTCGGCAACGCGGTCCTGCTCGGCACCTCCAGTTTCTGGGAGGGCGTCGACGTGCGCGGCGAGGCGCTCTCCTGCGTGCTGATCGACCGTCTGCCGTTCGCCTCGCCGGGCGATCCGGTGCTGGCCGCGCGCATCGACACGCTGCGTCAGCGCGGCGGCAATCCCTTCCGCGATTATCAGTTACCGCAGGCCGTGATCGCGCTCAAGCAGGGCGCCGGGCGTCTGATCCGCGGCAGCGAGGATCGCGGTGTGCTGGTGGTCTGCGACCCGCGTCTGCTGTCGCGGTCTTATGGCTATACCTTTCTCGACAGTCTGCCGGCGATGGCGCGCACGCGGCATATCGAGGATGTGCGCGCGTTTTTTGGCGTGGGGGCGGATGGCGGCGGGTGCGACTCCGGTGCCCGCGCCTGATCGCCGGGATGGCGGAACGTGAAGCGCTGGAGTACGCAACCACTGCACCTGCTGTCGCGCGATGCGACCTTGGCGGCTTATGGTGCAATGGTGATGGCGGTCTGAGTCGCGTTACACTCGCCCGCATGGCAGCAAGGTCATAACGTCTCCACCTCAAACCCGACGAGGGTGCGCCGCTCGCGACTGAATTCGATGCCGATCAGATGGATTGGCTGACCCAGCGCGCGATGTTTGTCGGCATAGCCACGCTCCTTGATCTGCTGCAACGCCTGTCCCTCGGGCGCCAGTTCGACCACTTTGAACTCGAACAGCCAGACTTGCGCATTGAACTTGAGCGTCAGATCCACCCGCCCCCGGTTGCTCGCGTCTTCCGGCGTCAGATCCAGTCCCAGTGCGGCCAGATGGCTGTAGAAGACGCTGGCGTAGAAGCCTTCGTAGCGGGCGATCGGGTGACCGTCGTGCCACTGGTGCGGAATGGCGGCGAACAGGCTCTCCAGATGCGCGCGCAGGGCCGCGAAGTCGCCGCTGATCAGCACATCGTAGAGCCGGCTCACGGCGCGCTCGGCCTGCGACGGATCGCCCATCAACCCCTTGAGCAGGGCGTCGTTGAGCGCGCTGGTGACTTCCAGATTCGGATAGCCCAGGCGATATTCGCGCCGCGCGCCGATGCGCCGCGAACCGGCGAAGGTGAGATAGCCGGTCTGCCACAACAGCGCCTCGGTCGCCAGATGGTCGACGTCGAAGGTCGAGAGCAAGGCTTCGGAGGCGTGGAGTTCGGCCAGTTCGGGCGTGAAACAGCCGCGTTCGGTGAGCAGATCGACTAGAAAGGTCGGGGTACCGGTCTCGAACCAGAAGGGTTGGAACTCACGTTTACGAAACAGCAGCAGCAGATCGAAGGGGTTGTAGACCGCCGTGCCGAGCCAGTTATAGCCGTTGTACCAGCGGCGGATCTCGTCGCGGTCCAGTCCGTCGAGTTCGGGCGCGAAGACGGTTTCGACATCGGTCTGGGTGTAGCCGCAGAGCGCCGAATAGTCGGCATCCACGGTGATGTCGTTGAGGTTATTCAGCCCGGAAAAGATGCTGACCTTGCTGAATTTGCTTACGCCGGTGATGAAGGCGAAGCGGATGTGCGCGTCTTGATCCTTGATGACCGAATAGAGATTGCGCAGGCCGTCGCGCAGCTCGCGGGCGATGTTCGGCGTGGTGAGATTGTCGAGGATCGGTTTGTCGTATTCGTCGATCAGGATCACCACCCGCTGGCCGGTGGCGGCGTGGGCGAGCCGGATCAGCTCGCCAAAATATCCGGACGCGCCGGTTTCGGTGCAGGTCACGCCAAGCGCCGCCTGATTGATGCGCAGTTGTTCGCCGATCTTGCGCTCCAGGGTGACCGAATCATGCAGCACCCCGCCGCCAAAACTCAGCCGGATGACCGGATACGCGATGCTCCAATCCCACTGCGGATGGATCGACAACCCGCGAAACAGCGCCTCGTTGCCGGCGAAGAGTTCGCCGAGGGTGTCGAGCAACAACGATTTGCCGAAGCGGCGCGGACGCGAGAGGAAATAGTATTTTCCTTCGTCGATCAGTTGCCGGATAAAGCCGGTTTTGTCGACATAGTAATGGTCCTCCTCGCGAATCTCGCGGAAGTTCTGGATCCCGATCGGAAGTTTGCGGCGGTGCATGGCGGTCATCGGTTGGCAGTTGGTTGTCATCAGTATGGTACAGCGGCGTCGATCGTCGTTCCGTCCTGAATCGATTGGCCGATGGTCCGCTGCGCGGACCGAGCGACGGTGGCTAAAACGACGAACAAGGCTGGTACCGCCAAGTACGGTAGACTTGGGCCTGTCGCCACCAGGAAAACGAGCAGATGCCATTTCTCGATTGGGTCAATAAACATCAGGCCAAGGAAGCCATTCGAGAGGTGCCTTATCACCTGCTCACACCGGAATCCATCCACGGTGCGGACGGGGATAATCTGCTGATCCAGGGCGATAATTTGCTGGCGCTCAAGGCGCTAATTCCGTTCTACGCCGGGCGGGTGAAGTGCATCTTCATCGATCCGCCTTACAACACGCAAAGCGCCTTCGAGCACTACGACGATAAGCTCGAACATAGCCAGTGGCTGTCGATGATGTATCCCCGGCTGGTGCTGCTGCGCGATTTGCTGGCCGAGGATGGGAGTCTTTGGGTGTCGATCGATGACCGCGAGGCGCACTATTTGAAAGTGTTGATGGATGAGGTGTTTGGGCGGAAGAATTTCATTGCAAACGTCGTTTGGCAGAAAGCATATACATCAAATCAAACTGCGCAATACATATCAGACACTCACGATCACATCCTTATATACACAAAAAACTTCAATAGCGCGTACTTTGGAAAAATATCAAGGACAGACGAGCAGGTTGCCAAGTTTAAAAATCCCGACAATGATCAACGAGGACCTTGGAAAGCGGAAAATTTATCTGCCGGAAAATTTTATTCGGCGGGTCAATTCTTAATCATAGGGCCAACAGGGAAAACCTTTTCTCCACCCAAGGGGCGTTATTGGCGATGCAACGAAACCCAATATAAATCATGGCTTGAGGATGGCCGGATTACTTTCGGCCTTAGCAAAACAGGACGACCTATGCTAAAGAAGTTCCTTCATGAAATGACATCTGGACTTACACCAAACACATGGTGGAATCATGAAAACTTCGGGAGCAATAAAGAAGCCAGTATAGATTTAAAATCGTTATTCTCCGATGCCAATGAAGTATTTCAAACGCCTAAGCCAGAGAAGTTAATTTATAGAATCCTCGAAATATCAACTGTCCCCAACGACATCGTCCTAGACTCCTTCCTCGGCTCCGGCACCACCGCCGCCGTCGCCCACAAAATGAACCGCCGTTGGATCGGCATCGAAATGGGCGAGCACGCCCGCACCCACTGCCTTCCGCGCCTGCAAAAAGTCATCGACGGCGAGCAGGGCGGGGTCAGCGACGCCGTGGGCTGGACGGGCGGCGGCGGCTTCCGCTTCTGCACGCTGGGCGAGGTGGCCTTCGATGCGCGGGGTCACATCCATCCCGCCGTGCGCTTCGCGACGCTGGCGGCCTACATCTGGCATTTCGAGACCGGCGAGCCGGGTCAACGGACGTTCGACCATCCGCTGTTGGGCATCCACAACGGCACCGCCTATTACCTGCTCTATAACGGCATCCTGGGGGATCGTCGGCCAGCGGGCGGCAATGTGTTGACGCACGCCGTCCTCGATCTGCTGACGTCGTTATCGCTCCATGCCGGACCGCGCGTCATCTATGGCGAAACCTCCCGCGTGGGCGCGGTCCGTCTGGCTGCCGAGAACATTGCGTTCAAGCAGATTCCTTACGATGTGAAGATGCGTTAGGTGATTTCCCTAAAATTTCAGCGATGTAGGATTTTCCGCTCATCCTTCGACAAGGCTCTCCTGAGCGAAGCCGAAGGGCTCAGGACGAACGGAAAATCGGTCAAGTCTTTCCCGGAGATCACCTTAAACCGCGTCTGCTGCGACGCTTGTCGATTGGCGCGAAGCCGGATCGATACACGAACAATGCATGTCATGCGAGACGCGGTTTAAGAGCTATGTTTGAACTCAAAATCTACCAACGGAACGCACTGGACGCGCTGGTCCAGTTCCTTCAAGCCTGCCGCTCCATGCCGATAGCGGATGCCTTTCACGCGATGCTGGCCGGACAGCAGCGCGACGACGAGCGGTATCATCCGATCTTCGACACCGCGCCATGCGTCTGTCTGCGCATTCCCACGGGGGGCGGAAAAACGGTGCTGGCGGCGCATGCTGTGGCGCTGGCGGGCAAGACGTTCCGCGATAGCGATGCGCCGGTGGCGCTCTGGCTGACGCCATCGGACACGATCCGCTCGCAAACCCTGGCGGCGCTGACCAATGCGCGTCATCCCTACCGGCAGGCCCTGGCGGGCTATTTCGGGGATCGGATGCGGGTGTGCGATCTCGACAGCCTGCAAACCATCGGCCCGCACGATGTGGGCAAGAACTGTATCCTGGTGGTGGCGACCATTCAGTCGTTCAACGTGACGAACACGGCGCAGCGCACGGTCTATTCCTTCTTCGAGGAACTGGCGCCGCATTTCGACAACCTACCCGCCAACGTATCCGACGATCTGGAGCGCGTGACCGAGGCGGATCTGCAAACGCAACCCTTCCTGACGGTGGCCGATCTGGGCCGGGTCAAACATTCGGTGGCGAACTGGCTGCATCTGCAACAGCCGCTGGTGATCGTCGACGAGGCGCACAACAACCGCACCGACCGCTTTTTCAAGACGCTGGGGCGGCTCAACCCAAGCTGCGTGATCGAGCTGACGGCCACGCCGGTGGCCGGAAACAATGTGCTCTACCATGTGTCGGCCCAGGAGTTGAAGACCGAGCAGATGATCAAGCTGCCGATCGTGCTGGCCGAGCACCCCGACGGCTGGCGCGCCTGTCTGCGCGATGCGGTGCTTACCCGTGACCGGCTGGAACTGGCGGCCCAGAAGGAAACCGATTACATCCGTCCGATCCTGCTGGTGCAGGCGGCGCCGAAAGGCAACGAGGCGACCGTCGAGGTCGTGCGCCAGCACCTGATCGAGCAGGAGAACATCCCGGAACGCCAGATCGCGATCGCGACGGGATCACAGAAGGAATTGGACGGGATCGATCTGTTCGATCGCGCCTGTCCGGTGCGCGTGGTCATCACCGTCGAAGCCTTGAAGGAAGGCTGGGATTGTTCGTTCGCCTATGTGCTGGCTTCGCTGCAATCGGTCCATTCGGCCAAGGATGTCGAGCAGTTGCTGGGGCGGGTGCTGCGGATGCCCTATGCCAGAACGCGCCAGCAGGAGACCCTGAATCGGGCCTACGCCCATATCGTCGCGGAGAATTTCGCGCAGGCCGCCTCCACGCTCAAGGATCGCATGGTGCAGAACATGGGCTTCGAGCGGCTGGAAACGGCGGCGCTGATCGTCCCGCAGCAATCCCTGCCGCTGGTTGGCGGGGCGGGTAGCGCGGGGCACGGGACCATCGCGCCGCTGATCCCGGAGTGCCAGATCGAGGTGCCGGCGGTGCCCGATACGCAACACTGGCCCGCCGCGCTCCGGGCGTCGGTGCAGGTCCGGGCCACCACCCAGGGCGCGACGCTGCTGCTCAAGGGCGATGTCGATGCCGACACGCTGGCACAGGCCGAGGCGTTCATCGGCAACGCGCTTCCCGAGCAGGCGCGGGCAGCGGTCAAGGAGCAATTCGACGCGCACCGCGCCCTGCGTCAGGCGCTGCGCGCGCCGGTCCAGTTCGGTTTGAGCTTCGCGCCGATTCCCCAGCTTTGCCTACGGCTGGATGACCGTCTCGAAGTCGTCGAGAAGGAAACGCTGGCCGATCTCGGGGACTGGGACTTGCTGGACCAGCCGGTGCAGCTCGCGGGTTTTTCGCTCGCCGAGACGATCCATTCGTTCGAGATCGATGTCAACGGACAGCGGGTTAGCTATCGTCACGTCGATGCCCAGCAGTTGCAGTTGAACGAGGTCGCCAGCCATGTCACCGAGACGGGGTTGCTGGTGGAACTGGACCGGGAGTTGCGCCAGCCGTTTTTGTCGCAACGGCAATTGCAGCGTTATCTGCTCAAGTTGCTGGCGCATCTGATCCATGAGCGGGGTTTCACGCTGACGGCGCTGGTGCGCGCGCGCTTCCAGTTAGCGCGGGCCATCGCCAGCGAGATTGAACGGTTGCGGCGGATCGCCATCTCAAAGGGCTTTCAGCAGCGGCTGTTTGACATGGCGACGCCATCGCTCGAAGACCTGGCCCAGTACAGTTTTCAGTTTCAGCCAGGTCAGTATCCGGCCCGATTGTGTTATCAGGGCCGCTACGAGTTCAGCAAGCACTTCTATCCTTTGATCCATGATCTGCGCGAAACCACCGCCGCCGGCAAGCCGGGCGAAGAGTTTCTCTGCGCGCAGGCGATCGACGCGCATCCCAGGGTCAGGCATTGGGTACGGAACATCGAACGCCAGGAACGGTTTTCATTCTGGCTACCGACCGCGACCGATTATTTTTACCCCGATTTCGTGGCCGAACTGACGGATGGGCGCATTTTTAAGGTCGAATACAAGGGCGAGCCCTACAAAACCAACGACGATTCGCGCGAAAAAAACCAAGTCGGGCATCAATGGGAAACCTCCAGCGACGGGCGTTGCCTGTTTCTATTGGCCGTCGCCGAGGATGAGGCGGGGCGATCCGTGTTTCAGCAGATCGCCGAGAAGCTGGCTTGATTCAGGATCGCGAAGGCGTTCGCGCCACGTCGTCGCTGATCCCCGAGGCGCCCCAACGGGTTGCGGGTTTGGCGCAAAAGACACGCTGAGTACAGACGAGGTTGCCATGGCCGCTCCGCGAAAAGATCTGGACACGTCATCCACTGAAGGCGCGGTGAGCGACTTTCTGCGCCGGGTCGCGGAGACGCCGCGCGCTGGTCCGAGCGGCGCGCGCGGGCGTCTGATCTTCGCGCTCGACGCCACGGCCAGCCGGGAGCCGACCTGGGATCAGGCGACCCACATCCAGTCGAATATGTTTCTGGAGACCCAGAATCTCGGCGGACTGGAGATTCAGCTCTGCTTCTATCGCGGTTTCCAGGAATTCGAGTCATCCGACTGGTACCGGGATTCCGATGCCCTGCTGACACGCATGAATCGGGTGTTCTGCGCGGCCGGGTTGACCCAGATCGGCCGGGTGCTCGAACACGCCATCGACGAGGCCGCGAAGGGTAAGGTGAACGCGCTGGTGTTCGTCGGCGATTGCATGGAAGAGAACCGAGAGCGGCTGGCCGATCTGGCCGGACAACTCGGGTTGCTCGGGGTGCCGGTCTTCGTCTTCCAGGAAGGACGCGATCCGACGGCGGAGCCCTGTCTGCGCGACATCGCCCGACTGAGCGGCGGCGCCTGGTGTCCGTTCGACGCCAACAGCCCGCATCTGCTACGCGATCTGTTGAGCGCGGTGGCCGTCTATGCCGCTGGCGGGCGCAAGGCGCTCGAACGCTACGGAAAAACGCGGGGAGGGGCCGTTCTGCAACTGACCCATCAAATCGCTCGGAAAGGAGGTTGAAAGCCGCATGGGCCGTTTACTGATTCTGATCGGCATCGTCCTGGCCGTGCTCTGGTTTCTCCACTGGTTTCGCGTGACACCGCCGGAACAGGTCAGCCGGGTTCTGCGCAAGGTCGCGCTCTGGGGCGTCATCGGGCTGGTGCTGCTGGCAGTGCTGACCGGACGCCTGAATCCGCTGTTCGCCGCCCTGGGCGCCTTGATTCCGATCGTCCTGCGGGTCGCGCATCTGCTGCGTCTGGCGCCGGCGCTCCAGCAACTCATCCGCGCGCTCGGTCTCGGCGGACTGGCGGGGGCCGCGCACGCCGGTCAACAGGCATCGGCGATTCGCACCCGCTATCTATCCATGCGTCTTGATCACGCCACCGGGGCGCTCGATGGCAGCGTGCTCGATGGCCCCTTCAAGGGTCGTCAACTGGGTGAACTCGACCTTGACGATCTGCTGCGAATGCTGGAACTGTATCGCGACAGCGACGCCCAGTCCGCCGCCGTGCTGGAGTCCTATCTGGACCGCGAGCATGGCGACGACTGGCGCGACCGGGTGTCGAACCACGCTCAAGCTGGTCAGGCACCGCCGAGCAGTGGCCGGTTGAGCGACGCCGAGGCCCGCTCGATCCTGGGGGTCGACGCGAACGCGAACGCCGAGGCCATTCGCGCCGCGCACCGTCGACTGATGCAGCGGCTGCATCCGGACCGTGGCGGCTCCGACTATCTGGCCGCCCAGATCAACGCCGCGAAACGTACATTGCTTGGGGAGTGAACACGCATGATCAAGACCGCATCGGAGGCACTGATCGAGTGCCCGCTGGAAGAGGTATTCAGGTTCGTGGCCGAGAATTTCGTCCTGAACTATCCACGCTGGTCGCCCGAGGTGCGCGACCTGGAGGCGCTGACCGATGGCCCTTTTCAGGTTGGCTGGATCGGGCGGCAGGTGCGCTTCGACCATGATCGATGGAGCGACAGTCAGTTTCGCGTGAGCGTCTTCGAGCCGGGCCGTCAACTGACCCTGGAGGGGATCACCGACACCTATCGGATCGACTATCGGTTCGAGCCTATCGAGACCCGGACCCAGGTGTCCTTCGTCCTGGAGCTTGAGATCGCGCCCACCCTGCGACCCTTTGAACAGATGGTGCAACAAGCCGCCCAGAACACCGGGGACCGGATGATGAGCAACCTGAAATGGCTTATCGAGGAGGAGCTGACGCCGCCCGCCAGCGAACCCCCCGATGGCCGTTAGCAAGCCCCGCACCGCCTATGTCTGCAACGCCTGCGGCGCGCGCCACCCCAAATGGGCCGGTCAGTGCGCCGACTGCGGCGCCTGGAACAGCTTGGCCGAAGTGGCCGAACCCCGCAAACCCGTGGTGCGCGGCGGCTATACCGGCGCGGCGGACGCAACCCGCATCGAAACCCTGTCGGAGATCAGCCCCGAGGAACGTTCGCGCATCCTGAGCGGGATCGGCGAACTGGATCGGGTGCTCGGCGGCGGTCTGGTGGCCGGCTCGGTGGTGTTGATCGGCGGCGATCCCGGCATCGGCAAATCGACCCTGCTGTTGCAGGCATGCGCCGCGCTCGCGACCGACCTGCCGGTGCTCTATGTCAGCGGCGAGGAATCGCCCCAGCAGATCGGTCTGCGCGCGCGCCGGCTGGGTCTGGCCGGCGACGGTATCCGGCTGCTCGCCGAGACCTGCGTGGAACGCATCCTGGAGCATGCCGCCGCGGAGCATCCGCGCATCATGGTGGTGGATTCGATCCAGACGCTCTTTACCGAAACCCTGCAATCGGCGCCGGGCTCGGTCTCGCAGGTGCGCGACGCGGCGGCGCAACTGGTGCGCTTCGCCAAGCAGCAGGACACGGTGGTGTTTCTGGTCGGGCATGTGACGAAAGATGGCTCGCTCGCCGGCCCGCGCGTGCTGGAGCACATGGTCGACACCGTGCTCTATTTCGAGGGCGAGCATGGCGGTCCCTTCCGCATCGTGCGCTCGATCAAGAATCGCTTCGGCGCGGTCAACGAACTGGGCGTCTTCGCCATGGGCGATCACGGACTGCGCGAGGTCAAGAACCCCTCGGCCATCTTTCTCTCGCGCCACGATCAGCCCGTCTCCGGCAGTTTGGTGATGGTCACCCGCGAGGGCACTCGCCCCTTGCTGGTCGAGGTCCAGGCGCTGGTCGACGAAAGCCCGCTGGCCAATCCGCGCCGGGTCGCTCTTGGCCTGGATCAGAATCGCCTGTCGATGCTGCTCGCGGTGCTGCACCGTCACGGCGGGGTGGGGCTGTTCAATCAGGATGTCTATGTCAACGTGGTGGGCGGCGTGCGCATCGCCGAGACCGCCGCCGACCTGCCGGTCATCATGGCGGTGCTGTCGAGCTATCGCGACCGCCCGCTGCCGCTGGAGTTGGCGGCGTTCGGCGAGGTCGGACTGTCGGGCGAGATCCGCCCCGTGCCCAACGGCCCCGACCGTCTCCGCGAGGCGGTCAAGCACGGCATCCGCCGCGCTATCGTGCCCAAGGGCAACGCGCCTAAGGAAGGTGTCGAGGGATTGGAGATCGTGGCGGTGCGGACGCTGGGAGAGGCGCTGGAGGCGGGAGCCTGATGAGTGACTGACACCCGACACGGACGGTCTGACTCCCAAAGCGCGCGATCCGCCGTCACCGGATACTCATGTCCCCCATCTTCTCGGGCCAGCATAAGGTCAAGTCGGCCATCAATGGTTGACGGAAGGGCAGTCGCAGACTGTCGATGGCCGTCATGGCATGTCGCCGTGCAGTGTCCAGCCAAAGGGATAGCGCCTCCGGGGATCGTTCGCAGGCGTCTGGCCCCAGCTCTCGGTGCGCGACCCGGCATCGATTGAGGATTTCCAACACCTCCTCGTCACGGATGAGCACCAACTCACCGGCGGCATCGACCGTGACGCCAGCAATCACCTGACGCACCTGCCCGCTTTGGCTCGTGACCGCATCCATGAAGCGGAACACCGCCAATGGTTCGGGCAGCCCGTTCACCAAGGCCAGCGACGCCTCCCAGTCATCCGCCTGAGCCAGCGCCTGATCGAAGACTTGGTGTCCCACCCCCAGGATCCGCTTCGCCTCCTCGTTGTCTTGCGGATGACGATGAAAGATCAGCCCCTCGTAGCGCGTGCGGATACCGGGCGAGGTGAGCCAGACCTCCGGGGTCTTGAAGCTGAAGACACCATCGTCACGCTCCGGTCGGCGACGGTTGCAGACCAGCATGCCGTGGAAAAAGGGCATCAGATCGGGCAAATCCTTGCGCGGCACATCGGCGAGTTGGGATAGGTCGAAGCTCTGACAATGCCCGACGAGGTCCAGCACGGTGGAGATCGCCGCCCGCCCGCCGAGGCTCCGCGTTTTGGCGTCGAACCAGTCGTCCAGCCGCTCGGGTCGTACGCCCTGTCCCTCGCTAAACAGATCGTTGAAGAAGCCTGGCCCTGCCATGCCGAGCACCATCTGCATCAGATCCTCCGGCTCGTCCATGGCATGCCCCAGCGCATCCATGATGTGCCTGAGTTTTTGTTCGAGCTTGCCCCAGATCCGCGCTTCCACCGTGCTTGGGTTGCGCAGGGTGACGACCTCCACCGGCTGGGTCTGACCATAGCGATTGAGCCGTCCGACCCGTTGATGCAGACGCATCGGGTTCCACGGCAGATCGACATGGATCAGGGTATGACAGCGCGCCTGGAGATCGATGCCTTCGCCGCCGGCCTCGGTCGAGACCAGGAAGCGAATCCGCCCCTGATTGAAAGCGTCCGCGGTGGTCTCGCGGTTTCCGGTCAACTGGGTCTCCTGGCCGGACGGCAGACGCACCCCGACGAGACGGTCATCGCCATTGATAAAGCCCACCGCATCCTGACCGAAGCGCGCCATCAGGGTCGAGACCACGAGTGCCTGAGTGGCCTTGTATTCGGTGAAGAGCAGGACCGACCGCTCGCCAAAACGACGCTCGATCAGTTCCCCAATCCGCACAATCTTGCTTTCCTCCGTGATCGGCTCGGCCGCCTCGATCAGTGCGCGCAGGTGCGGCAGTTCGTCGGCCATGAGCTGAAACCTCGCCTCGTTCTCCCAACGCAAGAACGCATCGAAGACCTCGGCATCCGCGTCATCGTCCTGACGTTCGAGCAGCGCCTGTTCTTCCCGAAATTGCGCCACTTGTCGTTCCAGGTTGGCGAGACGCCGGCGCAGGGCCGAACGAATGGCGGCCACTGAACTGGAGGCGATCTTCTGCATCGCGATCAGCACCAGGGTCACCTGGCGACGCCCGCTTTGGTCCAACCCGGACGCATAGGCGTGACCGGCCATGATGAAGCGGGTCAGAAGCTGGTAGAAGTCCGCTTCCGCCTCGCGATAGGCATAGGTTTCCGGATGATTGGTCACGGGTTGGAAGAGGCGCCTGCCCGCCATATCCGTCACCTTCTGTTTGAAATTGCGGATCAGCACCGGGCGCAACAATGGCAATTGCTCCGACTCCGGGCGCTGGGGGCTAAACACGTCCGGTTGTAGCAGGCCCATCAGGGACCAGAAGCCATAGGGTTTGCCGCGATGGGGCGTCCCCGTGAAAAACAGGCAGGAGTCCACGCGCTCCTCGGTGACCAGCCGTTCCACGAACCGATAGCCCAGGGTCTTGCCGGTGTCCTCGTCGGCATTGAGGTGATGGGCCTCGTCGACGATCAGCATGTCCCAGCGCGGGGCGTCCAGCAGCCGTTCGTGACGCCCCTTGCGGTCGGCCCGCAGGGTTGGCAGCGAGGCGACCACCTGATGGTGAGTGCTCCAGAAATCAGCCTTGGGGGTGTCCACGTCTGGCCGGTACATGGACAGACGGATATCGAACAGGGTACGCAGCCGTTCCTGCCACTGTTCCACCAAGGCCGCCGGGGTGAGGATCAGCAGTCGCCGGACCTTGCCGCTGGAGAGCAGGGGCCAGAGGATCAGCCCAGCCTCGATGGTCTTGCCCAAACCCACGTCATCGGCGATCAAGAGCCGGATCGGCCACTGTTGCAAGGCGCGATGACAAACCCAAAGCTGATGCGGCAGCAGATCGATCCGTGAGCGCGAGAACACCCCCCAGGCATCGTTGAGCGACCGGATCGCCGCCGCCTGCGTCTTGAGCGTCACCTCCAGCGCCGGCGACCAATGGCCCAGCCGCACGGCGTCGGCGAGCGCCATCCGGCGCGTAAGAATCGCCGCCTCGCAGGACTCGATCCGATCGCCGAAGCGGACGATAACCGTCCCGCCCTGATCGAGGATGACACTGCCGGTGCCGAAACCCGGATGCCGGACCTGTTGGTCTTTTTCGAACATGGGGACTCCGAGCGCATTGCCACGCTCAATCGAAGGGCATCAGGTCGATACCGTACAGCGGGGCGGCCTTGGCCAAGCGTCGATCCAGCGTCGCCAGATCGGTGTCAAGACGGCGCGCGACCGCGAGATGCAGGGCATCGCCGGCCCGCAAGGCTCCCGGTCCCGCGATCATCGTGGCCGCGACGCGAAAATCAGTCGGTTCGATTTCCGTCACGAGCAAACTCGATGACACGAAGCGACCGAATTTGGCCAGCGCCTGCCGCCGGGTCGGGTGGTCGATGGCGCCCGTGCGTTCCTTGATCGCCCCGACGCTGGCCATCTCGGTGAGCGTCCAGGCCGAGATGGCGAGCCCGGAGGCACTCGCCGTCTTGACATGGTCAAGCACCGTGGCGGCGTTTGGCTCGCGAAAGAAGATTGCGCCCAGAATCGAGGTGTCGAGATAGATCAAAGCAAATCCTGTTCGCGCAGTTCGGCGACGGTCGGGCCGGATAAGGGCGGGCCGGATGTTACCCAGCGATGCAGGTCGGACCAAACAGAGGGGCTGCCGGCGCGTTCGACTTCCGGCACGATGCGTGCGATAGGACGCCCCTGACGGGTAATGAGGATCTCTTCGCCCGACTCGACGGCACTGACAAGCGACGCCAGATGAGATTCAGCATAGGCAAGCGTGGTGGTTTTCATGTGACTTGACCCTGGAATAATTGCCATTGCAACCCCTCATCTGCCGCTACGATCCGCAACGGGATGTCGTAGTCGCCGTTGAAGGTTTCCTGACCCTCGTCGAGATTTTTTATCAGACAGTCGTGGATGTCTTTTGAGGTGTCGATCTGAACACCGTCGAACTGACCGAGAAAGCGTTGTATCCGTTCAATCGGCGCGTAGGCGTGAGGAATTGCCATCGGATTTTTGATGATGCCGTAGTGGAGCAGTTCGCGGATGACCAGTGGACCGCCAACCCGCAGGGTTCGGTTTAGTGCCGATGGTTCGATACCGCCGCCTCCAAAATGCGAATTCGCTTTTGGAGTCAGCAGACTATCAAGGGCAAAGGGTTCCTTGAAACGTTCGATGGACAGGAAGAGTTCCACGTAATCGTCCATCCAGCGCCGGAATTTGTAGAGCTTGGGGAATTGTGCAATCCACTGGGTCCATTTCTCATCCTGGATCTGATTTTCTGCATAGCTCTCGATCACATCCATCCAGCGTTCTGGATGTTGCTTTGGATCCAAATCAGAGAAGATTTCCCACCAACTTTTCCCATCTGAAGTCGAATTCTGGCACAGTCGGATAAATTCTCGATGATGCTCCTCGCGGGTCTTCCCCATGCTTTGGAAGGATCCAAGCGCGAATAGGATCAGCCAGGATGAGCGGTCATAACGTCCTGTTTCGGGATCTTTGGCAAGATTCAATGCGCCGTCAGGATACAAGCGTTTGCGATAATCGGGAGCAAGGTGAGTCCTTTCTTCCTGCCACCACCGATGAATCGCCTTGAGAGCATCGCCCAGATCAATGTGCGGGGTGCTCTCGATTTCATCATCGGTACTGCCATACCAAACTGATGCAATCTGGGTTTGTGAGATCAGGCGGCGCTGAAGTCTGTCCCGCTGCTCCGAGGTCAGTTGTGCCATCAGCGCCGGATTCATGTTCTGAAGCCAATCCTTTCCTCGTACCCGTTCGGCAACCTTTTCGCCAAGTTCTCCATTCGCCAGATAAACTAGCGCAGCCAACCGTTCAGCGTCATCTTTGGCGGCGAGTATCCACTTCTCCAGCGTCTCCGCCTGAGCCTTCATGTGTTCGCGGCAATACCTGAAGAAATCGAGCGCGGGCGTCTGGTCGTCCGTTGACGCGCTGTAATCGGCGTGTAAACGATGATTGAGCGGGGCGATGCGATGACGTAGCGATTCCTCGGGGTGATCGGCTGTCTTGCCGTGATCGACGAGTAAGATTTCCGCTTTTGTCCAGCGATCCGCTTGGGTGAGGAATTGCAATTCCTTGATGCGTTCCTTGACATCGTCCTGTTTCCAGGCTGCATTCTCTTTGCTCAAACGCAGGATCTGTCCCAAGACCCGTGCGTCCTCCGGCTGAACCTGTTGCTGATCGAGCAAGCCAATTAGTCCGGAAAGCGATAGCGGGCTCAGTCTCGGGACTTTGATTTCATTGAGGATCGCGCCGATGTCCGGTGCGACCAGCGCGGTTGCGGGGTATTTCGCCGTGAAGCGGCCCCAACCGGCTAAAACATCGATCACCTTGGATGGGCTGAGGATGTCCGCCAATTCATAACGAGCATCCTGAACCGAAATCAGCGACTGAAAGGGATCAGTCAGACCATTGGGAACCGCCTGCGGGCAATCGCAAAGGCGCTTCAACAGCGCAAATGCCACCTCCCGTCCGATCGTTACCGCATCCGCTTCCGTTTCCGCTGGGGATCGCCTGCCGCAGCCCTTGGTCAGACCAACCCAGATGCCATGCCAGAAATCGTGAAGGCTCACGTCCGCCGTCACTCCTAATGATTGGCGCACTTCGCTCCAGTCGTCCCGGCTGCGCTGGAACAATTCGCCCAGGGCCTCGCCCGCCTCGCTGCCGATCTGTCGTGCAAGAGTCAGATTTTCGTCCTTGCTGGTGAGTTGAACGCGACCGACATTCAAATCGAACCGCCCGTTGACGGCAAAGCCGAGCGCGCCTTTCTCCCGCGTTGGCGCCGTCACCCAGATCGACGGAACCTCGCTTGGTAGTCGACGAAAGCCGTTTGGTTCTAAGGCGATGAGGAGAGCGCCGCTGTCGGTGCGCACACACAATGCCCGTGTCTCTGCTCCCCGCTCGACCTTGAGGTCGAGCCTGCCGCATTCCACCTTTGAGCAAATCGTCTTCGGCTCCCAGCAAAAACGTTGCGGATCGACAGCCGTTTGAAGCGCCTTGGTCGATTGTCCCGTCGCCGTGACCGGCGCCTGATGGATGGCAATCGTCCGAATCGCCCGGCCAAAGACGCAGAGCAATCCGGCGAGCGGAGTGAATCGCTCCAGCAGAATCCGCGGATCCGGCGAAACGCTGGGTAATTCGATCAGGGTGGTGCCCCGTTGCGACGCGCCTTCTGCATAGCGTGACAGGCAGTCGCGGGCCGCTTCCGTCTCTGTCCAGGGTTCGGGCAACAGCCCCGCCACCACTTCGACCGCCAAACCGCCACTGAGGATTCGAGGTCGGTTGCAGGCAAGCAGGACGCTCTTGAAGCCCAGACCATGTTCGCCGGTGACCGCCTGGTTCGCTTGCTTATCGGAGACGGACAGGATGAGCATCTTTTCGAGGTCACGCCCATAGCCGCGCTCCTCGCCGTCAAACCCCACCGGCCCGCGTGCATTGATGAGGCGTCCCCAATGGAGAAAGCGGATGCTGTGCGGATCGGCCTCCACGACCATCCGTCGTGACCCGGCGGGAATGTCGCAACCCTTCAGGGTATGCGCTTCCATCTGTCCCAGTTCCACGGCGGCATCGTCGGCGTTCTGGAAGATCTCGAAGGGGATGCTGCTTGTGTCGTATGCAAGCCGATTGAGTTTATCCTTGACGCCGGCAAGGACGGACTGCTGGATGCCCGCATTCTGCACCAGACAGTCTGCCAACTCTGCGAGTGATTGCTCCAGTAGTGCCTTTTGTTTGGCGACATCAAGACCGCTGTCTTTGGCTTCCTCAACCCGGCTTCTTTGTGTATCCCACTGATTTAGCTTTTTCTTTAATGAGGAATCATCAAGAGACAGTTGCCGCAGATAAAAAGGCAAAGACTCCCGAATCAGATTCTTGGCGGCGCCGATCTCAAGCTGATCGCTGCGGTCGAGTTCTTTCCATAGGCCACTAAAATCAATATTGGGCTGATTGCAGAAGCGGGAGTAAAGCTCTTCGGCAGTCGCTTGTAGGAGCCTGCTGAGGCGGTCTTGCGGATACTTGTTCGGTTCGATTTGCCGCAATGTCAAGAATGCGCCGTTGGCACCTTCCCAACGCAACCCGGCCAGTAATGTTTGAAAATCCTGCTCCAGCGGTACCGAAATGGGGCGACCGAGGAGATTGGGTGCGTCGATCCGATCACCCTGTGTCATCCCGATGGCCGGTTCGATCCGATCAATCAGCCCTTTGACGTATTTCTTCGTCTCTGTAGACCCGCGCATCGCCTCGCCCCTTGGGTCAGGCAGTTGCGCCAGCAGCCAGGGATCGAAGCTACGCCGATCGAGATAGTTTTCCGCCAACGCTCTGACATTCGGGCCAAGTAGAGCGAGGATGACGCCAATCATAGATGTTGGCACCAAACCGCCTTCCCAGCGCTGAAAATAGTTGCGTAGATTTTCTAAAGCAGCCTGTCTAGCCTGAACAAAGCCTGCGCTTGCGACTGGAATTGAGGCATCGTTGGCTGTTTTTGCTGGGCGGCGATCCGCCCGATGAATCACACCATCCAGGATCTGCGACTGACGATCATCCAGCAGCCAATTCGCATCAATTCCCGGCGCACCCGCGCACAATTCAGCCGGTGATCGCCATTCCCGAGCGCGGGAGGCGAAACGCAGATCGGCGAGGTGGGCGCCGAAGCCGTCGGGAGTTTGCGTCAACTGGCGCAAATAGGCATCGCAAACCGTCTTGCGCGCCTCCCAATCGGTCGTTTCGGCAGTGATCCATTTCAGCACCTTCAAGAGGCATTCTGGCGCGAGCGGCTGAGCAAGTCCGTCGTGGAGGTGTCGCCAGGCCGTTGCCAGATCGAACGGATCGCGTGCCGCCTGTTGCAGCAGCCGCCAACCGGGGAGCAGATCGCAGCGGGCGAGTAGCGTCAGCGCGTCAGGCTTCGGTTGCGCTGACCAGTTGCCAATGCGGTAGTCCGGCACGTCTTTGAGCAGCCGAGCCAGTCGATCAAGCCCCGCTTCTCCGGTAGAAAAGGTGTTCTCGCGCAACCAATCCCACGCGGGATGATCGGCCAAGCTCCTATCCAGGTCGGCTGACGTCGCAAAGCAGCTTTCCTTGGTCGCTTGCCGATGTTCAGTCACCAGCCGCCGAACCTCATCGTCTAAACCGCCCGCCAGTTCGATGACATCCTGCGGCTTCACCGGCCAGCCGTGACGAGTCGGCAACCAGGGGCGCTCGCGCAAGCGATCCAAGAGATCGGGATCGGAATTCGTGCCCGATTGCAGGTTGGCCAGCGCATCCATGATCGTCCGCCAGTGCCGTGACGGTTCTGTCGTGCCGAGTGCAAGGTCGAGGCGGGCGCGGTCATCGAGCGGCCTGAGCCATTTCCGCTGCTTGTCGGCGACCGACGGATGGTCGCTGCGGCGGATCAGCGTTGCCTCGCGGATGAGCGGATCGCTTGGGTCGAAATCCTTTGGTGCGAGATAGACGCGCTTGCTACAGACCGAAACAGGCTTGCTGTTGTCTCCGACCGTGGTATGCAGCGGCAGACGTTGCCAGAGATCTTGATCGTGAATTTTGGAGAGAATTTCCTCGCAATCCTCGGGATCGAAGGCAGCGATATTGCGAATGCCTTGATTGGATGGCTGTAACTTCCGAATCAGGTTATCGGCTTCGATTTCCTCGATACCAAGATGGGGCCAGCGACTACTTGGAAGACAGCCCACGAGATCCCTGTCGAGGACGTTCCATTGATCTTCTCCATGGAGGTCTCGCCATAGCTTCGGCCATGCAGGGTGCTGCTTTTGTCCGGGAATCCAGAGCGTCGCCTGATCATCGTGGCGATGACTGGCGTTACCGTGTAGCAAATAGCGCAATCCGCGCCGGGCACTGGTATCCGTTCCGGGATCGCTCGCCTTCTCCAGCAGGGCGCGGCGTTCCGGGATGCCGCCCAGGCGCCCGGTTTGATCCCGTGCGATGGCCATCAGGCAAGCCTGGGCATCATTCGCCTTGGCGGGCACTGGCTTCCCTGGGAAAAGCTCCTTATAGGTCTCGGCGTCCACCAACCCAATCGAATGTTCCGGTAGGACAGCGGCCAGCAAGGGCGTGAGTCCCAGTTGTGCGGTTGCGGAATCCATCAACAAGCCAAAAAGACATCCCGCATCGTGAATCTTGAAGATCTCGACGGGTGACGCCGGACGAGTGCGCTTGGTGCGAGCATCCCGCATGGCGATGACCCGAAGTGTCAGATTCTTCTGAAAGAATTGTCCGCGACGTGAAGGATCTAGCGTTTTCAATAAGATTTTTGATGCGCCGAGCAACTTATCCTGGGTCTGATCAGGAAAGTCCGATAAATGCTGATCGATGACGCTCAACCATTCCCGAAGGGTGTCATCCGTGGGGACAGCAACCCCAGAGTCGAGTGATCGTGCCGATCCTTTCTTGGAGACGAGCTTCGGTACCAAGAGAATGGGCGCGCCGATGAACCAAAGGGCGTGCCAAGTGGTTTCTGGCAATTCCGTCGTGAGATCGAGGCGGTGCCGAGGCTCAAGGAGAGCGATTAGCCGACGCACTTTATCGGCCAATTCTGGCGTCGTTCTGACTGATGCATCAGCGGCTATGAAACCAGCGCGTAACAGTTCGACCAGACGCCGTTGCAACGACTCCATGTTCAGAAACGGCCGTGCGCTGGACTCCAGAAACTCGGCCAGATACTCCATCCGGGGGCCATCGGAAAAAATCCCGGGGACCTCGGCGAGCAGTTGTTCCAGTTCAGGTGCCAGCCATTGCCGGGTCTGGTCGAGCAAAGCGGGAGCGGCTTGATCGAACAGCAGCCAGCGGTGACCCGACAACCGGGGAAAGACCTGCCAGGGCCATTGAGGATCGGCTTTTGACGGCGCAGGAAATGGCCGCAGATGCGCTCGATCCGCTCCACTGACCAACTCCCATGCCGGACCATCCGGCCTCAGAATCCGGCACCAGGCTTCGTTTTTACAAAGGAATTTCTGGAAACGCTGAAAAAACTGCGTGGCTTGCAGCGCGGCGGTCAGGTGTCGGCAAGCGGCATCGTCGAGTGGTTCGGCTTGGACAAACCGCGCCAGCGCGGGCAATACCAGCGGCGCCAGCACCTGTTGCGCCAGATGCGCATTCCAGGCAAGGCGCAGGGTGGCGTCATCAAGCTCCGCGTCAATCGGGGGCGGAGTTTTGTGCAGCGAATCGAAGCCATGAACGCCGCGTCGGCCTGAATCCACGAAGAATTGACCATGCAACGTGATGCGGTAATGCCAACCGCCATCGATGCGACTCTGTTCCTCGCCCTTGTAGAGCGGCAGAAAGACCGCCCAGCGCAGACTGAACCGGCTGTCGTCCGTTGCTCGGGCGAATAACACGGCGGCTTCGGGGCGAGCTTTATCCTCGGTGGGTCGTTCGTGGCATGATTCATCCCGATAAAAGCTGCGCGGCCAGATTCTATGCTCCTTGAGTTGACCGAATTCAGAATCTGTCCGCTGCTGCTGGAAACCCGTAAAGGTCAAGGCACGGTCAGGCGACACAGTGACGCGGCCCTGTGTCTCGCCGGTCTTGCCGGCTGGCTGGTCATGCGCCAGACGGTCACCCGCGTCGAGCACGACCGTAAACGTCGGTTGCGTCGGTGTCTGCTGGCAGTATTCGATCCGTTCCAGATGCCGCAACAGGGGCAGGATGTCGGCGCACTGTAACGGCAGATCGCCCTGTTCCAGAAAGTCCAGATCGGGATGTGGCGGATCGCCCGGAAAGCGTTGCATGATGGCGCCCGTGGCGCCTCGCTCGTTTTGCAGATGGGCTTGACGGCGCAGCGGCAGCCAGAGCAGAAACCAGTGGCGCTCGCCGCTCGCGCGACCGGTGGCAATCTGCTGCGCCAGATCTTGCAGTCGTTGCCAGTCGGCGGCATCGACGACATCCCAATCCGGGTGAAACTCCAGCGTCCAGGGCGACAGACTGTCGCGATTCAGGATTTCGCCGTCCCAGGCCAGATAGAAAAACGCCTCGCACAGATGGAAGACGCTCTTCATGCCGAGGCCGAACTTGCCGATGGTCGTGGCGTCACCGGCTTTGCTGTTGATGCCGAACGAGGCCAGATTATCCAGGTCGCCCGGTTTGAGCGGGCCATCGTTCCACACCCACAGCCCCGCCCCGATCAGCAGGGGATGACCGGCGTCCGCAAAACCCGCGTGCCGACCGAAGACCAGGGCGCTGGCGACTGCGTCATCCGCGTTCTGAATCAATTCCTTGAGAATGGGAAAGCCGTTGTCGTACTCGTACCGCTCCCGCAGGTTGTTGGCGATCTCGTTCAGGATGGAGACATTGAAGCCTTTCATGGCACGTTCCTTTTGGATGCACTGATTGATCCGTACAAGCGACGCGGAAAGGTACCTTCTTGATCAGGAACAATCCATCACCCCTGCAATCGGCGACGGGCTCGGTCTCACAGGTGCGCGACGCGGCGGCGCAACTGGTGCGCTTCGCCAAGCAGCAGGACACGGTGGTGTTTCTGGTCGGGCATGTGACCAAAGACGGCTCGCTCGCCGGCCCGCGCGTGCTGGAGCACATGGTCGACACCGTGCTCTATTTTGAGGGCGAGCATGGCGGTCCCTTCCGGATCGTGCGCTCGATCAAGAACCGCTTCGGCGCGGTCAACGAACTGGGCGTCTTTGCGATGGGCGATCACGGTCTGCGCGAGGTCAAGAACCCCTCGGCGATTTTCCTCTCGCGCCACGATCAGCCCGTCTCCGGCAGTCTGGTGATGGTCACCCGCGAGGGCACCCGCCCGCTCTTAGTCGAGGTCCAGGCGCTGGTCGACGAAAGCCCGCTGGCCAATCCGCGCCGGGTCGCGCTGGGTCTGGATCAGAATCGCCTGTCGATGCTGCTGGCGGTGCTGCACCGTCACGGCGGGGTGGGGCTGTTCAATCAGGATGTCTACGTCAACGTGGTGGGCGGCGTGCGCATCGCCGAAACCGCCGCCGACCTGCCGGTGATCATGGCGGTGCTGTCGAGCTATCGCGACCGTCCGCTGCCGCTGGATCTGGCGGTATTCGGCGAGGTCGGTCTCTCGGGCGAGGTGCGGCCCGTGCCCAATGGTCCGGACCGGCTGCGCGAGGCGGTCAAGCACGGCATCCGCCGCGCCATCGTCCCCAAGGGCAATGCTCCGAAGGAAGGGGTGGAGGGGCTGGAGATCGTGGCGGCGCGGACGCTGGGTGAGGCGCTGGAAGCGGGTGGGTGAAGCGGGTGAAGTGAAGGATGGCGGGCGAAGGCTTGGTCAAGGTTTCCAGAATCCTGGTTTGAATCACCCCTTCATGGCGTGAAATGGATGGGGAATGTGATCCCATCCCAGGGCGTTGCCCTGGGCTGACGTAGGTCGCGACGAGGGTGCTGGATGTTTGAGCGGGCCATCGTTCCACACACCCTGCCATTGGCGCCGGGCTCGGGTCAATGCCGCTCGCAGCGCTGCCCGCTCGAAGTCCCATCCATCGACTCTGATCGATTGAATCGATCATAAATATCATTTTGTATCGATGGACTGGAGTCCCTTAAATAAGGCGTCGTCAATTCGCCAAAAGGGCCATGGCCATGCGCATACTCAACGAAATCCGCTTCGACAATCTGCGAGGCGACGTCTTCGGCGGCGTGACCGCCGCCGTCGTCGCCCTGCCGATGGCCCTGGCCTTCGGTGTCGCCTCCGGCGCGGGGCCCGCGGCCGGTCTCTACGGGGCCGTGCTGGTCGGTCTGTTCGCCGCCCTGTTCGGCGGAACGCCAACCCTGATCTCCGAGCCCACCGGTCCCATGACGGTGGTGATGACGGCCATCATCGCACACCTGATCGCGGCGAACCCTGAGAATGGCATGGCGATGGCCTTCACCGTCGTCATGCTGGCGGGCGTCTTCCAGATTCTGCTCGGCGCGCTGAAACTGGGAAAATACGTGACGCTCATGCCCTATACGGTCATCTCGGGCTTCATGACCGGTATCGGTCTCATCCTCGTGATCCTCCAGATCGGCCCCTTCCTCGGGCATGCCACCCCGCCCGGTGGGGTCTTGGGCACGCTCCAATCCCTGCCCGAGTTGCTCGCCGCGATCGCCCCGGCCGAGGTGGGACTCGCGGTCATGACCATGGCGCTGATCCTGTTTTTTCCGAGCCGTCTCAAACACTATTTTCCGCCTCAGTTGCTCGCCCTGATCCTGGGAACCCTGGTATCTATTTTCTTCTTCAGCCACCTGGAGATCCGGCGTATCGGAGAGATTGCCGCCGGCCTGCCTTCGCTGCAGATTCCGGTTTTCAGCCTGGATCAGTGGCGTCTCATGGTGACCGAGGCTCTGGTCCTTGCGGTGGTGGGCAGCATCGACGCCCTGCTCACCGCGGTGATCGCGGAGAGCCTCACGCGCAAGGAGATCGACTCCAACAAGGAGCTGGTCGGGCAAGGTATCGGCAACATCGCCTCGGGACTCTTCGGCGGGATTCCGGGCGCTGGCGCCACCATGGGGACCGTGGTCAATATTCAATCGGGCGCGCGCAGCGCGCTGTCGGGGCTGGTGCGTGCATCGATCCTGCTGGTCGTGGTGCTCTGGGCGGCCGGTCTCACGGCCCAGATCCCGCTCGCGGTCCTGGCGGGCATCGCGCTCAAGGTCGGTCTGGATATCGTCGACTGGTCGTTCCTCAAGCGGGCGCATCGGGTCTCGCTGCGTGCCGCCATGATCATGTACGGGGTGATCGGACTCACGGTCTTCGTGGATCTCATCTGGGCCGTGGCACTCGGGGTCTTCGTGGCCAACGTCCTCACCATCGATCGTCTCTGCAAGCTCCAGAGTCAAGCGGTGCGGGCGATTCGGGAACCTGGTACGGCGGATGGCCTGACGCTCGACGAGCAGTCGGTATTGGAGCGTTCCAACGGACGGATTCTGCTGTTTTCGCTGGGCGGGCCGCTCATCTTCGGGCTCGCCAAGGCGATCTCGCGCCAGCATGCGGTCCTGGCAGACCACGCGGTGCTGATCATGGACTTTACGGATGTGCCGGTTTTGGGCGTCTCGTCCTCGCTGGCGCTGGAAAAGATCATCCTGGAAGACCTCGCCGCCGGCCGGGAGGTGTGGATCGCGGGCGCGGAGGGGGATGTTCTCAAGCGGCTGGAGCGGCTCGGGATCACGGCCGCGCTCCCCGCCGGGCGGTTGGTCGCGACCAAGCAGGAGGCGCTCGATCAGGCGGAAGCCCTGTTGAGAGACGACGGGCGTGATTCTCTCGTGGCGCACGTTGCGGAGGCCTGATTGGCCTCGCCATCGTCCCGTGATTCGGCGGGGAACTCCGCGAGCGTCATGCCGCCGATCTCCCCCTATCGACCCTGATCGATGCCGCCTGCGGTCAATCCCAATTTCCCAGTTAAAGGCTCAAGAACTATTCTGGCCTCGACGACGGGAGCCCACGAGCAGTTGCGCTCGATTCGATCTGGCTTCCTGGCCCTAATCACCAAACCCGTGAGGCAACCAAATGCAGGCTTTAGCTCAGACCACGAAACGGACGCTCGCCAACCGCCCCTTTCCGGCGGAAGAGCGGATCCTCATGCAACTCGGCCAGTGTCTCCATCAGGGATGTTTCATCTGTATCGAGCACGCCGCCGCGATCGCGCCCAGATTTAGTGCCTGGAGGCTCTGGGAACAACCCAGTTGCTACAACGGTAACCTGGACGCGGTCTACGACTCGATCGAAAGCTGCCGACGCGCGCATGCCGATCATCACATCCGTCTCAATGTCGAGAATGTCGGTTGGCACAGTAAGCTCTCCGTGACCGTGCACCGCCCGCATTAATGAAAGAGCTGTCAGCTTCCAGCCTTCAGCGGCCAGCTTTTTGAATCAAACACTTGGCCATCGTGCCTCGCTTGCTGGGATCCGCACAGCGGGGGAAGGCTTCGATCAGCGAAAACCTTTGCAAAACAACGGCTGGAGGCTGGAGGCTGGTCGCTGACGGCTGACTGTGCTCTTTGGGATCAACGAAGTCACGCTGCCGAGGCGGTTGAAATATGCACAATTTCTGTGATCAGATCTGTGGATAACCTCTGTAGAGTAGCCTGCTCGCCCCGCCATCGCTGACATCCGCGCATGCCGGTCGAATCTTGACCAGTTGATGACAGGCACAGCGCCGCCAGGCCGTGTCCGTCCGGGAGGGATCCTGGACGGTGGTCTCGGAATCGGGAAGCCAGCTTGCGACAACCGCGATTTCCTCCCTGTACAATCGCTTGGTCATCCCCGTCCTCCGCCCGCACCGCGGAGCCACCCGTCTCGGCGCTGTCACTTTATGATCAAACTCAGGACTTACGTCTTCATTGACTCGCTTCAGCCGCAACTGGCCGAGTACATGGCCACGGTCTCCCAGGGCTTCCTGCCGATTCCGGGCGATGCCTGCCTCTGGGTGGAAGTCGCCCCCGGCATGGCGGTGCACCGCCTCACGGACACGGCGCTGAAAGCGGCGCGCGTGCATCTGGCGCAGCAGGTGGTCGAGCGCAATTTCGGGTCGATGGTGATCCATCAGCGCGACCAGAGCAATGTGCTGGAAGCGGGCCGCATCCTGCTGTCGCACATGAACGCCCGCGTGGAGGACCGCCAGAAGTGCCAGGTCGCCTGGAAGGAGATCATTCGCGCCATCACGCCGGACCACACGGTCCTGATCAATCGCCAGAGCCGCCGCGGCTCCATGATCCTGCCCGGTCAGAGCATGTTCATCCTGGAAACCGAGCCGGCGGGCTATGTCATCTATGCCGCCAATCAGGCCGAGAAGGCCGCGAATATCACCATCATCGACGTGCGCGCCGTCGGCGCCTTCGGGCGGCTCACGCTCTCGGGCACCGAGGGCGATGTGAACGAGGCCGCAGCGGCCGCCGTTGCCGCCGTCGAGAGCCTGTCCGGCGTCTGATGCCTGGCGGCCTGAGTGCATCGGCTTTGATTTGCCTGCGTCCGGCGCCATCTTCAGTTAAGACATTCATCGTAACCGTCTCAGGTCGTTGTCGTTGTCGTGATCGCGGTCTCGATATGGCGAATATTCGATTACGACAACGACAACGAGGAGGCTTCGGTCTCGGAACTTGAGCAGCGAAGCACGAGGTTGCCAAAACTGAAGCGCCGCTGTACTACCCTCATCCCAATCATCACCGACCAACAGCCCATGCATCGCCGCGATTTGTTGAGCCTGCTGCACCGCCACCGAACTCCGTTCATGGAGGAGGCGGCCCATGTGAACCGTGCGCTGGACTTCATCGAGCGCCACGAGAACTGCTTCGATTGTGACCTCTGGCCCGGTCATGTCACCGGCTCGGCCTGGGTCGTCAGCCCGGATCGGGAGCGGATCCTGCTGCTGCACCACCGCAAACACGACCAGTGGTTTCAGCCTGGCGGCCATGCCGACGGCGACGCGGACATCCTGCGGGTGGCACTGCGCGAGACGTCGGAGGAGACCGGCCTGGATCCCTCGCATGTGCGACTCGTGAACAGCGCGGTGTTTGATGTGGATATCCACGTCATTCCAGTCAGCGAACGCGGCCCGCGGCACGAACACGTCGATATCCGCTTCCTGGTGGAGATGGACGACGACCTGGAGATTCCCGGCAACGACGAATCCCATGAGATCCTCTGGGTGCCGCTGACCCAGGTCTCGCGCTTCAACAACAATCTGTCTACCCATCGGATGGTCGAGAAGACCCGCCGGCTGCGCAATCCCGCCAACGTCGCCTGACCCTCGTCGCTTTCATCAAAAAGAGCGGTCAGCCTCCAGCCTCCAGCCTCCAGCCTCCAGTCGCCAGCTTTTGGGAATCAGCGACTTGGCGACTGAGCGAGGTCTGCCGAGGCTCACCCGCCGGGTGACGCAAGAAGCGCAAACCTCCGCAACACAATGGCTGGAAGCTGATCGCTGGCGGCTGACTGCTCTGATCGCCATGCCTCGCCCGCTCGTCACCTCCCACGCATCAATCATCGACAATCGTCGATGAAACATATTCCTTATATTGATTGGATCTCGCTGCTCGACATATTTATCTTTCGCTTCAATTCAGGCCGCACCCATTGAACGGAGTAAATCATGAGCATCAAAACGTACGACGCGGGCGTGAAAGACTATGCCCTGACCTATTGGACCCCGGACTATGTGCCATTGGATTCCGATCTGCTGGCCTGTTTCAAGATCACGGCGCAAGCCAATGTTCCGCGTGAGGAGGCCGCGGCCGCCGTGGCGGCGGAGTCCTCGACCGGAACCTGGACCAATGTCTGGTCCGACCTGCTCACCGACCTGGATTATTACAAGGGTCGCGCCTATCGCATCGAGGATGTGCCCGGCGACAAGGAGAGTTTCTACGCCTTCATCGCCTATCCCATCGATCTGTTCGAGGAAGGCTCGATCGTGAACGTGCTGACCTCGCTGGTCGGGAACGTCTTCGGCTTCAAGGCGGTGCGCCATCTGCGCCTGGAAGACATCCGCTTCCCGCTGCACTACGTCAAGACCTGCGGCGGCCCGCCCAGCGGTATCCAGGTCGAACGCGACCGCATGGACAAATATGGCCGACCCTTCCTGGGCGCCACGGTCAAGCCCAAACTGGGTCTGTCCGCCAAGAATTATGGCCGTGCCGTCTACGAGATGCTGCGCGGCGGTCTGGATTTCACCAAGGACGACGAGAACGTCAACTCCCAGCCCTTCATGCGCTGGCAGAACCGCTTCGAGTTCGTGTCGGAGGCCGTCAGTAAGGCCCAGCGCGAGACCGGCGAGCGCAAGGGACACTATCTGAACGTGACCGCGCCGACCTGCGAGGAGATGTTCAAGCGGGCCGAGTTCGCCAAGGCGTGCGGCGCGCCCATCATCATGCACGACTTCCTGACCGGTGGCTTCACGGCCAATACCAGTCTGGCCAACTGGTGCCGCGACAACGGCATGCTGCTGCATATTCACCGCGCCATGCACGCGGTCATCGACCGGCATCCCAAGCACGGCATCCACTTCCGGGTGCTGGCCAAGTGTCTGCGTCTCTCGGGCGGCGACCATCTGCATACCGGGACCGTGGTGGGCAAGCTCGAAGGCGACCGTCAGTCGACCCTGGGCTTCGTGGACGCCATCCGTGAGTCCTTCATCCCGGAAGACCGCGCACGCGGACTCTTCTTCGATCAGGACTGGGGCGGCATGCCGGGCGTGATGGCGGTGGCCTCCGGCGGTATCCATGTGTGGCACATCCCGGCGCTGGTGACCATCTTCGGCGACGACTCGGTGCTCCAGTTCGGCGGCGGGACTCAAGGTCATCCCTGGGGCAACGCGGCGGGCGCGGCGGCCAACCGGGTCGCGACCGAGGCTTGCGTCAAGGCGCGCAACGAGGGTGTCGAGATCGAGAAGAATGCCCGCGAGATCCTCACCGAAGCCGCGCGCCACAGTCCGGAACTCGCCTCGGCGATGGAAACCTGGAAAGAAATCAAGTTCGAGTTCGATGTGGTGGACAAGCTGGACGTCGGCTGACACGAGACGCCTCGGGCATCCCCGGACTCCTTAACGAACGACTTGAGAGAGCACGCAAATGAGCATTGCAAGCAGCATTGGCGATCACGCCACCATCGGCCGCTACGAGACCTTTTCCTACCTGCCTCCGCTCAACCGGGAGGAGATCCTGGAGCAGATCCTCTACATCCTGGACAACGGCTGGAACGCCTCGCTTGAGCACGAACATCCGAGCACCGCGTTCGATTATTACTGGCCGATGTGGAAGCTGCCCTTCTTCGGCGAGCAGGATCCCAACGTCATCCTGGCCGAGATCGAGGCCTGCCGACGCGCCTACCCTGACCACCATGTCCGCCTGGTGGGCTATGACAACTACGCCCAGAGCAAGGGACATTCCTTCCTGGTGTACCGGGCGCTCTGAGTTGCAGCGGTTTAAAGAGAGGCAATCATGGACAAGGCTGGAAGCGAACGACGGCTGACTGGGCGCGATGCGTCCATCGCCAAACGCCGCGCCATGGCCGCCGGCGGCAAGGCATGCCTGCCAAGCCCGGAGCCGCCCGCACGGGCGGCCCGCGATCCGGCGGCTACACGCGAGACACCAGGTCACACCCTGACCCCCCAGGAATTGAGCCCGGCACCGCGCTCGATTCAGATCGAACCCGTTCGGAACGAGCCCAGGCGCAAGCGCCAGCCACCCAAGGTGGCCGACGGTCGTCAGCGCTCGATCAAACGGCGCGAGCAGATCACCCATGGGCGGCGGCACCTGACTCGGACCTCACCGACCGAGACCCTGCGTTCCAGTACACAGGGTTTGGTGGGACGCGATGCCGCGATCGCGCGCCGGCGTGCGATCGCGTCGAGTACCGCGCGGATCAGGCCCGCACCACAAGCGGAAACGCGGCCGGACGTGGCCGCGCGCCGGGCCCGGCGGTCTGCCGAGCAGGTCGAGGTTAAACCGCGGGTCAGCGAGGACACGGGCAAGAACCGCGCGCGTCCCACCCGCTCCCGGAGCGCCGCCAGCAAGGCGCCAAAGCCGCCGCGCGGTCGCATGCTGTCGATGGCGCGCCGCGCGGCCACGTCCGACCGCGGCAAGGCCGGCGCGGACTCGGTCAGCGGCCGGTCGCGCAGCGCCGCGACCACGGCGTTGCTCAGGAACGCGGGTGTCAGCTCGCGCGACATCGCACGGCGGGTGCGCGAGGAACGCTGCGAGCACGGCAAATGCGGTGACGTCGGTCCGCGTCCGAGTGGACGGATACGCCACTCAGCCTCGCCCCGCCCCGCCGAGGGACCGCCCAAGGTCGGCGTGAGCGCGACCGCCCTGGGTCAGACGGTCACGGGCACGCGGGTCGGACGCAGCGCGCGCACGACCGGCGACGAACCGGGCAGCTGCCGTCAGGTGACGGGGACCGAGTACATGGGCGCGGAACTTTTCCAGGAGTTCTGCGGAGTCGAATCAATGCCCGCGCCGAACCGCATCAAGGAGGCGATCATGACCGACCGAGGACAGACCGTCACCGGCGCCCAGGTGGGTCGTAGTCCCAGGGTGACGGGCGACGAGACGGGGGCGGGCCGCACCCTGACCGGCACCCCCTATACCTCCCCCGGCCCGGAAGGCGCGCCACCCAAGGTGCGGTCGACCCAGACCTATGGCGGGGGTTCGGTGACCGGCTCCATGATCGGACGCAGCGAGCGCATGACCGGCAACGAGCCGGGAAGCTGTCAGCGCGTGACCGGCAACGAGTACCTGGGCTTCGAGCACTATCAGGGCTACTGCCGGAGCGGGTCCGAACCGGAACCGCAGGGCATCAAGAAGGTGGGTGCCGATGCCACCTGGCACGGTCAGCAGGTCACCGGCAGTCTGGTCGGGCGCTCGCGTCAGGTCACCGGCAACGAGCCTGGAACCTGCGAGATCGTCACCGGAACCGCCTATCTGGGACAGGAGCAGTTCCGGTCGCACTGCGCGCCCGAGACGCTACAGGCCATGGCCCAGCGCACACCATCCCCGCGCGGTACGCCGGGCGCTGGACTCACCGGCATTCAGCCCGGAATCGATGGGGGTATGACGGGTGCCGCCAAGGGCGTCTGCCAGGAGGTCACTGGCACACCCTACATCGGGGAGGACCAGTTCTTTTCGACCTGCGGCCAGGGTGTCGAGGCGACGCCGGGGAGCGCGGATTTTCCGCAACCGCTGAGCGGCGGCAACTGGGGTGCCTTCAGCGTCGAGTCACCGGCTCAGGCGGCCCAGTCGGAACCGGCCAGTCGGATGATCACCGGCATCCGTTACGACCAGCCGCAGGACCGCGTGACCGGCCCTTTCAACATGGCCAGCGGCGTCGTGACGGGGACCGAGGACTTTCGGCAGCGCCGCCCCGGTCGTGCCCAACCGCGCGGGGTCAGCATCAATCCCGTGCCGCTCGCACCGCCCACGCCACGCGAGCCTGCTGGGCCAGTGGCGGACGCGCGCCCACGCATCACCGGTGAAGGCCGGGAAGGTGGCACGCGGATCACCGGGAACGACTGGGGGCGCAACGAGCGGGTCACCGGGACCGAGGGGAAATCCGCGGTCGGGCGCAATCCGACCCGACGGGGCGCGCCGATGGGGCCATTTGCCGGCGCGCGTACCTTTCGCGAGGCGCAAGAGCGTCAGGTGCCCGAGATCCGGGTCAGCGGCAGCAGCGGCAGCACCGAACGCGGTGCGCTGGTGACGCTGTCCGGCGGCGCGCGGGGCTAGGGGGCGGCACGATGGAGACGTTCAACGCCAGTCATCGGCAAACCAGTTCCGGGGGCTGTTGCCAAGCGGGCACGACCTTCGGCGGCGACCGCCGTCCGGTCGGGGCCGAGCCAGCACCCCATCGGGGGCTGTGCGGAACAGCTTGTGGATCGCCGTGGGCTGATGACTGTGCGTTGACGGCCGCGACCGGAATCATGGAGTACCTGAGATGAGAATCAGACCCCAACCGCGCCGACGCACCCGCACCCCGCTATGGAGCGGCACGCCGGCCGGCCGGATAGTCGCCTCAACCGAGGCCGCCGGCACCCGAACGCCGGTGGATGATCTGGTCGGCGCCCCGGTTGCCGTGGGATTCGGCGCCAGCGCGGGACATCCGCTCACGCCGCGGGCGGACAACGAACGGTTGCGCGCCTATGAACAGCGAGTGAAGGGCGCCTTCGCGCGGATCGTGCCGACACTCAAATCGCTGGCGGCCCGCCAGCACGAGGCGGATTTTGTGACCTGGGCGCAAGAGGAATCCCGGCGGCAGCTTGGATTCGAGCTTCCAGGCACGGTGCTTGAGGATGCCTGGGTCAATGATCTGGATATGCGCCAACTCTTCGCGCATGCCACCTTCGAGACCCTGCGCATCATGAGCGGCGACTACGTCGGGCAGGATCCGCTGGCGACTCGCGACCGGTCCGAGGCCTTTCAGGCGTTCCTGCTCGATTGCGGGTTTCATGCCATGAATGTGACGCCCTGCGCGGACGGGCGTCTGGCGCACGCCATCAGTTATGTGCTGCGCCTGCCGATGGGCGCCGTGCGTCGCAAGTCCTACGCCGGGACGCTCTTCGATGTCGAGGAAGCGGTCGAGCGTTGGGCCAGCGTGGAACTCAGCCGCTTCCGCGAGGGCGTGCCAAACCTTGCGGACGCTCCGACACGTTATCTCAAGGTCGTGAGCTATCACTACAGCAGCCGCGACCCGACGCACCACGGATGCGCGGCGCATGGCAGTGACACCCGTCGCGCCGCGATGGCCGGCCTGGAACAGTTGCGGGCCTTCCGCGAAGCAGTGGAGAACAGTTACTGCTGCGGGGCGTCGATCGAGGTGCTGCTGCTCGGCATCGATACGGACACCGATCGGGTGCGGATCCACCTTCCCGGCGCGACCGGGGATGCCGATCTGGATCGTTTCATCGACGCGGGCGAACTCTACGGCGCCACCGCCCGGCTGGATGCGGCATCGGCGCGCAACCTGATCCGCGAGCGGATCGCGGCACCGCGCGATGGCGGCCGACCGCCCGAGCCGGGGATGCAGCGCCTGATGGCGCGGCTGATCGAGAACAACATCGCGCAGATCGACTATGTGCGGCATTACGAGGGCGGACACTATGCGGATATCGGACATGAGGAACGCTTCATCGGCGTGGGCAGCGATTTCGAAGAGATCCAGCTTCGGAACCTGACCTATTTCGCCTTCATGCGCACCCTGGAGGAAGGCGCGCCGAACCTGGACGTTGGGATCAAGATCTTTCGGCGTCTCAACGTCGCCCATGGTCTGCCGATCCCCATCGTGCTGCGCTTCGACTATTCGGGACAGGTGCCGGGGGCGCGCGAACGGGCGATCCAGCGCTGCGCGCGTATCGCCGAGGCCATCGGCCAGCGCTATCCGGACCTGGCCGAGCGCGGGTTGATCCAGACCTTTTGGACGGTGCGCGACAGCAGCCGCGCCGCGCCGGCGGAGCCGGTCGGCGGCTCGCTCACGGCACTGGAGAAAGCGGCATGAAGATCTGTCAGGTGGAAAAACCACTGGTGGCGACCAACCGCATTCCGGGGCTGGAGCACCGCCATCTGCAGGTCGTGAGAGACGGTAGCAGCCGGGTGGTGGCGGTCGACGCGGTCGGCTGCACGCCGGGCGACTGGGTCATCTGCGTGGGCAGTTCAGCGGCTCGCGAGGCCGCCGGCCATAAGGATTATCCGAGCGATCTAACCATTGTCGGCATCATCGACCACTGGAAGGAGAACTGAGTGTGGACATCATGCAGGTCGAAGACGCGCTGGTCTGCACGCGCCGAGTTGCGGGGCTCCAATCCGTCTCCTTGCGGGTTCTGCGAGACGCCAAGGGCGGGCGGGCGGTGGCGGTCGACACGGTCGGCAGCCGGCCCGGGAACTGGGTGTTCACCATCAGTGGTTCGGCGGCGCGGCTGGCGGTCGGCAAAGCGGTGCTCACCGACCTGAGCATTGGAGGAATCATCGATCACTGGATCATTGATCAAGGAGAGGGCACCGCGGCACCGACTCGGGGCTGAGACATCGCGGCGCAGCTAGACATGGCGCGCCCCCCTAACCTGATGATTGGCAAAATAATCCGCGTTTAATACGCAACCTGGTTTTAAACACAACCTGCTTTTTTGAAACAGAGGAGTACATGAAATGGCCGACGAACATTACGGAATTGCCCTGGGGATGATCGAGACCCGCGGCCTGGTGCCCGCCATCGAAGCGGCCGACGCCATGACCAAAGCCGCCGAAGTGCGTCTGGTGGGACGCGAGTTCGTGGGCGGCGGCTACGTCACGGTCCTGGTGCGCGGCGAGACCGGCGCGGTCAACGCCGCCGTGCGGGCCGGCGCCGATGCCTGCGAGCGAGTGGGCGACGGTCTGGTCGCCGCCCACATCATCGCCCGCCCGCACCGCGAGGTGGAGCCGATTCTGCCGCTCGGCGGCCTCGGCGACAAGCAGGCAGGTTGACTTAACAAGCACAGATGAACCGCAAAGAACGCAATCGACATTGTTTTCAGATCGACACTCGGAGTATTTCACCATGGCCTCTGACAGCTACGGAATCGCATTAGGAATGATTGAGACGCGCGGCCTGGTGCCCGCCATCGAGGCAGCGGATGCCATGACCAAGGCCGCCGAAGTGCGGCTGATCGGACGTGAATTCGTGGGCGGCGGCTACGTCACGGTGCTGGTACGCGGCGAGACCGGCGCGGTCAACGCCGCCGTGCGGGCCGGCGCCGACGCCTGCGAACGAGTGGGCGACGGCTTGGTCGCCGCCCACATCATCGCCCGCCCGCACCGCGAGGTGGAGCCGGTCCTGCCGGAGAAGCCCGGCGACACGGACGGCGGACACGGTCGGTCCTGACGGATGGTGCAGGCTCGCGCGGTTGAGACGATGCGTCGCCACAGCGACCGCCATGGTCTCTCCGCGCCTGG
Source organism: Thiocystis minor (assembly GCF_016653465.1). Lineage (GTDB taxonomy): Bacteria > Pseudomonadota > Gammaproteobacteria > Chromatiales > Chromatiaceae > Chromatium > Chromatium minus. The sequence continues at coordinate 11,047 of NZ_NHSQ01000107.1, read as the reverse complement.
AACCAAGGGTCAAGAAACATGATGGCAAACCCGAGAGTGCTGGGCTATCTGGGCCGCGCCCTGAGCCACGAGTTCAGCGCCGTTCAACAGTATCTCACCCACGCCGGGCTCGCCCATTTGTGGGGACTGGCGGAGGTCGCCGACCATTTTCGCAAGGAAGCGCTGGAGGAACAGGAGCATGCGGAACGCCTGACGGCGCGGATGCTACGCTTGGGCGCCATGCCGAACGCGTCTCAGATCACGCCGGTCAGGGCCGGTCCCTCGCTCATCGATCTGCTCGCTGCCGATCTGGAACTGGAACGGCGTGCGGTGACGCTCTATCGCGAGGCCGCTGACTACTGCGCCCTGATCAATGACATGGAAAACCGGGCGCTCTTCGGCACCCTGCATGACGAGGAGTTCGGGCACGTCCGCGAACTCGAAGCCTGGATCGAACAACTGCGCACCGGAGCGATAAACGGATGACTGCCACTCAGCAAGGCTGGAAACGACGCGAGCGCCCGCCACGTCTTGAACGCCGACTGGAGTTCGACGACTACGAACAGACGCGGGATTTTTTAGACGCGGTGGCCGTGATCTGCGAGCCGGGAGGCTATTACCCCGACATCAGCTTCGGGCGGACCTATGCGAACATCTCCATCCATGCCGAGCAGGATGCCGCCGACATCGCCCCCGAACGCCTTGCGCTTGCCGAGCGGATCGAAGAACTGATGAGCGCGCGCCCAACACCGGGCCAGCCCTAAGCGCAGAGACGAGGAAACCCGCATGAATACCGAAACCGAGCAGCCGACAGCGCCTGCCCAGTCCGCCGCGCCGCCGCCCGCGACGGCGGAGACCCGGCCGGCACTCACTCAGAGCAGTCCGAAACGCCCGACCAAGCGTCGACCGGCGCCCAAGCCGGCGGCATTCGTGCCCTATGATCAAGGTTATCAGTCCGGGCAGCGGGTCTGGCCGGACTGAGGTTTGCTATGATCGCGACCTCTGTGAGCCAACGATGTTTGACCGAATGATGAATCTCACCCGTCATGTCAGCCTTCGTCAGCTCCAGGTCTTCGAGGCCATCGCGCGCCTCAAGAGCTTCACGAAGGCGGCTGACGAGCTGTATCTGACACAACCCACGGTCTCGACCCAGATCAAACGGCTGACCGACGTCATCGGCCTACCACTGTTCGAGCAGATTGGCCGCCAGGTGCATCTCACGGATACCGGCCGCGAACTGGAAACCGCGGTCAAGGACGTCTTTGGCGTTCTCGACCGCTTCGAGATGAAGGTCGCGGACATCAAGGGTCTGAAACAGGGCTATCTGCGGTTGTGCGTCATCACCACCGCCAAGTATTTCGCCCCAGAGGTGCTCGGACGCTTCTGCCAGCGTTACGCCGGCGTCGATGTCTCGCTCAAGGTTACCAATCGGGACAGTGTCATCGAGCGGCTGATCGGCAACAAGGACGATCTCTATATTCTGGGCCAGAACCCAGATCGCGACATCGACCTGGTCACCAGACCATTCGCACCGAATCCGCTCTATGTCATCGCCAATCGCGACCATCCGCTCGCGCGGGAACGACAGATCCCCCTGGAACGCCTGGCGGAGGAATATTTCATCATGCGCGAGCCGGGCTCCGGCATCCGCGACTATGTCCTAAAGACCTTCAATGAGGCCGGACTCAGACCGCGGGTGCGCATGGAACTCGGCAGCAACGAGGCCATCAAGCATGCGATCTATGGCCAGCTCGGAATCTCCATTCTCTCGCTCCACACCCTGATCCAGGAAACCGCGCACTCGCAGTTGACGATCCTTGATGTCCAGGGGTTTCCGCTGGAGCGCCAATGGTCTGTCGCCTATGCCAAGGGCAAGGAACTCTCGGTTGTCGCCAACGCCTTTCTGACCTTTCTCGACGAAGAAAGCGCCCAGTTGCGCAAACAGTTGGATAAGACTTATAGCCGGCTGTCGCGTCGGCGCGAGAACGGCGGAGGGTCCGTTATTTAAACCGCTTTCCGCATCGGGTAACAGCAGGCGTCATGTGGCCAGACCACTTCACAGCGACCGCGCCAAGGCGCGTATCCGTGCATGAGACTATCGTGAATTTGGGATACTCTACAGGTGTCTAGCCAAGGACTGACGTCCGTCAAGCCAACTCTCTGTATCGCCGAGCATGATCAATGACGCCGTGTCGATACCATTCAGGTGCAAACCTATTGGCGGATCGGCAGCATCTCGTCGAGTACGAGCAGGGCGGGCAGGTCCGCGCCGCCTATGTCAGCGTTTGATGATTGATACTGAATTAAGGGTAATGAGAGGTGTAAGCGATGGAAGCCATGCGCACTATTCAAACCGTGGAGAATGGCGAGGTCCATCTCCGGTTGCCCGAGCAGTTCTGGGGCCAAGCGGTGGAAATCATCGTGCTGGGCGCGTCGCAAGAAGGCTCGCAACAGGTCGCGACCCAAAGAAGCTTGCGTGGCTGCCTGAAGCACTATGCCAAGCCTGACCTGATTGCCCAAGAGCAAGACGCCTGGCAAGAGGCAGCGAGCGAAAAACATGAGCCTCGTTGATGCCAATGTGGTACTGCGTTATCTGCTGGACGACCACGCGGATCTCTCCGCCAAGGCGGCGGAGATGATCGAGCGGCAGTCAGCAACCTTGCCCATGGAGGTCGCCTGCGAAGTGGTGTACGTGTTGCAGAAGGTCTATGCGGTCGAGCGAAAGGAAATTCAGCGTCAACTCGGGAGCTTGCTGGATGAAACCCAGGTCAGCATGGAGAAGCCGGCGGTGTTCTTGAAAGGGCTGGAATGCTACAGCGAAAGCGGACTTGATTTCGTGGATGCCTTGCTTTTGGCCTATCACCTCGTGGAAAGCGAATCGGTTTTCACCTTCGACGACAAGCTCAACAAATATCTCCGGCGCGCAGCGCCAAGGGGCGAATGAATTCGCCCCTTGTATGATGCGCGGTTCAGTCCGGACGCGGTTTAAGGCGTTCGAGCAGCTCGAAGCCGATCCCTCCTGTCGGTCGCATGCCTTCGGCCTGCTGGAAGGCGCGAATGGCGCGGCGGGTGTTGGGGCCAATCATGCCATCGATGGGGCCTGGGTCGAAGCCCAGCCATTTGAGATTCCGCTGCACCAGTTGGACCAGCCGATTGGTGAGCGGCGGCGACTCCAGCAGACTCAGTGCTCCGGTCTCGGTGTCTTTGATGCAGCGATCCAGGGCGATGGCATCGGCGGGGTTGGTGTGACTGGCAAAGACGAAGGGAACCGCCGGATCGCAGAGCGGGGCCACGGCGGCTATCCTGCCCGACTCTCCGGCATCCGCGTCGCTTAGCGGGATGTCGCCGGAGCGCGCTGGATCTAACTTGGTCACGGCCGCATCGGGCCTGTCGAGGGATTCGCCGCCGTCACTCACCGCGCCCATGCGTTCGACCTCGCTGGCATCGGTCGCGGACGCCATGTCCGCGCCGTCCGTTTCTCGCGCGGGCGCTGAGTCCGGTTGCTCCGCACTGTCGGCGCTCGACTCACCCGGCATGACAAGCGGATCGACTGGCGCCGCGGACTCGGTTTGAGCGGCCGTTTCCGCCGCCAGACTCGGTGGGCTGACGGTTCCCGATGGACCGGGTGTCCCCGTGATCACGAACAGGAAGAGCATCGCCGTCAGCCCCAACCAGAGCGTGCCCGCCACCGGCCACTCGCGCAGACGCTGCTCGGCGTCGCCCACCGGCTGGTCGAAAATCAGACTGTAGACATCGATCGCAGCGCCCTCTAGCCTGCCATAGAGCCGGTGCCAGGGACGCCAGAGCATCCGCCCGAGCCACACCAGGACGCGCAGCAGCGGTGCGGCCAGCACCAGCAGATCGCCGGGGGGAATCCGACCGACCAGTCGCTTGAATCCGACCGGATAGCGCAGTACCAGTGCGCCGATGACGACGGCGATGCCGATCCCGGCCCCAAGGGTTGCCGCATTGGTGAGCCAGGCCGCCGGGTTGCCCAGCAGGAAGGGAAAGAGCAGAACCAGCGTGATCAGCACCGCCCAGGCGGCGCTGGGCCAGGCATAGCCCGGCTGCGGATGCGGTTCGGTGCGGACACTGACCCAGAGGAAGCGCGTCATCAACAGGGTGGTTGCGACCGCGGACAGGGCGACCGCCGCCGCCAGCCATGTCCAGTTGGCGGCATCGAGCAGCGGCTTGATGCCATACTTGGTCACGGCGCCACTGGTCAGCGGCGCTCCGGCGAGTGACAGCGCGAGGATGACCAGTCCGCCAAGCACCAGCGGTTGCGCGATCGCGGCGGACTTGCGCAACCCCACGCCGAGAAATAGACCGCCCTTGACCAGTGCATGATGCGCCGCATAGAGGGTGATGGCGACAACGCCAACCGGGGCCAATGCCGGGTCGCTCAGGATCAAACCCAGCAGCAGCATCAGCAGACCCATCTTACTGATACTCGAATAGGCCAGGATGACCTTCGGATCCGACTGCGTCATGCCGATCGGCAGAGCGAAGAACAGGGTCAGCAGACCGGCCGCGCTCAGCCATGCGCCCCAATCGGCGAGCGCCACCGCGCCGACCGGCAGGAAGCGCAGCCAGCCCAGGATGGCGACTTTGATCATGGTGCCGCTGAGCACGGCGCTCGCGGCAATCGGCGCGGCCGGGTGCGCGAGCGGCAGCCAGAGATGCAGCGGGACCATCCCCGCCTTGACGCCCAGTCCGACCAGCAGGAACCCGATCGCCAGGCCATCGAGGCCGACCAGTTGCGCGGCGGTCGGCACGAGGGTGCCCGCGTGACTCGCGATCATGACCAGCGCGGCAAAGAGGGTCACCTCGCCGAACAGGGCCATGACCAGATAGACCTTGCCGGCGCGCAAGGCGCCAGGGTCGCCGTTGTGAATGACCAGACCATAGGACGCGAGTCCCATCATGGCAAAGCCGGCATAGAAACTCAGCAGATCCTGGCCCACGATGAGCCAGAGATTGCCGGACATCGCCAGCAGGAAAAAGGTGCCGAACCGCCCGCCGTGCGCCTGCCCGCGTAGACTGAAGGCGGCATAGACGCCCGCCGCCAGCCAGAGGATGGCGGTGAAGAGCAGATAGACGCGGCCGGTGGCATCGAGCCCCAGGGTGGTGCCGAGAAACAGCCAGGGCAGTTCCAGCCGGCTGTCCAGCGGGACCAGCAGCGCGGCGGCCAGTCCCGGCAGTGCGCCGATGGCGGGTAGCCACCAGAGCGGCGCGGCGATTGCGTCCAAGGGTCGCCGCGAGATCCCGGACAGCGTCCGCGCGCCCACCAGCGCCGCCAGCGCCAGCGGCCACACCCAGACCAGAAGCAGCAGCCAGGGGTTCACAGGCCGTGCTCCCGGCGCGCGATCAACTCGACCCATTCGAGCGGACTGAAGGGCGCCGCGGCAAAGAGTCCCGCGATCAAGCAGAAGGCTGCGGTGATCACGGGCGGCCAGAGGAGCGCACCGATGGTCTCAAAGCGGCCGGCGTGAATGTGCTCGGCAGGCCAGACCTCCGGGGGCGGCCGGAACCAGGCACGATAGAGGATCGGCAGGAAATAGCCGGCATTGAGCAGACTGCTCGCCGCCAGGATCAGCAGCACCCAGTGCGCGTTGGCCTCGACCGCGCCCAGGCCCAGATACCATTTGGTCACGAAACCGGCGATCGGCGGGATGCCGATCATCCCCAGCGCGCCCACGCTGAAGGCCAGGGTCGTCCAGGGCATGCGCCGGCCGACGCCGTCCATCTGGCTGACATGATGGATGCCGAGCGTCTCGGCATAGTTGCCGGCGCAAAAGAAGAGCGTGATCTTCATGATCCCCTGATGCACCAGATGCACCATGCCGCCAACCGTGGCGATGGGGCCAAGAATCGAGGCCCCGAGCGCGATATAGGACACCTGACTCACGGTCGAGTAGGCCAACCGCTTCTTGAGCCCGTCCTGCGAGAGCGCCTTGATGGACCCGTAAAGGATGGTCATCGAGGCGAGGATGCCGAGCAGGGTCAAGAGCCCGAGCGAACTCGCATAGGCGACGCCATAGACATCGTAGACCACCCGCAGGATGCCGAACGCACCCGCCTTGACCACGGCCACGGCGTGCAGCAGCGCGCTCACCGGTGCCGGCGCGACCATGGATTGCGGCAGCCAGCCATGCAGGGGGATCAGCGCCGACTTGACCCCAAGACCGGCGAGCAGCAGAACGAAGATGGCGATCAACTGACCTTCGAGCGCGGGCGCCGATCCCGACAGCACGCCCCCCTGGACGAAATCCACCGGCCCCGTCAGCACTTGCAGCCAGATGGCCCCGGTCAGCAGCAGCACCCCGCCGCCCATGGTATAGGCCAGATAGATCTTGGCCCCGCGCGTGGCCTCCGCGGTTCCGCGATGGGCCACCAGCGGATAGGTCGCCAGCGTCAGCAGTTCATAGAAGATGACGAAGCTCAGCAGATTCCCGGCCAGGGCGATCCCCACCGTGGCCGAGACGCAGAGACTGAAAAAGCCGAAGAAGCGGCTGCGGTTGGGTGATTCCTCCAGATACCCGATGGCGTAAATGGTCGTGACCAGCCAGAGCACGCTCGACAGGGTCACGAAGAGCACCGAGAGCGCGTCGGCGTGCAGCACCAGTTCCAGTCCGGGTGCCAGCATCCAGCGGGCCTCGTAGACATGGCCATGATAGACGCCCCAGATCATGACCCCCACCAGCAGCAGTTTGACGATGGCCCCGCTCAGGTTGAGCACGCCCCGCAGCACATGGCTTTCTTCCTTGACCAGGAAGATGAAGCCGCCCGCCAGGAGTGACGTGAGGACGATACCGACCGGCAGTAGCGTATCGAAGTTCATGCGACCACTCCGAAACCCATGAGTCGCCAGAGCAGTTGCGCGCCCAGACCGAGCACGACAGCGGAGGTCAGCGCCAGCAGCAGGGCCGGCACTTCCGTGCTCGCCTGGGTGACGAAGCGGCGTGGTGTCGGCGCCTCATTGAAGGCGCGGCTGAGTACCCGGAACATATAGGCCGCCGCCAGCAGGGTGCCGATCAGGATCACCAGGATCCACCACCATTGTCCGGTCTCGATGGCGCCGGTCATCAGGATCCATTTGCCGATGAAGCTGCCGCTCGGCGGCAAGCCGATCAGGGCGGTCCCGGCCAGCGCGATGCTGAAGGTGGCCGCGGGCAGATGCTGCGCGGTGCCGCCGAGTTCGTCGATCCGGTCATGTCCCGCGCTGTGCTGCACCAGCCCGGCGGCCAGGAACAGACCCGCCTTGGCAAAGCCATGACTGATCGCCATCAACACCAGGGCCGCGAGCAGATCATCGCGCGCCGGACCCTCGGGCGTTGCCTGCAACAGGGGAAAGAAGAGACAGAGATAGCCGATCTGGGCCAGGGTCGAATAGGCCGCGAGCAGTTTGAGTCGTTCGGCGCGCAAGGCGCGCCAGGAGCCCCAGATCACCGCTGCGGCGCCAAGCAGCCCGAGCAGACCCGCCGCGGCCGGCGTCACGATCGTGCCGAAGACATCCAGCCAGAGTCTCAGGATGAGATAAAAGGCTGCCTTGACCACCAGGGCCGACAGCACCGCGCTGACCGGTGCCGGCGCGTTGGCATGGGCGGGCGGCAACCAGAAATGCAGCGGGAAGATCGCCGCCTTCAATGCCAGTCCGCCGGTCATCAGCACCAGCGCGGCGCTGGCGACGGGGCCGGGACGGATGGCCGCGCCGGTCAGGGCGATGTCGAGCGTGCCATAAGCGGCATAGAGCAGGACCACGCCGAGCAGATAGGTCATGGAGCCGAGCAGACCCACCAGCAGATAGCGCAGATTGGCGGCCACCGCCTCCCGCTGACCGGTCAGCGCGCCGAGCGCGACGGCCGTCAGTCCCAATAATTCCAGCGTGACATAGAGGTTGAAGAGATCCGCGGCCAGCAGCAGGGCGTTCAGGGCTGACCACAGCAGGAACCACAGTGGCCAGAAATGCAGACGCCGCTCGCCCTCGCGAAAGTAGCCGGTGGCGTAGATGCTGATCGCCAGTGCGACCAGGGCCGCCATCGCCAGCAGCGCGGCCGAGAGTCCGTCGGCCTCTAATGCCAGACCCAGCGGCGCGCCCCATCCGCCCGGATCGGAGCGCAGACTGCCGTGCTGCCAGACCTGCACCGTGACCTGCAGCGACACGAGCGCGGTCGCGATGGCCCCGATGACTCCGAGCGTCTGGACGCGACCCGGCAGGGCCGTCACCAACAGGGCGGCCAGCAGGGGGACCGTGACCGCGAGCGCGAGACTATCGAGCATCGTCTTCGTCTTCCAGGCGGCGCCCCATCGCCAGCGCCAGCGCGGTCGCGCTGACGGCCACCACGATGCCGGTCAGGACCAGGGCATGCGGTACCGGATCTGGCGGCAGGCTGCCACGTTCGGCGATGGCGATCAGCAGATGAAAGACGCCGCTGCCCATGACATTTAGCGCAATGACCTTGCGCAGCAGTGCCTCATGCACGAGAAAGGACCAGACCCCCAGGACGAAGAGCAGGATGCCAGCACCGCCGTAGAGCAGATGCGCGGTCATGGCGTCGCGCCATCCGACGCGCGCGACCTTGGTTTGCCGCCGGCATAGGCCGCGGCCAGTGTCACGCCGATGGAGACCGTCGCGGCGGTCTCGATGAGCAGGATCAGCCATTTCGACCACCCTGGCGGATAGGTCAGAAAGCCGATCCCGGCGACCATGGTCCCCAGCCCGACCAGCGCGAACACGGCGATGCCCGCCACGACGAGTCGGCGCTGCGCGCGTTCCGATGGCAGGCCGGCGCGTTCGTCGCCGGCGAGCCGCAAGAGCACCCCCGCGGAGCCCAGCAGGGCGCCCGCCTGAAAGGCGCCGCCGGGGGCATAGCCGCCGACCCAGAGCAGATAACCGCCGGTCAGGATCAGCAGGGGAACGACCCAGCTCACCATCGCGGCCAATGCCGCGCCGGCCGGCTGGAAGCCGGGCGTCGCCGCGCCCAGCGACCAGATGCCCAGCAGCGCCGCAAGCAGCACCGCCAGTTCCAGCAGGGTGTCGTAGGCGCGGTAGCTCAAGAGCACCGCAGTCACCGGATTCTTGACCCCGCTGAGCGGCAGCGAGTCCATGGCGAGATCCGCCAGCCGGGCGCCCGGCGACTGCATCAGGGCGGCGTGAAACACCCAGAGGAGCACTAGGGCGAACAGACACAGCAGGAGTCCGATCATCAGCTTCGCGGGGCGGTTCATGTCGCTTCACCATCCCGATCGACCTTGCCCTCCCGCTGCCGGCGCGCGGCCCGCCGGGCCGCTGCCAGCATCAGCGCGCCGCCGAGTCCGGCACCGATCGCCGCCTCGGCCAAGGCGACATCGGGTGCCCCGAGGCGCGCCCAGACCAGGGCGAGCCAGAGTCCGAAGGCGATGAAAAACATCACGGCCCGGCGCGGCTCCGGGCTGGTGAGCGCGGCGATGGCCAGTACCAGCAGGGTGCTCACGAGCACCAGATCGAACAGCAGCAGAAGCACCGTCATGACGAATGGAGATCCTCGCCATCGCCGCGCAGGGCGCGCTTGGCGATCAGATGGGCGCCGGTCGCGCCGGCCATGAGCACCAGCAGCCAGATCAACAGCAGTTTCAGCGCCTGGAAGACATCCGGCGCCCAGGGCAGCAGGCCCAGGATAACCAGACCAAGCCCGAGGTTGTCCGCCTTGGTCAGGGCATGGAGTCGACTGAAGAGATCGGGGAGCCGCAGTAGACCGACGGTACCGGCGATAAAGAAAAAGACACCGAGCAGAATCAGCGAGACTGACATCCACTGAAGCGGACTGAACATGAGCAAGTGGTCCATGGCGGGATATCCTGTTCGGGGAACGAATTCAGTCCTGATCCTGCCCGATACGCCTGCGGGTCAAGGCGACCGCGGCAACGGATGCCAGCAATCCGAAGATCAATGCGACATCCGTCAAGGCATCGCGTTCGAAGGCGAATGCCAGTAGCAGCAGCACGCCGATCCCCATGGTCCCGAGCAGTTGCGCGCCCATCATGCGATCGGCGGCGGAGGGGCCGACAATGACGCGCACCAAACCGGCCGCCATCGCGAGCAGCAGGACCAGGGCCGCGGCCATGAATACCTCAGTCATCGGCATCCCCTGGCAATGTCTCGCCAAACAGCGCCGCGACCCGTCGTTCCAGCGCGGCCAGTTCAGGCGCCAGATCCTGCGACGCATCGAGCGCATGGACACTGATCAGACCTTGATGCAGATCCGCGCTCAACGTGCCCGGCAGCAGACTGATGCCATTGAGAAACAGCACCCGCGATGCCGGGCTTGCCAGTCCGGTCCGGTAGTATTGAACCCCAGGATCGATGCGCATGCGCGGCCGGAGCACGCGAGCCGCGACATCGGCCCCGCCACGCAACGATCCAACCACGAAATAGGGAACGAACAGTAGAAACTGGCGGAAATCGAGGGTTTGCAGCGACAGCGTCGACAACCGGAGCGAGGCCCAGGTCGCGAGGATCGCCGCCGGCAACCCGATGATCCAGGAGGCCGGATCCCATCCGACCAGCACCATCCAGAGACCGGCGAACAGCGCGAACCGGCTGCCGATTCGCAGGGGATTTGCAAGCGTCAGTCGTTGATACATGGATTCTGAACCAGCGTTCTCTCCGCCAATCGTTCGGTTGCCGCCAACCTAGTCATTGGCGGTGCGGGCTTTAAGGCACGTTCTGGGAAAGACGTCACCGCTTCGCTGTTCGTCTTAAGCACTTCGGCTTCGCTCGGGAGAGCCTTTTCAAGAGCAAAGTATTCTGGGGGCGTGAAATTGGATTTCATCCTTTAATTTTCCGATGGCCGTTGCGTTCTCATTCCCGCGTCGCCCGCGGTCTTGACCCGCGTTCCGTCTCCCCCGGCGCCGCCGCCGCGCCCGCTCTCCCCCTGTTCGCACGCCTCTCCACGGTCCCTGGCCGTTCGCGTTTGCCCGTTTCCCCGCTCGCTTTCGCGATGCGCATCACGCTTTTCATTCCCCGTTTTCAGGGCCGCGGCGAATGCCGCCTGCGTCACGTTTTATTCGCCTTCGAGCTGATTTAATT
>NZ_NHSQ01000106.1 GCF_016653465.1 Thiocystis minor | reverse complement strand
CCAGGGCGCCCAGGCCGCCCTGTTCCGACCGTCAAGGGTTCAATCCGCCCGCTTCGCCCGCGTCGGCCCCCCTCCTGGCGACTGAATCGCCTTTGAACCCCACCAAGATCGTCGGTTTCTGGACCTGCCCACAGGTCTATGAAATATCCGGGCTAATGCCGGCACTCGGATCGCTGCTGAAAAGCCCGCTCATCGAGCCGGTCATCCTCAGGGCGATTTCAGTTTGTCTGTATGCCGTCGAGGCCGTCCAGCCAGGCGTGGAAAGACGGCAGGACATCGTCTACCCCGAGTCCCGCCAGTGGATTGCCCAGCAAGGACGTGCGGCGCCAGTGGTGAGGCCCGCGCGCAACATGAACGTGACCGGGACCCCGCGGGGCGCAGCGTGCCGGATCGCTGGCCCCGAACCAACTGAAGGTCGGCTTGCCGAGCAGCCAGGCGAGATGCAAAGGAGAACTATCGGGTCCGGCATAGCATCGGCCTTTTTTTAGGAGAGCGAGCATTCCCTGAATGTCGGTGGCTTGGGCAAAGGAAACAGTCTGCCCAAACAGATCCCGCCAGTCGTCGAGGAACCGGCATTCGGCCGGCCCCCACAGGACAACCGTCCGCACCCCCCGTTCACCGGCAGCCCGGATCAGGTCGCGCAGGCGCCCCGGTGGCCAGACCCGCGTCGGCCATCCAGCGCCGATCCCCAGGATGAGTGTGTTCGGCATCAACCCCTCTTCCCCCCACCAGCGGTCGATACGCTGTTCTGCCGCCGGGTCCGGAGACACTGAACAGGCCGGCTGCCGCCGTGGATCGATGCCCAAGGCGGAGGCCAGGTAAAGGGTGCGATCAGTGATGTGGCGAACGCCCGGTGGGATCCGCACAAAATGATTGAAAAACAGGGGGGCTAATTCACGGCTTTCGAGCGGACCAGGCACGAATCCAATCCGCTTCGGGATACCCGCGAGCCAAGGTACCAGGGCGCTGCGGGTGATGCCTTGGGGATCGAGGGCCGCCTGATAGCCCTGTGCCCGAATCTCGCGCAACAGACGCCATCGACCTGCCATGTCGTAGCTCGGACGTGGCATGACGTGGAGCTGGTCGATGCAGTCGATCCCGCTCAGCAGGGGCGCGGCCCGCGCGCCCACCACCCATCCCAGATGTAGGTTCGGGCAACGCTCCTTCAACATGAAGGCGAGCGGCAGGGTCAGCGCCGTGTCGCCTAGGGCGCTCAGGCGCACGATCAAAAGTCGCGACCGGCCTATCTCGACAGGCGTGGGGATGGATGCGTCGCTCATGCGCGATTGGAATTGGCTGGGTTCGCGCGGTCACGACCTGCGCCAAGACCGCCAGGGGGGCCTTTCCTTGGATCACCCCGGACGCCATGAGCCCGCAAGATGAGCAGGCGAAGGCGTCGAAAGATCGGCCCGATCGCCTCGGCCACCCAGACTGGCAGGGGTGGCCGCGACCAGACTATTTGCTCGTCGGGCCGCAGCTGATCGGGGCGGCAGCGGCGCCAATGGCGATGTAAATAGTAAAGATCAGCCTGCTGTCCCCAGTGTAACAGCCAGCGCAGCGGCAGTTCCGGTGGCGGTCGGAAGTGGATCTGGTAATCGAGCAGATAGGGTAGGCCGTCATCGCCCACCAGGATATTTTCCCATTTGCTCATATCGACGTAGGCGATGCCGTTGAGTGTAGCGCGGTCACCATATCGCGCAGCCGGGGAAAGAACTCATCACCCACGCAAACCGACGGATTGAACGGGCAGCCCTCGATCCATTCATGGGCGACGGCGTTCGGGAATTCCCTTCCTTCGACCACCACTGGTCCAACCCATTTCGGAAAGCCAGCGATCCCATGCATCAGGCGCAGGACGCGCCCCTCGCGGGCCGCGAGGAAACGGCCAATCCAGACTGCGGGCAGCCTCAAGGCGAAAGGCTCGACCCGGTTGAACTTACAGGCGACCCGCTCCCCATTCTCTGCCTCGTAGAGCGCCGTCGCCGCCCAGGAGTCGTGCTTGAGATGAGCGGCACGGCGGTAGGGACGCCCCGCGATAACGAGCGCCGAGGGCGGTTCGTTCTCACCGAGCGCGCGAAAGAGGCGAGGCCTAGGCGTTCTCATGCCCTCCGACGATAGGCTATCCATACAGTGCAGGCCCGTCGAGGGATCGGCGACTCATAGGGTGGGAAGCGATGCGCGCTGGCGCATAAGACCCAGGCGAAACCATGCTGTCAATCTCTATCGTTATCCCAATCAAGGACGAGTCCGAGAATAGCAGACCCACGGCCGCGGAGCTAACTTGGTGATGAGACGCCATTTCCGTACTTGGCCCAACAAGAGCGAACATTCGGCTATAGTATCCGCGATTCGATCGCACACCCCTAAGAGGCGGAATGAAAAAACGGAGCAGTATGAACTGGCTGGAGGCACTCCCGCTCGCGGGCTTGCTGTCCGTGATCGCACTGATCCCTCACCGTCTCGGACTGGCGATGGGGCAAGGTCTCGGAGCATTGCTGTACCTCCTGCTGCCCAACTACCGACGGATCGCCCGCGTCAACCTGCGCATTGCCTTCGGCGATTCGCTGTCCGAGGTCGAGTCCGCCGCCTGTATCAAATCAGCTTTCAGCAACATGGTGCAAACCTTCTTCGAGTTCGTTCGCCTGTATCGTATGGATCGCCATCAGGTCATCCGCTACACCCTGCCGCCGAGCGGCTATGAAGATTTTCAGATGGCCGTCAACCAGGGGCGAGGTGTGATTGCGGTGTCTTTTCATTTCGGCAACTGGTACTGGCCATTGATGTGCGCGGCCATGGAGGGCTACAAAGTGAGCGCGATCGTCCGGCCGCTAGACAACTTGCTGCTGGACCCTTTGATGAACCGGATTTTCGAGCGCTGGGGCATCCAGGTGATCCCGCGCGGTCGCGCCGCCGCAGCCAGTTTGGCGGCGCTGAGACGGGGCGAGACCCTGGCGCTGATGGTGGATCAGAACGCGCACCTGGATGGCCGTTTCGTGCCCTTCTTCGGGATCCCCGCCTCCACAATGCAGGGTCTGATCCGGCTGCGCCGTGGGACAGGCGCCGAGGTAGTGGCCGTGGACAGTCTGCGCCTAGGCGGCCGGCACCGGGTCCGAATGCACTGGCTAAGATCGCTGCCCGAGGACGACGATGCGGCGATGCTAGCGGTGCATCGTCACTTCGAGGCGATTATCCGCGAGCATAAGACAGCCTATTTCTGGCTGCATCCGCGCTGGAAGAAGCGCCCGCCCGGCGAGCCCGATCTCTATCCCGGGCTACGGGTATGAGTCGTCGCGCGGATGGCGGCCAGGATGCCTGGGGCCGCTGGTCGCTGCAGCTATACTCGGTGGTCCTATCGCTGGTGGTGAACTGCCTTCTGCGACCGCGCCACTGGCTGCGCCAACTGCTCGGACACGAGGATCGGACCATCTTGCGCCAATTGCTCGGCGAGCCTGACCGGGAGTCAACATGGTCGCCACAGCTGGTGATCCACGCCGTCTCGGCCGGAGAAATGGCGGCCTCCGGGACCATTGCCCGCCAACTCCAGGCCCTGCGTCCAGAACTGCGCCTGCTTCTGACCACCAGCACCACCTCGGGACTTGAGATCGGACACCGCCTGCAAGCGGAACTGGACTGCATCGGCGGCGTCACCTTGCTGCCCTGGGATAGGTCGACCGCGATGAGTCGCTGGCTGAAGCACTGGTCGCCGCGGGCGCTGGTCGTGGTCGAAACCGAGCTATGGCCAAACCTGTTCGACACCTGCCGAAATCTGGGCATCGCGCTGGCGGTGGTGAGCGCCCGGCTGTACCCCGGCGATGTTTGGAAATACCGCCTGATCCGAGGATTCATGACCCAGGTCTTGGCCTGTCCCGCCTGGATCGGTGCCCAGGACGAGACCGAGCGTCGCGGCTTCATGAGCATCGGGGCGAGCCCAGGGCGGATCCGAGTGCTCGGCAACGCGAAATACGTCTTTCCGCCCCCAACTCCTCTCGAGCCATACCACGTCCACGATGCCGACGGCGTGCCCGCGCGGCTGCTGGTGGCCGGCAGCACCCATGCCCCGGAGGAGCGCTGGCTGCTCGATGTTCTGTCCGAGCTGCGAGGTGCCTTCCCCCGTCTGCGTCTGGTGTTGGCACCCCGGCATGTCGAACGGGCAGCCGGGCTGGCGCGTACCGTTGCACGGCGCGGCTGGCACCCTTGCCGGCTGTCCGGCGACGACTGGCGCGATCAGGATTGGGATGTGCTGATCTTGGACCGCATGGGACACCTGACGCCTTTCTATTCCAGGGCTGATGTGGTTGTCATGGGCGGCAGCCTGACGAATCGCGGCGGACACAATTTCCTGGAGGCGGCCTGGCTCGCCCGGCCCATCCTGGTCGGCGCACACCTGAGGCACTTCGCCTCAGTGGCCCAGCGCTTTTTGGCACGGGATGCGCTCTGCCTGGTGCGGAACCGCACGGAGCTGGCCGCCCGGCTTGCCGAATTGCTGGGCAGCCCGGCCAGGGCGACCGATCTGGGACGCCGGGCGCGCCTCTGCGCCGAGCGGGAGGGCGAGCGTGCCAGCGGCTACGGACAGGCCGTCGTTGAGCTAATCGATCAGGGCGGTTGAATCCATGAGCATGCTCCGCCGGGAGTCCCTTTCCTCCAAGACCTGGTCGCCATTGCTGCGCCGACTGCTACGGGACGAGGTGCTGCCGCGGCGCCGGTCCTATTTGGCGGCGGTGCTTTGCATGGCGCTGGCGGCAGCGGCCACCGCAGCCAGCGCCTGGCTGATGCGCGACGTGGTAAACGATATTTTCGTCGCCAAGAACGCTGATCTGCTCTGGCTGCTGTCGGCCGCAGTGGCTGGCATCTTTGTGCTCAAGGGCCTCGGCGAGTACGGCTCCCGCATCTTGCTCGGGCGTATCGGCAGCTCCATCACCGCCTCGCTGCGGCGCCGTTTCTACGCCCAACTGCTGCGTCAGGAGCTGAGGTTCTTCGTCGAAGGCAACTCCTCCGAGTTGGTGGCTCGGCTGATACACCAGATCGATGCCGTCAAGGGGGCTATCGAGCTGCTCGCCATCGGGGTGGCGCGCGACCTACTCACTCTCGCCGGTTTGGTGCTGGTGATGCTCTCGCAGCAGCCGCTCCTCTTCGCCCTCGCCCTGCCCGGCGCTCTGCTGGTGGTTGGCTTCGTGCGGCTGCTGACTGCAAAGCTTGGGGCCATGGTGCGCCAGGAGCATGATGCGGACATCAAGCTCATTTCCCTAGTGCAGGAGACCGCCCAGGGGATCCGCTCGGTCAAGACCTTCGATCTCGGCCCCAAGCTGGAGCGAGACTTCGCCGCGGTTGCCTGTCAATCGGAACAGAGGACCAATCACATCCTGCGCATCAACGCCCTGCCCGCGCCCTTGTCGGAGGCCCTCGGTGGCCTGGCGATCGCCGGCGTCATCCTCTACGCGGGCTGGATGGCGATCGCCGCCGGCACCAGCCCCGGCGAATTCATGGCCTTCATCACCGCGCTCCTGCTCGCTTACGATCCGGCCCGTCGTCTGTCTCACCTCAAGCTGCAACTGGAGCAACATCTAGTGCTGGCGGAGGGCTTCTATCGCTTCATGGATCGCCGGCCCGCCATGGCCCCTCCCTCGGGCCGGATGACCAGCCTCCCGTTGCAGCGGCCACTGACCATCCGTTTGGAACGGGTCAGCTTCGGCTACGGGACGTCCGATTCCCCGCTGATCTCAGATCTTGATCTGACCATCTCACCCGGTCGGATCACCGCTCTCTGCGGACCCACCGGCAGCGGTAAATCGACCCTCGTAGACCTGCTGCTACGCTTCCATGACCCCTGGAGCGGCCGCGTCACCCTGGATGGACACGATATTCGGGAGCTGTCGCCGGCGCTTCTGAATGCCCTCTACGCCTACGTTGGGCAGGATCTCTTCCTGTTTGACGCCAGCATTGAGGAGAACATCCGCCTGGGCCGGGAAGACTTGGACGAAGCGCGACTCGCCGCCGCCGCACAGGTCGCCATGCTGGATGACTTTATCCAGACCCTGCCCGCCGGATATGCTACCCCGGTTGGCGAGAAGGGGATCCGACTGTCCACAGGGCAGCGCCAGCGCGTCGCCATCGCCCGGGCGCTGGTCAAGGGCGCCCCCGTGCTGGTATTGGACGAGGCCACCTCGGCGCTGGATCCAGCCACCGAGCGGGGGGTTTTGGAGCGGTTGCGCCGACACAGTCAGAGATGCAGCATCCTATTGGTCTCGCATCGTCTCGCCCCGATCGCGGCGGCAGACCAGATCCTCGTGCTGGAGCACGGGAAGATCGTCGAGCAAGGCACCTATGCCGCGCTGTCCGCATCCCTCGGACCATTCGCTACATTGTTTGGGGGCGTCGCGCCGCCGACGCCATGAAGCGCCGCGGTGTGTCCTTCCTCGTCTTGGCCATTGGGCGCTCGCCACCACCCGTAGCGATGTCGACGCCTTTCGCCGCCGTTGAGTTCAAGAGACCGTTCAACCCCTTCGGCACCCATTCAACCGCAGACGATGCCAATCAATCGCTCCAATCATGGCTTTGAAGAACCGCTCACTCCATCTTGGCATCCTTGTCTGTGCGATCCTGGTGTTACCGCTGCTGGTCGTCAGATTTCCTCCATTCCTTGACTACTATTCGCACCTGGCTCGGGTCTATATCCATGCGAATCTCTCGCAGTTCTCCGATTTCTATGCGTACAACAGCATCACGCCCCCCAATGTCGCTTTGGATATTGTCATCGGGGCATTTCACGCACTGTTCGGCATAGAGACCGCCGGCCGGCTCTTTCTCGTCGCTATCATTTTTCTCCAGGTTTCCGGCCTATGGATCCTTAACAGGCGTCTCCTCGGCCCCCAGTCCGTGCCAATCGGGCCGCTTCTCGGAGGCGCGCTGCTCTACAACTGGCCGCTATCGATGGGGTTTCTGAATTACCTATTTGGATTGGGCGTGATGCTATGGATCATCTGGTTATGGCTGCTCATCCAGGAGAAGGGTCTCTCGCAGAGGGTCGTGCTGGGCACGCTCTTCTGTCTTCTCTTGTACTACATGCACCTGATCGTCTTCGCGTTGTATTTCCTGGTCATCATCGGCTACGGGATTCAAAACCTGGCTTACTCGAGCTGGACATCAGCCAAGGAGCAACTCCTCGACTTCGTCGTAACCTGCATCCCCTTCGTGCCGCCGGTCTATCTCTACGCCACCACGCTCGGCGGTGATTCCAGGGTCACGCAGCTCTTTCCACACCCGCTGGCAGAGAAATGGTCGGTCTTCATCGGCTCGCTATCATCCGGCACCTTTGATCCCGGCTCCGCACCGACGGATCCGGGTCTTGTCTGCCTGGCCATTCTTGTCGGAGCCGCGATGATTCTCGGGAAAGTGCGCTTCAGCAGGGACATGGCATTGCCGATCCTGCTCGTGACCCTGGCGTTCCTTCTTGCGCCGGGAAACTATGGCGAAGCCGGCTACATCGTTGATCGACTGCCGCTCGGGATAGCCTTGCTCGGCTGCGCATCGATCAGAATCGACTTCAGGGAATCCTGGAAGACGACACTAATTACAACCAGTCTGGTCGCCTTCTTATTGATCAAGGGCGTCTATCTGTCGATGAGCTTCTCGGTTTTCGATGTCGAGATGCGGCGCATCCATGAGCTGCTCGGCTTGATCAAGCCAGGCAGCACCATCATCGTCGGTATCGACGTCACGAACCCACGTCATTCAGGCTCGGATCCCGAGCGCGCTTATTGGCATGTGGCATCCCTGGCGGCTTTGCGGTCGCCGGTCTTCGTTGCCACAACACATGCCAACCGGTCACAGCAGACCATTGTGCCGTCGCAGGCTCCATATACCGATCTCTACGCCTGGCAGCGACAATTGCCAATAGAATTAGCCGGTCGAAAGGACTTAGCCAAGCTGGTCAATCGGTACGATGAAATCATGTCAGAATTACAGACTGAGGATGCGGAGAGGGCGCGTTACCTGATTCTGCTGCGGCCCTACGGGCTTGCCGGCCTGGCTCGGGACTTCGGTGACGTTATTGGCACAACGAATCAGATGATGCTAATCGAATTGCCCCCTGCGGCGATTGTCCGGAATGTCGTCGATCATGATGGGTAAGATCCTCGCGTGTGCGGCGTCGGCACGAGCTTGACCTCTCGGATTCTCCAGCCAGAGAACGGATAGCTCGTGAGCAGGTCCCACTATGCGATTGTTAGGTTTCGTGTGCTCCAGAATACACCTGAATCGATACTTGATGTCCATCAGCAAATTTCCAATTCTCGCGGAAATTATGTTGGCCGAGTATTTCGGCTTTATCTCTGTACCGGCTTTTAACTCGCCTGATCAGAAAACACTTGTGTTTCGTTTGGGTTTGGTGGTTAATCAAAATTGCCCTCCACAATTGGAGATCGCCTTGCCGAGGATTTTTGCCATTCGACTGAATGGTGTTGCCAGGTACGTCGGCGCCTGATCGATAGATGGAGGGCGGAAAAGTGTCTTTTAAATCCAGCGCTTGTAGCCCATGTGATTGGAGTAATCTTGGCAATTGAGAAATTGAAAATTGGACGTTGAGTGTTCCTTGCACAAATGACGGCATCCAATCTCCGTGTCCACTTAATAAATCATCAGGGAGGCAAATCTGTTTGCGAAATTTCCCACAACCCCTGACAACTACGCCCTGAATGTCGATAACTTTCATAACTGATGTTACGCAGCCGCCTTCAAACGCTAGAGTTCGCCGAAGGCCTGCTGCAGCACCTCGACATAGAGCTTCGCGCGCAGCGCGAAATGGTTGAGCTTGTGGACCCGCTTGAGGCATTCGAGCTTGAAGACGACGCAGAATGCGTTTTTGACAACCCATCAAGCGTCGCCAATACTGGATTGTAGGGTGTTGTTGGAGCTTGCGAAATGGCTGGATCACCGGTATGGCGCGCAAGGCTCCGATCCGCTGGAGCACACTGCCGCCGCGTCAGCGAGAGTGCCTGATTGTTCTGCTGAGCCGCTTGGTCGAACATCGGCTGAGCGCAGCCGGGACGGCAGAGGAGAACGCCGATGAGCACCGTCCTCTCGCCCGTGTACCGTGCGCCGACCAACCTGACGTACGGAAAGATCCAGTCCTCGCATCTGCAGCGCTAGGCCGTGGTCTACGTGCGCCAATCCACGCTGCGGCAAGTGGAGTGCCACCAGGAGTCGACCCGGCTGCAGTATGCCTTGGTGGATCGGGCGGTGGAGCTGGGCTGGTCCACCTCGCGGATCCTCCTGATTGATGAGGATCTGGGCCGTTCCGGGGCGAGCGCCGAGGGTCGGCCCGGCTTTCAGCGGCTGATGGCCGAAAGTCGGTCTGGATCCTGTCGGCATCGTTCTTGGCATCGAGATCTCGCGCTTGGCACGCAGCTCGCGGGACTGTTATCAATTGCTCGAAGTCTGCGGACTGTTTGCGACACTGATCGGGGATGCCGACGGGGTCTATGATCCGCAGACCGACAACGACCGGTTGCTGTTGGGGCTGAAGGGGACGATGTCGATTTTCCGCAAATCCACGCCCAGTTGCTTGCCGAACGGCATGCCGCCTGCGTGCGTCTGCTCGGGCACCGGCACGCCAGGACGCGCGCCTTGACGGTCGAGCTGTGGAATGACTGGGACGCCATCTTTCGGGTGCTGGAGAATCCCCAGTGGCCGCTCACCAACAACGACGCCGAGCGGGCGCTGCGCCATTGGGCGATCGCGCGTCGCATCATGATGGGGACGCTCAGTGAAGCCGGATCGCGCGCTTTCACCTTGCTCGCCAGTGTCATCGACACCTGTCGCAAGCGCGGCTATGTGCCCTGGTGGCCGGCGTGATCGCGGAGCGCCGCGCGCCGGTCGCGCGGCGGTTCCGTTGCCGACTCCAATGCCGGGTCTCTGAACGGCCACTATTAATTTTGAATCAAGCTAAACTTAAAAACATAAAATTTCAATGAGTTAACATATGAGCCAAGGTGACGATTGTCCAGAGAGTTTTCTCTTGATCCCAGTTTCTTTGGGGGAGTTACTGGACCGCATCAGTATCCTGACGCTAAAACAGGAGCGTTTGGTCGACATAGAGCGGCGCCGCAACGTTACGCTAGAACTTGGCCTTCTTACCCAGATCCTGGAGGAAAGCGGACGCAGCATCAGGGCTTCCTCCTTTGAACAGTTGCACACGGTGAATGCGCATCTCTGGGATCTTGAAGATCGCATTCGGCAGTTGGACTGCAACGAGATTGGCGATAGGAAGTACGCGCGTGTAGCCCGGGACATCCATCGGTTTAACGACGTCCGACACGACATCAAGCGCGCCATCAGCGTTGCGGATGGCTCATCGATCCTGGAAGAGAAGGAGTATGCCAAGGCGTCGCCCAGCACCCCAGGGCGAGCGCGTATAAATCCTCAGCCGAACAACACCTTAGCGCGATAGGCGTCGTCCCATGCGGCCTTGCGGTGCTTTGTGGCCAGGCTGGCTAACGGTAAGGATTCCTTCGTAAATGAGTAACAGCACGGCTCAATCCGGGCTCGCTAAGCAATTTCACCTCTCCGGGTCTGACCGGACCTCGAACCTCACCGCGTAATCGATAGGCGCCGGCCGCCGCTCTAGCAGCCTGTCGGACTTGGGCGTTCAGATTGGCTGGAAAAGACAATCAAGAGGTTATTTTCCTCGAAAATAGCCTTTTTCGGCCAAAAAGGCACTTTTCCTGCGAATTTCCCTTACTGCGGGCGC
>NZ_NHSQ01000105.1 GCF_016653465.1 Thiocystis minor | reverse complement strand
ATCAGCGGTTCGCCAATGTCTTCAGACCGCAAAAGACACCCGGAGCACCCACACAAAACATCTGAACAAATTGCTAAAGAACTGCTGGACAATGCCGAAACTCGTAAACTTCCGCACCGCCAAGACCAACCATTCTACGCTCCCTCGCTCGCTTGTCAACCCCCCTCGTCGACTCAACTCCGTTCCGCATGTTCCGCCATTCCGCCCCTCCTGAGCAAGCCGATCACTCTACCAAGCCAGAGAGGGAGGTGTCAACTTGAAAAAGCCGAAAACCGATCATTTTTTGGCTTGTCCCGTCACTGTCGGAGCCACGCTAGCGAGCGACAGGCCAGAAACAGGGAAAAACCCGCTTCCGCCTGCCTGCCTGCCTGCCTGCAAGAACCCGATGCCAGAATGAACAAAGCGGTCTCGCGCAAGCAAGCGCTCAGGTCAGGTGAATCTTCGCAAATTTGCGTTTTCCCACCTGATAAACATGACAGCTACCAACAGGACAGCTCAAATGCGCATCCTCAATGCGCTCGCCATCAATGCGCACCGCCCCTTGCCCGATCATGCGGATCCCCTCGGACGTGCTCTTCACGAGGTTCGCATCCTTCAATAGATTGGCAATTGCAAGCACGCCGTCTTCGCCGCACGCGAGGCTGATCTCCGGAAGATCATCGGGCAAGACGCCACGCTGAAAGCGGGCGAGGAAGCCATCCAGCGCCTGTCTAGCCTGATCCGGGCCATGGAAGCGTGTCACCAGCTCCAACCCAAGCTCGAACTTGATATCGCGCGGGTTGGCTCCGTCGCGCATGGCGGACTGCCAGGCGAGAATCTCCGACATCTCGCGGCAACTCAGCAGTTCAAAATAACGCCACATCAGATCGTCGGAGATCGACATGAGTTTGCCAAACATCTCGTCGGGCGGATCCGTGATCCCGATATAGTTTCCAAGCGATTTCGACATTTTCTGCACGCCATCCAATCCCTCTAGGATTGGCAGCGTGATCACGACCTGGGGTTCCTGGCCGTAGATCGCCTGCAGTTGGCGTCCCACCAGAAGATTGAATTTCTGGTCCGTGCCGCCCAATTCGACATCGGCCTTCAGGGCCACCGAGTCGTAGCCCTGGATGAGCGGGTAGAGAAATTCGTGAATGGCAATGGGCTGGCCCGACTTGTAGCGTTTCGAGAAATCGTCCCGCTCCAGCATACGGGCAACCGTCTGCTGCGCCGCAAGCTGGACCAGCCCGGCAGCACCGAGTTTTTCCAGCCACTCCGAGTTAAAGACGACACGCGTCTTGTCTGGATCGAGGATGCGGAAAACCTGTTCTTGATAGGTTTCCGCGTTTTGCTGGATCTGCTCGCGCGTCAACGGTTTGCGGGTCGCGCTCTTCCCCGTTGGATCGCCAATCATCCCAGTGAAATCGCCAATCAGAAACAGGATTTCATGACCGAGATCCTGAAACTGGCGCAATTTCTGGATCAGAACCGTATGACCAAGATGAAGATCGGGCGCGGTCGGATCGAATCCCGCCTTAATCCGCAGGGGTCGCTTCTGCGCGAGTTTTTTACGTAATGCGTCTTCGAGCAGGATTTCTTCGGTACCGCGCTGGATGAGCGCGAACGAACGTTCGAGCGAGTCCATAACGATGACTCCTTGACTGATGTCTGGTCGGGATGCCGGGTCAGGCAAAACGCGCGAGGGTACGATGATCGATCGGCTCGCACAAGCGCGGGAAGAGAAAACGGAGGGCGTCGCTCGCTTGTTCCCCGACAGGTTTTCCGACTACACTTGGAGAAACATCGTTTTTCATTGATTTTGCAGTTTTTTATGATGCGCGACTACAAATTTCAACAGAAGGAATGGCCGCTTCGCAAGCCTCGAAGAAGCCCCATGAAGGCGATCCTGAAGATCCTGACAGTCTGCGTTCTGGCGGCCGTCGGCTATACGGCCTATCAGTGGTTCGCGGCGGCGCCCAGGGAGAGCGAGCCGACGATCAACACGAATCGACAAATCATCCCGCTACAAATCCCGCCAAACAAAGCGGATTCATCGACCGTTCCTCCCGCGGAGACCGCGAGCGAAGCCCGCTAGCCTCCAGCGGTCATCTACCCGGTTGTTCAGGCGGAAAACGAGGAACCGCAGCCGCAGGTCGTGGTTGCGTTCGGATTCCGAATAACGAACTGGGCACCCTGAAGACCTTCCGTGTAGTCGATCTCCGCGCCCATCAGATATTGCATGCTCATTGGGTCGACAACTAATTTAACCCCATCGGTGACGATTTCGGTGTCCCCTTCCTGGATCTCCTCATCGAAGGTGAAACCATACTGAAAACCCGAGCAGCCGCCGCCCTGAATATAGACACGCAGCATCAAACCGGAATTACCTTCCTCCTCGATGAGTTGAGCGACCTTCGAGGCAGCGGAGGTCGTGAAAATCAGCGGGGTATCGAGCTCTGCTTCTGCATTCATGAGAGACGTCATCCTCGAAAAGAATGTGTTATTTAGATGGAAATGCGTCTTCTCGGCCGCTTGTTCAAGCCTCAAGGTAATAGGGCCAATGACTCCAAGCCCATCGCTTCATCGAGGCCAAACATCAGATTCATATTCTGAACGGCTTGACCCGCAGCCCCTTTGACGAGATTGTCGATCACCGACTGCACCACCACGACTCCGGCGTCTCCCTGGCGCGAGACCGCGATCCGGCAGAGATTCGCCCCCCGCACGGAACGGGTATCCGGATGGCCGCCCGGCATCAGATCGATGAACGCCTCGCCGGCATAGCGCTCGGCGTACAAACGTTCAAGGTCGACCGCCGGATCCGTGAGACGGGCGTAGAGGGTTGCTTCGATCCCGCGGATCATGGGCACCAGATGCGGCACGAAGGTCAAATTTACTTCGACGCCCGAAAACTGCACGAGGTTCTGCGCAATCTCAGGCGCATGACGATGGCCCGTCACCGAGTACGCCTTGAAGCTCTCGCCGATTTCAGCCATCAGCAGACCCGTGGCCGCCTTGCGGCCAGCCCCGCTGGCGCCGGATTTCGCATCCGCGATGAGCCACGAGGGATCGATCGCCCGCGCCTCCAGCAAGGGAAGAAAGCCCAACGTCACCGCGGTTGGATAACACCCTGGATTGGCGACCAGACGCGCTGTCCGGACGGCCGCCCGATTGAGTTCCGGCAGTCCGTAGACCGCCTCCGCCAGGCGTTCCGGGCAGTGATGGGGCATCCCGTACCACTGCTCCCAGACTGCGGGATCCTTCAGTCGGAAATCCGCCGCCAGATCGATCACCCGAACGCCGCGATCCAGGAGTTCCGGAGCGGATCGCATGGCGGTCCCGTTCGGCGTGGCGAAAAAAACCAGATCGCACTCGGAGAGCGCGCCGCTGTCCGGTTCGGTAAAACGCAGGTCAATCCGACCGCGCAGATGCGGAAACAACTCGGCGACCGACAGCCCCGACTCGCTCCTGGACGTAATGACCGAAATCGACGCCCGCGGATGGCGCGCCAGGATACGGAGCAGCTCGGCCCCCGTGTAGCCGGTACCGCCCACGATTCCGATCCGAATCATGTCGGATGCACTATTGGTTGGTTGAGCAGACACTGCGCATTCCGATGGTTGGCTTGGATATCATCTCGATCCTCAAAAACAAAAAGCGGCAGAAGCCGCTTTATCAAAAATACTGTCCGCGTTATTTGCTGTTCCGCTTCAAGAACCTGGAATTGACTAACCGGTCTTGCGGAGGGGCGAAGCCATAAGCGGCGAATCAGGAGCAACCGCCACCGGAAGAAGACGATCCGCAACTCCCGCAACTCCCGCCCATTTGCGGAAGATTATTGAACACGAAGGTCGCATTGCCGTCGTCCTGATCGACGAAGTCAATTTCGACGCCACGCAGGTACTCAAGAGTTCCGTCATCGACAATCACCTTGAAACCGTCGAACGACAGAACGCCGTCGTCGTCATTGATGACATCGGTAAAGGTCATGCCAAAACTAATCCCGCTGCAACCGCCCGCGGTCGCAAAGACGCGGACACCCTGGACATTGTCGTCGACCTGCCGAAACAAATCGCTCATCTTTGTCTGAGCCGGCTGAGTCAGCGTCAGCTCCATTTCGTTGATCACTGCGGACATGAGCAAAACCTCTGGATAGAGTACAAACTGGCGGGCGATATTAGCAGAAAGACGACGAATGATACCAGCGTAAAAGACAAGGTTAGCGGTCGAGACGCTCTTGCGCTCCAAGCATCGCCAAATGGCGGTCGGCATCGATCAGATGCCGGCCCCAATGCCGCTCATATCCACTCGACCAAGCGGCAAAGGCATCGTCCGGATCCAGCTCGTACAACAGCAAACCCTGCTTCAACTCGCAGTAAATATCGGTCAGATCATCGGCGAGACTCCCCGTCATGGCATCCGCCCCCTCGTTGCTAGAATCGAATTCCAGCCAGTAGCTGTCACGGTCGGCCAGAAGCCGGTGCAGATGGGCAAACAATTCGAAGCGGGCATCCAGATCCATGAAGTATATCGGGGCGAAATCGCGTCCATCGACCCTCAACGAAACGATGGCGACCTGTAATCGTGGCAACAGATTCGCAATCTCTCGCAACCAATGCTGCCAATCGCTCCCGGATAGGTCGATGATGTCGCAGTAGCGCCGAGCAAGCGTCGCAACGTCATGGAAGATGCGCGGGGCGTCAAACCGAGTTTGTTGAATCATTGCGTCCATGCCTGCGATTGTAGACGAGAAATCCATCCATGGGAGACGCAGCGAGACAAACTCGGAAATACCTTAGGGTTAAATCTCGACCAGATCGAAATCTTCCTTGCCGACTCCGCACTCCGGGCATTTCCAATTCATCGGGACATCTTCCCATTTGGTCCCCGGAGCGATACCGTCTTGCGGCCAGCCCTGCGCCTCATCGTAGATCAGTCCACACACCACACACTGATAGGTCTTCATCACACCACTCCCGTTCAACAGCAACGGCGAACTTGCACGCCATGATCACATTCGATAGACACGACATACCTTCATGTAAATCCGTCATAAGCTAGGGGCTTCCCTGCGGGATCTCAATGCAATGCAACCCAACGGATCACGTTGCCCCCGCGGCGGCGGCGGAAGACGGAGCGATGGCGATCCAACCTGTATCCATGCGAGGACTTGCAAACATGAACGTCTCCACACAGCGCCGCGTCGTGCTCTGCATCGGCGGCCACGACCCGAGCGGCGGCGCGGGGATCCTCGCCGATGCCGAGGCGATCCAGGCCGCCGGCGCCTTTGCCGTCACCGTCGTCAGCGCGCTGACCGACCAGGATACCTGCGGTCTGCGCCACCTTTATCCGCAACCGCCCGAACAAGTCGAGGCCCAATGCCGGGCGCTCATCCACGACAGCGCACCCCGCGTGCTGAAGGTCGGTCTGATTGGCGATGCACGGATCGCCGAGGCGATCGTCCGCCTCGTCGACGCGCACCCGCAACTCCCGGTCATCCTCGACCCCGTGCTGGCCTCCGGCACCGGTCAGCGGGTTGCCGACACGGCGCTGCTGGAGCAGCTACGCCAGCAGCTCATCCCGCGCTGCACCATGATCACCCCCAACCTGCCCGAGGCGCGCACGCTGACCGACGTCGAATCGCCCGCCGACGGTGCCGCGCGCCTGCTGGAGATGGGCGCGCGCTGGGTCTTGATCACCGGCACCCATGACGATACCCGACAGGTCACCAATCGTCTGCATGGCGCCAACGGCGAGCGGCGGGATTGGGACTGGCCGCGACTGGCCGGCGAGTATCATGGCTCCGGCTGCACGCTCGCGAGCGCCATCGCGGCCCGAATCGCCCTGGGGATGCCGCTGATGGACGCCGTCGACGCCGCACAGGCGTATACCTGGAAGAGCCTCCAGCAAGCCTTTCGCTCCGGCCGCTGCCAACTCACGCCGAACCGGTTTTATCATTCACTCGACAACGACAACGACAACGACAACGACAACGACAACGATCACGATCACGATCACGACAACTGACAACGGCACCATGATCCATCATCTGACCGGCCTCTACGCCATCACCCCGGAAGCCTCGAACAGCCCCGCCTCGCTCACCGCACAGGTCGCCCAGGCAATCGAAGGCGGCGCCCGGCTGATCCAGTATCGCGACAAGCATTCCGACTCCCAGGGACGCCATGACCGGGGCGCGGCCCTGCTGAGGCTCTGCCGCGACGCGGGCATCCCGCTCATCGTCAACGACGATCTGGCGCTGGCAGTCGACTTGGACGCGGACGGCGTCCATCTGGGCCGCGACGATCCCGACCCGCGCCAGGCCCGCGAGCGACTCGGAGACGACGCCATCATCGGCGTCTCCTGTTACGACGATTGGTCGCTCGCCGAGGCCGCCGAGCAGGCCGGCGCCAGCTATCTCGCCTTCGGCAGCTTCTTTCCCTCACTCACCAAACCGCAGGCGGTGCGCGCCGATCCGCGCCTCCTGACCGAGGCGCGTCGGCGTCTGTGCATCCCGCCAGTTGCGATTGGCGGGATCACGCCACAAAATGGCGGCTCATTGATCGCGGCGGGCGCCCGGATGCTCGCGGTCGTCACTGGCGTCTTCGACCAGCCCGACATCGCCGCCGCCGCCCGCGCCTACACCAACCTGTTTCCGAAGGAGCACACCCGATGACCCGTTCCCATGATCTTTTCCAGGCCGCGCAACGCCACATCCCCGGCGGGGTCAATTCGCCGGTGCGCGCGTTTCGCGGGGTCGGCGGCGATCCGGTGTTCTTCGAGCGCGCCGCCGGCCCCGAGGTCTTCGATGCCGACGGCAAAGGCTATATCGATTATGTCGGCTCCTGGGGTCCGATGATCCTGGGTCACGCCCATCCCGAGGTGCTGGCGGCGGTACGCGAGCGGCTCGACAAGGGGCTCTCCTTCGGCGCCCCGACCGAACTCGAAACCGTCATGGCCGACAAGGTTTGCGAACTGGTCCCGAGCATGGACATGGTGCGCATGGTCAGCTCCGGCACCGAGGCGACCATGAGCGCGCTGCGTCTGGCGCGCGGCTATACCGGACGCGACAAGATCGTGAAATTCGAGGGCTGTTATCACGGCCACGCCGACTCGCTGCTGGTCAAGGCCGGCTCCGGCGCCCTGACCTTCGGCGAACCCAGTTCGCCTGGCGTCCCGGCGGCGCTGGCCGAACTGACCATCACGCTGCGCTACAACGATCTGGAGCAAGTGCGCGAGACCTTCGCCGCCATCGGTTCCGAGATCGCCTGCATCATCGTCGAGCCGGTCGCCGGCAACATGAACTGCATCCCGCCGGTACTGGGCTTTCTGGAAGGGCTGCGCGAGGTCTGCGACCAGTCCGGCGCGCTGTTGATCTTCGACGAGGTCATGACCGGCTTCCGGGTCGCGCTCGGCTGCGCCCAGGGGCTGTACGGCATCACGCCCGACCTGACCGCGCTCGGCAAGGTCATCGGCGGCGGCATGCCGGTCGGCGCTTTCGGCGGCAGGCGCGAGATCATGTCGCGTCTCTCGCCGCTCGGACCGGTCTATCAGGCCGGCACCCTCTCCGGCAACCCGATCGCCATGGCCGCCGGACTCAAGACCCTGGAACTGATCTCCGCGCCCGGCTTCCATGACCGACTCGCCGCCACCACCGCCAAACTGCTCGGCGGCTTGCAGGAACGCGCCGATGCCGCTGGCATCCCCTTCAGCACCAATCAGGTCGGCGGCATGTTCGGGCTTTTCTTCACTGGCGAGCGGGTGACGAATTACGACCAGGCCACCCGGTGCGATCAGGAGCGGTTCAAAGCCTTCTTCCACGGCATGCTCGATCGCGGCGTCTATCTTGCCCCCTCCGCGTTCGAGGCCGGTTTCGTTTCCAGTACGCACTCTGATGGACACATCCAGAAGACGCTGGACGCCGCAGCGGAGACCTTTGCGGCGATCACGGGCTGAGACGTCCCGCGGCCCCGCCGATCAGCGGAAATATTGTATTTTCCGAATCAGCGATTTGCGGGGAGTTCGCAACCCTCTTAACATCGATCATCTGGCCAATCGCTGTCGCTGAGACGACGACAGCGATTGCTTCGCTAGACTCGCTTAACGGGCAAAATCGCGCAACCGCACCGGCAGGCGTCGCCCTCCCCAGGTTCCCGGATGTCCCTCGAAGACTCCCGCACACACCGTCCCGCACTGATTGCAGCAGCCTTCAGCCGTCAGATTCCAATCCGAAAGCACGTACCAATCCCGCCCGATCAGCTTGTGACCGCAATGGTAACAATAGGTACTGCCGCCCGCGTCGTCATGGACGTTCCCCGTATAGGCATGGCGCACGCCATTTCCCAGGGCAATGGAGCGCGCCCTGGTCAGGGTCTCCGGCGGCGTCGCCGGATAATCGAGCATCTTGTAATCGGGATGAAATGCGGTGAAATGCATGGGCACATCCGGCCCCAGATGCTCGAACACCCACTGGGTCATAGCCTCCAATTCGGCATCCGAATCGTTCTCGCCAGGGATCAACAGGGTGGTAATCTCGACCCAGACCGAGGTCTCATGGACCAGGTATTCCAGGGTCTCCAGCACGGGTTGCAGATGGCCGCTACAGAGTCTGTGGTAGAAATCCTCCGAAAACCCCTTGAGATCGACATTGGCGGCATCCATCCACGCGAAGAATTCGGCACGCGGTTCGGGACAGATGTAGCCCGCGGTGACCGCGACCGATTTGATCCCGCACGCCCGGCACGCCTTCGCCACATCGACGGCGTATTCTAGAAAAATAACCGGATCGTTGTAAGTATAGGCCACGCTGCGACAGCCCAGCGATTCGGCGGCGCGCGCGATGGTCTCGGGCGCCGCCTGATCGGCCAGGGTATCCATCTCGCGCGACTTGCTCATATCCCAATTCTGGCAGAAGCGGCAGGTCAGATTGCAGCCGGCGGTGCCGAACGAAAGCACCGGGGTGCCCGGCAAAAAGTGGTTGAGCGGTTTCTTCTCGATCGGGTCGACGCAGAATCCGGAGGACCGCCCATAGGTCGTCAGCACAATCTCGCCCTGCTCGCAGGCGCGCACGAAACACAGGCCGCGCTGTCCCTCCTTGATGCGGCAGAAACGCGGGCAGAGATCGCACTGAACCCGTCCGTCTTCAAGACCGTGCCAATAGCGCGTGGGCACGACCGTCTTCATCGTGTCAGCAATCATCGCACTCCTCCTCTCCTGTCCGGACGTTGCATCATGCGTCGCGTACTGGACGCGGTTTAGACTGCATGCGTCGATGGGTTCAACGTGTCTATTTGTATTCATTGTCGAACAAGCGGGGACGATTGCAATCCACGGCGACACACCCGCCAATGCCCTTGACACGTTGCGAATGGCTTCACCGACGCGCGCTTTCAATCGAAAAATTGACAGTTCGGCGCCAGACCGATAGATTTTGCCGGTCTTGAGGGGAGTAGTCGCCCTTCCGCAACGGAAGGGGCCTGTGTCAACAGACTTGGTGGCGACACCATGGCGCAGGCGGTCATTCGGCTTGACGAGACCTCGGATTTGGCGCGATGTCTGGCTGGGGCTGGGCGCGTTTCGCCTGGTCCGAAGGTTTCATTGCCCGGCCCCCAGCAGCGTCTTCCATGTCCGATCCGATTGCCTGGCTGGCCCCCGCGGTCACGACCTTTGGTCTCGTCTTTCTCGCTGAACTGGGCGACAAATCGCAACTTGTCTGCATGACGCTCGCGGCAAGACATCGACACGGGCCGGTTCTGGTCGGCTCCATTGCCGCCTTCGTGGTGCTAAATACCTTGGCCGTGGTGTTCGGCGTCGGTTTGTCCCAGTGGATCCCGGAGCGGGTCTTGGCCGGCGTTGTCGCAATTCTCTTCGCGGTTTTCGGGATAATGTCACTGCGCGCCACCGAAGACGAAGACAGCGATGTTCTACGGGAACGTCGCGTCGATGGTATCGCACTGACGACCTTCCTGATGATCCTGCTGGCCGAAATGGGCGACAAGACGCAACTGACGGTCGCCGGTCTGGCGAGCAGTCTACCGCCGCTATCGGTGTGGATCGGCGCCACCCTTGCCTTGTCCGTGACCTCGGCGCTAGGCGTGCTGGTGGGATGCCGATTGCTGAGGTCCATGCCGCTGCATCGGCTGCATCAAGCAAGCGGTGTCTTTTTCCTGCTGCTCGCGGGTTTTGCGCTCACCAAGGTTTTTTAGTCGTGCATTACATCAGCGGTCCCCAATAGGTGCCCAACAGAAGCACTGCGGAGGCCGAAACCGTAATCAAAATGTTGTCGTCGATGGGGCCAAATTCGTAGCGTTCGATCACAGTCGCCACGATCGCCGAGAGCAGCCCCCAGAGCGGGATGGCCGGGGTCGCCAGCCCGCCGATGATCCAACCCATGGGCGCGCAGACCAGCAACATAAAGACATTACCGATGGGGCTCTTGGAGCGTTTGCGGATGACGGCATTGCGCACGATCCCGGTCACGCCGTCACCGAAGGCCATATAGAGTGAAGGCAGAATCGCGAGCCAGGGATTCTCCAGAATCCACCAGAGCAGCGAGACCGAGGTGGCCCACATCAGCGCGAACTTGACGTCGTTGCGGTTCTCGCCAGTCTGGAACCAGTAGAACCTCAGTCCGGTGACATGCGCCACATCGAGCAGGAGCGTCAACAGCAATCCGCTGACCAGCGGATACCAGGGATCGCTGAAGACCAGCGGGACCATCACCGAACCGACACCTCCAGCCAGCATGTGCACAATCTTGCGGTTGTAATAGACCGCCCGGATGGGCTCCATGCCACGCTCCACCATCCGCCGGTAGGGCAGTCGGGTCAGAAAGAGAACGGCCAGCACATAGAGGCTCAGGCCGGCGGCCCAATAAAATTGCGTGGAGATGGTCATTAGGATTTGGCGTCGGATTCCGGGTGCGGGCAATCCTAATCCTACCGGCGCCGGATGTCCTCTCAGGATGGCGGGATCGAAGCAGCGGAATGAAAGACGTTATACTATTCAGTTAATGCCGATTGAACGAATTCGAGCCTTTCCGCCGGATACCCGCCATGTTCGCACACACGCTTCCGCCGTCTCCGTTCGATCACAGGGAGAAGGCTTCCGCGATCCCGCCTGCCGCCGAACGCCCGGAGGCGCCGGTCATTCTCGTGCGGGATCTCAGTTTTTCCTATGGCGATGCGCTGGTGTTGGAGCAGGTGAATCTATCGATTGCGCCCGGCGAATTCGTCGGGCTGGTCGGACCCAATGCCGGCGGCAAAAGCACGCTCTTGAAGCTGATCCTGGGTCTGCTTGCGCCTCAGACCGGACAGATTCGGGTACTCGGCCAGCCGCCCCGACAGGCCGCGCGGCGGATCGGGTATGTCCCACAATTCCCGAGCTTCCCGCGCGATTTCCCCATCTCGGTGGAACAGGCGGTGGCGATGGGGCGGCTGGGCATCGGGCCGATGCTTGGCTGGCATCGGGCGGCCGATCGGGACGCCGCGCGGCGGGCGCTGGAGGAGGTGGAGGCGCTGGATCTAGCCCGGCGGCGGATCGGCACCCTGTCCGGCGGTCAGTTGCAACGGGTGCTGCTGGCACGGGCGCTGGCCGGAGAGGCGGAAATCCTCATCCTCGACGAGCCGACCGCCAATATCGATCAGCGGGTCGAAAGCGACATCTTCGATCTGCTCGCGGTGCTGAACCGACGCCTGACGATTCTGCTGGTCTCGCACGATATCGCCTTTATTTCGGACTATGTCAGCCGGGTTGCCTGTTTGAACCGCACGCTCCTTTATCATGGGACCGACGCGGTGAATGCCGAGACCATCCAGCAACTCTACGGCGGGCATGTGCGCCTAGTCGCGCATCGGCATTAAAACGCGTCCGGTCGGGTATGTGATGTTTGTGTACCGACTCAGCCACGGATGAGCCAAAAGACGTTGCAGCGGACGCGTTTTAAGTGTTTATTTTTTATCATTTTAACCGCGTCTTGCCAATTACCGCGGATAACGGCAGGCCAAGTTCACTCGCAACTCTCCATATCACGCTAGACGCGGTTTAATTTATGAGTCAATTCCTTTCCGCCCTGAGCGAACACGCCTTTCTCCAGACCGCCCTACTGGCCGGTCTTTTGGCCAGCATCGGCTGCGGTGTGATCGGCACCTTCGTGGTCGTCAAGCGCATCGCCTTCATGGCCGGGGGTATCGCGCATTCGGTGCTCGGCGGCATGGGGGCCGCGCTCTATTACGGCTTCGACCCGCTGCTGGGCGCATTGTTCGCCGCCATTCTCTCGGCCTTGCTGATCGGAACCGTGCGTCTGTTCTGGAAGATGCAGGAAGACACCCTGATCGGCGCGCTCTGGGCGATCGGCATGGCCATCGGCATCCTCTTTATCGCCAAGACGCCCGGCTATGCCGCGGATCTCATGAGCTTTCTATTCGGCAACATCCTGCTGGTTCCGACTCGCGAACTCTGGTTCATGGCCGGCCTGGATCTGGTGCTGATGCTGACCGTGGCGCTCTTCTATCGTCAATTCCTTGCCGTCATCTTCGACGAGGAATTCGCCCGACTGCGCGGCGTGCCGGTGGCCTTCTTCTATCTGCTGCTGCTCTGTCTGGTGGCCGTGACCGTGGTGCTGCTGATCCAGGTGGTCGGTCTGATCCTGGTGATCGCCCTGCTGACCCTGCCGGCCGCCATCGCCGGCCATTATGTCCACTCGCTCGGCGGCATGATGGTGATCGCGACCCTGCTCGGCGGACTCTTCACCTCGCTGGGGCTGGGACTCTCCTATGGTCCCGATCTGCCGGCGGGTCCGACCATGATTCTGCTGGCCGGCGGCGTCTATGTGCTGTCGGCGCTGTTGAGCCGTTTTCTGACCTGGCGCGGCGCGCTGCGTCAGGCAACCCAAACCTGAACGAGAGGTCGCGCCGATGGATGTCAAACCGCCCGAAACCGCGCTTGAAGAGGCCGATACGCTCTGTCAGCGGCGAGGCGTGCGTCTCACGGCGCAACGGCGACAGGTGCTGCACATCCTTTGCGCCGCGGGCCGGCCGCTTGGCGCCTATGAAATCCTGGAAGCCATGCGCGACGGCTCGCGCCCGCTGGCGCCACCGACGGTCTACCGGGCGCTGGATTTTCTACTGGAGCAGGGACTGGTACATAAGCTGGAGAGTCTGCACGCCTATGTCGGCTGCACCCACCCGGATCATCCGCACTCCAGCCAATTCCTCATCTGCGCCGACTGCGGCTTGGTGACCGAGCTGGAGGACGAGGCCATCGCCCAAAGTCTGAAATCCGCCGCCAGCGAGACCGGCTTCCGTGCCCGACGGCGGGTGGTGGAGGTGATCGGCACCTGCGCGGACTGCGCCGGAAAGTCGACGGATTGAAACGCGAGATGACTCTGTCGCCACGTCTCGCAGCCTGCCGCCGACTGGCGATCCTGATCGTCGCCATCGGATTTTGGGGAGCGGCGAGCGCGCGGCAAACGCCGCCCCGCCAGCTGACCGCGCCTGTACAGGGAACCGCGCGCATGACGATTAACGCCGACGGTCCCGAGGTTCTCGTTGACCTGAGCGCGCCGGCGGCAACCCTGGTCGGCTTCGAGCATGCGCCAGCGACCGCCGACGAGCGCGAAACGCTGCGTCTGGCCAGGGAGAACCTGAAGGCCGGCGACGGCATGATCCGCTTCAACACCAATGCCGACTGCCGGCTGATCGAGTCCAGGGTGGAGGCCCATTTCTCCGACCGTCGGCGGACCAGCATGCGCGGTCAAGACCCCGGCACAGCGGAGCCCGCGCATTTGACGGCGCGCTACCGTTTTCGCTGCGACCGCCCAGACCGGCTGGATTCCGCCGCGCTCGGACTCTTCATGGGGTTTCCGGTGCTGCAACGGGCACTGGTCCATTACGCGACCAGTGACGGTCAGGGCGAGGCGGAACTGACGCCCGTCAACCCGGTCGTGGTCTTCGTGCCGCTGTCGGGCGCGCGTTTCGATGAAGATCGCGGCGGGGGTTTATCCGCCGGACCAGACGCCCCAACTTAAGAAACCGTCCAGTAATGATTTCCCGAATCGCTGAAACCGACGGACGAGTCGCCGATACAGAGGGAAGTTGTTGATGGACGGCGCCTAAATGACATCCCGATCCGGGATGAGCGCTTTCGCCTCGTAAAGAGCAGTCGAATTCCCGCTCGCCCATCCCGGAAGGAAACAGTCCCGCAGATCAGGAGATACCACGGTGACGTCCCAGCAACCCCTGACTCGAATCGAGATCGGCAAGGACTATCTCAATTTCAGCGCCGGCCACTTTACCCTCTTCTCGGCGACCGAGCGGGAAAATCTCCATGGCCACAACTTTCAAGTCCGCTGCGCCGTCACGGCAGCGGTGGACGATGACGGGCTCGCCTTCGATTATGTGGTGCTCAAACGAGCGCTGAAGGATCTTTGCGATCAACTTGACGAGCAGGTCCTACTGCCGCAACGCTCGCCCTATCTGCGCATCGAGCGTCAGGAGGGAATGGTCTTCGCCCTCTTCGCCGACGAGCGGATCCCCTTTCTGGAACGCGATGTCCTGCCCCTGCCGATCCGCAACGTCACCATCGAGGAACTGGCGGCGCTGTTCCTCGCCAGACTGCGCGAACGCCCCGAACTGGCCGGCCAGGATCTGCGCGTCATCGAACTCGGCGTCTCCTCCGGACTCGGACAATGGGCCTTTTCATCCTGGGAGTCTTCCGCATGAACCTCTTGATCGTCACCGGCGCCAGCTCCGGCATCGGGCGCGCCATCGCCACCCGCTTTCTGGTCGACGGCTGGGCCGTCGTCAACCTCTCGCGCCATCCCTGTCCCGAGTCTGGAGTCGAGAATCTCGCTTGCGATCTTGCCGAACCCGATGCGGTGGCCTCGCTGGATGCGCCGCTTCAGCCGTGGCTTGCCAATGCCGGGCGGGTCTGCCTGGTCCATAACGCCTCCGTCATGCGCTCGGATCGGATCGACAGCCTTCCCAGCGCGGATCTGCGCACGGCGCTCGAACTCAACATCCTGGCCGCCAATGGGTTGAATCAACTGGTGGTTCCCCGCATGGGCCGGGGTTCGAGCCTGATCTACATCGGCTCGACCCTGGCCGAAAAGGCGGTGCCGGGGGTGGCGAGCTATGTCATCGCCAAACATGCGCTGGCCGGCATGATGCGCGCGACCTGTCAGGATCTCGCCGGGCGCGGCATCCATACCTGCATGATCTGTCCCGGTTTCACCGACACCGAGCAACTGCGCGCGCTGATCGGCGACAACCCGGACACGCTGGCCGCGATCACGGGACTCTCCGCCTTTGACCGTCTGATCGAGCCGGAGGAGATCGCCGAGGCGGTCGCCTTCGCGGCTCATGCGCCAGTGCTGAACGGGGCGCTGATCCACGCCAATCTGGGACAGCGCGAGCGATGAACCTGGAAAAAGCCGTTGAACCGCGAAAAACGCGAAGAACACGAAATTGATTAACGCAATGTCAAAGACGAACGATCATCCGGATCATGCGGGCCGCGTGGTCTGTATCAGCGGCGGCACCTCTGGCATCGGCGCCGGACTGGTGGCGGGATTTCTGGCGTCCGGCGACCGGGTGTATACCTTCGGGCGCGATCCCGGAAAGCTGGAACGGCTAACCGAACGCTGGTCGGAGCAGACCGTCAACGGAACGCTGATCGCCCTGGTCGGCGACGTCACGGACGCGGACTTTCGCGCGCAACTGGTCGCGAGCATCGCCGAGCAGTCCGGCCGACTGGACGTGCTGGTCAACAACGCCGGAGTCATCCTCGATTCCGGGGATCTGGAAGAAAGCGTCGATGCCTGGCGGGCGACCCTGGAGGCCAATCTGATCGCCCCCTTCGCGCTGACCCAAGCCTGCGCCGAACTTCTGGAGCGCGGCACCGCGCCGGTCGTCATCAATCTTTCATCGGCCTGCGCCCAGCATCCGTTCGCCTCCTGCACCTCGACCAGCTATTCGGTCAGCAAGGCCGGGCTCGACATGCTGACCCGGCGGCTGGCCCTGGGGCTTGGGCCGCGCGGTATTCGCGTCAACGGCGTCGCGCCCGGCGTGGTCGCCTCGGAGATGTGGGGCGGCCAAACCGAACTGATCGAATCCACCGTCCAGCGTCGTCATGTCCTCGGGCAACAGATCGTCACCCCCGCGGATGTCGCCGACGCTGTACTCTTTCTCGCCTCCTCGCGCGCCCGGCTGATCACCGGCGCAACACTAAACGTAGATGCCGGTTATACGCTCGGCTGATTCTCGCGGGTATTCTTTCCGCCAGATCCTGATAGAATTTGGAGTGATGCAAGCCCGTGCAAAGGCTGCGAAGAACTATAAACTGCTGTCACTCCAAGAGGATGCGCCCTGCGGCGATACTCAGGGAAGATCCGGCCGGTGAGCAGCAGGCATCAAACAGCCATTCAAAATCCTTTGTTTAGCTTGCGTTTTTGCGAGTCAAACGTTTTTTCAGGCTTATTTTCAGCCACCGCGATCTCCGCGCTGGCTCTTTCGCTGCCCACACTGGAGGACCGATCACAATGGCCGCACTCTTTTCCGCTGACTGGATGAACCATCTCAAGGATGCCTGGAATGCCGAGCCCGAGGTCAAGGATAAACTGGCCGAGATCAATTTCGACTCCGTGATCTATTGCGGTTTCAAGGACGAGGAGAACCCGCGCGGGGTGTTCGTGGTCGAAAATGGCGTCTGCGTGCGCGCCGGCGCCTGGTCGGAAAGCGATCCGCCCGCTAACTGGGACATGCGAGCCGACCTCAAGGATTGGCTCAAATGGGTCGAAAAGGGCATCGGCATGATGGGCATGGGCACTGCCTTCGCGACCGGCAAACTCAAGTTCAAGGTCGGCGATTACAAGGCCATGCTCAAGGATCCGCGCATGGCGAATCCCTTCGTCAAGAGTTTCGGCTTGATGCAGCAGATTGAGACCGACGAACTCGCTTGATTGCATTCCGCTTTTGCTCGCCAAGCCCGCGACCTCGCGGGCTTTCATTTCTCAAGAAACCCGCAATCCCCGCATTCTGAACTCGATTCAACGCTTAGGCCAGAGTTGCTCAAAACCGCGTAGGTTTAACTCTGGAAGCCGCTTAATCGCTCGCCCACCTGAATCAGCGCGAACGTAATGTTGTCATTGCCGCCGCGCTCATTGGCGATGCGAATCAGTGCATCGGCGGCCGAGTCGAGCGAGTTCTCGTCCACGGACATCAGAATCTGGCGCATCCAATCATCCGGAATCATGCCGGTCAAGCCATCGGTACAGAACACAAAGAGGTCACCCGCGGCCAGCGCGATGACATCGGAGGAAATCTTGACGACCGGCGACGAGCCCAATGCGCGTGTCAGGATATTCTCGCCGATGCCATAGCGCTTGGCATCTTCGCGCGAGGTGAAAAAACCCTGGTCGATCACTTCCTGGATAAAGGAATGGTCGCGAGACAGTTGCTCGAAATCATCTTCTCTTAATCGATAGATGCGCGAATCGCCGACATGGGCAATGGCCAGCCAATCCCAACCCACGGAACCAACGACCACAGTCGTGCCCATTCCAGCAAAGTCGCGCTGTTCCCTTCCCTGCCGCCAGATGTTGATATTGGCCTCCGCGACCGCGGCCTCGACGAACAGACGCGCCTTTTCGGGCTCGTTGCGCGGCATGGCCTGGCGTCGAAAGCGATCCGCGATGGTTTCGGTCGCCAGATGGCTAGCCACATCGCCAGCGCTGGCGCCTCCGACACCATCGGCGACGACCACCAGCCCCCACTCGGGGTCGACGACAACGGCGTCTTCATTGCGCGCGCGCACACGACCCTGGTCGGTGCGCCAGACATAGACGAGATGAAAAGCGGAGATTGGACGCTGCGACATGAAGCGAAACGGCTAGCGGCGAATCCAAGTTGGCGCGATCAACTCCCCGTCCCGCCATTGAGTTCGGCCGCAAGTCGCTTGGGCTCCACATAGCCGGGGATCAGATCGCCTTTTTCGGTCAGGATGGCGGGCGTGCCACGCAACCCGAGATCGGCGCCCAGCGCCATGTGCGCATCGATCGGATTGTCGCAGGTTTTCTCTTCGATCTTTTTTCCTGCCTTGGCATCGGTCATGGCCTGGCGCCGCGCGGCATCGTCGCCGGCACACCAGACGGAGACCGCCTCGTCATAGGCCGGGCTGCCCTTGCCGGCGCGCGGGAAGAACAGATAACGCACCCGGATGCCTTCCTTGCCGTATTCGGCGATCTGACTGTGCAGCTTGCGGCAATACCCGCACTCGATGTCGGTAAAGACGGTGACCGTGTGCTTGGCGTCCGCCGCACCGAAGGTCACCATCTGACTCTCGCCAAGCCGATCGATAAGAAGTTTGCGCGCCTCGGCCAGACGCGGTTCGGTCAAATCCTCGCGGGTCTTGAGATCGACGATATGGCCATTGACGAAATAACGCCCATCGCTGGTCACATACATCAAATCAGTGCCCACCATGACCTCATAGAGCCCCTTGATCGGCGCCGGTGCGATACGGCTGATCTTGATGCCGGGCACGGTCTTTTCGAGGGCGTCGCGAATGGTCTGCTCGGGCGAGGCGGCAAAGGCACCGGTGGCGAGCGTCAGGGACGCCACGGCAATGGCAAAATCACGGAATCTTCTCATGGCGATGGGATCTCTAATCTCTAATCTCTGAAGTTGGTGAACTGTACGGGCAAGCCCCAGTCTTCCTCGCGCAGATGCGCGATGGCCTCCTGGAGATCGTCGCGCTTCTTTCCGGTGACGCGCACTTGGTCGCCCTGAATCTGCGCCTGAACCTTGAGCTTTTCTGATTTGATCGCCTTCACCATCCGCTTGGCGGTGTCGGTGTCGACGCCCTGCTTAAGCGTAATCTCCTGACGGGCAGCGTTCAGGGTGGACACTGGCTCTGCGGGATCCAGGCAGGCGAGATCGAGTTTCCGTTTGACCAGCTTCTGACGCAGGATATCCATCATCTGCTGGAGGTGGAATTCCTGCTCTCCGGTCATCAGAATTTTGCCGTCGGTCAGCGCGAAACTGGCGTCGACGCCCTTGAAATCGAACCGGGTTCCAATCTCGCGATTGGCCTGATCGACCGCGTTACGGACTTCCTGAAGATCGATTTCGGAAACGACATCGAACGATGGCATGGTTGACTCTCTCATGAAACCGCGCTCGGCATGGTCTGCGTCGTTGGTGCGGCACGATACGGACCCAACCCACTGGAACAAGCGTCGAAGTTGACGCGGTTTACGTGTTTAAATTTTGAATCGCGCGGGACAAGATACCAAATATTGCCGCCGAGCCTGGAATTTTTGCGCTTCCGCGACCCTCGCCATCGCTCAGCCCCTGGGATGATGGCGCGCATGCAACTGCTTGAGCCGCTCCCGTGCCACATGGGTATAGATCTGCGTGGTTGAAAGGTCGCTATGGCCGAGCAGCATCTGCACGACCCGCAGATCGGCGCCATGATTGAGCAGATGGGTCGCGAAGGCATGACGCAGGGTATGCGGGGACAGCGGCTTGACCACGCCGGCGAGGATCGCGTAGCGCTTGATCAGGAGCCAGAACGCCTGGCGCGTCATGCAGTCGCTGCGGGAAGTCGGAAACAGATACGCACTGACCCGCCCACCGAGCAGATCCAAGCGCGGTCCCCTCGCATAGTCTTTCAGCCATTCGCAAGCATCCTCGCCCAAGGGCACCAAGCGCTCCTTGCCGCCCTTGCCGACGATGCGCACGACCCCCTGGGTCAGGCTGACCTGGCTCGGCGTCAGGGTCACCAGTTCGGTGACCCGCAGGCCGCTGGCGTAGAGCACCTCCAGCATGGTGCGATCGCGATGTCCGCGAGTATCCTGCGTATCCGGCGCGCCCAGCAGCGCCTCGACCTCGGACTCGCTCAGACTCTTGGGCAGTGGGCGGCCCAGTTTCGGCGCCTCCACGCGGGCGCTCGGATCTTCGCGGATCAGACCCAGGTGCAGAAGATATTGATAGAACTGTCGCAGACAGGAGACCAGGCGCGCCGTCGAGCGGGGTTTGCGTCCCTGCTGTGAGAGCAGCGCCAGATAGTCCAGCAGATCCGAGCGGGCGGCAGCGGCCAGGCCATAGCCGCGTTCCGCCGCGATCCAGTTAGCGAAGGCACGCAGATCGGACTGATAGGCCGCGAGCGTATTCGCGCTCAGGCCCCGCTCGATCCAGAGCGCGTCCGCGAAGCCCTCGATAACTATCCGCTCGTCTTGGATCATGATTCGCAGTGGTCAGTGGTCAGTGGTCAGTGGTCAGTGGTCAGTAATTGTGAAGCCAGGGCGTGTCATCAATTGTATTCGTGGCGGAATGGTCCGCCCTGCCACTGTGTCCAAGGCTTCGAATCGATACGCTCGACGCGGATGTTGCGCGGCATGGATCGGGTCGGGCTGACGGGATTGCGCCCGTCAGCCCTCCCACACCACCGGACATGCGGTTTTCCGCATCCGGCGGTTGGACCCAGCCACCATTAAGCGGCGGCGAGGTCTGATGGAACCCACAATC
>NZ_NHSQ01000104.1 GCF_016653465.1 Thiocystis minor | reverse complement strand
CTCGGAACTCACGACCCTTGGTTACCCAAACGCCGCTCCGGGGCACTACAATGGTGTACGAGCAACTCCATCGGCTGGACTTTAACCAGCAAGTTAATCAGCCTGTTACGGCATACGGTCAGGTTTTGCAATGCAGCACTGGTTCGGGGATGCTGGCCCGGTCGGCCTTGCCGGCATGCCGCTCGACCGCGGCGCGGCCATTGGTCGTCAGTCGGGCGCGTTCGGCGGGATCCTTCCATGCGGCAGTCCAAGGCATCGGCCAGTGGGGCGGGTTGATTCGGGAGGCAGAGGATGACGCATTCGCGGCGTCGCGCAAGCGAGATCATTTAATGCTCGCTGTCCGACCGCAACACGTCGTCCAGGCTGGCGGCGTCCAAGACCCGCAGCGCCCAGCGCTCCAACTGTTCCGGTGTGGCATCCTGTAATCGCGCCTCGACCTCGGGCGGCGAGGCGCCGAAGCGTTGCTGGATCAAGGTGCGAGCGGGATCGCGAGGCGTTCCAGTCGCGCGGTGACCTCCATCCGCTCTTCGCGCTCGTGGATTGCGCTCGCTTCATTGAAATGTACCGGCGAGACGGCAGCGCGATAACGACCGATTTCGATATGGCGGAGGACCAAATAGAGTGCGTCTGTTTTCCATCCTGATCCGCAGTTGCTGCTGCTCGTCGAACGGACGACAGATGACGCAGACATCAAGATAGAGGATCTTCATGTCGCCGGTTGTGGCTGATTTCGGCTGCGAGGCGCAACCTCGCCGCTTGGGGTCACGGGGTCACCATTTCGCTGCGGCTTGTCGTTGTCGTTGTGGTTATGATTGGATATACTCTTGGCATATCCTGACGATATGCGAAGCGAATAAATGGAACAAACAACCGTATTCAAAAGTAACCGCTCTCAGGCCGTGCGGCTACCCAAGGCTGTCGCTCTACCAGACGATATCAAGCAGGTTGATATCGTGGCTGTCGGCCGTACTCGCATTATCACACCCGCCGGAGAGGCATGGGATAGCTGGTTTGATGGTCCCAGTGTGAGCGCTGATTTCATGAGCAATCGCAATCAGCCTTCCGTGCAAGAGCGCGAGGATTTCTGATGCTCAAATATATGCTGGATACCTGTACCTGCATATACACCATCAAGAACCGGCCTCAGGAGGTACGGGAAGCATTCCGGCGCCATCACGGCCAATTGAGTATCAGCACGATCACGCTGATGGAGTTGACCAAGGGAGCTGAGAAATCAACCAATCCAGAGGCGAACACGGGAGTCATCGAGGGCTTTGCGGCGCGTTTGGAGGTACTGGATTTTGACCGAAATGCAGCGACTCACAGCGGCCAGATTCTTGCTGAACTCGAACTCCGTGGTCAAAAAATCGGTGCCTATGATAGCCAGATAGCGGGGCATGCCAGAAGCCAAGGATTGATCGTTGTCACGAACAACCTCCGTGAATTCGAGAGAGTTCCTGGATTGCGAGTCGAAAACTGGGCGGCGAACCCACGGTGTGACCAGGTTTGAACCGCTCATAAAAACCTATTCAAACCAACTTGAATCTGAATAAGTCTATTCACGCCGGGGGAGAAACCGGGACAGACCACGTTTTCCTTCTCTCTTTTGCCTATTCGTTCGAGATAGGATCTCACAACGGCCATTCCTCGCCCGCCAGATCCATCACTGTCGCGATGAGATCGGCTGAGATAAACACATCAGCGTCGTCGAGCTTGGCCAGAGACGGTGAAATCCGGTCGATCAGGCCCGCCTGTTTGGCGGCTAACAGGATGCCAAGCGAGCCAATCGTGCTGATGTGATTGATCCGCGCGACCCTTCGTCCACGCTTGTCGTCAATCAACAACTTATCAGCCGCGCATTGCTTGTCTAAAACCATGGCCTCGGTTTCGCCAAGGTCAGAAAATCCATCCAGCAAGACGGCGCTGCCGGGATCGATCTTTCTGACTTTATCCTTGAGAAATTCTTTTAACTGTTGCGCTTCCGGCTTGTGACTCACAATCGCCTCTTGGTCAACGGCCTCCGGGACGATCACCGTCGCAAAGAGCGCCTCCAGCCAGCGCAGGCCATTGCAGGATGCCAGCGCGATCAACGCCGAGCAGTCGGCGACCAGGATCATGCTTGCCTCATGGATTCAAGATCCTCCATCAGCTCTTCCCTGGTCATGTCGATGACGGGTATCTGGCTATCCTTACATGACTTCATGAAGTCATGGACCGTCAAGTCGGCCAGTTGGGCGCCTTTAGACAAGGTTATCCGTCCCGCCTTGAACAGCGCGAGGGCGTAACTTGCGCGCATTTCGCGTTCG
This sequence comes from Thiocystis minor, assembly GCF_016653465.1. Classification (GTDB taxonomy): domain Bacteria; phylum Pseudomonadota; class Gammaproteobacteria; order Chromatiales; family Chromatiaceae; genus Chromatium; species Chromatium minus. The sequence continues at coordinate 2,872 of NZ_NHSQ01000104.1, read as the reverse complement.
ATGACACTCGCCGTCTGCATTTCGACGAAATCATTCGGTAGGTTGATGGCGATTTGCATGATTTTGTTTCCTGAAGGAAAAACCGGGACAGACCACGTTTTTTCAGGCGGGACGGGGTATTCACCCCGTTCTCTCGCTCCCACGCTCCGGCGTGGGAGCAGGTTGCGACGCTCCAGCGTCGCGTCGCCAACAGGCACCGCTGGAGCGGTGCGATGGCATTCTCACGCGGGAGCCTGGGCACGAGCGGGAGGCAGGACTTCAGGCGGGACGGGGTATTCACCCCGTCCCGCACGTTTTGCCAACACTCGCGCATCGCGCCGAACGCCGAGGGTGGAAACGCTTCCGAACGGGGCGAATGCCCCGTCCGGCTGGAGGGTTCGCGGAGGCTGGCCCGGTCGGCCCTGGTGCCGGCGGCCTTGCCGGCATGCCGCTCGACAGCGGCGCGGCCATTGGTCGTCAGTCGGGCGCGTTCGACGGGATCCTTCCATGCAGCAGTCCAAGGCATCGGCCAGTGGGTCGGGTTGATTCGGGAGCAAAATGATGACGGCATTCGCGGCGTCGCGCAAGCGGTCGAGGCGCGCGTTCGGTCGGGTGGATCAGGCGCGCGGCAGGGTCTGCGGAATCGCTCCCGGCTCCAACCGCGCCGCATCCACTGTGCTGCGCCACTGGCGAACCTTGCTGGTGGATGCGCTGATCGACCCTTGTATTTTGTTCGCGGTGTGCGTGGTTTAACGGCGATTTTGCGCCCCACCGATGAGCGAGGAGGATTTGAGGATCTGGGCGTAGGAAGAAGGCGATGAGCTAGACAATGGAGCGAATCGCTTTTGCCGGATTGCCAGCCGCTACGCAATTGGCGAGGGGCGAACGGATACCTTGACCGATGAGTAATTGCCGGTGAAACGGCGCCTCTCCAAGCCATCGCCAAGCGCGCCATGTGGACGCTATTCGACTGATAATCGACAGAGAGCGAGAGAAGATCCGACCGGCAACACTCATGATTCTGCTCGCTTGCTTGCGGATGACAGGGTCGCCAGGATCGTTTCCTGCTGCGCCGCGCTCAGATGCGGCCCGATCGGCAGGCTCAGCACCTCACGATGAATGGCTTCCGTGATCGGAAACGCACCTTCGCCGAACCCCAATTCAGCATAAGCCGATTGCAGATGCGGCGGAATCGGATAATGGATCAGCGCGCCGATGCCGGCTTCGGTCAAGCGCTTATGCAACGCATCACGCTGGGGGTGTCGCACCACGAACAGATGCCAAGCCGGCTCCGCCCATTCGGGCACCTGCGGCAGAATCAGGCCGGTGTCGGCCAGTCCTTCGCGATACCGCGCGGCGATGGCGGCGCGACGGGCGTTCCAGTCGTCGAGATGGCGCAGTTTCACTTGCAGGATGGCGGCTTGCAGCGGGTCGAGCCGGCTGTTGACGCCCTGCACCTCGTTGACGTATTTGACGCGCGAGCCGTAGTTGCGCAGCACGCGCAGGCGGTCGGCGATCTCGGGATCGTTGGTGGTGACGGCGCCGCCATCGCCCAGTGCGCCGAGGTTCTTGCCAGGGTAGAAGCTCCAGGCCACGGCGTCGCCGTGCGCGCCGATGCGCCGGCCCTTGTAGCGCGCGCCGTGCGCCTGCGCGGCATCTTCCAGCACACGCAAACCATGCTGGCGCGCGATGGCCAGAATCGGGTCCAGGTCGGCGGGCTGGCCATAGAGATGCACCGGGAGAATGGCCTTGGTACGCGGCGTGATCGCGGCTTCGATCCGGTTCGGGTCGAGGTTGTAGGTATGTTCATCCGGCTCCACCGGCACCGGCGTGGCGCCGCACTGGCTGACCGCCAGCCAGGTGGCGATGTAGGTATTGGAGGGGACGATGACTTCATCGCCGGGGCCAACGTCCAGGGCGCGCAGGGCGAGGTGCAAGGCGTCGAGACCGTTGGCGACGCCGATGCAATGATCGGCCTCGCAGTAGGTGGCGTAGTCCGCTTCAAAGGCTTCGACCTCGGGGCCAAGGATGTACCAGCCGGAATTCAGGACGCGGCCGATGGCGGCATCCAGCTCCGCGCGGAGTTCCAGATGCGGCGCCTGGAGATCGAGAAACGGAACGGTGTCCTCATCCCGTTCGTTGGCACGCAGGAATTCTTCGAGTGACAGCGTCAGAGGGCTGCGGGCCAGAAATGCTCGGTCGCGGGTCAGGATGCGGGCATCGGGGATGGTTCGGGCGGATGCCTCGATCAGACTGTCCTCGACATCGATCTGCCGATAATCCACGGCTGGCGTCTTGACCACCTGAACATGTCTAGACCCGATCGACGACGGCCACATGCGGCTGCCGCTGCAAGAGCAGGTCGAGCACCAGATTGACGTCGAAGAAATACCGCTTCATGAATACTTGGCCGCCAGGTAATCAAGATAGTCATCCTTGCCGACAGCCGCCGGTTGCGCACCGTCGAGAATCGCGTGTAGCTTGGCCGATGGACTGACATCTCCCAACGACGGGGAGACGGGTTTTTCGACTAACGTCAGTTCCGCCCGGAATGGATTCTTGGGCAGCGTGTTTGGCAGACCTGCTCGCTCGATCAGATAGCCTTGAGGAATGTGCTCGATCTTGACCAACATGATGCCACCTCGTTGTTACACTCGATCAGACGCGTCGAGATGCCTTTCAGCCGAATAGGCCCCGTATTCTTCCTGTAGAACAGCATCGTCATCTTGCAGCGGATCGGTCGATGCGGTGATGATGAAAGATTCGGGTAGAGTAGAGAGCAGGCATCCCGTGTCCGTAGATCCGGCCTATCTGTTGCCGCCCCTTTCGTTTGGCGGTGCCTCACGAGCCGAATCGTAGTCACAGGATACCAGCCCTCCCTCATCAAACCGTG
>NZ_NHSQ01000103.1 GCF_016653465.1 Thiocystis minor | reverse complement strand
TTTTACTCTTCCACTATTGAATAACTTGGCACTACATTGCGATTTTCGGCCGGCGTGTACATAAAGATCAGATGGTTAGATGCCATCTGGGGGTGTTTATCAATGGGGTTATGTTAAAGATGGGTTAACAAGGTGGTGTCGAGTTGTGCCTGTTGCATGCTGAAGGGAACCTTGAGGTTTCGGATGCCTTCTTGCTCCATCAGTTTCACCCATTTTCGCAAGGGCGCAATCTCTGTCTTCGCCTCGGTCACCTTCTCGACGCTGCAGAGAGGAATAGCCTTGCGCAGAGATTCTGGTACCAAGACGCGATCAGGCCATGTTTGCCCTATCCGCTCTGACCGCTCTGACTCCAAATTTGCCGCAATCCTCAGGAAGCGAACGAGATCGCGCGCCTGAACGTTTCCTTTCAAGTCACACAGTGCGGCATATACCCAGCGCGCGGAATGGGCCTCTTTGGATTTCTCGTTGCCGAGTTTTTTACCCCACTAACGGGATCCCGCTCATGGCAATCCCTCTTCGTAGTCAGTCACGTTGAAACACGCAGAGAGAGTCGCGCCAGCTTATGACGAGAATCCTGGTTAGCGAACCGCCATTTAGCGGGTTTCGCCTTGGCGTTGCGCTCGCTGACATTGGCGACGATCTCGCGTCGCTGGGTTTCTTCATCGGCCATGCGCGGTGACAAGCACCTGTTCGACAAGACCGCCAACTCGATCTCGGCGATGTTGAGCCAGCTCCCATGCTCGGGGGTGTCATGGAATTCCAGTGGACGAGCGAGAGCACGGGCATCTTCCGGCGGGAAGGCTTCATCGAGCGCCGCCTTGGCGAAAGACTGGCTGCCCTAGCGGGCTAACTTCAGCAACGCATCCAGATCCAGGCACGCCTCGCAGTGATCGGCCAGGTCATCCAGCGCGGCCTCGACCCTGGCCTCGAAGTCGATCCGGGCGGCTTGCGCCCCGACCTGTTCCAGCCAGTGCGCGCGAAAGGCGTCCGCGCCGAAGATGCCGTGCAGATAGCCGCCCATGACCCGTCCGTCCGCGGTCATGGCGCCTTCGGGACGCGCCTCGCCCGCGCCGTCGTCGAGCAGCAGCCAGGGGCGTTCCAGTCCGACGCCAGTGGTGCGCCCCATGTGCATCTCATAACCGGTGATCCGGCAGCCGCTGCGCTGCTCCTGGCCGTCGATCTCGATCAGCCGCTTGTCGCCGCCGATCTCGGTCTCGATGTCCAGGAGTCCCAGCCCAGGCGTCTCGCCCGGCTCGCCCTCGATGCCCAAAGGATCGCGCACGACGCGGCCAAGCATCTGGAAACCGGCGCAGAGTCCGACCACGCGCCCGCCTCGGCGAACGTGAGCCAGGATGTCGATATCCCAGCCCTCGCGGCGCAAGACGTCCAGATCGGCGCGGGTGGCCTTGGAACCGGGCAGGATGACCACGTCGGTCTCGGCCGGGATCGGATGACCGGGGTTGATCCAGCGCAGGTTGACGCTCGGCTCGGCGGCGAGCGGATCCATGTCGTCGAAATTGGCCACCCGCGACAGACGCGGAATGGCCACGTTGAGCGTGCCGCCGCTGGTCTCGGTGGGACGCTCCAGCGCAAGCGAATCCTCGGCCGGCAGCCGGTCGGCCCCCTCGAACCAGCGCACCATGCCGACGAAGGGCCAGCCGGTGTGCTCGGTGATGGTCTTGCAGGCCGGCTCGAAGAGCGAGAAGTCGCCCCGGAACTTGTTGACGATGTAGCCCACCACCCGATCTCGATCCGGCTGATCGAGCAGCAGCCAGGTGCCGACCAGCGAGGCCATGGTTCCGCCTTTGTCCAGGTCGCCGACGACGACCACCGGCGCCCCGGCGCGCTCGGCGAAGTGCATGTTGGTGATGTCGCTCTTGCGCAGATAGACCTCGGCGCCGCTGCCCGCGCCCTCGATCAGCACAAGATCGGCCTCGGCGCACAGCCGCTCGAAGCTGTCCATCACGGCCGGCATCAGGCCATGACGCATCTCGTGATAGACCCGCGCCGGGCAGTTGCCGAGCGCGCGCCCGCGCAGCACCACCTGCGAACCGATATTGGTCTGCGGCTTTAGCAGCACAGGATTCATGTGGATGGAGGGCGGAACGCCGCAAGCGCGCGCCTGCAGCGCCTGGGCACGTCCGATCTCGCCGCGCGGCTGTTCGCCATCCGGTCCGGGCGGCGCGTCGGTATCGATGGTGACCGCCGCGTTGTTGCTCATGTTCTGCGCCTTGAACGGCCGTACCACCAGCCCGCGCCGGGAGAAGGCGCGGCAGAGCCCCGCCACCAACAGGCTCTTGCCCACATCCGAGGCGGTCCCCTGGATCATCAGCACACGCGCGCGACGCGGGCCGCTGTCGCGGAGCGGCGGCAGGTCGATCTGGATGGTCGGAACGGTATCGGGCATTGAGGCATCTCGGATTTTGGATAGATCGGGGCGGAGCGATCGCGGGCGGGGCCGCCGCCCCAGGTAAGAAAGTGCCCATCAACTGTTGCCCGACTTGAGCGGCACAGCGCACCAACAAAAACGCCCCCACGAGGCGGGGGCGCGATGCAGTGGCATGCGATCCGGCCGGCGGCCGGGTCAGCGCGGGATCAGGCCTCTTGGACGGCCTGCGCCTTGGCCTTGGGCACCGTTGGCAAAGAGACGAAGACCTCGTTCTCGGGCAACTGCTGCGTGCCACCGCCGCCGCACCCCCCCGGCTTGCAGCTCGTGGCGGCCCCGTTGCCGCTGAACTCGTCCATCAGCAAGCCGCCGCCACCGCAGGCCTGCGGTGCCATGCCGACCGCACTCACCGCCGGACGCTTGGCCGCGGGCGCCTTCTTCCAGGCGTTGTGATCCGGCTCGACGATCTTGGACCGGGTCTTGTCGTAGTCGAATTTGATGAATTTCTTGAACGTCGGCCCCCAGTAATTCTGCTTGCCCAACTGATAGAAGCGACGCTCCATGGCGCTCTTGAGGAACGCCTTGATACAGCCGAGCAGATAACGACGGCGGAACGGATCCTTCACCCAGGGATACTGAAAGAGCATCTTCCGCATGTAGAAGCGCCGATAGTTGGCCATGACCCCGTCGAGCAGCTCGGCGCGGTCGATGTTATCGGGCTTCATGATGGGCGAGACGAAGTTGTACTTGGAGTAGTCGAAGACCTCGACCTTGTCGCCCAGCTCGGTGAACATATCGGAGAAGGGCCAGGGGGTGTACATCGACCAGTTGGCCATGTCCGCGCCCCAGTCCATGACCATCCGGTAGGTCTCCTCCAGGGTCTCGCGGGTCTCGTTTTCGAGGCCGACGATGAACTGCGCCTCGGTCACGATGCCGTTCTGCTGCAGGAGCTGAATGGCGCGCTTGTTCTGCTCGATCGTGGTCTCCTTGACGAAGCGGTCGAGGTTGAGCTGCGCGGCGGCCTCGGTCCCGAGCGAGATGTGCACCAGACCGGCCTTGCGGTAGAAGGGCAGCAGATCCTCGTCGCGCATCACGTCGGTGACACGGGTGTTGATGCCCCAGTGGATGCCGAGGTCGCGGTCGATCAGTTCCTGACAGAACTCGACGAACTTCGCCTTGTTGATCTGCGGCTCTTCGTCGGCGAGGATGAAAAAGCCGATGCCATGGACCTTTACCAGCTCCTCGATCTCGTCGACCATGCGCTTGGGATCGCGCACGCGATAGTCGCGCCAGAATTTCCACTGCGAGCAGAAGCTACAGGTAAAGGGACAGCCGCGCGCCATGTTGGGCGTGGCGACCGGCACGCCGAGCGGGATATAGATGTACTTCTTCCACTCCAGAACGCCCCAGTCCGGCCAGATGGAATCGACGTCCTTGATGGAGGGTTCCGCCGGCGTGGCGAACGCCTGCTGATTCTCGTCCAGATAGGCGATGCCCTGGATCTTCCCGCGCTCGGCCGGCCAGCGGCCCTCGTCGATGCAGCGCACGAGATTGAGGGTAACGGCCTCGCCCTCGCCACGCACGATGACGTCGATCCAGGGTGCCTCGGACAGCACCTGCTTGTACATGAAGGTGCCATGGATACCGCCGAGCACGGTGATGGCGTTGGGACATTCCTCCCTGGCGATCTGCAACACGCGCTGCGCGGTGTAGATCATGGGCGTCATGGCCGTGGTCGCGACGATGTCGGCCTTGGCTTCGCGGATGGCGACGCGCAGTTGATCGTCATCCAGTTTGTCCACCAGGGCGTCGACGAACTGATAGTCTTGGTAGCCGCCTCCCTTCAGATAGCCCGCGATATAGGCGACCCAGGCCGGCGACCAATTGCCAGCAATATCGGCGGCACCGGCGCTATAGTTTGGGTGGACAAAAAGGATACGCATTGTCAGCTCCGGAGTTAGCAAGAACAGTCGACCAGGGACGTCCTTGGAGACGATGGCCACTCAGAGGCCGCAGGGTGGGAGAATGCATGAGTCTCACCGACCTGAGAATCATACCAACGACTCGCTAGAATCGCCATCGATCCAGTCCTGGAGTCCAGGAACGTCAAGACTCAACGATTCGATCGACCGGACATCCACGAAGGTATGGACGCACTCGCAACAGCCTAATTTTAGAAAGATTTAACGCGATTTAATGGCTTAGATGAAGAAACTCTATTTGATTGGCATGGGTCCAGGCGGCCCTCAGTACCTGACGGTCCAAGCGATCGACACACTCAAGCAGGTCGATGTCTTCTTTATGCTGGAGAAGGAGGGTCGCGGCAAGGAGGATCTGTTGCGGATGCGCCAGGACATCCTGAGTCACTACTTGGGTGACACGGGTTACCGCGTGGTCACGGCGGCCAGTCCGGCCCGGCGCATGGACGCCGGGGGTTACAAGGAAGGCGTCCAGAGCTGGCACGACGAGAAGCGCGCCCTCTTCGAAGGACTGATCGCCGACGAGCTGGCGGATGGCCAAAACGGCGCACTGCTGCTCTGGGGCGATCCATCGCTCTATGACCAGACCGTCTCGCTGATCGCCGACCTGACCGCCCGCTCGAATGGCGCCCTCGATTTCGAGATCATTCCCGGAATCACCTCGGTCCAGGTGTTGACCGCCAGGCACAAGATCCCGCTCAACCGCGTCGGCGAGAACATCACCATCACCACGGGCCGCCACGTCGAGACCTGCGATCCGGCCGAGATCGATAACGCCGTGGTGATGCTCGACTACAATGCCTCCTTCCGGCGCTACACGGGGCAGAACATGGACATCTACTGGGGCGGTTATCTGGGCTGTCCCGACGAGGTTCTGGTCGCCGGCCCGGTGGACGATGTCCTTGCCGATCTGCTGCAAACCAAGTCCGAGGTCAGGGACGCGAAAGGCTGGCTGATGGACATCTATCTTCTGCGACGCAGAACAAGCGGCGAGTTCTGATCCGGCGCGACTGCCGGCGAGTCGGCGGCGCGCCCTGCCCACGACGGCGTCCGGACCGGTAGGCGTCTCTTGCCAGTGGCCGGCGGAGGAGCGTCAAGCCGACCCTCACGCCCCGGCCTCGGGAAGACTCGACACCACCCGCGGCACCAGACGCCTGGATTTGCCTGCGATCATCAAGACGATCTGGCGATCCCGGTTCGGCCCATGACTGACATGGATCGGCAGGTCGTCGCCATAGAAATACAGCCGATCGAAGGGCGTGTTGGCGACGATCCAGCGGGCCACCTCCAGCATGCTCTCGTCCTCGACGATGAAATCAACCGCCGCGCCCAGACGGTCGCACACCGACTTGCCCAGGCGGTTCAGTTCATGGGCGGCGTGCTGGTCGCGCTTGGGATCGATGCGACCGGGGATCTGGCGGGCGAGTTGGGGCGAACAGAAACCGTAGGTCAGGCGGATCATCCCGAAGTAGTCGATCACCGGATCCAGCACCCGCTCCGCCAGCTCCAGCAGCGCATCGTAGCTCTCGGGCTGTCGGGGCAGATTGGGCAGACCCGTGCCGGCCTGGGTCTCGCCGCACGCGATGAGTTGCCGGAAGGTCAGAAAACGTCCGCAGGGAGCGTCCAGCTCCGCCAGGGTCCGGGGGCGAACCAGATCGAATCCGGCGAGGGTCCAGCGATGCCGGGCCAGCGTCTCCAGGAACGCTTCGGGCGACGGGCCATAGCCGGTCAGATCGAACAGACCCAGGTCATCGAGCGCCTGCTCGAACGCGACCTGCTCGGGGTAGTTCGGAAATTCCTCGTTGAGATAGCGCGACTTATGGAAGAGATAGGGCGGCGCGTACTCCTCGCCATAGGCGAAATACTCGATATCCAGATCGCGCAGCTTGATCTTGACCCGTTCGATCAGGCGCGGCAGCGGCTGGCCCGCGAAGTCGTCATAACGCATCAGGCTGACCTTGCCGGAACCGATATGGATTTTCACCAGATCGGCATGACGGGCGTCGCCATAGAGTATGGCGGCGCAACCCACATAGATCCGCAGCAGCGGCGGCAACCGCTCGACCAAACTCGCATGCAGTTGCAGCGACTGGCCCGGATCGAGCCAGCCCAGCCCCTGCTCGGCGGCCTGCCGACACGCCGCTTCGAGCGACTCCACGTCTGCGATTCGGAACAGCAGCTCCAGTGCGTGTGCCTTCGCGGCGGCATAGTCGCCAAAGAACGCTTTGATATCTTGTTGCAGTCCGCGTTCCAGATGGCTGTAAGGCTTACGTCGCGCGAACTGCATCAGGGCGAAATAGACCGTCAGATCGGCGGTGCGCGCGGCGGCGGCCTGCTCGATCTCGGCCGGATCATGTCGCGTCGCCAGGAAACGCAGCGCCTTGGGCAAAGAGCCGAAACCTTCGGTTAAGGCGACCGGATCATCCACCTCGGACGTGTCCGGCGGGCGACCCAGACTCAACCAACGCTCCCAGAGGCGGTCCAATGGCTCCCGCAAGGCGGCGTATTTTTCCGCCGCGCGATCCCGGCGCGGCTTCCCTTCGGCTCCGCTCAGGGCAAGCCCTTTTTCACAACGCCGTTCCCTGAGCAAAGAAGAGCTTGCCCTGAGCGGAGCCGAAGGGCGGTAGCGGTTGAGCAGAAAACGCTGCTCGGCATCCTTGTCCCGAAAGACATAAAGCACACCCGGCGCGACCGGAATGGCCTCCGTGTCGAGCGCCTGCTCTAGAAACGCCTTGATCTCGGCCTGGCTGAAATATTTCTGAAACGTGCCGCGCCGGGTCATGACGCCATCGCGAAAGCACTCGCCGCGCGGGGCATTCTGGTTGGCCAGCATCACCGAGACCACCAGCAGCCGCTCCGCCAGCGACCAGGCACGGGTCAGCGCCGCCAGACGTTCGTCGACGTCCTCGATCACATTGATGACGAAGCCGAGATTGACAATGTCCGCCGACTGAATGGGTTGGTCCGGCGCATGAAAAGGATCCCAGCCGGCGGCGCCCAGGCCATTCTCGACCAGCCCCCGCACATCGTCGCCGCGCCCGCAACCATAGTCGAACAGCCGATAGCGGCCATCCAGAAACCCATGCCGCGCCAGCGACTGCACCGGCGCCGAGAAGCCGTAGCGCGTCAGTGCCGTCAGATGGCGCGACGCCTGCCAGCCGGCATGCGCCGGAGCCGGCTCCTCGTCGTCCAGGTCCGAGTCGTCGTTGCCCAGCGGCACCAGCGCATGGCCCTCGATGCGATACCCCTTCTCGCGCACCAGCGCCAGCCACTGGCGGCGGTAGCCAATACGCTTGGACTCGTCAAACAGACCGATGGACTCGCAGGTCGCGGTGAGCGCGGCAGACTCTTCACGCCGTGGATGATCGGCGGGCAGGAGCAGTTCCTTACGGTGCAGGATCGGCGGATTGAGCGAGTCGGCATAGGTCCGATAGCCTACGGTCGCTTGACCGAGATCGACCAGCCAACTCTCGCGCAGCGCCGGAAAAGGCTCGTCGTCAAAAGATGGGTAATTCAGCAGTGCGATGCAGGGGCCTGCGTCATCGACGCGCACCAGATTAAAATCCGTCCCACGCTCACGTCGGGCCAATCGTTCCGCCTCCACGACACGCGCCGCGGTTGCGGCATCCAGCAGGGGCAGGACATCGACATGGACGTACGTTCGACCGCCAACGACTTTGCTCGGAATGGAGCCCATGGTGCTGTCACCGAGGTTAAAAGCGAGTTCGATCCGGTTGGCGTCAAAGGGCTTCAAGGATCTCTGGACGATCCGTCAACCGCTCGAGCCGTGCCACGATATCATTCATGCTCATCCGATATCGAAGGAGAAATCATGAGCTACCAAACCGTCTACGATCGCGCCATGAGCGACCCAGCGACCTTCTGGGGCGAAGCGGCTGAACTCATCGACTGGGACCGACCTTGGGATGAGGTTCTGGATCGTTCAAATCCACCCTTCTACCGCTGGTTCAGTGGCGGCATGCTCAATACCTGCTACAACGCCGTGGATCGTCACATGCGCGCGGGACGCGGCGATCAGCCCGCCATTATCCATGACAGCCCGGTGACCGACTCCAGGACGACCATTACTTATGCGCAGTTGCAGGATCAGGCCGCGCGCTGTGCCGGAGCACTCCAGGCGCTCGGGGTCGCGAAGGGCGACCGGGTCATCATCTACCTGCCGATGGTGCCCGAGGCGGTGGTCGCCATGCTCGGCTGCGCGCGCATTGGCGCCATTCATTCGGTCGTCTTCGGCGGTTTCTCCGCGCGCGAACTCGCCACCCGAATCGACGACGCCAAACCCAAGGTGATGATCGCCGGCTCCTGCGGCATCGAGCCCAATCGGATTGTGCACTACAAGCCGCTCCTGGATTCCGCCATCGATCTGGCCGAGCACAAACCCACGCACTGCCTGATCCTGCAACGCCCCCAGGAACCGGGCACCCTCATCCCCGGACGCGACCTCAGTTGGAGCGCGGCACTGGCGGCGGCCGCACCGGCCGACTGTGTGCCGGTCGCGGCCACCGACCCACTCTATATCCTCTACACTTCCGGCACCACCGGTCAGCCCAAGGGGGTGGTGCGCGACAACGGCGGACACGCGGTTGCCATGGCCTGGAGCATGGCCAACCTCTACAACGTGCAACCCGGTGAAGTTTTCTGGGCCGCTTCGGATGTCGGTTGGGTGGTCGGGCATTCCTATATCGTCTACGCCCCGCTTCTGGCGGGCTGCACCACCGTCGTCTATGAAGGCAAGCCCGTCGGTACTCCAGACCCTGGCGCCTTCTGGCGCGTGATCCAGGAGCACCGGGTCGCGGTGCTCTTTACCGCGCCCACTGCCTTTCGCGCCATCAAGCGCGAGGATCCGCACGCCGAGCATCTGAGGCACTACGATCTCAGCGGTTTCCGCGCACTCTTTCTGGCCGGCGAACGCTGCGATCCAGCCACCCTGCACTGGGCCGAGCAAATCCTCGGAGTCCCGGTCATCGACCACTGGTGGCAGACCGAGACCGGCTGGGGCATCGCGGCGAACTGCCTGGGGATCGAGCCACTGCCGGTCAAGCCCGGCTCGCCGACCCGCGCCGTCCCCGGCTATGACATCCAGGTGCTCGACGATGCGGGCGAGCCGGCCCGACCCGGCGACATCGGGCGTATCATGCTCCGCCTGCCCCTGCCACCTGGCTGTCTTACAACGCTGTGGGGCAACGACGCGCGTTTTATCCAGTCTTATCTGTCCGCCCAGCCGGGCTACTACCTGACCGGGGACGCGGGTTATCTGGACGAGGACGGTTATCTTTTCGTTATGAGCCGCATCGACGACGTCATCAATGTCGCCGGTCACCGACTCTCCACGGGGAGCATGGAGGCCGTCCTGGCCTCGCATCCGGATGTTGCCGAATGCGCCGTCATTGGCACGGCCGACCCGCTCAAGGGCGAACTGCCCCTGGGGCTGGTGGTGCTCAAAGCGGGTGTCACGCGGGAACCGGCGTCCATCGCCAAGGATCTGGTCAAGCTGGTGCGCGATGAAATTGGCCCGGTGGCGGCCTTCAAGAACGTGGTGGTGGTGGAGCGACTGCCCAAGACCCGCTCCGGCAAGATCCTGCGCGGCACCATGAAGGCGATCGCCGACGGTAAGGACTTCCGACTTCCAGCCACGATCGACGATCCGGCGATTCTGGATGAAATTGCCAGCGCGCTGGCGGCGATTGGCTACGCTCAAGGATATGTCAGGGGAGACCATCGCTCCGGAAGCTGAAATCGTCCTGCCAGGGTTTGATCAGGGGCGGCGGGGCGGCGGTCATCGGCGGAAATGCCATCCGGCTGCGTGTCGGGCTGCAGTGCCGCAGTAGACTTGTTCGTGGCCTGGCTGTGGATTTGGCGGTCATTCTCGGTGTGAACGTCACCATTCGGCCGCTCTCTCCCGATGCATCCAGGCTCAATCCGTCAGGACATACCGCGCACCGCAATAGGGGCAGACAGCCTCGCCGTTCGGTTCGTCCTCGATCGGCAGATAGACCCGTGGGTGCAGGTTCCAGACAGGGGTGTCAGGCGGCGGACAGGATAGGGGCAGATCCTTGCGGCTGACCTGAATGGCCTGTTGCACGGGCGTGCTTGCGGCAGCGGTATGGGGCATGGATTGACTCTCCGTCATCGAGTGTGTCTCGGTGCGTCCAGTCGGCGGCTAAGGCCGGCTGGACGCGGGTTTCAGACCAGCGTCAGCCACTCCGGATGGCGGTCGCGACGTCCATGGACCTGATCGAAATAGAGCGTTTGCAGACGTTCGGTGATGGGACCGCGGGTTCCGGCTCCAATGGCGCGACCGTCCACCTCGCGGATCGGCGTGACCTCGGCGGCGGTGCCGGTGAAGAAGGCTTCGTCGGCGATATAGACCTCGTCGCGGGTGATGCGCTTTTCCACGAAACGAAGATCGAGTTCGTCGCACAGGGTCATGACCGTACGGCGGGTGATGCCGTCCAGCGCGGAGGTCAGATCCGGCGTGTAGAGGATGCCGTCACGCACGATGAAGACGTTCTCGCCGCTGCCTTCCATGACGAAGCCGGAGGCATCGAGCAGCAACGCCTCATCGTAGCCATCGCGTAGCGCCTCTTGCAGCGCCATCATGGAGTTCATGTAGTTGCCATTGGCCTTGGCCCGACACATGGTGGTGTTCACATGATGACGGGTGAAGGACGACACCTTGATGCGGATGCCGTTGCGCATATTGTCCTCGCCCAGATAGGCGCCCCAGGGCCAGGCGGCGACCATGCAGTGAACCTGGAGATTGTCCGCGCGCAGGCCCATACCCTCGGAACCGTAGAAACACATGGGACGGATATAACCGGAGTCCAGATGGTTCTCGCGCACCACGTCGCGCTGCGCCCGGTTCAGGGTGGCACGGTCCCAGGGCATCGGCATCCCCAGGATATGGGCGGAGTTGAAGAGGCGATCAGTATGCTCCGCCAGCCGGAAGATCGCCGCGCCTTGGGCGGTCTTGTAGGCCCGGACGCCCTCGAAAACGCCCATGCCATAATGCAGGGTATGGGTCAGAACGTGGGTCTTGGCTTCACGCCAGGGCACCATTTCGCCATCCAGCCAGATCAGACCGTCACGGTCCGCCATCGTCGACATGTTTCAACTCCGCTCGTTTAATTCACTGATCACTCGCCGCTCTCCATCAACGCACGCCACCACTCCCGAACCCGGTCGCGCTCGGCCTGAAACTGATCCGCGGGGATGGTCTTCGGCTGTTCCTGGAGCGCGCTGCGATGATAGACCGCGCGCAATGCCTTGTAGGCATCGGTGAGATTCTCGGCCGCTTGTCCGGGCAGCAAGCCAAGCCGCGCCAAGGTCTCCAGCAGCCGGACATTGTCGGTCCAGTCCGCCAGCGCCGGGTGCGCCACCGCCCAACGCAGGACGGCGTATTGAACCATAAACTCGATATCCGCAATACCGCCCGAACCCTGCTTGAGGTCGAAACGCTCATCGTGCGACTTGTCCAGAGTGGCGCGCATCTTCTCGCGCATCGTCCGCACCTCGTCGCGCAGTGTCTCGGGATCGCGCTCGCGACAGAGAATCGCGCGTCGCACCGTTCCGAAACGCTCGGCCAGCAGCCGGTCGCCCGCCACCGGACGGGCGCGCACCAGGGCCTGATGCTCCCAGGTCCAGGCGTCGCTCTCCTGATAGGACGCAAACGACTGGAGCGAGCGCGCCAGCATGCCCTTGTTGCCATCCGGTCGCAGTCGCATGTCGATCTCGTAGAGCGCGCCTGAGGCGGTCCGCGTCGTCATCATGTGAATCATGCGCTGTCCGAGCCGGGCATAAAACTGCTCGTTGCTGATCGACTTCGTGCCGTCGGTCATAGCGCTGACCTGCTCGGTGCCATGAAGAAACACCAGATCCAGATCCGAACCGTACCCCAGTTCGATCCCGCCCAGTTTGCCGTAGCCGAGCACCAGAAAGCCGGTGTCCTCGCCCAGAATGGCGGTGGGGCGCCCGTGCTGACGGACCAGATGCGCGAACGCTAGCCGCAACACGCGCGCGATCGCCACCTCCGCGATTTCGGTCAGATAATCGCTGACCACCATCAGCGGGATGGCCTCGGTCAGATCCGCCGCGGCGACCCGCAGCATGTTGCCCTGGGCGAACTGATGCAGCCGCTCCATCTGCTGTTCCAGATCGTCGGCGTCCAGATGCGACAACAAGGCATCGAGTTCGGACTCCAGATCCTCGCGGCGCAGCGGGGCATAGAGCCGGCGCGGGTCGATCAGCTCGTCGAGCAGGAGCGGATGACGGCTGATCTTGTCGGTGAACCAGGGGCTCATGCCGGATAACCGGGCGAGTTGGGCCAGGATATCCGGAGACTCGACCAGCATGGCGAGATAGGCGGTGCGTCGCGCGACGGATTCCAGCACGCGCAACACCCGCTTCAGCGCCAGATCGGGCTGCTCGCTGGTGGCGATCACCCGCAGCACCATCGGCATCAGTTGCGCCAGACGGTCGCGACCCCGACTGCTGAGCCCCTTGCGAGCGGTGGTTTCGCGGAACTGTTCAATCCGGAGGCGGGCGGCCGCGGGGTCGGAAAAACCAGCCCGATCCAGGAGTTCCAGGTCATGCACCGCTTCGTGCGTCCCCGTCCAGAGGCCGTTCAGGCTGGACTCGCCCGGCTCCTCGTGGCTGTCGGGCGTGGCAAAGACATGATCGAACTGCTGTTGGACCAGGCGACGATGCGCCTGCAGCACCGACGCAAAGATCGGCCAGTCGGCGAATCCCATGGAACGCGCCAGACGCCATTGACCGAGCGCATCCTCCGGCAGCTTGTGGGTCTGTTTGTCGCGATACGCCTGGAGCCGGTTTTCGACCAGACGCAGAAAGACATAAGCCGCGTCGAGTTGGGCGATGGCGTCTGCGGGCATCAACTGTTTGTCCGCCAGACAGGCGAGCACCTGACGAATCGGGCGGACCTGCAGGTCGGGATCGCGACCACCACGGACCAACTGGAACGCCTGACCGATGAACTCGATCTCGCGGATGCCGCCGGGGCCGAGCTTGATGTTGGCCTCCATGCCGCGTCGGTAGAGTTCCTTGGCGATCATCCGCTTGAGATCGCGCAGTGACTCGAAGGCGCCGAAATCCAGATAACGCCGGTAGACGAAGGGCCGCAGCATGAGCATGAGTTGATCGCGGTCGGCGGGATCGCCCGCGACCGGACGGGCCTTGATCATGGCGTAGCGTTCCCACTCGCGCGCCTGTGACTGATAATAATCCTCCATGGCCTGAAAGCTCATGGCCAGCGGGCCGACCTCGCCAAAGGGCCGCAGCCGGGTATCGACCCGGAACACGAACCCGTCGACGGTCTGACTGGCCAATGCCTGGACCAGCCGCTGGGCGAGACGCACGAACCATTGCTCGTGACTCAGGCGGCGCGGTCCGTCCGTCACCTCGCCGCCTTGCGGAAAGGCGAAGATCAGGTCGATATCCGAACTCAGATTCAGTTCGCGGGCCCCGAGCTTGCCCATCGCCAGCACGACCAGACGCAGCGGACGGCCGGCAGGATCGCGGGGGGTGCCGAGTTCGGCGCGGGTCCAGTCAGACAGCCGCTCCAGCGCCTGCCGGATGCAGACATCCGCCAGTTCGGAGAGATCCTCCAGGGTTTCCGGGAGTGGCGCAAAACCCGCCAGATCGCGCCAGATAATGCGGATCATCTCGCGGCGTCGAAACAGTCGCAGCGCCTTTTGCAACGCTAGCTCGTCGGCGACCCCGTCCAGGGCCGCCTCCAGCCGCCGCGCCAGCACGCCTTCGCCAGACGATCGCTCCAGATCGCCACTCGCAATCAGCTCGGCGAAGTCGCCCGGATGACGCGCGGCGGCGGTCGCGACAAATTCGCTCGCCTCCCAGACCCGCGCGCGGGCCTCCGCGAAGGCGGCATCATCCGGGACAGCGACGCCCTGCTCGCTCGCCCAACCGAGCCAGTCCAGCCACTGGGACTCGGTTGCTGGATTTGCGTGGGCACCGTCACTCATGCGCTGGCCGTCAGGGGCTCGATCCGATACTCGGCGACGATCCGAGACTCACCCTGAGGCGGAATCTCGATCACCTCAGAGGCGGTATTGACCGTTTCGACACAGAGGAAGCGCAGATAGTCCAAGTCGTCCAGGTCATCCATCGCCCGCGCCGTCTCGACCCAGGGATTCCAGACCACGCAGGTACGGCTGTGTTGGGCGTCGATGCGGATGCGACGATTCAGCACCGGATCCTCGATGCTCAGGCTGGCCGGAACCTGCTCATAGATCCGATTGACCTCGCCGGACACGGTCACCGGCCCCGCCTGCACGACGACCGCATCGCCCGCGCCAGCGGCCTTGTCGATGTAGCGGCAGCCGTCGAGTCCCTCGACCCGTGTCTGGGTCGCGTCGCCCACCTTGAAATAGCTATGCAGACCCTGGGTGATGCGGATCGGCGCATCGCCGGCATTGCGGGTGACCAGCGTCACGGACAGGGTCGCGCCGACGACGACCTCCAGCCTGAGATTGAAAAAATGCGGCCAGATCGCGCGGGTAGCCGCATCGTCCGCCAAGCCGAGCTTGACCAGGGTCGAGCCGTCGGGTTGCGCTTTGCACGCCCTCACCTCCCACGGCCAGGCTCGCACAAACCCGTGCCCGCCACGCCCCTTCTCCTCCGGATCCGGCCCGAACCAGGGCCAGCAGATCGGGATACCGCCCTTGATCGCCTTGTCCGGCGCGTAATAGGCGCGCTCGCTGACGAACAGCAGGTCATCGGGCGCGCCGGCCGGACGATACGCCAGCACCTGACCGGCATAGGGCGAGATCGTGGCGGTGGCGAGACCGTTCGCGATCTCGATCATCGTCAGACCGCCCGGCCCCTCGGTGAAACGCAGGTTGTCGGGAATGGCGAATTCGGCATTCAATGCGGCGATATCCATTATGTGTCCTCTGGTCGCGGTTAGGAGATCTCTGGAAAACTGTACGCCAAATGCAGTTCGTTCGTGGTGAGTGAATGTAATCCGTTCGTGGTGAGCTTGTCGAACCATGAACGGATTCGGTTTCCGGCAGCGGTCCCGGAAACGAAAAAGCCCCGCCGAGGCGGGGCTTTCAGAGACGAGGGCCAGACGCGGGCTTACATCATGCCGCCCATGCCACCCATTCCGCCCATGCCGCCCATTCCACCCATATCGCCGCCGCCCGGCATTGGCGAATCGTCCTTCGGCTCGTCGGCGATCATGGCCTCGGTGGTGATCATCAGACCAGCGACCGACGCGGCGTTCTGAAGCGCCGAACGGGTAACCTTGGTCGGATCCAGAATGCCCATCTCGACCATATCGCCATATTCGCCGTTGGCCGCGTTGTAACCGAAGTTACCCGAACCCTCGACCACCTTGTGCAGGATGACCGACGGCTCGCAGCCGGCATTGGCGACGATCTGACGCAGCGGCTCTTCCATCGCGCGACGGGCGATAGTGATGCCGACATCCTGATCGTGGTTGGCGCCGGTCAGACCCTTGACCGCAGTCTGCGCGCGCACCAGCGCGACACCGCCGCCGGGCACGATGCCTTCCTCGACCGCCGCGCGGGTGGCGTGCAATGCGTCTTCGACGCGCGCCTTCTTTTCCTTCATTTCCATCTCGGTGGCGGCGCCAACCTTGATGACAGCGACGCCGCCGGCCAGCTTGGCCAGACGTTCCTGGAGCTTCTCCTTGTCGTAGTCGGAGCTGGTCTCTTCGACCTGCGAGCGGATCTGCTCGCAACGCGCCTTGATATCGATCTCGGAGCCGGCGCCGTCGATGAGGGTGGTCTCATCCTTGGCGACCTGGACCCGCTTGGCGGTACCCAGCTCGTTCAGGGTGGCCTTTTCCAGCGACAGACCCACTTCCTCGGCGATGACGGTCGCGCCGGTCAGAACGGCGATGTCCTGCAACATGGCCTTGCGACGATCGCCGAAGCCGGGCGCCTTGACGGCACAGACCTTGACGATGCCGCGCAGGGTGTTGACCACCAGCGTGGCCAGCGCCTCGCCTTCGACATCCTCGGCGACGATCAGCAACGGACGCCCCGCCTTGGCGACGGCTTCGAGCACCGGCAGCAGCTCGCGGATATTGGAGATCTTCTTGTCGTGCAGGAGGATATAGGGGTCTTCCAGCTCGGCGCTCTGGCTCTGCTGGTTGTTGATGAAATAGGGCGAGAGATAGCCGCGGTCGAACTGCATGCCTTCGACGACATCCAGCTCGTTGTGCAGCGAGGTGCCGTCTTCAACGGTGATGACGCCTTCCTTGCCGACCTTTTCCATCGCATCGGCGATGATCTTGCCGATCGACTCGTCGGAGTTGGCGGAGATGGTGCCAACCTGAGCGATCGCCTTGTTCTCGGTGCAGGGCTTGGAGAGCTTCTTCAGCTCCTCGACGGCCGCCTCGACCGCCTTATCCATGCCGCGCTTGAGATCCATCGGGTTCATGCCGGCGGCCACCGCCTTCAGACCCTCGCGGACCATGGCCTGAGCCAGCACGGTCGCGGTGGTGGTGCCGTCGCCGGCGATATCAGAGGTGTGCGAGGCCACTTCCTTGACCATCTGCGCGCCCATGTTCTCGAACTTATCCTTGAGTTCGATTTCCTTGGCGACGGAGACGCCGTCCTTGGTCACGGTCGGCGCGCCAAAGGACTTGTCCAGCACCACGTTACGGCCTTTGGGACCCAGGGTCACCTTGACGGCATTGGCGAGGATGTTCACGCCTTCCATCATGCGGGCACGGGCATCGCCGCCAAACTTCACGTCTTTTGCGCTCATTCTTTACCTTCCTCGAATTGATTCGTTGCTTGAACTACTGGGATTGCGGAGCGGACAGGGACGACGGAGGCAGCTCAGCCCTCGACGACGCCCATGATGTCTTCCTCGCGCATCACCAGGAAATCGGTGCCGTCGAGCTTGACCTCAGTGCCGGAATACTTGCCGAAGAGGACGCGGTCGCCGACCTTGACATCCAGCGGACGAACTTCGCCATTCTCCAGAATCTTGCCATTGCCCACGGCGATGATTTCGCCCTGGATCGGCTTTTCGGTGGCGGAATCAGGGATCACGATGCCGCCGGCAGTCGTGCGCTCCTCTTCCATGCGACGGACAACGACGCGGTCATGCAAGGGACGGATGTTCATGAAGGATCTCCTTGTGCGGTTGAGAAGGTTGATTGGCGCCACGATCCACGCCGAAAAGCGCGGTTGTTAGCACTCACTAGGAACGAGTGCTAATGGTAGAGACTAATCGTCGGGTGTCAAGGGTTGCGTGGCCTTTACCCCCGTGCATCTGAGTACAACACAGGATCTCGCGGCAACCGCTGTTGCCTGCTAGAGTCTTGAATCAACGCGTCAAAATGGAGTCGCCACCATGAGCCTGCCACAAGCCAACACGCCATTTTCAGCCGCCGATTATCTCGCCTGGGACAGCGAGCGGATTGAAAAATCGGAGTTTTATCATGGCGAAGTCTTTGCTATGAGCGGCGCCTCCCGGCGCCCGTGACCTTGAGCGTGGCCTCCGATCGTCCTCATCGATCCCGAGAAACAGACCATCGAACTCTACCGGCGCGGCGGCGACGACACCTGGGCGCTTCACGATATCGCCGCTGGCGAACCGCTGCCGCTGACCAGCCTGGAGATTGAGATCGGTTGGGGACGCATTTTCAGGAACCTGGATTGATCGCTTCGGCGGGACGAGCGATGGCTAACTCACAACCGGGACCGCCGCCGTCTGCCATGCGGCCGTTCAGCGACGAAGCCCGGTCATCAGGGATCAAAGGGTGGTCGAGATTGTTAGACGGCGCTGTCGCACAGCCGCGTGAATGCCGCCAGGTCGAAGTCGTAAGACCATTGCGCCAGTCGCTCAGCCAACTCGGCATCGCGATGGCGAATCCACTCCAGCACTTCGTTAATCCGATCGAAATCGGCGAGCCGCACCGCGCGCTCCAGATCGGCGCGCCACGGCGCGGGACAGGCGGCCAGGCGCTCGGCTGCGGCCTCGGGCGAGAGTGGTGCTGGCCGTGCGACCGGTGCCGCCGCGTCGCGCATGAATCGCAGATCGGTCAGGCGCTCCAGGATGTCGAACAGCTCGTCGGCATGGAAGGGTTTGCGGGCGAACTCGTCGCAGCCGCAGGCGAGCACCTGATCGCGCTGATCCTCAAAGACACTGGCGGTGAGCGCCACCACGATGGAGTGCACCGCGTCGGGCCGCTCACGCATCCGCGTCTTGATCGCGCGGGTCGCCTCCTCGCCCGACATCACCGGCATGCGCATGTCCATGAAGATCAGATGCGGCTGCCAGGTCTCCCAGATCTCCAGCGCATCGCGGCCGTCGCCCGCCTCCCGGAACTCCAGGATCGGTCGTGACGCGGAATCGATCGAATGCAGGAGGGCGCGCAGCGGCTCGCGATTATCGGCCAGATCGTCGACGATGAGGATCCGGCTTGGGGGTTGATCGGGCTCCAGTCCGATGATCCGGCAGGCGGAACGGACCGCCACCGGGACAGGTGCCTCGGTTCGCGGCAAGGGTAACGCGAAGGCAAAGCGACTGCCCCGCCCCGGCTCGCTCGACAGCGTCAGGGCGCCACCCATGAGTCGAACGAACTGGCGGCTCAGGGCCAGCCCCAGTCCGGTCCCGCCCGCGACCCGTCGGCCACCGTCGGCTTGGGTGAAGGGCTCGAAGATGCGTGCCCGCTCGGCTGGCGCGATCCCCACGCCGGTATCCATGACGCTGAAGCGGATCATGTCGGCGCCGTCCCGGCGCGGAGCTGTCTCCACGCGCAGGGTCACGCCCCCGGCCTGGGTGAACTTGATGGCGTTGCCGATCAGGTTGATCAGCACCTGACGCAGCCGCGTCGCGTCCCCAAGGACCGTCCGGGGGAGATCGGGGGCCTCGACCGTCAGGGTTAGACTTCGCTCCAGGGCGCGCTGGCGGAAAATGGCTTCGGTCTCGGCAAGCAGCGCGGCGAGATCGAAGGGGGCTGACTGGAGCGTCATCCGGCAGGCCTCGATCTTGGCCATGTCGAGGATGCCGTTGATGAGTGTCAGCAGATGCTCGCCGCTGTGCAGGATGGTGCCCAACTGCTCCTTCTGCGCGGCGCCCAGGCTGGCGTCCCGTCCCAACACCTGGGAGAAGCCCAGAATGGCATTCAGCGGCGTGCGGATCTCATGGCTCATGTTGGCGAGGAATTCGCTCTTGGCGCGATTCGCGGCCTCCGCCTGATCGCGGGCCTCGGCCAGGGCGTCCCGCTGGCGGGTCAGCGTCTCCTGCTGCTGGATCTGCTCGGTGATGTCAGTGATGGCAAAGACCGTGTAGACACTGGAACGCTCGGGAAACAGGTACGTTCCCTGAATCTTGCCCCAAAAATGCTCGCCATTCTGACGCATGAACGCGAGTTCGCCCGCGCAGTGCCCGTTGCGCTCCAGATCCGAGTAAACCTGGCGTCCATATTCGGCATAGACCTCGGCGTTCTCGTAGAGACAATGCGTCGAGCGGCCGATCAAGGCCCCCGGCGCGAAACCGAAGATGTTCTCCATCGCCGGATTACAGCGATCGATGAGGCGCTCGCGCAGGATGCAGAGGCCGGTGGGCAGGGTCTCAAGAATGGCCTTCTGCTCCCGCAAGACCCGATGCAAGTCGCGATCGGTCGCCTCCCTGGCCAGGAGCAGCATCCCGAAGCCGTTGATCAGCAGCAGCAACAACAAGGACAGGAAGACGCTCACCTGCACCAGATTGCCGGTGAAGAGGTCAATGTTCGGCGGCGCCAGAACCGTCCAGAGCGCGCGGGCGATCATCAGGGCGGCCATCAGCCACATGACGATGCCGAGTGCGGTCCGCAGCCGCGAGCGGTTCTCGCGCCCGCGCAGCAGCGCCCACGCCGGGTAGGCGAAGAAGAAGGCCATGATCAGCGAGGCAATGAGGATGCGAAACGGTGAGGACAGACCCGAAAAAAGCGCCACCACCAGCATCAATCCAGCGGTGACGCCGAGATGCAGATCGCGGCTGACCGGGTACCCGAGAATTCGGAAGATGGCCCAGCATTCATAGGCCAACCCGCAGAAGAGCGCGGCGTTGCCGACCGGGATATAGACAAAGTCGGGGATAGTGTTGCGCCCGGAGAGGACGAGCCAGCCGATGCCTTGTAGCAGCTTGGCGGCGATCCAGAAGGGGTTGTCCTGGGCATCGCGCTCGCGCCGCTGGTAGAGAATCAGCTCCAGGCCGAAGACCAGATTGCCCAGCGCCAGAATGAAGAGGATGGTCTTAATATCCATTAAACCGTGTCCAGAGCAAGATGCTGAGTTTCGAGTGAAAACATCGCCTACCACGCTGGGCGCGGTTTAGGCATCCCGAGACCTCCGATGCCCGGCGTACAACGCCATGAAGCTCTCCAGATCGAAGCGATAGGCCCAGTGCCCGAGGGTTTTCTCCAGCGCGGGATCGCGGCCACGGATGGCCTCCAGTAGCGCGCTGATCCGCTCGAAATCGGCCAGTTCCACCGCCTGTTCCAACGCGGCGCGCCACTCGGCGGGATAGGCGGCCAGACGCTCGGCCGCGACCGCGGGCGACAAGGATGGGGTGGGCGGCGCGGGCGGCGGCGCGGTGTCGCGCGCCAGCCGCAGACCGGCGTGACGCTCCAGGATGTCGAGCAGTTCATCGGCCTCGAAGGGCTTGCGGGCGAAGGCATCGCAGCCGATGGCGAGGAAATGGTCCCGCTGCTCGTCGAAGGCGCTCGCGGTGAGCGCCACCACGATGGAGCGCACCGCCTTGGGCCGCTCGCGCATGCGCGCCTTGATCGCGCGGGTCGCCTCTTCCCCCGACATGACCGGCATGCGCATGTCCATGAAGATCACCTGGGGCTGCCAGGTTTTCCATATCTCCACCGCCTCCCGGCCATTGGCCGCCTCGCGGATCTCCAGCACCGGAGGACGCGGATTGAGCGCGTTCAGCAGGGCGCACAGTGGCGCGCGGTTGTCCTCCAGGTCATCCGCTACCAGGACGCGCTGGAGCGGCTGATCCGGCTCCAGGCCGAGGATCCGACCCCTGGGCGCGAGCGGCGCCGGCTCGGCGACAGCGACCGGCGGCAGGGTCAGGGCAAAGGTGAAGCGGCTGCCCTGGCCCGGCACGCTCGCGACGCTCAGCGCGCCGCCCATGAGCCGCACGAACTGCCGGCTCAGCGCCAGCCCCAAACCGGTGCCGCCCTGAGTGACCCGCCCGCTCTCGGCCTGGGTGAAGGGATCGAAGATCCGATCCAGTTCGTCGGGGGCGATCCCCATTCCGGTATCGGCAACGCTGAAGTGGATCCGCTCGCCGCCGCGACCCTCGGCGCTCAGGATCACCGTCCCGCTCCGGGTAAACTTGATGGCATTGCTGACCAGATTGATCAGCACCTGACGTAGCTTCAAGGCGTCGCCGGCGACCCGACGCGGGAGCTGGTGGATCGCGACGCTCAGGGCCAGTCCCTGGTCATGGGCGCGTGGCCGAAAGATGGCCTCCGTTTCCCGTATCAGCGCGGCCGGGTCGAAGGGCGCGCGCTCGCAGGTCAGCCGACCGGCCTCGATCTTGGCTATATCGAGGATGTCGTTGAGGAGGGCCAGCAGATGCTGGCCGCTGCGCAGGATCGTCGCGAGCTGGTTGCGGTGCTCGGCGCTCAACTCAGGCGCCCGCATGAGCACCTGAGCGAACCCGAGAATGGCATTGAGCGGGGTGCGGATCTCATGGCTCATGTTGGCGAGGAAGGCGGATTTGGCGCGGTTGGCCAGCTCGGCGGCGTCCCGCGCCTGCTGGAGTTCCTGCTCGTAGCGCCGGCGCTCGCTGATGTCCTGGACCTGGGAAATGAAATACCGGGGTTGACCCTGAGCATCGCGCACCAGCGACGAGGCGATCTGGCAGTCAATGATCTGGCCCTGACGATGACGATAGCGCTTCTCGAAGGTCGTGCTGTCGCCCTCGCCCCGCACCGCTTGATCGATATACCCTGGGCTCAGGCCCAGATCCTCGGGTACGGCCAGGTCATTGACGCTCATCCCTTCCAGCTCCTGCTGGCGGTAACCGAAGATGGCGGTCATCTTGTCATTGACCTGCAACAGCCGGCCCTGGGGATCCACCAGACACATGCCGGTATTGGCATTGTCAAAGGCGAGGCGGAATTTCTCCTCGCTCTCGCGCAACGACCGCTCCCGCTGCGCGATGGCCTCGGCCATGTTCCGAAAGCGCGTGTGAATACTGTCGATCTCGACGAAACGCTGGCCGCTGCCGGGTTCCCCGGCGAGCGGCCGGCCTTGTTCCAGATCCCGCATCCGCTCGGCGAAGGCGGCGATGGGTTGCAGGATCAGATGATTCATCCGTCGATTCTTGAGGTAGACCAGCAGGATCATGCCGGCCAGAAAACCGAGCGCGGCGAGCAGGAGAATGCCGCGCTGGGTCTCCAGCGGCTGGGTCGAAATGAGCGTCACGATCCTGGCGCCCAGCGTGATGCGCGTCGAGATCAGCGGAATCCAGTCCTGACCCCTGGCGTGCAGCGTGAGGCGCGCGGAGGGCGCCCCGGCCCAGCGTTTGAGATCGATGGAGGAGAACCTGAGATCGGCGTCACCCGACAGCATGACGAAGCCGTCGCTCGCGACCAACATCAGTGGCGTTCCGGCGAACCGCGAAAACTCGCTCAGGAAATCCTGAACATAGCTGAGATTCAGGCGCCCCAGGTAGAGGTCGCCCGCCGAACGCAGGGCAAGATAGACGCTGGGCGCGTCGTCTTCATAACCGCGCATGATGTCGGAGAACGCCGCCCGCGCGTCCCGCGTCCTCAAATAGCCGCCGAGCTTGCCGCCCGACAGGGAAAAGCCGACGAAGACGCGACTACCCGCCGTCGCCTGATACATGCGCGCCACGCGCAGTTTCTCGTCGAGGCGGTAGAGGTCCGAGAAGGCACCCAGGAATCGCAGCACCTCCGGCGAGCGACTCGGCTCGGGCAATGCGATGAAGCGTTCGACGTCTTGCCGGGCCTCATCGAGCTGCTTGCCAATGAACAGATCGACCTTGTTGGCGTCGGCCAGACGCAGTTGCAGGTATCTTTGCCCCAACTCGCCCATGGCGAGCCAGATGGTCAGAAACAGGATGGCCGAGATCAGCAGCAGCGCCGAAATCTCCAGAAACAGGTTGTAACGCCAGAAGGTGGTGCGCCGCTGGCGGATCGGAGCCATCACTGGAGTTCTCGGTCGAGATCCCGCAGGAAGTGGAAGTCGCCGGTCACGTCCCCGGAGCGGTCGAAGGCGATCGGCCCCAGGCTGGTCTGGTGTGTCGGGACCGCGAGCAGATCGCGCTTGACCGCCTCGGGCGTGTCGTGACCCTGTTGGAAGGCCCGGTCGAGGAGTTCCAGTGCCTGGCGTACCTCGATGGTCATGGCGTGCGGCTCATAGCCGAAGCGGGCGCGAAAGCGCCGGAAATAGTCGTCGATCGCTGGATCGGTGTGGCGCGAGGGATGCTGGCTGGACAGGACGACATGCCCGATGGCCTCGCCAAGTGTGTCGAGAATGGCCGGCGAGCGCGCCCAGGGCGTCAGCAGGATCGGCGCCTCGGGATGCAGGGCGTGAAACAATTGCGCGAGGTTACCGATGGCGGTCTGGTAGTTGCCCGCCAGGATATAGAGCGCGTCATAGGGCTCGGCCATGAGTGCGCGTTCGTCTTCGGGCCGGAACGCCGAAATCATCAGCTTGCGCTGGACGACTTGCCAGTGGCCCAACGTGGCGAGCGCGGCGGAGAAGGCGGCGAACGCCGGATCCGTATAGGCCAGAATGCCGCTGTCCTGCAAGACCAGGAGACGGCGCCCCGGCCAGCCGGCGACCTCGCGGGCAATGGCGCGCTGTTCCTGCTCGGCGTCGGGGGTAATGCGCAGTAGAAAGTCATCCCTGCCGGTGAGCGCCGGGCTGGTCGAGGCCGTGTTGATGACGAGCGCGCGACCGTCCGCGAACAGCGGCAGGCTGGCCACCGCGCAATGGGACGGATGGGTGGAGACGAAGAAACGCACCCCGCGCGCCATGGCGTCCGCGATGATGCGGGGCGTGCGCTCCGGATTCCATTCGTCGTCCACCGGCACCAGTCGGATACGCGTGTCCGGATACTCTTCCAGAAAGAGATCGCCCGCGTTCATCTCGCTGGAGCCGACTACCGCGCCCGAGGCCATCCAGGTAATCAGTCCGACCTGGATGGGAGGCACTGGACGCAGCAGCCACCAGAGCAGCGATGCCGTGGCGGCGAGCAGCGGGAGCGCCAGGATCAGGATGAACGGCAGGGGAGGCTTTTGCATGGGCATGAGATCGGCGATGATGGTTGGGCGGGATGCAGATCATCCGGCGAGACGAGAACTCTCGCGCCCGTCCAGGGCGATTGACTGGACAGGGATCGCGAGCGTCGGCCCTGTTATGATCCACGAAACCATGACAAGTACAAGCCATCTGGCCATACCCGCCATCGAACCTCTGGATATCCCGATGCGCATCCTGATCGTCGACGACCTGCCGGACAATCTCCGCGTGCTCAGCAAGATGATGGTCGACGATGGCCACCGGATCTCCGCCGCCACCAGCGGCGCCCAGGCGCTGCGTCTAGCCGAAACGATCATGCCGGATCTGATCCTGCTCGATGTCATGATGCCCGAGCTGGACGGCTACCAGACCTGCGCCGCGCTCAAGGCCAATCCACTGCTTAAGCCGATCCCGGTCATCTTCATCACCGCCCTGACCAGTGTCGAGGACGAGACCCGCGGCCTGGCGATCGGCGCGGTCGACTACATCGTCAAGCCCTTCAACGAGGCCATCGTCAAGCAGCGGGTCAGGACGCACCTGGAGCTCAAGCATCAGCGCGACCTGCTGGAGCGGCTCGCCCAGGTCGACGGCCTGACCGGTATCCCCAACCGCCGAGCCCTGGACCAACGGCTCGAACAGGAGTGGCGCCGCGCCGCTCGCGCTAGGGCGCACCTGGGATTGGCGATGATCGATATCGACCACTTCAAGCAATTCAACGACGCGCACGGTCATCTTCAGGGCGACGACTGTCTCCGGCGAGTGGCCGAAGCGTTGAGCGAAACGCTCAAGCGGGCCGGGGATTTCGTCGCCCGTTATGGCGGCGAGGAGTTCGTCTGTCTGGCGAGCGTGGAGACCGCAGATCGATTGGAACAGATCGCCGAGCAACTGCGGATGGCGGTCGAGGCGTTGCGCATCCCGCATGAGGCATCCGCCGCGCTCCCCTGGGTGACGGTCAGCATCGGCGCCGTACTCTGCGAGCCGACGCCACAAACGGCGGCATCCGCGTTTCTGGAGCAGGCGGATGTCCAGCTCTATCTGGCCAAGCAAGCAGGACGCAATCAAGTCTGTCTGGCGTGCGGCTAAAGCAGCGACTCACCTCTGGCGCTGATTTGCCACCTGATCGGTGGCGCAATCACCCTGGGGCCGCGTTAGCCTCCACTTGCCGCTGAGCGACTGACGAATTCAAAGCCCCGCCCTGCCTGGGTATGGCGATCGTGGCCGAGCGAACTTAACGTTCGGTCAGCGCCTCCCTGAGTTCCAACAACGAACGCAGACCTTGCCGACGCCAGAAGCGGCGCAGTTGGCTGCGGGAGATTCGCCAGCGCATTCCCTGGCAGGGGTCGATGACGATCCGCGACACACCCCCATCGCGAAGCTGTTTGGCCGTCCCCTGAAGACAGCTTTCAAGCTCCCTCAGCGAATTGGCCCAGGCCAATACGTCCTGTTCTTGGAGCGCCGACTGCAAGGCATCCCAATACACCACGGTAGGGCCGGCCGATGACGGCGAGTCATCGCGCCACTGCGCCAGGGTCAAGTGTCGCCGACCCGCGTGCCGCGCCAGCCCCAGGGTCAATGGATGATCGCCGACGAGCACGGCGGGCAAGTCGCCCGCGAGCGTCGGCCGATCGCCTCCACCCCACACCCAAAGACCGCTGATCGCTGGCCGGCCCTGGCGCTCGCGCGCGCGATTGACCGCGCTACCGAAGAACAGCATCTGCGCCTCGTTCAACAGCGCGTTCCAACGGGAGGCATCGGGGCCGCTGGGCAAGGCGTGGCCGATCGGACCGCCGAGTACCCGCTGAAGCGGTTGCGTGCGCAAATCGGGGGGGCGGTCGACCCGGAGATACCAGCGACCCGGCGTCGGTGCCAGAAGCCATAACCCGGCGTCGCCGAAATGCGCGTTGAACAGGGCGACCAGCGCATCGGCCTCGTCGCGATCAGGCGCGATGGCGGCCCCCGCGAAGAGCAGTAGCCGATCCCGATCCGCGCGTAGATGCACCGGATCGGCGTGCATCCACCAGGCGTCCGGATCGACGGTCGGATCCTCGCCCAGGAGACAGAGCGGCGCGGTCGGAAGATCCCGGTCCGGCTCGCCGAAGACGCCGAACTCGGCAAGCAGGACGGCCGGCGGATCGGTCAAGGAGGCGGCACGCTTGTCCGCCCGACTCAACAACTGATCGAGCGTCGGCGTTTTCGGAAAAGGCGGCGGCAAGGTCGGGACTGGCCCTAGCAGGCCGGGGCAGATGAGGTCAAGGGTTGGGGCGCTAGACATGCTGCAAGGCCGGCTCCGGATCCTTTGCCTTGACCGCCAGCGCTTTGGCGACCAGAAACGTGGAGGCCCTAGTGACGAACAAGCCGAGCAGCATCGGCAACACCAGGTGCGTGGCGATCAAGGCATCCATCTGACCTTGCGCTAGCTCCGGGATCGATGATCGCAACACAAAGACATAAACGGCAGTCAACCAGAACCCGGCCGAGTCCAGCAGAATGGCGACGACGATCCCCCAAATCGAACAGCCGAGGGCCAGTGTCAAACACAGCGTCGTCACCAGGATGCTGAGGATCATGCTCAGGATGGCGATTGACTTCCGACCTGTGTACCAATAATACCAATGACTTTTAAAAGGCCAAGGATGACCGGTAGCCCACCAACCGGAGAGCGCTTGCTTCATCTTCATGACATCACCTTGCTGGAGCTGACCGCCGTTTCAGGTTCGCGAATCCGCCAGCCCCGGCCGCAGATCCGCCTGGATATCCGCGATGTCCTCCAGCCCCACGGCGACCCGCACCAGACCGTCGCCGATCCCGGCCGCGCTCCGCTCCTCGGGGCTTAGACGTCCATGCGTGGTGGTGGCTGGATGAGTGATGGTGGTCTTGGTGTCGCCCAGGTTGGCGGTGATGGACAGCAGTCGGGTGGCGTCGATCAGCCGCCAGGCACCGGTTTGACCGCCGCGCACGTCGAAAGCGACGATGCCCCCGCCGGTACGCTGCTGGGTGCCGATCAGACGATGCTGGGGGTGCCCGCTCAAACCTGGATAATAAACGTGCTCCACGGCAGGCTGCGCGAGTAGCCAGTCGGCCAGTTGGGCCGCGCCGCGCGCGTGCGCGAGCATGCGCAGTTCGAGCGTTTCGAGCCCCTTGAGAAACACCCAGGCATTGAAGGGACTCAGGGTGGGGCCGGCGGTGCGCAGAACGCCAAAGACTTCCTCGCCCACCAGCTTATGATCGCCGACCACGGCGCCGCCGATACAGCGTCCCTGACCGTCCAGATATTTGGTGGCCGAATGCATGACCAGATCGGCGCCCAGTTCGAGCGGGCGCTGCAAGGCCGGGGTGCAGAAGCAATTGTCGACCGCCAGCAAACAGTCGTGGCGGTGGGCAATCGCGGCCAACTGACGCAGATCCGCCATTTCGGTGAGCGGATTCGAGGGGGTTTCGCAAAACAGCAGACGGGTGCGCGAATTGATCGCGGCCTCCCAGGCGTCGGGATCGCTCAGTGGCACATAGGTGGTCTCGATACCGAAGCGCGCCAGATATTTGTTGAACAGCATCGTCGTGCTGCCAAAGAGACTGCGCGAGGAAAGAATCCGATCGCCGGCCTTCAGCAACCCCATGCAGACCGCCAGGATGGCCGCCATGCCCGAGGCTGTCGCCACGCAACGCTCGCCGCCTTCAAGAGATGCCAGGCGTTCCTCGAAGGCGCGCACCGTGGGATTGGTGAAGCGCGAGTAGATATTGCCGGCTTGATCCCCGGCGAAACGCGCCGCCGCCTCGGCCGCGCTGGAAAAGACATAGCTGGAGGTGGTGAAGATCGGTTCGCCATGCTCGCCCTCCGGCGTGCGCCGGTGTCCCGTGCGGATGGCGCGGGTGGCGAAGCCTGCCTCGATCATTTGACGCTCATCCTCGGGCATGGTTGATCAAGATTCCCGTTTAAACCGCGCCCAGCGCGGTATGTGATGTTTCGGATTCGATTCAGCCTCGGCAGAATCAGGGATTGCCGGAGCTGGCACGGTTTAAGAGATTAAAAAATATAAAATTTTAAACCGCGTCGACGCCGACGCCTCGGATTGATGCGAAATTGGCTGCCCACTCAAAACGACGTATTTCGCTCCGGACGCGGTTTAATCGGTATTGCTGAGATCAATGGCGCTCTCGCTGCACGAGAAACCATGTTCCTTGGCGCCATCGTTGCGCCGGGCCTCCAGCGAGGCCAGGTATTCCGGCGTTACATCGCCCGTCACATAGACGCCGTCGAACACCGAGGCATCGAAACGGTCGACATGGCTCTTGCCCTTTTTCTGGACCGCCTCGATCAGATCGCCAAGATCCTGGAAAATCAGACCATCGGTTCCCAATTCGCGCGCGACCTCTTCCTCGGTGCGGCCATGGGCGATGAGTTCGCTGGCCGCGGGCATGTCGATCCCATAGACATTCGGGTAGCGCACCGGCGGCGCTGCGGAGGCGAAATAGACCCGATGCGCGCCCGCATCGCGAGCCATCTGGATAATCTGTTGCGAGGTGGTGCCGCGCACGATGGAGTCGTCGACCAGCAGCACGTTCTTTTTGCGGAACTCCAGATCGATGGCATTGAGCTTCTGACGGACCGATTTTTTGCGCACCGTCTGACCGGGCATGATGAAGGTGCGTCCGATGTAGCGATTCTTGATGAAGCCCTCGGCATAATTGATCCCGAGTTGATTCGCCAGTTGCAGGGCTGCGGTGCGGCTGGTGTCGGGGACCGGGATCACCACGTCGATGTCATGACTGGACCAGTCGCGCTTGATCTTGGCCGCCAGCTTTTTGCCCATGCGCGAGCGGGCCTTGTGCACCGAGATGTTATCGATGATGGAGTCCGGGCGGGCGAAATAGACAAACTCGAAGATGCAGGGGGACAACACTGGCTGAGGCGCGCACTGGCGGGTATGGAGTTCGCCATCGACGGTCATCAGCACCGCCTCCCCTGGTGCGACATCGGCGATGAGTTTGAAGCCGAGGGTGTCGAGCGCCACGCTTTCGGAGGCGATCATGTACTCCGCGCCCGCGGGAGTCTCGCGGCGGCCATAAACAAGCGGCCGGATCCCGTTGGGATCGCGGAACCCGAACACCCCGAAACCGGGGATCATGGCGACCGCCGCGTAGCCGCCCCGACAGCGACGATGCACGCCCGCCACGGCCCGAAAGACATCCTGCTCGTCGATGCGCAGCTTGCCCTGAACCTGCAACTCATGGGCGAAGATATTCAGCAGAATCTCGGAATCCGATTCGGTATTGAGATGGCGCAGGTCATCGACGAAGAGGTCGCGCTTGAGATCCTCGGCATTGGTCAGATTGCCGTTATGGGCCAACACGATGCCATAGGGCGAGTTGACATAAAAAGGCTGCGCCTCCGCCGAACTGGACGCCCCGGCGGTGGGATAGCGCACATGCCCCACGCCGGTATTGCCGCGTAACTGAATCATGTGACGGGTCTGGAACACATCCCTGGCCAGACCGTTATCCTTACGCAGATAGAGCTTATCGCCCTGACAGGTCACGATGCCCGCGGCATCCTGACCGCGATGCTGCAAAACCAGGAGTGAGTCATAAAGAGCTTGATTGACCGGACTTTTGCCGACAATACCAACGATACCGCACATAGGATCCTCGCCCCTGCCATCGGGTCGGCTTGCTCTGCATCGAATCGCGAGCTCCGATTGGAGCCGAAGGGACTGCTCTAAGTGGAGCTGAAACGCTTTTCTTGACCGGAGCCGAAGGGCCTGCCCTGAGCGGAGCCGAAGGGATGTAGGCAAATGATTGAGAGCGAGAGAAGGTACTCCAGAACACTACCAACGATCAACCACGAGGATTTGTCGATGCCGCGCGGAGCGTCCCTAATATTTGTTACCGTGGGTGGATTGTTTTAGGACATCGTCTAAAGCTGCTTCATCAGCGCCTGCATGTCATCGGGGACCATGCTGAGAATCCAATCCGCCACCCCCTGGAAGTGAATGATCAGAATGGAATCCTGCCATACTGGGTCGCTCGGCAGCGGTGTCAAGGCGGCAAGAAACACCGCCATTGCGACGATCACCGCACCACGCCCCGCGCCAAAGGCAAAACCAAGCACGCGATCAGCGCCGGTCAGACCGGCTTTGTCGACGAGCGAGGTCAGAATGGCTCCGAGAATCGCGCCCAGAACCAAGGTAACAAGCACCAAACCGATGAAGGCAACCGCAATCCGCACCGACGGCTGCTCGAACTGTGCGACGAGCAGATCGGCTACCTCCCGGTGAAAGAACCAGGCGACGAGCAGAGCGGCGATCCAGACTCCCAGGGAAAGCAACTCGCGGACGATGCCGCGTGCCAGCCCGACCAATGCGGACAGCGTCACGATCGCGATGATCGCAAAATCGACCCAGTTCATCCCGACTCCCGATCGTTCATGTCAACCGACTAGACCCTGGAAAAGGCCGCGCCCCAAGAAGCGAGGCACAGTAGCCCGCCTATTCAAAATCATGGATAGCGCTGAATCAAGGTGTCCAGCTTCTGCTGTTGACGCAGCTTGGTGGCGGCGCGCTCGGCACTTTCGCGATCCACCTCGGGTCCTACACGCACCCGATAATACTGCTTTCCTCGGACCTCGGCCTTTTCCACAAAGGCTGAAAAACCGGCATTCCGTAATTTTTGTTCGAGTTCCGCCGCACCCTGAGCCGTTCCCACACTGGCGACCTGAACGATCCAAGAGGGCATGCCATCGTCCTTCCTGCTCGGCCCCGGAGCTGCGTCATCGGTTCCCTTCACGATGCGCGGTGGCTTGGCGGACGGACGACCAATCTGGCCGGGTTGCTCGGATGGCGAGACATTCCGAACGGCATTTTGCGCTTGACCGTTCTGATCGGGCTCACCGTCAAACTCATCGTCAGTCGTGCTTCCGGGATAAGCCTCAGCAGAGGTGCTGGGCGCCGGGAGCATCGGCGGTTCGCTTTCGACCGGCAAGCCATCATCCATCGGTTCGGCCATTGGGTCAGTCGTCAAACCTGGCGCAGGCTCGGATCCGGCGCGATGGTCGAAGTCCGGTTCGGGCGGAAGAGAACTCTGGACCGACGGCGGCGCCAGCGATTCTCCTTCGAACAACATCGGCACGAAGATCACCGCCAGCGCGATGACCGCAACCGCGCCCGCCAAGCGTCTTTTGGCTCCTTCTCGCATAATACACACCCTGAAGCTAAGCCAGGCGAGGCCCTTAAGGGACCGCGCGATGAAGCCGATGGCTTGAGGATCCCATCGTGAACTGAAGTATAACCTCTCGCTGAACGTTGGAGGAGCCGCGATGGAGGATCGCCGGGTTCGCTTCTCGCCAAGAGGACGGCGGGCGGCTTGACTCCTCAGACAGGGTGTGCTGGAAATCGCTCCAGAGCCTGACAGACCGTCGTGAAAGAACCGATCACCAGCAGACAGTCGCCGGGGGCGGACGCGGCACAGGCCGCTTCCAGTGCAGTCGCCAGATGAACAAAACGCTCCGCCGCGGGTTCCGGCAATACCTCGTCCAGTCTCGCGGCAAGACGGTCTACGGACATCGCGCGGGGATCGTCGCTTTGCGCCAGGAACCACTGCGCGACAAAGGGCAGCAAGGGTTTCGCGATGGCTTCCGGCTCCTTGTCGGACAGGACCGCCAGCACGGCGCGTAACTTGCCGGGACACGCGAAGGCCCGCAGGTTCGTCGCCAGGGCTTGTGCCGCCGCGCCATTGTGGGCCACGTCGAGAATCCAGGTCGGCGTGCCCGGAATCACCTGAAACCGTCCGGCAAGCCGGGCACGTTGCAACCCGGCACGAAGAGCGTTGACGGGCACGGGCAGACGCTCGCGCAGACAGGCGAGCGCGGCGATCGCCGCCGCGGCATTATCCAGTTGAAAGGCGCCACGCAGGGTCGGCAACGGCAAGGAAAGTCGTTCGCCTCCCGCGCCCTTCCAGATCCATCCGGCATCCGCGGTTTCATGATCGAATTCACGCCCGAGTTGCAGTGGCATGGCACCCAGTCGGACAGACTCTTCGCGCAGCCGCGAAGGAGCGTCCCGCTGACCCATGATGGCCGGACGACCAGGGCGAAAGATGCCGGCCTTTTCGAAGGCGATCTCGTCCAGCGTCTCGCCCAGCCAGGCGGTATGGTCGCGCCCGATCGAGGTGACCACCGAGACATCGGCATCGAGCAGATTGACCGCATCGAGACGCCCGCCAAGCCCGACTTCCAGCACAGCCAGATCCGGACCATCGCGCACGAGGAGATCGAGTGCCGCCAGGGTGCCAAACTCGAAGTAAGTCAGTGTCGTGTCGCCGCGTGCCCGGTCGACTCGCGCGAAGGCCTCGCATAGCGCCTCATCGGAAACGGATTCGCCAGCGATCCGCACACGCTCGTTATAGCGCAGCAGATGCGGCGAGGTGTAACAGCCGCAGCGATAACCCGCCGCCTGGGTCATGGCTTCGATCATGGCCACACAGGAACCTTTGCCGTTGGTCCCGCCAACCGTGACCACCGGAAACGGCAGCGGTTTGGGGCCAAGTCGCTCCCACACCGCCGCCACGCGCTCCAGACCCAGGTCCATGCGTTTTGGGTGCAGCGTGACCTGCCAGTCGAGCCAGTCGGCGAGGGTTGTGAAGCGGTATCCAACCGAAGCCGAATGGGGCAACGATGAAGCGTTTGAATGCATGAGATTTGCGGTATCCCGTTACTTTTTGCTTTCAGCCGTCTTGTTGGCATGTTTCCAGGTAGCATCGTTCACTCGGCGCAAGAGTCTGTCCTGGCGTGCAGTTCAGCATTGCGCCTTTTAACCGTTGAGAAGTGGGATCCTGACAATTACCGCTATGGCTAACAATAAAAACGCTATTCTGGCAATTGTTGAAGAACGTCTGACCTGGATCATCTGCGTCATAATTTTCCGTTCCACCATTGCATCGGCCATCAGTCGTGACTGTGTCAGGCGGCGGGTTGGCGACAACATAGTTTTGGGATGCAAAGCCAAACACGCCGACCAGGAACATAACCAACAGAATACTCATCAACCGGTTTGCGCCAGGCCGGGAACGCATAAAAAAATAAGCCATGACGGCCAGTAGCAAACAGAGGACAACCATCATGATTTCGCTAAGTGTTGGAACCGACGTACTGGCTTGCGCCGACCAGACGATAATACCGTTCATTGCAACCTCGACTCGCTGAAGTGATGAAATGTTTTAAGCAAAAACTCGTGTTCAGATTAGGGTGAGAAACAAACCCAACCTCAACCCACCAAACCCCGCGCCGCGGTTTCCGATTCGCACCCAACCAGAAACGCCCCGGCCCGCCCTGAGCGAAGTCGAAGAGTGTCCCGAGGACGTTCAAAGATCAAGCGTTGACGCATTGGTTCTTTAGGCGACCCGGTAGCTGACGGGCGCAAACGCCCCCGGTATCCCGAGGGCGTTCAAAAAGATGAAGCGTTAGCGTATGGGTTTGGTGGGTTTCGTGACCAATCGGCATCCGTGCCAACAATCAGCGTCATCCCGTGGTCACTCTACCCACCCCTTGCTGAGTTCGAGCGGACGCAGTTTGAAAATCGGTGACGAGCGACCACAGCGGTCGGTTCATCCGCCGCCGAGCAGGGCATCCAGGTCCAGCTCGATGGCATCGAAAGGCGGGATGCGGGCGCGGTCGCTCCCTTCGAGCGTCGCGGTCTCGCACCAATCGCCATCGCTGAGCCTGTAGGCGATCAGCCGCCGCGCCTCGGGCCAGATCAGCCAGTAGTCGGGCACGCGATGTCGCTTGAGCAGCAGCGGCAGGACCAGGGTGTCTTTCTTCTCGTGTCCAGGCGAGACGATCTCGTAGACCCAATCCGGCGGCAGGTCGATGACGCCTTCGGGAAGCCTGGGCAGCCGCTCCCGGCGCCAACCGGCGAGGTCATGCGACGGGCATTCGTGGATCTCGTAAGCGACGCTGACCTCGGTGGCGAACCACCAGCCGCCGCCGGGACCATCGCGGCCGCTGAAGGGATTCAGCTCACCACGCAGGTTGCCCTGTGCGGCACCATGGGCGATACGCGCCATCGGCCGGCGCACGATGTCTCCGCCGATCAGTTCCACCCGCTCCTCCGGCGACAGGAGCAGATCGTCGAGGGTCTTGAGCTTCAGGGCCTCCACCGAACGCCTCCGACAATGGATCGAAAGGCGGGTATATTCGCGCAACCGGCCCACTGAATTCAACCCAAAACGCTCCCGATGTCGCGGGGGCGCTTTGGTCAGGCGTTGGAGCGGTCAACGAGGGGTTTTCACAGCCAGTCGGCGTCCGTGCAAAGTAGCGTACCATTCGGCTACCTGGAACGTTCAACGATCAAGAGTTGGCGCATGGGTTCGGTGGGTTTCGTGACCAATCGGCATCCGTGCCAACGATCGGCGTCATGCCGTGGTCACTCTACCTACCTTGCTATTTCACTGCCTCAATCAGTTCGATGTCTTTTTTAAACATATCGTTGACCATCTCGCCCAGCGATAGTCCTTTCGCTGTCGCTCGCGCCTCAAGATACGTCAGCACATCGGGGCGCAGCGCAACGGTAGCAGACGCCCGCCCCGCAAAACGATTGGGTCGCGCCTGCGAATAGTCGAAATCGTACTCCGGCAACAGATCATTCTGTATTGCGTTCATCGTCTCGTTGCTCTTTCGGTGTCGCCGCCCGCGCGCTGATCATGCGCAGGCGATCTTCGCTGATTTCGGTAAAAACGACCAGACACAACCGGCGATCATGGAGGTGTCCAAATGATGATTTCTCGCGGCTCGTTTTCCGAGTGCCAGGAATCCAGGAAAATTTTGGCCAATGGGTCGTCGAAAACGGCAATGGCTTGCGGGAAGTCGATGCCATGTTTACGAACATTGGCCGCCGCTTTGCGTGGATCCCACTCGAAAACCAGACTCAAGTCGATTCCTCTATTCAATCGTCATGAGGTGAGCAGGGCACAAAATGCATACCCACCCACCAACAGCGACACTGACGGCCTGGACCGCTCGGCCAGCAGCGACTGGTCCTCAAGCCGGACGGGGCATCCGCCTCGTTCGGAGTGTTTGGATCTCAACCACGGTCGGTGGTACTTCAAACGTCCGGGACGGGGTAAAATAACCCGTCCCGCTTGGGTGGGTCGAGCGAAGCGAAACCCACCGAACCCCGCGCCGAGGTTTCCGATTCGCACCCAACCGAAAACGCCCACGGTATCCGAGGGCGTTCACGTTCAAGCGTCAGTGCGGTGGTTCGATGGGTTTCGTGACCAGCCGGCATCCGTGCCAAGATTCAGCGTGGTGCCGTGGTCACTCTACCCACCCTGCCTTGCTGGAGGGTGCAGCGGCAACAAGCGAATCCGGTGTCGGCGCGGATCGATGGTCACCAAAGCACCATCTCTCAGCGCCGTGGCCGCCGTCTCCAGGGTCTCCAGCACTGCGGCACCAGTGAATTTAGGCAAAAAGAATTCTGCCCGCACTTGAATCACACTGGGCGCTGTCGCATTGGTCAAGAAGAGCAAGGAACCGAAGTCCAGGTCATGGGTAAAAACGACATGATCATGGTCTCGCGCCCATGCCATGATTTCCTCATCCAGCGCACGAATCGCTCCGATTCGACTCCAATGGATCGCCGCGTGGCTGGCTTCGCGCAAGAACGCTTCCCAGACCATCGGCACATTCATATCGAGCAGAATGTTCATCCCGCTTTGAGGGGCAGGTCATATTCTTCCGCCCGCCAAGTTGCATAGGCCAGGGCCGCGTAGATATCCTCCCGCTCCAGGCTGGGATAACATTCCAGCACCGAGTCGATGGACTCCCCGGACGCCAGTAGGCCGGTGACGGCGCCGACCGTGATCCGGATGCCTCGAATGCAGGGTTTTCCGCCCATCAAACGGGGATCGATGGTGATACGTTCGAGATTGGGGAAATTCATGTGTCTCTGGCCTCGTGACACGGGGATCGGGAGGAGCGAAGTATTATAGGCGCGGCCATCACAAGCCGGTCATCGGCAGTCGTCGATTGGGTGACCGCACGCGCCGAGGTTTCCGCTTCACAGCCAACCGAAAACGCCCCCGGTATCCCGAGGGCGTTCAAGTTCAAGCGTCAGTGCGGTGGTTCGATGGGTTTCGTGACCAGCCGGCATCCGTGCCAACATTCAGCGCGGTGCCGTGGTCACTCTACCCATCCTTGCTACGCATCGACCCGGCTGTTACCAGCCGCGCCGCAAGGCTCGATACTGGGCTCGCGGCGCACGATTACCCCGGCGGGAGTCACACCCGCTAGAACGCGCGGCCTTGCCAGGCCGCACTGTCCCCGGAATTGCCCGCATCAAAGTAGTTTCTTGAATTGCTCTACCGTCAAACCAGCATCCTTAACGATTCCGCCGAGCGTGAAGGCATCAACAGGATTCCCCCTTGGAATGGTTAAGATTCGGGCGCCGTCAGACATGACGATGTGCTTGCTTTCCTGGACAACTCGGAACCCCGCCTTCTGTAAAGCCCGAACAGCATCGCGGTGATTGACACCTGGAATTTTCGGCATCTTTATGCCGCCACTTCGACTTCCCGCATTTCGGTGTCTTCCGTTGCTGCCAATTCTACCGAAACAGCAACGTATTCATTTATTGCATCTGCAATGTTTTCCAAGGCTTCCTGTTCTGTCTTCCCCTGTGACCAGCATCCAGGTAGACCTGGACAGGAGACGCTAAAGCCTTCATCAGTTTTTCGGAGAGCGACTTTGTATTTCATGGGCCACTTTAAGATGGTTTGATAGAACAATCCTCATTTTGGCACAACGTTACCCATAAGCCGGGCCATACTTCGCCACCACAACACTTCGGGATGGCCCTGAGTTTGATGCGCAGTATGGCCTCGGTTTGATGGGCGTGTTAGGCGATTAAGTTGAACTGATTCCATATCTGGAAATTAAATCGAACCCGGCCCTTTTAATTTTTCTTTTAATTCCTTTTAATTCATTGACGACCTGCGTGCTGATCACCGGGCGCCGTCGCATGATGGATAAAGCCCGTTCATGGCGTTGCGGATCGGTGTCGAGCGCATAGACGGCGACATTGGTATCAGCGAAGAATCTTGCGGTCATAACAGGCTTCACGGACAAACTTTCCCGACCAGAGGCCAGCGCCCTGTTCGAATTCCGCCCAGTCGGCCTCCGCTTCGCTATTGGCTTCGTTGACCATGGACTGGCGCGCGCGACTTCAGAAAGCCAACAAAATCCAGCACTTCGCGCAGATCGCACTCGGGCAAGGTGCGCGCTTCTTCAACAATTCTTTCAGCCGTGGTCATGATCAGCCTCGGTGGAGAATGGACTGTGTCGAAATCATAGCGAACCGCGCCCGGTTCGGGTAGTGAAAGGTACTACACGGCTCGCCATTTCCGAAGCATCCGGGATGGATTGATTCGTCGGGTGGGTCGAGCGAAGCGAAACCCACCGAGCCCCGCGCCGAGGTTTCCGATTCACACCCAACCGAAAACGCCCACGGTATCCCGAGGGCGTTCAAGTTCAAGCGTCAGTGCGGTGGTTCGATGGGTTTCGTGGCCAGCCGGCATCCGTGCCAACATTCAGCGTGGTGCCGTGGTCACTCTACCCATCCTACCTTGCTAACTTGCTCCGCCATTAATCACCATAATTTCGCGCGATAACGCGCACCAACTTTGCCTTCAACGCTCGCATTCGCCCAACCGCCATCCTTAGAGCGACCGAGATTCTCGGCAGTGCTTTGACTGGGATCCCATTTGCCTGTAATCCCCCCTGAACCTCCGCAAAGAGGCCCAGCGCAAACCTTTCCGTCGAATATCGGTGCACCGATCGAACCATCATCACCGCTAATGGGCACCTTAGCCGAACAAGACAGGCCCACTCCAGACTTCTTTCCCTCTATTTCCGCGAACCACTCCGCTTCATCCTCAACATAGCGCAACGGATCTCCTCGGAAGGAGGTGCCTTTCGGATCGAATTCGATTCCCATGCCTTTACCTAAACCGAATTCTATATCTAGCGACGCGCCATTGTCGTCCAAAGACAATGACGCACCGCCGCCAAAGCCATTATAAAAGTTCAATCCAATCGTAAATAAGCCATTCAAGTCTTGCAAATTGATTGGGTCATTCTTTGCGTAAGCATAGCGATTGGCTGTATCGCTAAATCCTATCACATCCTTCGCCGTCCACCGTCCCGTCTCCGGATCGTAATCCCGCGCGGCGAAACGTACTAGGCCGGTATCTTGATCATAGAGTCCGCCAGCGAAACCGAACGGTTGGAAGCCAGGGTTGGTGTCGGCGAGCACGTTGCCGAAGGCGTCATAATCTATCCGCTGGGCGACGGCACCCGTCGTGGCATCGACGACCAGACGTAGACTGCCGAGGTGATCCTTGATCAGGCGATAGGTGGCGCCGTCCTTGATCAGATAATCGGGCACATTGACCCCGGAGGCATAGACGAAGCGGCTGACGATGTCTCCCGTACCGTCGAGTTCGGCGATCGGCTTGAGGCTTTCTTGATAGAGGAAGCCTTGCACTAGCGTCCCATTGACCTGCTTGCCGATGCGCCGGTTCTGGCCATCGATGAGATACTCGATCTGCTTGCCGTTAGGCAGGTCGACACCGCGCAGGTTGCCGCGGGCGTCGTAGTCGTAGGCGGTGACGGCAGCGCCGACGGTCTTGGTCTGGAGTTCGCCATTGGCGGTGTAGGCGTAGGTCGCGCCGCCGTAGGCCAGCAACCGATCCTGATCGTCATAGGTGCCGGTCACGCTGCTACCGCTGGCGGTCTTGCTCAGGCGGTTGCCGTTGGCATCGTAGGTGTAGGCGTCGGTGATGACATCATTGCGCTGGACTTCAATCAGGCGCCCGCGTGCGTCGTAGGCGTAGGTGTCCGTTGTGGTGACGCTGGCGACGGTTTCGGTCTTTTTGACGATCTGCCCGAGCCGGTCGCGTGTATAGACCGCGGCGAATTGCTCGGTGCCGTCGACCGTGGCCTCGTAGCCGGCGCGTTCACCGAAGCCGTTGTAGGTGTAGCTGTCGCTGACCAGGCCGAGCCTGGTGCCGGACAGCAGGCCGTTGTCGGCGCGGCGACTGAGGGTCAGCGCGCCGGCGGCGATCAGGAGGCTGTCGGTGTCGTAAGCGTAAGCGATGGAGTTGGCGCCGTTGACGGTGACCTGGCTCAAGCGGAAGTCGTTGTCGTAGACGAAGCCAACCTGGCCGGCGACGGGGCCGGTCCAGGTGACGCCGGTTAGCAGCGCCTGGCTGTAGCTGTAGCTCAGGTCGATGTCGCCGGGGGCGGTGAGACTGATCAGTTGGCTGGCGGCGTTGTAGCCGTAGCCATAACTCCCGGCTGGAGTGGTCAGGGTGTCGAGCCGTCCGGCGCTGTCATAGCTGGCCTCGATCGAGTCGCCGTCGGGGCGGAGCACGCGAGTCGGCTGCCGGTCGAGGTCGTAGGCATAGCCGGTGTCGCCGCCGGGGGTTGCGCTGGGCGGCTGATAGACGGCGGCGAGGTCGACCGGGGTGTAGTCGAACGCATGCGCGGGCTGCCCCGGCGGGGTCAGGGCGGTGAGGTTGCCCTTGGGGTCGTAGTCGAAGCCGATCTGGCTCAGGTCGGGCAGGGTCTGGCCGACGAGGCGCCCGGCGAGGTCGTGGCTGAATTCCACCGTGCGCCCGAGCGGGTCGGTCAGGGTGTCGAGCTGGCCTTGAGCGTCGTAGGCGAGCTGGATCTGGCGCGTCTCGCCGCCGCTGGTTTGGGTCAGCGTGGTTGGGCGGCCCTGGGCGTCGTAGGTGAGGGCGAGCGGGGCCAGGCCGGTGACGCCGGTTTCGATGAGATGACCCTGGGCATCCAGCAGGCTGTACCGCTTGCGCCCGGCGGGGCTGGTGGTCTCGCTGCGGCGGGTGGCGGCGGTGTAGACGCTGGTGGTGTTGCGGGTGTTGACCGTGGTGGCGGTGGTGAGCGTGGTCAGACTGAGCGGGTCCAGGGGATCGCTCAGGGCCGCGCTGACGCTGGTGGCGAGGGTCGCGGTCTTGCCGCCGCTGACGATCTTGGTGCTCTTGGCGATGGGTGACTGCATGCCGAAGCGCGGGTCGGGGCCTTCGACGGTTTCGGTGACGGTGCCGTCCGGGGCGGTGGTTTTGATGGTGCCGTTGGTTTGGGTGAGCGTGACGGTGGTTGCGCCGTCGGGGCCGGTGACACGGCGTTCCTGGTCGCCGGTGCCGAGGTTTCTGACCTGATAGAGGGTCGCGCGACCCTCGCCGCTGGTCAGGGTGACGCTGTAACCGTCGCCGCTGGCGAGTTTGGCGCGTTCCAGGGTCTTGCCGCCGCCGGCCGCTTCGGTGTCGCCGATCAGTTGGCCAAGGCTGTTGTAGGCCAGGGTCGAGGTCTGGCCGTTGGGGTCGGCGAAGGCGGTGAGCAGGCCGTCGGCGGTATAGGTCATGGCGTAGGCGTTGCCCGCCGGGTCGGCGACGCGGGCGAGGTAGCCGTTGGCGTCGAGGCTCAGGGCGGTGCGTTGACCGAAGGGGGCGACGATGGCGGTGGGGTGGCCGCTGGCATCGCGCTCGATGGTCAGGGTGTTGCCGTCGGTGTCGGTGACGGCGGTCAGACGTCCGGCGCTGTCGTAGGCGAAGCTGTAGACCACGGCCTTGGTTAGGGTGTCGATCGTGCTCAGATGACGGCCGGAAGCGCTGAAGCGATACAACTGGCGGCTGTCTTCGGAGGCGATGGTGAAGTCGCTGATGCCGAAACGCGGGTTAGACGGGGAGATTTTGCGTATGCGCTCATTATCAGCATCTGAAATAAAAACAATGCTGTCCGGGCCAACTGCCAAGCCATAGGTAGACAGGGCTAATCTTGCTTGTGCCGCCGGCACACCATCGCCAGAATCAGTACCGCCGCCAGCAAATGTAGTGATGATCCCATCAAGACCGATTCGCCGCACTCGAGCCGTAACGTAGATCCCTGCATCACTGTCGGTAATCAGAGTGCTACCATCGGGCATAAATCCGATGTCTTTTGCCGCATATAGTCTTGCCTGAGTA
Organism: Thiocystis minor; assembly: GCF_016653465.1. Taxonomy (GTDB): domain Bacteria; phylum Pseudomonadota; class Gammaproteobacteria; order Chromatiales; family Chromatiaceae; genus Chromatium; species Chromatium minus. Next base: position 548 of record NZ_NHSQ01000103.1, on the reverse strand, counting down.
GCTAATCCACCATCACCGTAATATCCCCCAGTACCGTAGTAAGTGCCTGTGCCGGCTACAGTATCAATAATGCCATCAGACCCAACTCGTCGAACACGATAATTGAACATCGTTCCAAGTAACATGCCGCCATCAGGTGCGACAGCAGCAACATTGGGACCGTAAAATCTTGCTTGTGAAGCGGGACTTCCGTCATTGTCAAGAAAGCCCATCACACCTGTTCCAGCAAAGGCATTAATGGTTCCATCAGTGCCAATACGGCGATAGCGACTATTACCTTCATCAGGGAAGATCACACTGCCATCAGGTGTGATTGCGAGCTTCCTTGGACGATATAACCTTGCTTGGATAGCTGGACCGCCATCCCCGCTAGACCCTGTCGAGCCATTACCTGCAATCGTCGTAATGATGCCATTAGAGCCATCCCATTACACACAACTTTACGTGTCCGGCATCTCCCTGGCATATTTGGCATATTTGGCATATTTGATTCCAGCCGCGAAATCCATGATGCGCTGCATGCCCAGCCAGATCGTCTTCAAGCCGGG
>NZ_NHSQ01000102.1 GCF_016653465.1 Thiocystis minor | reverse complement strand
GGAAAAGCGGTCGCAGATTTCCACAACCGGTTATCCGGACCGTGAGACCGGGGTTTCAGGCGGTGCAGTCGGGTGGCACTGGCGGTCTGCTGACGGTCCGGAAAAACCCTCGTTTTGCCGAACCGATAGTGACCGGCGAGTGCGGCTCAATGCAGGGGCGGCAGGACTGCGCCCGCCCGCCGCGCCGGCGGCCAGACGGTTTCACCTGGATCCTGGATGACCGTGCGGCGGCGACTGATCCTCCAGCGACGGCGGCCGATCAGCGCCAACCCGTTGGTCAAGAAAGGCGCGGGCGTCGTTTGCAGATAATCTGGGCCGGCGCGGATGTTTGCAGGCTGTTTGCAGTTAATGTCGGCTCATTTGCAAATAATCCGGGTCCTGGACCCCCGATATTTGCAGTTAATTCGGGTCGAAAATTGCGATGTTTGCAGGTCGGGCCGCGGATGTTTGCAGGCCGCTACACTTAGCCATGTGCACGGTGTCCCATACGATGTCGAGGTTGATGTCGAAGTAGCCGTGGGCGATGCGGTTGCGCATGCCCCGCATGCTGCGCCAGGGCACTTCTTGGTGCGCTTGGGTGAACTCGGTATAGCCTTCCATCACCTTCGTGGCGGCCTCGCCAATGATGACGAGGCTCATGATGACGGCCTGTTGTGTGCGTTTGTCGGCGAAAAACTCCTCCTTGTCCAGTCCTCCTATGAAGCTGCACGCATCGAACGCGGCTTGCCGGATGTGCTCAAGGTAGTCGGGCAGACGATTCTCGTCGGTCATACCGGCTGTGCCTCGGTGAGGACCTTGTCGCGAAATTTCGCTGGCAGATCGGCCGGGGTGAGCAGATCGACCTGGACACCGAGCAACTCCTGCAGCTCGTCTTGCAGACCGCCCAAGTCGAATAGCGTCGTGCCGGGTAACGCATCGACCAGCAGATCGAGGTCGCTGCCATCGCGGTCCGTGCCGAACAGTGCCGAGCCAAAGACGCGCGGATTCGCCGTTCGAAAACACCTTGCCACTTCTCGCACGGCCTTTCGTTTCATATCAAGCGCAACGGACGGTCGCATGGGTATCCTCTCTTATCGAAACCCGTTGAGACGATAGTCAATCTGGCCCCCTTCTCGGCGATGGACTATCGCCGCGTGGTTCACCAGCTTTCCGAGCTGGTCCGGCAGACCGACCGGGGTATCGTGTTGGCCAAACAGGGTTAAGACCATACCATTACACAAAAGTCTGTAACTTGCTGATTTTTATATAACACGCTCCGGTTTGTGTTGTTTGTATTTCAGCGACTTACAAAGATGTGTGTAACGCGATGGGTTAAGACTTGGTTATGATAAAAGATTAAAAGAAAGTTATAGGCCAGCGTTAAGTATTATAAAATAATTTAAATCAAATGGTTATAAAACTCCGGCGGGGTCCAAAGGTCAAGGGTTTCGGGGGTCAAAAGTCAATAATATCGGGGTTCATAGGTCAAGGGTCCGGGATTCAAAAGTCAACGATGCCGATCCTCACTCCGCATTTGCGGGTGTCAAAGGTCAATAGTTCGGGGTTCAAAAGTCAACGATGCTGACCATCATCACTGCGTATTGGCGGTGGTCAAAGGTCAATAGCAGACCTTCACCTGGTCTGTTGCCAGTTTCCTCTTTTTTCGTTACCAAATACTTGCGTGCGCGATCTGCTTGGCGGTCTGCGCTGGCTTTGCGGCGGTGCTGGTTGAGATGGATGGCGTGGACGACCATGTGTATCTGCTGGTCGAGTACCCATCTACGGTTGCGGTTTCACTTTGTTGAATTCCTTCTTAATCTGCGCATCAATCCGGGCGCGAACAACAGCGTGCGCAAAGCCTTTCGGAAAGTCGAGCGCGTGAGCGACCGCATCGCCAACGTGCGCCGGGACTGGCAGCACCAGACCACCACCGCCATCGTGCGCGAGAACCAAGTGATCGCGATGGAAGACCTCTACGTGCAGGGCATGACCGCCAGCACCAAGGGGACGGTGGAGACACCCGGCAAGAACGTGAAACAGAAAGCCAGGCTGAACCGTTCGGTACTCGATGTGGGTTTCGGCGAGATCCGTCGCCAGATCGAGTACAAGGCGCAGTGGGCCGGTCGCACGACGGTCAAGATCGACCGTTGGTATCCGTCGAGCAAACGCTGCTCGGGTTGCGGGCATGTCCGCCAGCGCTTGACGCTGGCGACGCGCCGCTGGACCTGTCCGGACTGCGGGGCGGTGCATGACCGCGACGAGAATGCGGCCAAGAACATCCTGGCCGCCGGCAAAGCGATCCTCCAGGGCGCGGCGGCCTTGCGGGTCCACGAGTGAGTTTAAATACCGGAGGACTTCCGGGACTTTAAGCCTGTGGAGCGGGCCGTAGCAGCGGAACGGCGAACGCCGGTCGACGAGTCACCCCGCACTGAAGCAGGAAAGGCAGGCCGCGAGGGCTGTCCGGCCAGGTTCCGTCGCCTGGGAATCCTCGTCTCTTTAGGGCGAGGAGGATGTCAAATCAACAAAGGTTTTTCCGAAAGCTAAGTGGTTGATCATGTGAGGCTTAGGAGGTAAAAGATGCCGACGATGAACCGGCGCGGGGGCCAAAGGTCAATACAGGGCTGGTCGCGGTGCAGGATCGCCCTCCTCTGCCACTGCGTGAAGCTCAGTCCACTGCTTTCCGTCGCTTTGCGCGCACGACGCGCACGACGCGCACGAGCCCGTTGCGAGTGATCTCGAAACTCTCCAAAAATCCGACGCCCATAAGCGCCACGAGCGCACGGCGAATCGTTTTTTTGGTTTCGCGCAACCGCTCTTTGCGTTTTGAGTCCAGTTGCGCTTGCTCAGTCTGGTCGCTGTCGGGCACATCCGTGGCCAATCCAGCCCCCGCCGCAAGCGTAATGATCTTGTGATCGAATGGTTCCCGATGAGACGAAAAAAAACTATGCAACCACGTCGCCACGCCGTCTGGAAGCGCCAGGCGCATATCCCAATCGATGCGACTATAGAGCTTGTCGAACAGAAATAGCAGATGATCATCCTTGTCAAAAACCTGAACTCTCCATTGCGCCTCAGTGTTCTTGGCATACTCGTACTTGACGACGAGTTTGGTGCTCACGCCCTTGTCGAAGCGCTGGCTGTAAACCTCGATACCGCTTGTGGCCAGCCGTCGGATCGACGATAAAAGGCGGGTGTAACTGTCGCCCTTAATGGGCCAGCGGATGGCTTTCAAAAAGCTATATGGGCTGAAGGATACCCACTCCGAGCAGCTTTCTTTGGATAGATGCACCAACTGCATCCAAACCGTCTCATCGTCCTGCCGCAGCTCTTCGCCAATGTAGATCACCTCCCCGCCGCCAATAATGGGAACCACCAGCGGTGCGTTCGCTCTGTAGACCTTTCGTGGCTCTCGACGATTCTTGGCGGAGAATATCGCACAGCGCACGAGTTCGTTCGGGATACCTCGGTCGCTTTCTGGCCAAAACGCCAATTGGCCGGCGGCCAGAAGCACGGCCAGTTCTGCTCGCTTCTTTGCCGCCGACTGCGCCACAGCCGTGGTGGATAGTCGCTGCAAACGATCTTCAAGGCTTTCGTTTGACATAGTAGCCAGTGGGATAAACTTTTCTATCTCATCAATGAGATACGGGTATTTTGCAAAATTAGAGTAAACAACGATAGGCTAACTGTCAATTTTTTGTATAAACTGGAAAAAAAAGACACAGTTTTCGCTTGGCGGCGAAAAAGACTGTTTTCGGTTTTTCAGATGTCAGTTTGGCAAAACACGGACTGATGTGCCACAACAGGCAACAGACTGGTAACTTGATAAAAGGTAAAAGTCATGTCAATGAGGGGTGTGACACTTGATCAGCTCGCGCAGTTGGTGGAGCGGGCGGAGCGACTCCGACGACTGATTCACCAAACCGCCATGGATGAGCGTCCGCAGGAATCGCCCCCGATCCGGTTTGGCTTGAAGGAGGCATCCGAACTGATCGGGCGGTCGCCGACAGCAATCCGGGACGCTGAAACAAGCGGCAAGATTCCTACCCCTGAACTTGGCGACAACAAACGGCGACTCGGCTTCACGCTGGATGAAATCAACGTGGCCCGTGAATATTTTGGAACCAGGCTGTGCCGACAGGCCGGGGACGAGCCGGTTTGTCTCGCCGTCTCGAACTTCAAGGGCGGCTCATCCAAGACCACAACCGCAGTGCACTTGGCGCAGTACCTTGCGATCCAGGGGCTTCGCGTGCTGTTGGTGGATGCCGACTCCCAGGGGAGTGCGACTCAGACCTTTGGTTACATCCCTGATGATGAAATCGAACTGGAAGCGACGATGTACCCATTCCTGGTGGGCAGCGAGAAGGATCTACGGTATGCCGTGAGACCGACGAAATGGAGTGGGTTATCGCTGATTCCGGCCTCTTTGGACCTGTATGGCGCGGAGTACGCCATCGCGCGGGCAATCACCGAGGACAACCGTGTCCTCAACCGGATGAGGAGCGGCATCGCCGGACTCAGGGACGATTTCGACGTGGTTATCATCGATCCGCCGCCAGCGTTGGGGATGATCTCCCTGAGCGTGATGCGGGCCGCTGACGCTCTGCTGATCACGATGCCTGTTGGCGCCTATGATCTGTTCTCAACCATTTCGTACCTGAACATGGCACATCAGGTTCTTGAATCGATTACGGAGATGCTAGGACATACCGAGTATAAGTTTTTGCGGATCCTGATCACCCGGCTGGACGAGTCCAGCGAAGTTCAATCGGCGATGACTGAGCTGATCCCGGAGCATCTTGGATCCTTTGTCTTGCCGGTTGCGGTCAAGAAAACCGCTGGACTGGACCGAGCAGGCATGAAGGGGCGGTCATTGTATGAGGCAGGCCCCGAGGACATTCCGAGGCAGACGCTCAAACGGGGGATCGCGAGTTTCAATAACGCGAACGAGGAGATTTTTCGGCTCATCCGGCGCTGCTGGCCAAGCCACATGGAATCACTTCGATCCGAAGGAATTCTGTAAGGGGCCATCATGCGCAACAGATCCGGTAAGACGAACAGTTTTTTGGCGAATTTGACCGCGAAAGCGGCACATCTGGATGATGGCGCTGCAACCCCACAGATGCAGCCGGATTCAGGTGAACTTTCATCTAAGGCAAGGGGGCTCCGGCAACGGATGGCCGTCCTTGACGATGCTTTCAGCAGTCAGAAGGCGATCGTGCATTACAACCCGGACAATGTCCGGATCGACCCGAACCAGTGCCGCCCGTGGCAATTCCATGACAGGGACATCTGTGGGCTGAACGAGGAATCCTGCGCGGACCTTCTGAATGGCTTCAAGGAAGCCGGGCGGCAAATTACTCCGGGTCTAGTACGACCGTTACGTGACGACCCGCAGGGCTTCCACTATGAAGTGCTGGTCGGCGTGCGCCGCTGGTGGGTGTGCAGACACATGGGGTGGCAGTTCGAGGCAGAGATCGGAAACCCAGACGATGGGGAGGCGTTTCTGGTGTCGGATGTTGAAAACCGCAGCCGTACCGACTTGTCTGACTGGGAGAGGGCATGGAAATACCGCAAAGCGTTGAAGGAGATTTATTCGGCGGAAGGGGTGGCGTCCGGACGCGCGACCGAAGTGCTCACGCAGGAGGCATTGGCGGCGCGGTTGGGGCAATCGGCAACGTGGTTGGTGCGCCTGCTGGACCTCGCCGATCTACCACCCGAGGTTGTAGCTGCGTTTCCCGCCACCAGCGAGATTCTCGTGAATCACGGGCGACGATTGAAAGTTTACTTGGATGAACCGGCTGCCCGGGCGCGGATCATCACGAAGGCGAATGAAATCGCGGCTGGAAGCAAAAAATCCGCGAAAGCAGTCGTCGCTGCGCTGGAGCTGGCGGGCAAACTCACCCCGAAGGGGGACGGCAAGCGCATCGGTTCCTACGTCGGGTCGAAGGGTGTGTCAGCGGTCAGCGTGCTGCGCAAGGGCAGGCGAGACTTGCGCATTGATCTAACGACATCATCCGTTCGAGATGTAGAGGAAGCCTTGGCGCTGGTTGCGCAAGCGATTCAGGACCATTTTTGAAGGCCAATTGCCATGTGGCAATTTGACTTTTAATCTATTGTATATAAATATTTTTTTACATCTACCCACGCACTCAAATCCGCAATAGCAACAGCGCTAAACGTTGTTGCGCGGTCAGCGCGATTTGCTCCGATCTTGACATGCGCATTCCACGCCTTTCCTGTCAAAAAACCGCCGTCGCCTTCAAGATTCTCCCTCGTCCGGCTCCGACCCGAGCGTCACCGGCTCGAACCCGCCTTCGCGCGTGGAGTACATCGCCACCCGTGGCTGCTGCGCCTGACGAAACAACTGTTCGTCGGCGAGGCCGAGCGCCCGGCGCGCTGCCGGAATGTCGATGGCCTGGGTGCGCAGTCCAATCTTGCGGGCGACATTCGCCAGGACCGCCCGTGGAAACACGTTCGGACTCTGCGATACCAGGATCAGTCCCGCGCCAAATTTCCGCGCCTCGCTGACCAGCCGATTGAGAATCTGCGTCGGATCGTCGCGTTCCTTGGTGCGCGTGGGGATGACCAGTTGCGCTTCGTCGACCAGCACAAACGTATCGACGCGCGCCCCGCGCGCACTCGGTTGGTATTCGCCCCGCGCGCGCAACTTACGAAACAGCCGCTCCAGCAGCGTGTCGGTGAGGAACGCGCGCGCCTGATCCGAGAGGCCCGAGAGATCGAAGCGGTTGACCCCGGCGGTGACCGGCGGGGAGACGGGATGAAAGATCCCGTGGTTATCGAGCGCGGCGACGTACATGCCGATGGAGTCCAGCGCCCGTGTGACCGCTTTACGCCGATACGGTGCGAGCGTCAGGCGCGCCTGCCCGATGTCGAGCGTGTCGCCGGTGTCGCCAGCGGCTTCGGGTCCGTCACGACGATCCACATAGACCGTGAACGCCTGAACCAGTTCGCGCTTGGCCACCGTGATCTTGCCCTGCAAGGCGGCTTGTTCCGCCTGTCCGCCGGGCGCGGTCGCCAGCGCCAAGGCGTCGGCGCGCCACTGTTCGAGTCGCTGGCCCTTTGTTTGCAAAGTCTGCGCAAAGGCCCCCAAGCCGGATGTGACGGCGGCCTGGATCGCCTCCAGCAGTTCCCGAAGATCGGCCATCGTCGGCGGTGTCCGCGTCCAGGTCTCCGGTTGATCGGCGACGATTCCGGCCATGCGATACAGATCGGCGATGAGTTGACGCAGCACCAGTTCCTGCACCGGCCCCATCGCGGCCAGATCGATTTTGCGAAAGGTTGCCAGCAGACTGTCGATCTGTCCGCCCGGACCCGCGCGATGGTGTGGGTCGAACTCAAACGGATTCAGGCCGAAGGTCGGACGGGGACCGCCGAACACCAGGGCGTTCTCGCCCGCGACGGCCAGATCCCCGTGCACGTCGATCACCATCACGATTTTTCCGCTGTGGTGCAGATACCGGATCATCCGGCGCAGCAGATAACTTTTCCCCGACCCGGAGGCTCCCCAGACGATCGCGTGGGCGTTGGACTCGGTCTCCGGCTCCCAATAGAAGCGCCGCTCGGTCTGGAACAGCCCGGTCCCCAGACAGAACCCCGTGGTCGGTTCCGGCGGAAACCGCTCGCGCATCAGAGCGCCGACAGCGCCTCGGCCATCTGGAGGACGCGGCGTCCGTAAGCGCGGGCGCGCGCCTCGTCGTGCCAGTGATGATAGTGCCCCACACCCAGTTCCAGATCGCCGGGGGCCGAAGCGATCGCTTTCGCGAGGATGTCGGCGGCCACGATCAAATTGGTCCGCGCATCGAGCAGATCGGCGGGATCGGCCACGGTGTCGCCGTGCCAGCGCAGATTGACCTGCATCAGGCCGACATCGATGGCGAGCGGACGATGGCGAGCGGTGAGTTGACGCAGCGCCTGGGCGGCGGCCGCTTTGGTGGCATGGAATTGCGGCCCGTCGGGACCGCGCAGGGTGAAGGGCCAGGGCGCGGACGCTTGGGCACCCGTGCCATGGCGGGTTTCCTGTAACGCCACGCCATAGAGCAACGCCGGATCGAGTCCGACGCGGGCGGCGACCGTCTCCCACAGCGTGCCGCGCAGGAAACCGGCGGCGCTGACGGGCAGCGCTGGCCGCGTGTGCGGCGGCGCGGAGTCGGCGGGCGTGGCGACGATCGTGCGGTGCGTCAGGGGTCGGGAGGCGTCAGGTTCCGGTTTTGGTGCGGGCGGCGCGGGGAACGGCAGGGGATTCATGCTCGCGGCACCGATCACGCGGAGCGCGGGTTGGGCCTGACTGAGCGTCGGTGTGGCGAGGAAGAGACCGAGCAGGGCCAGGGAGAAACGAACGCGGTTCGGCATGACGGATTCCTGGAAAGGCAACAGCGCCTGAGTGTAGCCGCGCGCGTCGTGACCAAGCGGCGGAAACGGTTGCGCCATCGCCGACCGTTTGCGTGACAACGCGCAACGGAAACGGGTTCACCGTAGGACATTGCGAGCGCGCCGGCGCCTCGGCACGATGACCGCAAACGTCCGTCAAGCGCGACGTTTCAACCGATCGACAACGCCTTTTCGATGGAGCGCCAACGTTCGTCATGTTCAATCACACGACTGAAATCACCACTGACTTGGTTCCGGTTCCGACCGTGCCAACGCCCCCGGCGCGCGTCTCGAAACGGGAACGCGCCTTGGCCGAGCGCCGTCCCGAGGGCGGTCGCCGTGCCAAACCCTACCGCCACAGCCGTCCGGTGTTCGACCGCCAGGTGCGTGTGCATAGCGAATACGTGCGCCGGCTGGTCAGCGACC
>NZ_NHSQ01000101.1 GCF_016653465.1 Thiocystis minor | reverse complement strand
TGGCGGTTTATGGGTGATTATAGGCGCTCAACGCGCCACTAGAACCCTATTGTTTATGTGTATTTTTGTTTATTATCATAAAATTTAAACACTTAAAGATTTTTTGAAGGTAACAAAGTAGAATTAACGAGCGCCAAGGGGCGAATTCATTCGCCCCGACATCCCCCGAGAATTAACGACATGCCCTAGTGGAACTGTGCGAAAGTCCCAAGAACCGTCTCAGATCGTTGTCGTTGTCGTTGTCGTTGTCGTTGTCGATTATTTGCCATGTCGAGACCACGACAACGACAACGACAACGACAACGAGGAGGCCCCGGTCTCGGAACTTGAGCAGTGAAGCACTCGGTTAAATGGTATCGACGACCACCTCACGCTCCTCAAGCCGCGCCGCCAGCCGCTCAAAAATCTCGCGTTGCCGCGCCAGCGTCAACTGCTCGATCCGCGCCACGATGTCATCCATGCTCATCCGGTCGAGGTGCGCCGTCAACGCCGAAATCACGGGCTCGACCAGCGCCTGCTCCGCTGGCGACAGCGCGTCCGGCGGGCCGCGCAGGGCCTTCAAGAGATCGTCCGTGGCATGCCGGTCGAATTGCTCCACGGGGCCAAGCGAGAGGAATCGCTGCTGCCAGGCCGTCACCCGCGCGCGACGCTCCTGCTCGGCGTGCTCGGCCAGCCGCTCGCCAAGCGCCGTCAGTAGCCGTTCGATCCGGGCGCGATCCTCCTCCGCCAGATACGCCGGCGCGTTGCGCAACTCCTGTTCCGTCCGGGCGCAATCATGAGCGTCGAACTCGGCTAACCGGCTCTCGTCGACTTGATGCAGACTGACCCAGTCGGCCGACCGCCGCCGCGCGCCAGACAGACGCGACTCGACCAGCCCCTGATAGATCGCCGCCATCGTCCAGGCCGGCTCGATGTCGCTGTCGGCCAGAAAGGTTTCCAGTGCCGCCAACTGCTGGGCGGACTGCTGTCTCAGCAAGGTCTCCAGACGTTCCACGCCCACCTCGCCGGACTCCCAGTCGGCGACATCCGAGAGTACGCGCTCCAACTGAACCACCATCTCGCCCACCCCGCCCTCGTCGGGGGTTCCCAGAAAGATGTGGCGCAACCGGTTGGCCTTGAGCAAGGACTCCTTCAGCGCCTCCTCCGAGTCCAGCGCGACATCATAAAGTTCGCCAAGCCGCGCGCGCTGGCGTTGCAGCGCCGCCCGCAACTGTTGCAGCCGCGGCTTGATCGCGTCCACGCGTGCCTGAATCTCCTGATCCTCCAGCACGCCTTGCGCGGCTTGAACCCCTTCGATCAGCCGCTCGCCTTTCTCGATATCGTCGTGGAGATCGCGCACCGGCGTGGACTCGGACGGCTCGGGCTGACGCGGATAATCGTCGCTTTCGGCCAGCGTCAGGGCGAAACGCTGACGTTTCTCGACCTGGAGAATCGCGCGCTGCGACTGCTGTTCCAGCGCCCGCGCCTCCGACTCAAAAGCCAGATCCTTCAGGCTCCCGATCGCCTTCTCGATCCGATGGCGGAAACTGCCAACATCGATGGCGTTGTGACAGCTCTGGCGCGGAATCCATCCCGCGACCTGTTGCGACACCATTTCCCGCAACGGGATCAGCAGGTCATTGCAGGCATCAACGGCGGTTGGCGACCAGTGGACCCCATCGCTGACCTCCTGTTGCCGTCGTAACAACAGGGTCGACAACCGCAACAGTTCGCCAACATTGTTCTGTCGTTCGGCGCGTTCGATGCCGTTTTCCCATTCATCGAGTTGGGCGCGGAACTGACGCAATTTGAGTGCCGACGCCTCGGACTTGTCGCGCAGATATTTAAAATTGCCGTCCAACTCGGCCGGCAGCGGATCGACCTGATTCATCTTCTCCGCCTCCTTGCCAAGCGCGACCTTGCGTTCGTGGTTCTGCTCCGCCTCCCAGCGCTCCAGCAGATCGCGCCAACGGCCCGCGCTATCCTCGGACAAAAACCGCAACGTCGTTGTTTCGAGCAGCCCCTGTTCCAGATGATGACGGCCATGCTTTGCGGAAAAGGCGTCGTTGACCCAATCGGACGCGGCGACCATCTCGCCCTGCCGCACGATGCGTCGCGGCGGATGCTGACCGTCCAGCAACAACCCCAACAACAAACCCGCCGAAGCGGCGTTCATCCCATAGGGCGGGGCGATCAAGGCCCGATACGAGATTAAAAGCGTGCGCTTGGGATCCTCGGCGTGACACGTTTGGAGCCAATCCAGCATCGCCTTGAGTTCGGGATGCCCCGGCGCGGTCAACTTGCCGCTGGACGCCAGCACGCGCCAACTGTCCACCAGGATCGACCGCACCCGATTCTGCAACCGCTTGGGTTGCGCCTGCACCCAGGGACCGTCGACCTGACGCGCGATCAGACTTCGCGTGATTTGCGCCGCGTCGGCGGGACCGCCACCCGCCGCGGTCGCGAAGCCATCGAAGGGAAAGGGCGTGACCTTGGGATAGACCCGCGCAAAGATCGCCTCTCCGACGTTTTTCAAGCGTCCGTCCGGGATCACCTCGCACCCGGCGATCCAGAACCGGCGCTCCCGAATCATCCCCGCCAGCGCCTCCTTCAGCGCCAGACGGCTGCGCTCGCGCTCTTCGGGCACGAAGCGGCGAAAGCGTTCCTGCTCCTCGGCGGCAAGCGGTTCGGTAAAGATGTGGATCCGCCCCAGATGTTCGGCGACCGCGCCCTCGCCGTCCGCGAGGCCGATTACCCACACCGGCATGGCCGCCTGACCGACGCGCCGGGTCTCCTCGCGCAGACAGCGCTCGATCGTCGCGTCCACCGCTGCCAGATCGTCATCCGCCTGGAGATAGAGATAGATCACCCGTCCCTTGGCCTCCTTCGGCAGGATCGCCCTCTCCCACTCCTGAACCGCCTCCTTGAGGACATTCTCGACCGTCTGGACCGACGCCCAACGCGCCTCAAAAAACCATTCGGTCGTCGCGATATCATGGAGATGACCGAAATCCGTCGGAATGTCGACCAGGTCGCCATCCTTGGCCGCATTCCGCACAAAGAGGTCGCGCACCGCCTCGGACGTCAGCGCGGATTGACGTTGACGCAGCCATTGCTGAAACTGCCCGCGCGTCGAGGCATCGGCGATCAGCTCGTATTGGCCCAGGTCGGCATTCCATTCGATTGCGCCCAACTCCTGGCCCAGGGCGCGCGCGGCGCCTTGCGCGGCGGCGGCATCCAGTGCCGTTGCCTCGCACAACAGATCGTCCATCGCCGTCTGCGTCTGTTTGCCGACGCGCATCTTTTCCAGGATGGCCACGCCGGCGAGCACCAACCGCTGATCGGCGGTCAGATGACTTTGGAACTTTTCCAGCAGGATCTGGAGCGTCTCGGCCACCGCCGCGCCCGAGCCGCGTTCCGCCGCGAGCATCTCAGGCAGCAGATGGCGCAGTAACAGCTCGGCGGCGCTCACCTGGCGCAGCTCGCCCCCAGAGATCGCCGGTTCCGCGCCGATGCGCTCGATGGCCTCCTTGACGACCGTCAGCGCCGAGCGCGACTGCACCACATCGCTCTGGCGGGTCAGAAACCAGGTCGCCAGCGGATGCAGCGGCCAACAACCCTGGGCGATGACGCGGGCGAACTTCTCCGGTTCGTTCCAGACCGGAAACCGCTCGAATCCCGGCAAGCCGCGCGACATCCGCTGCCAGGTGATGCGTTGCGCCCCATCCGCCCGCGACTGGCTCCAGACCTCGGCCAGGCGCGTCTCGTCCTTGCCGATCAGGTGCGCGAAGAGCGTTTCCAGATTGGTCGAGAGATACGCCTTCTCGGCGGTATCAAACCGGGTGATGTAACGCTGCAACTGGCGCAAACCCGCGCTACTGAAGCGAGTCAGATAGGTTTTCAGCGCGTACTGAATGAACCCGATGAAGCGAACCTTGCCGCTGTTGTCCTGCACGCCCTGAAAGATCTGTTGCAGGGCCAGATCGCCGGCCAGTTGCGGCTTGTCCGCCGCGTATTCCAGATAGCGCCCGAACTCGTCGAACAGGATGACGACGCTCGCAAAGGCCCCGTCCGGCCCGCAATAGACCTCGCACAGCGTATTGATCAGTTCCTGCGCCGACTCCTGCCCGGTAACCGGAATCGGCGAACCATTCGCGTCGGTGTAGATGGCATCGACCGCGCTATACAGCGTCTCGTCCTGATTGCGCAGACCCGCGCCGATGGTCTCGGCGTCCAGCCCTGGCAGATGCCGCGCGAAGGTCTCGGCGCGGAACGCGAAATTGCGCTGCACGAACTGCTCGGCGGTCTGGAAGCGCGGCGACAGCGCGCGAATCGCCCCCGCGTCCACGCCATAGCGCTCCAGTTGCGCAAAGACCGCCTGACTCAGCGCATCGCCCAGATGGAAGCCGGACATGCCATCGAGACAGAGCACCAGCACCGGCTTGCCAAGCCGCGCGAGCCGCTCCTCCACCGCCCGCCCGATGGCCGCGTCCGCCTGGGCGATCCGTGCCACGATGTCCGTGGCGACAGGCCCTTGCGGAGCGCCCAGCAACACCGCGCCGGTCGTCGCGAGATGGGACTTGCCCGCGCCATAGCCGGCGACCACCAGCAGATAGGGGTTGTGCTCCGTGCCAGCCAGACCGGACAGGATCGAATCGAGCAGATCGGCGACAAAGCTCGCGCTATCCTTGAGTCGATAGTGGCGGTCAACCCCTTCCTGATCCGCCTCGCCCGCGCCGTGATAGCGTGGTCCATGAAAGACGAATGACCGCGCGACCTCCTCGGCCCGCGCCTCGCGTTCCCGCACCCAACGCAGTTGCACCGCGCCTTCGAAAAAATGCTCGGAATGAAACTGGACCAACTCTCCGATGTTCATGTTCTTTTCTATATCCCTGATCGGTGGATGATGGCCCTGTTCTTTAGGGCCAAACGGAGATTCCAAATCACGACTTCTTCCTTGAATGACGGCGAGCGATTCCGTCGGGTTTTATTCGCCATCCGCTGGTTCACCATTCTCTGTGCTGTGGTCTAATTGATTGGGTCATGCAACGTCGACTGGAGCGAGATCATCATGCCGAGCATCAGCCTGAAAGCACACTTTGACGGTCGCGCTATCCAGCTCGACGAGCCCTATTCACTGCCACCCAATACCCGACTGCTGGTGACGCTCTTGGACCCCATCGACGAGACATCCGCCGGCTGGGTCGAGTTGGCGCGTACCGGTTTAGCGATGGCCTACAGCGACCAAGAACCGGAATATGGTCCAGCGGACCTGAAAGGCGCATGAACGAAGGCGATGTCGTGCTCACACCACTACCGCAGGCGGACGGGCAACTCAAACCACGCCCCTGCGTCGCGCTGCGGCGCATGCCGGGCTTTGCCGACTGGCTCCTGTGCGGGATTAGCACACAACTGCATCAGGAAGTCGCCGGTTTCGATGACCCGATTCTCACCAACCACCCCGACTATGCCGGCAGCGGACTAAAAGCGCCCTCGCTGATTCGCTTGGGATTCCTCGCTGTCCTCCCGCAGCGCCAATTCCTCGGCGTCATCGGTGCCTTGGCCCCAGAGCGGCATCGGCGCTTGCTGCAACGCCTGAGTCGCTACCTAACGCCCGACTGATGGCCGAAGCCTAACCGCATGGAGCCGAATGTCCACGGCTCCATTCAAACCTTGACGATGTCCCAGGGGCTAAAGATTGGCATAAGCGCGTTGATCCGCTTCGCTATCCCATTCGCCGAAGGTCGCGAACGGATCATCGCGTGTCTCCACGCTCGCTTTGGTCAACACGACCCTGTCACCCTCAATGACGTAGGCGATTTCGTCGCCTTCAGCCAAGTGAAGCGCGGCCCGCACGGGCTGAGGAATTGTCGTCTGTGCCTGATCGGTGAGTTTGCTGGTAAGCATGTCGTCTCCTCGTACAAAATCTGCATCAAACCAATTCGCGATAAAGCGCATTCACCACCTCTCCCGTCTCCTTCAAACGCAGAAGCACCGGATCACCCGTATAGCGATCGATCTGCACCAGCCCCCGGTCGACCATCCACTCCAGCCAGCGCATCGCCTGAGCATCGCCCCAGCCCAGCACGGCGAGCAAACGGGTTTCCCGCGCGAATTCCTGGAAAATCAATTGCCGGTCGCCGCCAAATTGCTCATCCCACACGAGAAAAAGACAGGCGGCATAGGCCGGGAAAAAGCCCGTCTCGACCGGAGCCGTCGCGCGCGCCAACAGAGGTTCCGACGCAGTCCCCTCCAGCGTGAGCGCGCCGATCGCCGCGAAGCTGCTGTCTTCCAGATACATCCGGGGCGCCAGCGTCGACAGCGGCTTGAGATAGCCCTTCTCGCCATGCCGGGCGATGAGGAAATCGAGATACTCCGAGTAGGTGAAGCGTTGCCCGAGCCGAAACCGACCCTCGGCAAAGAGCGCGAACCATGCATCGGCCACGCCCACCGCCGGCAGCGTGCGGCCGCACCGTCGCGACAGCAGCAGATGCAGCATCCAGAGACTCACCGGCTCGCTGAGAAAGGGATCCTCCCGCCGCACCACCTGCCCCAACAGGGTCGGATTCAAGCGCCAGACCCCATCGGTTTTCGCGGCCTGGATCAGCCCCATGCCCTGGGCATAGCGGATCATCGGCTCGACCTTGCCCGTGCTCTTGCCGGTCGGAATGCCGGTCGCGGCACCGATCGCCTCCTTATCGCCGCGCCCATCGGCGGCCGCGAAGGCCATCAACCGCCCCAGCAAGCGCCGGTCAGGGAGAAAGGTTTGCGGGAAATTCAACGGCAGCGGATCGCCGTCGAGTCCGCTGGCGCTGGACACGTCAGGGCACCGCCGGCTGTCCCCGGCCCGAGCGTCGGGGGACGAACCTGGGGGCGCCGCTGGCTGGCGTCTCAATGCAGCACCTCGTCGAGGGTCTTGGCATCCAGAATGCGATCGGACCAATTGAGCAGAGTGTCGGGATCGCTCGCGCGGATACGCTCGCGCGTCGCCTCGTCGGGCGGTCCGAAACGGCGTTCGATCTGCCGCAGCAAGAGATTCGCCGCGCCGCGCTGTTCGCCGCGCTCTTCGCCTATCTGGACGCCGCGCTGTTCGCCAATTTGGATTCCCTGTGCGATCCCCTTTTCAATCCCGAAGCGTTCGACTGAAGTGATGTAGGGCATGCGTTTTATCCTCTCCAACTGTTCGAGTTCGTTCCACAACGTGCGTTGCAACTCGTCGGGCAGCGCCATCATCCAATCGATCACGCTGAACAGGTCGATGATGCGTTGCCGGTCCCAGTCGCGCTCATAGAGCAGCCGGGCCAGACGCCATTTGGCGGCGTAGCGGTCCGGTGCGTTCCCGCGCGTCTGCTGGGTCAACAGGTGCGCGGCGGTGACGAGGGCGAAGGGATTGGCCTCGGTCAACAGGTCGTCGAGACGCGCGCGATAGTCCATCAGCTTGGCCACCGGAAAACGGATGGCGACATGACAGCCGAAGCGCCGGTAGCGGAAACCGCGCGGCTTCCAGCCGGGGCTGGCGTCGGCCAGCAGCGCCAGCGTGGCCACGGGCCGACGATAGCGGTCGTAGAGACGATAATTGTAGACAAACAGCCGCTCGGCAAAGTCGGGATCCCGTTGGCCCTGAATCTCGATGTGGACGTAGACCCATTGCTCGTCGCCGTCGCGGGTTCGCACCCGCACCAGCCGGTCGAGCAGACGCCGGCCCAGTTCGCCGTCGCGCACCACCTGCGCGAGTTCCTGATCGAGAAAATCATAGCCCCGCGCCCAGTCGATCGCGGTGGCGGCGCGCGGAAAATAGAACGCCAGGAACTCGGGGAAGGCGTGCGTGACCGCCGCTTTCCAGGGGCTGTCGTAGTCGTCGATTGGCGTGGCAGTGTCTTCGCACATCGTCTCAATGCAGCACCTCGTCGAGGGTCTTGGCATCCAGAATACGCTCGGACCAATTGAGCAGGGTGTCGGGATCGCTCGCGCGGATGCGCTCGCGCGTCGCCTCGTCGGGCGGTCCGAAACGGCGTTCGATCAACCGGAGCAACAAATTTGCCGCGCCGCGCTGTTCGCCGCGCTGTTCGCCACGCTGTTCACCAATTTGGATCCCCTTCTCGATCCCGAAGCGTTCGACTGAAGTGATGTAAGGCATGCGTTTTGTCCTCTCCAGTTCCTCAAGTTCGTTCCACAACGTGCGTTGCAACTCGTCGGGCAGCGCCATCATCCAATCGATCACGCTGAACAGGTCGATGATGCGTTGCCGGTCCCAGTCGCGCTCATAGAGCAGCCGGGCCAGACGCCATTTGGCGGCGTAGCGGCCGGGCGCATTGCCGCGCGTTTGCTGAGTCAGCAGGTGTGCGGCGGTGACCAGGGCGAAGGGATTGGCCTCGGTCAACAGGTCGTCGAGACGCGTGCGGTAGTCCAGCAGCTTGGCGACCGGAAACCGGATGGCGACATGACAGCCGAAGCGCCGGTAGCGGAAACCGCGCGGCTTCCAGCCGGGGCTGGCATCGGCCAGCAGCGCCAACGTGGCCACGGGCCGGCGATAGCGGTCGTAGAGACGATAATTGTAGACAAACAGCCGCTCGGCAAAGTCGGGATCCCGTTGGCCCTGAATCTCGATATGGACGTAGACCCATTGCTCGTCGCCGTCGCGGGTTTGCACCCGCACCAGCCGGTCGAGCAGACGCCGGCCCAGTTCGCCGTCGCGCACCACCTGCGCGAGTTCCTGGTCGAGAAAGTCATAGCCCCGCGCCCAGTCGATCGCGGTGGCGGCGCGCGGAAAATAGAACGCCAGGAACTCGGGGAAGGCGTGCGTGACCGCCGCTTTCCAGGGGCTGTCGTAGTCGTCGATTGGCGTAGCAGTGTCGTCGCGTGACGTGTCGTCGCTCATCGTCTCAATGCAGCACCTCGTCGAGGGTTTTGGCATCCAGAATGCGCTCGGACCAATTGAGCAGGGTATCGGGATCGCTCGCGCGGATGCGCTCGCGCGTCGCCTCGTCGGGCGGTCCGAAACGGCGTTCAATCAACCGGAGTAACAAATTTGCCGCGCCGCGCTGTTCGCCGCGCTGCTCGCCGCGCTGTTCGCCTATCTGGACGCCGCGCTGTTCGCCAATTTGGATTCCCTGTGCAATCCCCTTTTCAATCCCAAAACGTTCCACCGAAGTGATGTAAGGCATGCGTTTTATCCTCTCCAACTGTTCGAGTTCGTTCCACAAGTTACGTTGTAACTCGTCGGGCAGCGCCATCATCCAGTCGATGACGCTGAACAGGTCGATGATGCGTTGCCGGTCCCAGTCGCGCTCATAGAGCAGGCGGGCCAGACGCCATTTGGCGGCGTAGCGGTCCGGTGCGTTCCCGCGCGTTTGCTGGGTCAGCAGGTGCGCGGCGGTGACGAGGGCGAAGGGATTCGCCTCGGTCAACAGGTCGTCGAGACGCGCGCGGTAGTCCAGCAGCTTGACCACCGGAAAACGGATGGCGACATGACAGCCGAAACGCCGGTAGCGGAAACCGCGCGGCTTCCAGCCGGGGTTGGCGTCGGCCAGCAGCGCCAGCGTGGCGACGGGCCGGCGATAACGGTCGTACAGACGATAATTGTAGACAAACAGCCGCTCGGCAAAGTCGGGATCCCGCTGGCCCTGAATCTCGATGTGGACGTAGACCCATTGCTCGTCACCGTCGCGGGTTTGTACCCGCACCAGCCGGTCGAGCAGGCGCCGGCCCAATTCGCCGTCGCGCACCACCTGCGCGAGTTCCTGGTCGAGAAAGTCATAGCCCCGCGCCCAGTCGATCGCGGCGGCGGCGCGCGGAAAGTAGAACGCCAGGAACTCGGGAAAGGCGTGCGTGACCGCCGCTTTCCAGGGGCTGTCATAGTCATCGACCGGGGTTGTGGTGTCGTCGCTGTGTGCGTTGTCGGTCATCAATTGCTCGCATGGATCTACGGATCCCTTTAAGAACCCGCTTGCAGGCTCATCGATCAATCCGGATCTCCGGCGAAAACTCGCTCGGATTCAACGCCGCGAGCTGCGTCCGAACACGTTCGCGCAGCGCAATAGCGGGTTGCAGCACGTATTCGTCATACTCGGGATGCTCGGGATTCAGCATGTAGAGACGCGACAGCGCCCGCGCCAGTCGCTCGACTGCCTTAACATCCCGCGTATCGCCCTTGAGCGATGGCGCCTCCCCATACGGAAAGAGTGCATGGCTGGCAGTTCTGATCTGATGCGCATACTCGCCGAACACATCGGCCTTGATGCCCGGACCCTGGGCAAAATGCGCGGTCTGGATGCGCGGGATCTCCCAGCCTGCAACAATTCCGTGGAAGCGGTCGAGCAAGGCATCGTCATGAAACATCTCTGGTAATTGCCGAATGTAATCAGGTCGCGTTGGCAGACCGCGATAATCCAGATCGATATTCGCCAAGATCATCAGGCCGCATTCGCTGGTGGTCTTGTCATGACCAACCGAGTATTGACCGGACTCCAGATAATCCTTGAATTTCGCATGAATATCGTCCGCGCCTTTGAATTCGATGGATTGACCCTCGTCGAGCACCAGCAGATCGAAACGCGCCATTAGCCCCTCTTCCTTGGTGCTCATGTTCTTGAACAACTGCGCGCGGGTCAGCGCCCCGCCGCTATTCAGCCAGACATGCCGGCTCAGATTCGAGAACACAAAGGATTTCCCCGTTCCCTTGGGCGCCAGTTCGATCATGTTGAGATTTTTCTGCACCAATGGCAGCAATCTCAACAGCATCTGCCGGCGCTCCGACGCGCTGTAGGCATCAGGCTCATAGCCCATCGTCCGAATCAACACCGCCAGCCATTCCTCGGTGGTGAAGGCCGCGCGCGCATCGACAATCGCTTGCAACCGCACTTGACCGGATTGCATGGGACGAAATTCGATCAACTCGATCACATTGCGATCCTTGCCGTCCTGGCGCAGTTGAAGGCGCCCCGCCCCCCACTGACCGCCACTGAGCAAGCCTGGATGTTCATCGAGCAGAACGTTGCTGGTTTCCGCCCGGTTTTCATCGAGACAGGGAATCGTGACGAAACGTTTACCCTTGGAGATATCAACTCGCACATTAAAAATATCGAGCAGTACGATCGATTCGCCATTAATGATTCGGTTCTTGATGATCTCCTTTTCGTTTTTCGTCGGCAAATGCTGACTCATGAACGCCGTGATGTCCTGATAGACCGCCTCGTCCGTTTTATCCGGTCGCTGATAGCGCGAGACCAGCCATTCCTCGACGAAGGTCGTCACCGTCCGCGCGTCGCGAATACGCAGATTGCGCACCCGTTCCTTGTCGATGGTCAGATCGCCAAGCACTTCGACGATCCGCCGGTCCAGTTGGGTGTTGATGGCCATGCTTGCTCGCTGGTCTCGCTACAAATCGAAAAAATTGTCGAACTGCTCGGCGGCTTCGGTGCGTTCCAGCAGATGCCCCGCCAGATCCAGATCGAACTGGAACAGCCGACGCTGATAGCTCGCCGCCGCGTCCTCCTGATAACGTAGCTCGAAAGACACCTGTGTCGGTCCCTGTTGTTCGATGCTCGCCCGAAGATTGAGAATCACCTCCTCAATCCGGTCCTGCGGGTCGAGTCGCGGAAAGACCGGACTGTCGCCGCTGAATGGCGCCTGCGCCACGATCTTCAGATTGACGAAGGTCTCGCGGGTGCGATTGACGAGGCACAGCCGGACATACCAGCCCTCGGTCGCCGCATGGGCGCGCGTCTCGATCGGCGTCAGTTGCAGAGCCGCTACCGCGCCCCGATCCTGGCGCGTGATCAGAATAAAGGGAATCAGCACCTCCTCGGGCGTGAGTCCGCCATGCAGCAGCGTCTCGGTCGCGCCATACGCCACCCGATCATGCGGGATCAGATAACCGCCCGGATGGGCAGGCACAAAGGTCATCCCCTCCGGCACCGGATCGGGCGCGGCATCCACGCGCAACAGACGCCGTTCCAGCGGCGTCGTTCCCGGCGGTTCCGTGGCGCGGCGCGCGACCTTGGTCGCGCCATGATCGGCGGTGATCAGGATCGCGGCCTGACGCTGATGATGGGCGGCGTCCAGTTGCCAGCCCGCGATCAGCTCGGCCAGTTGTTCCGCGACCGTCCGCACCCGCTCGCGATGATGGCGAAATTCGGTGCACTGATGCAGATCGTCATCCACGCGATTATCCAGACACACCAGCAACCGGGTCGTCGGTTGCAGCGCCTGACGGAAATCCTTCCAGCTTTTGATGATCTGCAACCCATCCGGCCCCAGATGCGCGGCAAACCGCGCCCGCAAAGCCCGGTCATAATCCGTCGGCTGGGTGCCGGGTTCCGCGCCCGTCAGCACCCCGATCTTGCCGACTTCGGTGATCGTCGGCAGCGGCGCGAACAGCGGCTTGATGACCGGCGCGGACTGATCGGCAAGCCGTTGACGCAGCGCCAGTTCCACCAGATCCAGATGGATCGCGCCCAGCGCATCGACAACGCAGAGAATCACCACCTGACCCGCCGCCAACAACTCGTCCACCGTCCGCGCCACCGTCCGCCAATCGTGGTCGGACTGGATGATCCGATGCGGCTCGGTTGTCACCCAGCGCGCAAAGCTCCGACAGACCGCCTCGTCCGGCTCGGCGTGACGCTCGAAGGCGCCCCGCGCGTAATCGAAATACCGCTCGCTCCAGCGCAGCACCTCCTTGACCGACGCCGTCGCCGGCAAGGGATCGCAATGCGCATGATCCAGGGCATCGCGCATCCGTACCGCCAGATCCCGCGCCAGATCGTTGTCCAGCCGCCGCAGCGCCAGAATCAGCGGCTCGCTCGCCAGCGCCGGATTCTGCTCGAACAGCGTTTGCAGCGACTCGCACAGCTCCGGCCAATCCTGCGCGACATACTCGGCGAGACGCTCGACCGGCAGCCCGTCGCCACGGGTGCGCCGCTCGGCCAGGATCAAGAGGTTGCGCAGATAGGCGGGATAGGGCGCGGCCTGTTCCGCCACCACGGGCAGGATTGGAAGCTGACGCGCCAACTCCGACGAACAGCGTCGCGGCGGCAACGCCGTTTCGGGCGCGAGCCCGTCGCGAACGCAGAGACTCTCCAGCCGGTCGCGCAGTTGCGCCTGGGCCAGGAGGTGATAGCACTCCATCGGCGCTTGGTTGGCATCGAAAAACAGGTTCAGCAGCTCGGCGGCCGCCGTCAGTCCAGCCGCCGCGAGACGTTCCCGCAGACGCGCCCGGATCTCCGGCACGGCCAGCAACGTCTTTGATGCTGGCGGTTGACGGGACAGCCGATCCAGGATGGTCGCCAGATCCTGTGTCTGCGCCAGTGCCGGATCGATCAGGGCCAGGATGCGATCGATGGGATCGCCTTCCGTCGCCGCATGATCGCCTGCGATTGCAAGGAGCATGACCGCCAACGGGTCGGTCAACCAGACCGGCAGCGGCCCCCCCAAACGCTCGCGCAAAAACGGCCGTGGCGACAGCCGCTCGACCGTCAGTCCCGGCTGACCCTCCAGATTCGCGAAACGCTGATAGATGGCTGACGACATGCACAGCACGAGCGGCTTGGGCAGCGGGACGCGCAACCGCTGGCGAATCCGCTCGCGCAACGCATGGATTAGGTTTACCTCCGGGCTGGTGACGCTTTCAGCGTCGGCGACGCGGGACAGGCCCAGATCGTCGACGATGATGCGGACGGCAGTATCCATGATCATTTTCGCCGCTTCGTTAATTGCGCGAATGCTGAAAGCGCGTGAAAGCGCCGCTTAAAGTTCATTGAATGGCCGTCACCAAATCGTGCTAACAGGATATTGAATGATCAATTTGTCGGCGGTCAAAATCGTCAAACCATGCTCAATGGCTTGGCAGATTAACATCCGGTCGAATGGATCGCGGTGATGGTCTGGCAAACGGCTTAAATGGAAAACTGCCTTCGCTTCCAGCGGCAGCGTCTCGATGAGATGTCCTTGGCATTGCTGTTGAACAAAAACATCCGCCGATTCTGGCAGAGGTAGTTTACCGAGTTGGTGCTTGACCATGATTTCCCACGCGGAAACGCTGCTGAGATAGACATTGTTGCCCGTGTCCTGGAACAGCGTCCTGGCGGTTTTACTCAACTCCGGGGTATCGCCTGCCAGCCAGAGAAAAGCGCAGGTATCCAGCAGGATGTTCACGGCTTACCTTCAAACGCATCCAGCAAATCATCCGGCAGCGGCTCAAAAAAGCTCGCGGGCACCTCGAACATCCCCTTGGCCAAACCAATCGGACGCTGACTTGGCGGCTCTTGAGGCTGTTGTCCATGCACCAGGCCGAGGCGGAAGTAATGCAAGAGGTCATACACTTCCGCCAATTTATCGTTGGGGATCTGTTTGATTTCATCGATGAGTCGATCTTGCAGTTTGTCCTGAGCGAAGCCGATAGGCATAGCGGAGTTCTCGTGTCGCGTGAGCCATTGGATGAGATGGTTGCTAATCCGATCTTCAAAGATTTTCCGTCATCTCCACCGCCCCGGACTGGCGCAGTTGCGTGATCTGACCCAGCAGGATGGCGATCATCCGATACGTGTCCAGACTTTCGCGATAACGGTCAACGAGCACGGATAGGTTGTGTTGGAAATAATCGTCCAGAGGTAAATCGCCAATCCCCGTGGGCGCCGGATTCGGGATCGGCCTTGGGGTAGGCTCGACCGACGGCACCTCAACCCGCGGCGCTGGCGTCGGATTCGGCGGTTGTACCGGTTCGGGAATCACCGGCTCCGGTTCCAGCGCCTGCTCAAACAGCCGCTCCAGATCCCCGCTCAACCGTCCAATCTCAATATCGCTGCACTGATCCAACGGCTTGCCGACGATGAGTTGAGACACTTCCGACAGTGCCGCCGCCTCATCCTGCTCGATTCGCTCCAGCGCCGCGGCAAGCCCGGCTTGGCCGCGCTTCGAGAGGTTATCAATGATCAGGCATCGCCGCTCCGGCGTCGTGAAAAACTTAGCAATCACCTGGCGCATCACCGCCAGACGCTCATCCCGAATCATCGCCACTGCATCGAAGATGCCTTGCAAAATTGCAACCATCTGATCGATATCCGCCGCGCCATGCACCGTCTCCAGCAGCGCATCCGCCACGTCCTGCGCATCCAGCCCTGGCCGCTTGAGCGTCTCGAAGAGCTTGCGCGTGTCGAGCGACAGCTTCGACGAATGGCGCACGGCGTCGGGTAGTTCCTTGTAATAGGACCGTAGTTTCGAGAGGGTTTCGCGCGCCTGATCCTCGGCATCCGTCGTGTCAGACAGCGGCAGACGCATTGCCCGCCGAAGCGCGTCGAGCACCTGAAGCTGTTTCGGCTTGAAGTTGTCGAAGCGCAACTTTAAATCAGTCCCGAGGCAACTGGCATCCCACAGCGACGACTCGAACGGCTCGGTCCGATTGGCCCACTTCAAACGGCTGACCGCCTGACGAATCGCCACCGCCGTGAAAATCGGGATGACCGATGTCGGCAACCCGAACGGCGGCGCCATCAGCATGGCCCGCAACTCCGAGAACTCGCAGAGCTTGCGACGCTTGTCGAGAATCTGGTCGCGGATCAGCCGCAACAACTCGCCAACCGCGCCCTCCGCCTCGTCCGGCGATTTCAGATGCCAGCCATCGTGACGCTCATGCAGGAGTCCATTCGTATACACGCCCAAGGTGCCATCGATCAGCGCGGACAGCTCGCTGCTTTCGCTGTTCTCGCCCAGCAGATCGTTGCGCGACATCGGCGGCAGATCGTCGAAATGCAGCAGATTCGCCAGCAGGTTCTCGATCCGGCTGATCTTGCGGTCGCCGGCGTTATAGAGCCGGTTCGCGTTCATCGCCCGAACCTGAATCTCTTTCGGATACAGCGCCTGCACCCGCGTTTCCAACTCATCCGTAAACCCATGCCAGCTCGTCGCCTTGATCTGCTCATCCGGGTCGCCGATCCGCCGGATCGCCACCTCGTCGCGTTCCAGCGCGACCCGGCCCAGGCGTTCGCGGATTTCCTTCCGCAACTCACGGCGCGTTTTATCCAGTTCGTTGCGCAGCCGACGCACCACGCCTTCCCCCGCCGCCTGCTGTTTCAGCAACCCCGAGAGCACCAGATAGCGCCGGATCGGCTCCACCAGTTCCGCTAGACCGCGTTTCGGAATCCAGACATAGGTCAGCGTTCCGGGCACCGGCAGGGTGGCGCAGACATTGATTGCCGACTCGACCTGTCGGGCATCCTGGACCGCCAGCAACAGCACCAGCGCCGACAGACGCGGATCTTGCGAGACCGCCGCCGGATTGCCTGCCAGCTCATCGACGATCCGCACCTCGAACGAGCGCACGATCCCGGCCTCGGAGGGATCGAAATCGTGACAGCCGCACTGCGGAAACAAATCCTGGCGCAGATCCTCGTGATCCTGAAAATAGGCCGCGAGCGATTTGGAGCGCAGTTGCTTCAATTCCTGCTCGATCAGCGGCTCGATCTGGGTGCCGCTGTCGGATTCCAGCTCCCACACCGGAACCTCCGTTTCGCGGCGCCAGATCAGGCCGGCGCGTTGCAGGATCTCTAATTCCTGCTTCAGCGCCACGCTGTCGGTCTCGGTGTCATAGAGCGCGGCGGACAGCAGGGCGTCCGTGGGCTGGAACTGATCCCCGAGCACCCGCGCCAGCAGCAGAATCGAGACGATATCGCACTTGATCGCAAACGACTCGGGAAAGCCCTGAGTCACGGTCGCAATCGCATGCCGATAGGCATCCGCGAGACCGGGATATTCCTTGAAGACATCGTCCCGATAGACCGTCAGCAACTCTGGCAGTCGAATCAGTTCAGCGCCATAAAGCGCGTCGGGATCGACCTCGCGCGCCAGCGCCGCGCCCGCCGTCGCCTGCTCCAGATTCTGATAAAACGTAAAGACGGTACGACTCGCCTGCGAATAAACGCCGTGCGCCGCAATGGCAAAAAGACCGGCGGCGGTCAGCGGATGCAGCGGATAACAGCCGGTCACGATCTGCTTGAGATCCGGCGCCAGATTTGCAAACAACGGCATCCGGGCGCAGATGCGCGCCAGCGTCTCGGCGCGCGGCGATGCCCGATCCAGCAAAGTCTGACCTTGCGGGGTCGGCGCAACCAATGCGCTCAATAAGTGATAGCCCTCGGCTTCGGAATTCTTGAGCGCCACCGGAAAGTTGGTAAAACGCCCCTCGATGGTTTCCAAGCGATTTTTGACCGCCAGATCAGCTTGCGTACTGGCGCCATATTCGCGCAGAGAGCGATGCGTCAAGGCGATCAGCAGCGTATGTCCGCGTGACGGCGGCGTACCGAGTGACGGCTGCGTAGAGGGTGACGGCGTACAGACGGTTTCGACAAATTTCTGGAGATTGAAAATCTCCTCGACCGGATTGCGTTGCGGTTCGCTGATCAAATTTTCGAGCGCGTAGCCGAATTCATCCCAGATGACGGCGATTCCGTTGTAGCCGTGATCTCGTGTCAGCGCCGCCGCTGCTTCCGCAAAGGCATCCGTCACGCTCTTGCCGCCGAGCGTCTGCGGATCGAACGCCGCGCCCGCCGAGACCTTCGGATGCCACGACCGAAACGCCTCCAAGGCGTCCGGATCGAATCCGATCAGTTGATTTTCCAGTTCTTCCAGATTGAACGCCGAACTCTGAATCTGCCAGTTCGACAGCGGTTCCTGCCGATACGCGGGATGCAGCTCCAGAATGACGGCCAGCCGCTCGCGGGCCGCGGCGAATTCCGTTTTTGGAATGATGCGCTCCGGGTCGAGCCCCGGCGTCCTTCTCAGCGTCAGATACAGGCCCTCAAGGAGCGCATTCTGTAGCGTCGGCGCGGGCGAACCATAGAGCGTCACGATAAGATAGGGTCGCGCATCCGGGTCATCGTTCGGATGAAATGTGGTCTTGATCGCATCTGCCAGCTTGGCTTGACCTAGATTGCGCAGCCGGTCCAGAAACCCGCGCATCGCCCCAGTTGTCGTCCCCCGGCGCAGCAATTCGCCGATCAGCACGCCCAGATGACTCTTGCCCGAGCCATAGACGCCATGCCAGATCATGGCGCGGCTCTGTTGCGAGGCGTTCGCCAGCACCGCTTTCTGCGTATTCAATAGCACCGCCACCGAGGAATGCGTCGGCGTGAACGCATCGACCAACGCCTCGCTCTTGATCAGCAGACCGTCATCCAGACGGATCGCGGCATCCCGGCGGGAATGATCCACAACAACCAGATCGGACAGCTTGGTCATGCCAGCACCTCCTTGAGATGATCGACTGGCTGATGACGCGAGAGCCAGACTGAAACCGGTAAACCGGAAAGTGAATATTCGACAAAACTGATCCGCAGTTGCGCCCGGATGGGTGGCGTCGCCACGATCGGAATCAGGATTTCATGACGGCCATAGGCATCGGCAACCGCATTCCAGAAGGTCGCCTGTTCTGGATCGGACCAGTCGAGCATCCACTCGGTTGGCTTCAGAATCGCCAGGGCACGCGGTCGGGGTTGAAAGACGCTGTCCATGAACGCACGGCGCGAACAGGGAATCTCGGGAGCGCCTTCGGCGCCGGGCTGACGCCAGAGATCATGATCCAGACAAATCGCCTCGATCTGAGTACACACCTGTTCAAAATCGCCTTCCGACCCGACCGTGACGACGATGCCCTGATAGCGCACCAGACGCTGCGCGGACAGCAGCGCCTGGAGCTTCAAATTCAATTGTTTGCGGTCCATCGATCCATCCTCGCTCAGAGCCAGGTATCCTCGGATTCCTGTAATAACTGGAGCAGCGTCTGATTTGGATTCAAACGATCCCCGAACTGGATCGAATCCAGATCCTTTCCTTCAATGAAGGAAAAATGCTGCTGCCAGGCTGTCGATCGGCTGAGTTCGCGGAGGCGATTTCGCAGGTCGTTAATCGACATGCATAAAAAATTATTGAAACCGATCTCATCAAGTTCTGAAAAATGGATTGTCATCCTGGATGGGAAATAACGATGACGGGCAAGTGCCAAGGCATGAACAATTGCCTGATCTGGTATTTTAGGCGTCCCTATTCGCAACCATATTCCATCACCGTTTTTTCTTATTTCAAGAATTCCGAGATCAAATAACGGGCCTCCTGTTTCAAACATCCCACGAACGCCTTCCAAATCGTACTTTATTGTAGATGACTCATATTTTTCGTGAAACTTGTATTTATAAATTGTGTCACACAAATTCTTCCATTCAATCCAATCCATCAAAGAAGAGTCGAGCTGGTGAAAAAGACTGATATACGGCTCTCCGCGAACAGAAAAGCATATTCCTAAATGTATCGCAATCCAAGTAGATGATTTTCTTAGGTGAGGATCGTTATCAATAATCTTTTTTCCGTTGTTGTTAATTTCAAAAAGACGACCTTTTTTGTTTATCAGGTCGGCAGCTAACAACCAATTTTTGATTGTGCTTTTGATTCTGTTTGAGCCGGCTATAAATTTAACTCTAGCCTCTCGCATGTTATTAAAAACACCGGCTTCTTTTTGGATCAGCGTTAATCCCATCCCATTACACACAACTTTACGTGTCCGGCATCTCCCTGGCATATTTGGCATATTTGGCATATTTGATTCCAGCCGCGAAATCCATGATGCGCTGCATGCCCAGCCAGATCGTCTTCAAGCCGGG
>NZ_NHSQ01000100.1 GCF_016653465.1 Thiocystis minor | reverse complement strand
TGTCCGCCGAGTTCCAGATCGACACCCGGACCCTTGCCGTTGTGGGCGGTCATCGGCAGTTGGGCGACATAGGCGGCAACGTCGGCGATCTGTTGCGGTCCTCCCAGGATGCGCGGCAGGGAGAAAGTTCGTCGTCCTCGATGAACTCCAGCGCCTGCTCCAGGGTGAACCTGATCGGCGGCGTCAGCAGGATGTTTTCGTCCGAGCCGGCGGCGCGGATGTTGGTCAACTGCTTGGCCTTGAGCGGATTGACGGTCAGGTCGTTGTCGCGCGAATGGATGCCGACCACCTGCCCCTCGTACACCTCGTCGCCGGGCGAGACCATCATGCGGCCGCGCTCCTGAAGCGCGAAGAGCGCATACCCGAGCGCCTTGCCGGTGCCGTTGGAGATGAGCGCACCGTTGCGCCGCGGGGCGATGCCGCCCATGTTGGCCGGACGATAACGGTCGAAGACGTGATACTTCAGCCCGGTGCCCGAGGTCAGCGACATGAACTCGGTCTGGAAGCCGATCAGGCCGCGCGAGGGGATCTCGTAGTCGAGCCGCACCCGACCCCGGCCGTCCGGGACCATGTCCTTGAGTTCGCCGCGTCGCTCGCCGAGCGCCTGCATGATGGCGCCCTGCGAGGTCTCGTCCAGGTCGACCGTGAGCTGTTCGTAAGGCTCGCAGATCTTGCCGTCGATCTCGCGGAAAATGACCTCGGGACGCGAGACGGCCATTTCGTAGCCTTCCCGGCGCATGTTCTCCAGCAGGATCGACAGATGCAGCTCGCCGCGCCCGGAGACGCGGAATTTTTCGGGATCGTTGCCCTCCTCCACCCGCAGCGCGACGTTATGGATGAGTTCGCGCTCCAGCCGATCCTTGAGCTGACGCGAGGTCAGATATTTGCCGTCGCGACCGCAGAAGGGCGAGGTGTTGACCTGGAAGGTCATGGTCACGGTCGGCTCGTCGACGGTCAGCGGCGGCAGTGCATAGGCATGCTCCGGATGACAGAGCGTGTCGGAGACATTCGGCGCCTCGATGCCGGTCAGGGCGACGATGTCGCCCGCCGAAGCGGACGGCACCTCGTAACGCTCCAGTCCCAGATAGCCGTAGACCAGACCGATCTTGGCCTTGTAGCGCGTGCCATCGTTCTTGACGACCACGATCTGCTGATTGGGCCGCACGCTGCCGTGACGGATACGCCCGACCGCGATCGCGCCAACGAAAGAACTGTAATTCAGCGTCGAGACTTGCATCTGGAACGGCGAATCCGGGTCGACCTCGGGCGCCGGGCAGTGCTTGATAATGGCCTCGAACAGCGGCGTCATGTCGCCCCCGCTGACGGTGTCCTCAAGCCCGGCGTAGCCGTTGATGGCCGAGGCATAGACAATCGGGAAGTCCAACTGTTCGTCGGTCGCGCCGAGCCGGTCGAACAGTTCGAACACCTGATCGATGACCCAGTCGGGACGCGCGCCGGGGCGGTCGATCTTGTTGATGACCACGATCGGACGCAGCCCATGCTCAAACGCCTTACTGGTGACGAAGCGCGTCTGCGGCATCGGGCCTTCCTGCGCGTCGACCAGCAGCAGCACCGAGTCCACCATCGACAGCACGCGCTCCACCTCGCCGCCGAAATCGGCATGGCCGGGGGTGTCGACGATGTTGATGCGGTAGTCGTTCCAGCGGATGGCGGTGTTCTTGGAGAGGATAGTGATGCCGCGCTCCTTCTCCAGCGCGTTGGAGTCCATCACCCGCTCGACCGGACCGAAGCGGTCGCCGAGAGTGCCGGATTGCTGCAAGAGCTTATCCACCAGCGTGGTCTTTCCATGATCGACATGGGCGATGATAGCGATATTACGAAGGGTCTCGATCACGAGGGGTAAAGCTCCAGGGGGATAGCGAATAAGGATTCAGGGTGTGGGTCGGCGATCAGGATCGCGTGCCGCGGTCAGCGCCGGGCGAAACGAATGCGGCCGGTGCGTTAAGTATATACCGAGAGAGGGGCGAATTTTTCTTCGCTCGGCTAGCCCCCCCCCTGGGAGCGCCGACTTGTCATGGTCGCCGCTCGAACTCGATCACGTTAGCCGCCATTATTCCGTCTCTGTCTCGTCATATCGTCGCAACACCCTTTCCCAATAGAAGTTTTCCAATCCGCCAACAATTTCTGTGGATAAGTTTGTGCATAAGGTCTGTTCAAAGCATCCGAGCGCGCGCGGTTGTTGGGCTTCGATTAGATTGGACGGATTTTGATCGATCAAAATAATAAAAACATAAACAAAGACTTACGAGAAAAGCGACGATGACGTGACACCTGTTGACGACGCGCTCATACGCGTCCTGTTTAAGCCATTGACCCATGTGAACAAATTCAGTTGCATGCGTCCTTCGCCGTCCACGACGCTGGCGCGGGCGCTCGTCTCCGGCCATCGTCGGCCCCTGACAAGCCATCGCCCAAGAGTTGCCTTGATATTTGAATAGACCGATAAATCAATGCGCTCCGCGACCCGCCCCAGGCTTGCGCTCACCCCGGAAAAGAGACAGCATAGTTCGCCGCCACGGGAGACGATCCGCGACAGCCTCGGCGACACGATCGGACCGGCGCCCGACCAGAATCCACCACCGCCCACGGAACGCACGGAAACCACCCCAGCATGACAACCCCCTCCGAACTGCAACCCGTCCGCGATCACATCGCCTCGCGCATCATCGGCCAACAACCCTTCATCGACAGCATGCTCGTGTGTCTGTTGAGCGACGGCCACCTGTTGGTCGAAGGCATGCCGGGGCTGGCCAAGACCACCGCCGTCAAGGCGCTGGCCGAGTCGCTCGAAGGCGATTTCCACCGCATCCAGTTCACCCCCGACCTGCTACCCTCCGACCTGATCGGCACCGACATCTACCGTCACGAAAAGGGCGAGTTCGAGTTTCGGCAGGGTCCGCTGTTTCACAATCTGCTGCTCGCCGACGAGGTCAACCGCGCCCCGGCCAAGGTCCAGTCGGCCCTGCTGGAGGCGATGGCCGAGCATCAGATCACCGTCGGTCAACGCACCTATCCGCTGCCCAGGCTGTTCATGGTGCTGGCGACCCAGAACCCGGTCGAGCAGGAAGGCACCTATCACCTGCCCGAGGCCCAGCTCGACCGCTTTCTGATGCAGGCCGTGGTGACCTATCCGACCCGCGACGAAGAACTCAAAATTCTCGAACTCGACAGCCAGCAGCAGACCCAGAATCACGCACCGCCCATCGAGCCGCTGACCCAGGAAGCCTTATTCGCGATGCGCCGCGACGTGGCCGGACTCTATCTGGATCCCAAGCTGCACAGCTACATCGTCGATCTGGTCCAGGCGACCCGCCAGCCGAAACGCTACGACCGGGATCTCGGGCGCTGGTGCCGCTTCGGCGCCTCGCCCCGCGCCAGTATCGCCCTCGCCCGCTGCGCCCGCGCCCGCGCCTGGCTCGATGGTGACACCTTCGTCACGCCCCGGCATATCCAGTCCGTCGCGCCCGAGATCCTGCGGCACCGGATTTTGCTGACCTTCGAGGCCGAGGCCGAGGGCGTGACCACGGATGCCTTTGTGAATCGGTTGCTGACGTTGGTCGCGATTCCTTGAACCAGCGGGTTGCTCTGTTGAAACCCACCTGATGACGATAACCAACCTCCAAGCCTTCAAGGGCCTCGATCCGGATCTGCGCGCGGCCCTGCTCGCCCAGATCCGCGATCTCTGGACCCACGGCTCGACCGCCATCGAGGGCAATACCCTGACCCTCGGCGAGACCAAGTTCGTCATCGAGGAGCCTGGAAGCGCGAGCCCAATGGCACCTATGCGGTGACGCCAGACGGCCGGCAGACCTTCATCGAGTACGCCGCGCCCGAGCATGTGCCGGCACGGATGGCGGACTGGCTCGCGGAGCTGAAGCGGCTTGCGAGCGGTCCGCTGAGCGAGCCCGCGGCCATCGACGCCGATGCCTCGACGCGGGCGCTGATCGAGCAGGCGCATGCACAACAGGCCAAAAGGAGCCGCTGAGGCCTCAAGGAAACATTCACCACAAAGACACAAAGTTCACAAAGGCTTTTTCTTGGTGTCCTTTGTGCCTCTTCACCTGGAGGCGATGTTTTTCAGCTTCTCCGACCGGTCATGAATAAACTCCATCTGCCGTTGCGAAATCACATGACCCAGGGCGGCGCCTTTGGCGATCCAGGCGATGCCGAGAGTCTCGTCTTTTGGCCGTCCATTTCCTTCGATCGAGCAGATGCCCAGTAAATTCATGGCATCCGCATGATCATGCTTGGCCGCGTGTTCCAACCAATCGATTGCCCCTTCGGGTTTGTCCTTGGAGAGGAACAGCAACGCCAGCGCGTGTTGCGAATCGGCATCCCCGGCATCGGCCTGTTCCAGCGCCGGGAGATCCTCGGGCGCGAGCGCAAGGCACAGGTGCGGCTCGATGACCTCGAACGGGATCATGGAGCGTCTGTTGGAGGTTCCATTCTTGACGATGTGGCCGGCAAAGCGCCGCCACACCGTCCGTTCGCTCCACCCGGTCAGGGTCATGGTCGCGGCAATACTCAGGAGCATGGTGCGTCTCTCGGTTGGGCGCGTTGGAAGATTCGGTGGTGCCAACGCTTGGTTTGGTGGTGCCAACGCTTGGTTTGATGGTGCCATTTTAGCGTGGCAGAGGAATTTGGTAGTGCCAACGCTTGAGTGGCAGGAAGATCGGCGGGTTGATCCTGGATGCGTCCGCGCTTCATCGGTCACGCGCACATCATGCCGGCGCGGACGACAATCAAAAAACTCCTTTTCGATCAAAGAGATCATCGAGACGATGGCGAAACGGATGGATCGGCGGGAGGCACGACTGGGCGATTGGCATACGAACTGCTGTATCGGGATCGGGAGACCTCGGAAGGGCGGCGATCCAGATTCAGAGCCGATTGGCCTCCCCGTTCAGACGGTTTCATCATTCACCTAGCGGAGAGATCCATGAAAAAGTATCAACAAGGCTTTACTTTGATCGAACTCATGATTGTGGTCGCGATCATTGGTATTTTGGCGGCGATTGCGTTGCCGGCGTATCGGGATTACACGCAGCGCGCCGCTAATGGCGGGTGCCTAGGCGAAGCGAAGGCTTATATGAGTACAGCTGTGGCGGATATGGCTGACAATAGAGATCCCACAGCCTTTGGAGCGAGCGCGTGTGCGAGTATGTCACCTGCTTTGGCAGTGGCCAGTTACAACGCTGGCACTCAAATCACATTCGTACCACAAACACGCGGCACCGTCACTCTGGTGAAGAATACGCTTTGCAACGCCGGTACAGGTTCATGCGATCTCGCGCCGTAGCAAGCTAACTCTTTCTACCGCAACGACGAGTCCGCCAGCCCTGTTCGGCGGGCTCGCCGTCTTCATCACGGCTATCAGACCATCCCACCTAGCGGATCGTAGTCGCATTCTACGAGGTTAAGCATCATGAGCAACATACCTCGCGGCTTCACACTGATCGAATTGATGATCGTCGTGGCGATCATGGGTATGCTTTCAGCCATTGCTTTACCTCAATACCGCGTTTTTACCATCAGGTCGTCGAACAGTGCATGCCTGGCAGAGGCGCGGGCCTACATGAGCCTGGCGGTTGCGAATCTGGCCAATGACAAGCCGGCACTCACTTTCGTCGGGCGCGCCTGTCAGGCGATTAGCGCTGTTCCAGTGATAGCCGACCATATTAACGGTAACACGATCACTTTCACGGTCAGCGCCCGTGGAGACACTAACACGCAATGCAATGCGGGCAGTGCTGCCTGCGAGCTGCAGTGATGCCAAATCTGTCACGTCCCCGCTCAATCCGAACGTTTGAATAGTGAGAAACCGGAGCGCTTTTTTGAGTCAATCTCAAATCCGGTTCTGGATCGTCGCGGGCGTTTGGCTTACAGCGATCGCGGTGATGTATCTGCATGGATTATCAGGCGCGTTGTTTTATGACGATATCCGCCCGCTTGAAAAACTCGGCGAAATAGACAGCCTGTTTTCATTCGCCGCCCTTGATTTCGTCTTGGGTGAAATCTCTGGCCCGCTCGGGCGACCGGTGGCGATGTTCAGCTTTCTGCTGCACCATGCCGGCTGGCCGGACAATTTGCCTTCGCTGTTGTTGGTGAATGTCCTGATCCACGGCCTCAATGGCGTGCTGGTTTATATTCTGACCGGGCAACTGTTACGGATGACCGGGGCCGCAAGCCCTCATCCACACGTTCCCCGCATCTTGGCCGCGCTCGCCGCCCTGCTGTGGCTGATGTTGCCGATTCATGCCGCCACGATCCTGATCCCCATTCAACGCATGGCCGCGCTCAGCACCACCTTTGTGTTGTTGGGAGTGATCGTGTATTTGGCCGGCTTGCAGCTCCAATCCCGCGGTCATCGCAGAGGCCCCGATCTTCAGATCCTCTCCCTGGCGGTGTGTCTGCCGCTGGCGGTTTTGACCAAGGAAAATGGCGCGCTGCTGCCGCTGCTGCTATTGGTCATCGAGCTGACGCTGCTCACGCATCGACCTGACATCCAACGTTATCGTGCCATTCGATTAACGGCTTTATCCTTCGCCTCGCTGGCCATCATCGGGTATTTATTAAAAGGACTTTTCAATCATCCTTTTGAACCATTCGCAGGTCGCGATTTTTCGGTCATCGAGCGATTGCTTTCGCAACCTTTGATTTTAGTCGATTATCTCCGCCAGGCGTTTGTACCGAACTGGCAGGCAATCAATCCCTTTCAGGATCATTGGCGTCATGTCGAGCATTGGACGCTGTTGAGTCCAGAAGGGCTGGCGTTGGCGGCCATTCTTGCCTGGTTATTCGCGGCGCTGATCGCTCGCCGACGCTGGCCCTGGTTCGCTTTTGGCTCGCTGTGGTTCCTTGGCGCGCATCTCCTGGAATCGACCACCCTGGGGCTGGAGTTGTCTTTTCTGCATCGCAATTATTTACCCCTGGTCGGTTTGGCGATCCTCATGGCGATCGGCATCCAGCGCCTGTGGGCGCTGAAACAGCCGGCAATCTCCGTGGCGATCGTCTTGTATTTAGGATTTCTCGGTTTCAGCCTGGCGAATGTTGTGTTGGTATGGGGTCAACCGGAAACGGCGGCACGGGTCTGGTTCGAAACGCAGCCGGCCTCGCAGCGCGCCGCTGCCTATCTAGCAGAGCCATTATGGGAGCGAGGTGACAGTGTTACAGCGCTAGACGTGATGGAACAAAACCTGAGCGTCTGCCCTGACTGCATGTTTTCAAGATCATGGGCACTCGCGCTGGCCTGCGATATGGGGAAAAACGAAACCGTGCGTCTGCATTTCGATGCCCTGCTCGCTCACTCGCCGCGCAAAGCCAGTTTGAGTTCCGCTGCAAAAAATATCGAAAGTTTTTATGTCCTGCTCAAGGAGGGTCGCTGTGCGCCAGGTCAGGCATACAATGCGTATATCTTATTAGAGCGTCTTATCGAGACACGCCCTCCTCACGCCCGCAAAAGTGAAATCGCCAACCTATGGTGGCAGCTTAGCCGTCTGTATATGCTTGACGGCGAGACAAAAACAGCACTAGAGATTTTGCAAAAATCAATGCAAATCAATTAGCCAGCGTAGGTTGGGGTGAACGAGAGTGAACCCCAACATTCACCAAGATTTCGGGACGGACACCGACCTGCATGAACTTCAACGCCCTTGGTCATCCGATTTGGGGCGTTTTTCGTTTCCGACGCGGCGTCATGTTGGGGTTCGTTCCTCACCCCAACCTTGTATGTTCTGTTCCCAGGAATTGACAAGGGATTGCGATAAAGGGAATTTATGAAGAGTGAACCGGGGAAGCCGTCCCAACCTGAGGCCTTGAGCCTGTACGTAGATTGGCTCCCCGCCCTCTTCGCCCATCCCGAAGAGTCTCCGA
>NZ_NHSQ01000099.1 GCF_016653465.1 Thiocystis minor | reverse complement strand
CGGCACGACGCGCAACTGGAAGCCCGAGACCACGGTCTTCCTCAACCCTGGAAAACCGACCACCACGGAGCATCAAAACCAACTGACAACGACATGACCAATGCGACAACTACCTTGACACTTACCGTGATGTCGCCCCCTCACGGGGGCGCGGATTGAAACGACTGCGGCGCCTAGGCCCCAACGCTGGCCGATCGTCGCCCCCTCACGGGGGCGCGGATTGAAACGCCGCGAAGCTGGAGCGCGACGGCCTTCGCCTCGCGTCGCCCCCTCACGGGGGCGCGGATTGAAACTCCCGCGTCAGGTACGCGATGCCGAGTCCAATGCGTCGCCCCCTCACGGGGGCGCGGATTGAAACCATCCGTAGCTGGCCTTGAGGCGGTCGCCTTCGCGTCGCCCCCTCACGGGGGCGCGGATTGAAACCGTGACAACCCGCCTGATCCCCGCCTGGATGATCGTCGCCCCCTCACGGGGGCGCGGATTGAAACATTCATCGATGTCGGATGATTCCGTGATGGCGTCGCCCCCTCACGGGGGCGCGGATTGAAACATGAGCGAGCATGGTTTAGGACCTCCAGGTCATTGTCGCCCCCTCACGGGGGCGCGGATTGAAACTTTCTCACTGTCACGCTGTTGAGCTTCGGGTTTCGTCGCCCCCTCACGGGGGCGCGGATTGAAACCGCTTCGTCGAACATCACCGGCAGCGCATCGGATGTCGCCCCCTCACGGGGGCGCGGATTGAAACGATCACGCCGCACCATCCAGCCGGACGGCGAGCGGTCGCCCCCTCACGGGGGCGCGGATTGAAACCACGCGGCATTGAGGCGCGCCACCGCCTGCTCGTGTCGCCCCCTCACGGGGGCGCGGATTGAAACTTGCGTTGGTCGCGCAACATTGACAGCAACCGGCGTCGCCCCCTCACGGGGGCGCGGATTGAAACACCGTCCGCATGTGCGATCCAGCACCAGCCTTCAGTCGCCCCCTCACGGGGGCGCGGATTGAAACGACTCGCCTGAATGCAGAATGGCGAAGCTGTCCTTCGCCCCCTCATGGGGGCGCGGATTGAAACCTGCCGGCGTCGCGGCTGCCGCTCGCCCAGGCATTGTCGCCCCCTCACGGGGCGCGGATTGAAACAGACAGGCGCCGACAGGAATAGATCGCGAACCACGTCGCCCCCTACCGTGCCTCGCGCTGACGCTGAACGAAGTCGCGCATCAGCTCGCGCAGAATCTGCGAGGCCGGGCGGTGGCTGGCCTCGGCCTTGGCCATGAATTCGGCGCGCAGTTTGGGTTCCTGCTTCATGGTGAAAACCGGCTTCGTTGGACATGACGGGTCACTCCAGCGCAAGAGTACTGATCAAGTATCGATATCGGTCATGACGTTTCGTGATGTGCATGGCGTCATGCGGCGACCTGTTTGGCCAAAGCAATGCCCGAGATAGCGAGTTAGCCGGACATGAGCTTGGGAAGGAGCAGGCCGCTGGCTTGGGCGAGCTGTCGGTTCCGCTGAGTCAGTCATTTAATCTGGTTGAATATTGTGGCTGCCTCGTCGGCGCTGAAGACTCAAGCCGCCAGTACGCACAACGGCACCATCAATTCGGCCTCGCTCAGGCCGCCATGGACGCCGATCTGAGCGTGTGGCGTTTCGCTGGGCAGGGAATCGCGGATGACGCGATTGCCGCGCGGGAGCAGGCAATAATCGCCGACACGATCCATAAAACGCGGGTGGGGCGTGCCGAATCCGAAGACTCCCTCTTCAACCAGTTGCCGGCTCGGAATCAGATCGATCTGATCGCCAAAGACCTGATGACAATAGTCCTCGAAGACCCTTGAACGATCGGCGCGAACGTAGCAGAAGGCCGCGCGCGGCTCACCGCACAGGGGCAGCAGAAGACAGTCCGCCAGCTCGGGATGATCGGCCAGGTCGATGTTGTCCCGTGGCGTGGTGTCGATCTGGCCGTGATCGGCGCTGATCAGCAGCAGCGAATCGGTGCCGGCGGCGGCGCTTGAAAAATCCTCGATCGCCTGTTCGATTGCGGCGAGATGGGCCACGGCCGCCGCGCTTTCCATGCCCTGCTCGTGACCGATGGTGTCCAGTGCGGGCCAGTAGAGATAGAGATAGTTCGGGTCCGGTGGAC
This sequence comes from Thiocystis minor, assembly GCF_016653465.1. Classification (GTDB taxonomy): domain Bacteria; phylum Pseudomonadota; class Gammaproteobacteria; order Chromatiales; family Chromatiaceae; genus Chromatium; species Chromatium minus. The sequence continues at coordinate 17,369 of NZ_NHSQ01000099.1, read as the reverse complement.
GTGGCTGGCGCCAGCGACGATTGGGACGGATTGCCCGCAGGGTCTGTCGGAACAGATCCCGCAGACCGTCGTAGGCGAGAATCTCGGCGCGTCCCGCATGCGCCAGATTGAAATCGGAGCGGGCGATGAAATGGGGCGAGACGATGACGCTCCGCGTCTGGATGCGGTCGAAAACGGACGCATGACCGAAGAGTTTGACCGGATCGATGCCGGCTCGCCGATAGGACGCGCCGCCATATCTGGGCCTGCCGGGGAGCACGGTCATCACGCAGCCCAATTCGCGCAGATAGGTATGCCAGCCGGTCAATCCATGCTGAAGCGGGGCATCGCCGGTAAGATAGGTGGTGATGGCCGCTGCCGTGGTGGACGGGAAGACCGAACTGATGGCGCCGCGACGGGCGCGATTCAAAATACCGTTGGGCGAATGTCGAGCCAGCCAGTCGGCGCCCAGTCCATCGATGACCAGCAGAATGAGATTGGTCGCCCGAGCGAGATCGTCGACCGGCAGCGCATCCAGTGCGGGATAACTGGAGCGCCCGCCGCGCGCCTGGATGATGCTGCTCATCAGGTTGACGATTCCGCCCCCCTGGTAGTTGGGTTTACGCATCTCGGTTCACTGGACGTTTGCGCTTACCAAACAGGTAGAGGGCCAAGGCGGCAAAGAACACCGCCGTGGCGATGAGCGCGAATGGCCTGAGCGGCTCAATGACATCGACGATCTTGTGAAAATCGCGGTCCAGATAGAAGGCGCCCAACCCGAAAACCCCAACCCAGAGGCTGGTTCCGGCGATGGTCGCCGTGAGAAAGCGCCACCAGGACATCCGCAATGCGCCCGCCGCGAGATTGCTGGTCTGACGCAGGCCATCGAGAAAGCGCGCGATCAGCAACAACCCCATTCCCCAGCGGTCGAACAGTCGCTCCAGCCTTGCCAGCCGCTCGCCCTGCTTGACGCCGCTGGTCAGGGTGCGTTGCAAACCATAGCGGCCAATGGCATAACCGATGATGTCCCCGAGCTGGGTGGCGATCCAGGCGACCAGCAACACCGTCACGATGTCTAGCTTGCCGCTGGCGGCCATCAATGCGCAAGCGATGAGCAAGGTTTGTCCCGGTAAGGGGATGCCGAAGCCTTCGACGAGACAGGCGACGAAGAGCGCCCAGAGGCCATCGTGATCAAGCACCGGCTGAAGCCGGGCGATGTCCGATGTCAAGGTTGAAACGAGCGAGGTTTCGAGAGTCATTGTCGGTGGTTTCCTAGAGTGCGCTTGCCTATTTGAACCGCGTCCGGCAGGGTCTGCGACCTTTGTGCATGGGCTCGTCCTTGTCTGGACCAACGCGTTTTACAGAAGACGCCGTTTAAATTTCCAATGTGTCATCGCATAACGATGATAGACCCTTTCGGTTCGCCCATCCTCTCAATGAGACTGCCACGATGCCATCCAAACCGAGCACCTGCTATGAATGCGACGCCAATTGCGCCGTCGACGTCGAACTCGATGACGCGGGCGAGCCGGTCGGCGTCACGGGTCCACCGGATTGCCCGCGCTGCGCGGTGCAAATCGAACGGCGCAATCATCCTGACCGCCTGCTGCAGCCGCTCCGGCGCATCGGGCCGCCGGGTAGCGGGCAGTTCGAGCCGATCGCCTGGGATCAGGCACTCGACGCCATCGCGGCGCGTCTGACCGAGATCCGGGCCGCGCACGGCGCGCCCTCGGTCGCTTTCTTCGCCGGCTACACCAAGGAGGCGCGGCCCCAGCTTCAACGCCTCGCCCATGCCTTCGGTTCGCCCAACTATCTGACCGAGAGCGGCTGCTGTTTTTCGGCGACGATGGTCGCCGAGAAGGTGACGTTCGGCTACAAGATCAAGACCACCTCGACCGTGCTCTCGCCCAAGACGCGCTGTCATCTGTTCTGGTCGACCAATCCGCGCGGCTCGATCCCGCCGTTCGACACGCACGGACTGGCGAAGCTCAAGGCCGGGCGGCGTCTGATCGTGGTCGATCCGCGCACGACCCCGATGAGCGAGCAGGCCGAGATCCATCTGCGTCTGCGTCCCGGCACCGATGGCGCGCTGGCGCTGGGTTTCCATCATCTGATCTTTGAGAACGGCTGGCAGGATCAGGCGTTTCTCGACGATTGGGCGCACGGCGTCGCGGCTTTCCGGGAGTATGTGGCCGACTTTACGCCGGCGCGGGTCGCGGCCATCTGCGGCATCGACGAGTCCGACCTGCGCGCGGCGGTCGAGGTTTTCGCCACTACGGCGCCGGCCCAGATCACGCTGTCGCCGACCGCGACCGTGCAACATAGCAACGGCTTTCAGAACCATCGGGCGGTGATCCTGCTGTCCGCCGTGACCGGCAATCTGGACCGTGAGGGCGGCAACCGTTTTCTTAACGATAAGTTCATGCCCAAATCGATCGAGCTGTTCGACTACTGTCGTCGCGAGCTGCCGCCGCGCATCGGCGACGAAGTCTATCCGGTCTGGACGAAATACTGGCCGGCGGGACAGAGCATGCTGCTGCCCGACTGTATCCTCGACGGGCGACCGCAGCGGGTGCGGGCGCTGGTGGCGATGGGGATCAACACCGCGATGTGGCCGAATTCAAAGCGGATGGAACAGGCATTGGGTGCGCTGGATTTTTTCGTCGCGACCGACTTTTTCCACAACCCGGCCACGCTCCAGGCCGACTTTGTGCTACCCGCCGCGACCAACCTGGAACGCCCGGCGCTGATCGCCTATCCCGGCTGCGCCTATCAGGGCGAACTGCGCTATCGGCGTCCGGTGGTCGCGCCCAAAGGCGAGGCGCGACCCGATGGCGCGATCTTTCTGGAACTTGGGGTACGGTTGGGGATGGGCGAGCGGTTCTGGCAGGGCGATCTGGAAGCCTCCTGGGCCGAGGCCGCCGAGGGCATTCCGGAGGACGTCCGCGCCGAGGTGTTCGCCAATCCCGCTGGCGTCACCGTTTATGCGCAGGCCATCGAGGATCTGGTCGAGCACGGTTTTCTGGACGCCGACCGGCTTTATCGTCTGCGCGGCTTTCCGACCGCGAGCGGCAAGGTCGAGTTCGATTCCAGCGAATTGCGCACGGCCGGTCACGATGGGCTGCCGGTCTACCGCGAACCCGCCGAAAGCCCCGTCTCGACCCCCGAGCTGGCGCGCGACTATCCGCTGGTACTGACCAGCGGGGCGCGCACCAAGTACGACACCCATTCGCAGCATCAGCGCATCGCGGCCATGCGTCGGGTGATCCCCGAGCCATTGATCGAGATTCATCCGGACGATGCCGCGCCGCGCGGGATCGCCGATGGCGAGCCAGTCAGGGTGCGCTCGCCGCGTGGCGCGGTGCGCTTTGTCGCCCGCGTGACCGACCGCATCAAGCCCGGCGTGGTTCACTGCACGCACGGCTGGAACAGCGCCAACGTCAATGAACTGACCGATGACCGTCATCTCGATCCGATCAGCGGTTTTCCGCCGTTCAAGTCGGGATTATGCGAAGTGGAGCGGCTTTAAACATCATGCCCTTCATCGGTGTCCTGCCTGAACGCGAGTCGCTGTTCCAGCCGCCACCCCGGCGCGAGGTCGCGGTCAGCGATGCCGCCGCCTGGCGGCTGAATCCCAGACACCGTCAGGTGTACGATAAGCTCGCGCTGGCGCTCGACGCCGGTCTGCGGGCGGCGCCCTGCGGGGTCGATCCGCGGGACTGCGGCATCGCCCCCGACGCCATGGTTTTCGTCAAGCCTATCGTGAATCTCGCCGGCATGGCGGTACGCGCCCGCGCGGTGGTCGCCGACGCCGTTCCACCGGAGGCCGGCAGCTTCTGGTGCGAGCGGCTTCAAGGCACCCAGACGAGCAGCGATTGTCTGGTGCGCGACGGTCGGGCGATCTGGTTCGCCCATACGCGCGGCTCGGACGAGAAAAACAACGAACGTCCGATCTATTGGGACGTGGGCGTGACCTTGCCGGCGCTGGAGCCGGTGCTCGCGCAGTGGGTTGCGGATCATCTGAAGGGGTATTCGGGGCTGTGCAATCTGGAACTGATCGGCGGGCGGCCCATCGAGGTGCATCTGCGCGGCTCCAACGGCTTTTTCGACTTTTACGGCCCTGATTTTCTGTCCGCCTGGGTTGCGCTCGTGGACGACGGATCTTGCACGATACCGCCCCCGATTCCAGGTGGACTGGTGATCTCGGTCTTTGGCGCCAGGGAACTCAGTCCTGAGCAGCAAGCGCGGATTTCCGCGCTTGGCGTGAAGATCCAACCGGACCCTCACACCCCTGATCGGGCGGCTATTCTGCGTTGTCGGGATAAGTCCGTGGGTCTGGCGCTGTGCGATCAACTGGGACTGACACGCAAACATCAGACGGCGTGATTTCCTGATTCGCGGGAATGACGAATTCCCAGTGTTCAGAAAACGTTGCGACGGGGTGAATCCCCCGTCGCGCTGTCGGCGAATCAAACCGATACACGGCGGTTTGGAACGGGACATCCGCGATGATTGTTGTCGTTGTCGTTGTTGTCGTTATTCGATTCGACAACGACAATGACAACGAAAGGTTAAAACGTCCTGACAGGGCGCATGCTGCGTCCGGCCATGTTACTTTTCGGGAGTTTCCTAAGACCGATACGCAAGCAACGCAGAGTGTTCCAGACGCGGTTTACAGCTTGGGTACCACGATCGGCTCGCGCTTGTCCGGATTGGCGCGGTAAAAGGCGGCGACATTGCCGATGCGGGTGATGAGATTGGCCTGGGTGCGATCCTGGATGACGCCGATGACGGCGTCGCGCGCCTCGCGGTCGCCCGCGTTGATCCGGATCTTGAGCAGTTCATGGTGGCTCATGGCGATCTCGATCTCGGCCAGCACCGACTCGGTGAGCCCGTGCTGACCGACGATGACGACGGGATTGAGATGGTGCACCTGCTTTTTGAGCCAGCGCTTCTGTTTTTCGGTAATGGTCATTGGCGATTCATGGATTCCATATTCTTGAATTAAAAACGTCAACCGCGTCAGCGCCGACGCTGGCTGGTTCATGCAAGGTCGAACCAATGCAAGAACTTTGCATGTCCTGCCGGACGCGGTTTACTCCGGCAATCTCGCCAGCTCGATCAATCCGCCTTCGTTCTTCGTGTCGACCTTGGCATAGAGATCATAGAGCGCGGCCTGGAGCGCCTCTTCGATCACCGGATGATAAAAGGGCATGCGCAGAAGATCCCCGACGGTCAGATTCCGTTCGATGCACCAGCAGAGCAGGTGGGCCAGATGTTCGCCCTTGGGGCCGATCATCTCGCTGCCGAGTAGACGCCCGCTCGCTTTGTCGGCATAAACCCGCAACACGCCCCTGTTTTTTCCCATGATCAGCGCGCGACCGACCGGCGCGAAGCGGATCTGACCGACGGCGGTCGTCTCCGGGTCCAGTTGATTCCAGCGCAGACCGACGGCGCAGATGTTCGGGTCGCAGAAATTGATGAAGAGTGGGGTTTTGCGGCGAAATCTGGCGGTCTCGCCGTGGGTGGCATTGTACCCGGCGATCCTGCCCTCGTCGCCGGCCTCGTGAAGAAGGGGGCGGTCGCCGGTCACGTCTCCGGCGATAAAGACCGGCAGAGCGCCTCGGGCATGTCGTCGGTGCTGCTGCCGAGCACCCGGTCCACGAAGGTGTCTCGCATATCCTGGACATGTTCCAGCGCTTCCGGGATGTCCAGGGTCATGGCATCGTGACCGTCGATTCCGTATTTGCCCAGATGGGTGCGGCGATGGTAGTCCTCGGCCACCTGAATCATGGCCTTCGAGGGCATGCAGCCGACCCGCGCGCAGGTGGTGCCGGGTTCGCCCCCATTGATCAGGACAAAGGTCTTGCCGGCGCGCCGGGTCTGCGCGAGTGCGTTGAGTCCGGCGGAACCGGAACCGATGATGGCGACGTCGACAACACGTTCAGTCACTGGGAAGTCCTCGGAGGTTGGGCGAATCCGTCGGGATTCGGTGGGGCTATTCTATTGGAATCGGTTCGGAAATTAGCGTAGCGCCGGAGCTGGCGGGCGAGACGCCGTCCCGGATGCAGGCTTGTAGAACAGAACATACAAGGGGCGAATGAATTCGCCCCGACGGCGATGCCGCGCAACATTCGTGTCGAGCGCATCGATTCGAGCCTTGGAACCGTAACGGGGCGGCGATCGCCCCACATAATCAGGTCGTTGTCGTTGTCGTTGTCGTTGTCGTTGTCGTTGTCGTTGTCGTGGTTTCGACATGGCGAATAATCGACAACGACAACGACAACGAGGAGGCCCTGGTCTCGGAACTTGATCGGTGAAGCCCTAGCAATCCAGCGGCGCCAGGCGCGGCTGGTTCTGAAGATTCAGCAGATCGTCGCGCAACTGGCGCAGACGCTGGTCGAGCCGCTCGCGCTGGCGCTCGTCCAGGCTGGCGCCGAGATGCATGAACAGCTCGCCGACGCGCTCGCCAATCGCATCGCCATCGCGTTCGAGCGTTGGCGGCAGGTCGCTGAACTCGACCAGCCAGGCCGTCATGAACGCCTGAAGCCGGGCTTCCTCAGCACGCGTTCTCAGCAACGACAGCAGTTCCTCGCGCTTGCGGGTGCGGTAGTCGATCAGGGCCGCCTCGGAATCGGGCATGCGTCCCGTCACCTCCGCGACCAGCTCCGGTTGACCGTCCTTCAAGGGTCCTGTCCAGTCCTCGATCGCTTTGACGTAGCGTTTGGCGCGTTTGCGTTTCTCCCGAGCCAGGTCGCGCGTGGCCAGATCCTGTCGGTCCTCGCGAGTCTGCTGGCGGAATTTGCGCTCCAGCGCGTCGATCTGGGTGGGCGTCAGATCCGCGAGCAGGGGTACCGAGAGGTTGACCGCAAGCCGGGCGTGACGCCGGTAAAGGTCGCGGAACTGCGCGATCAGGCAGGCCGTGTTGCGTTCGTCGAAGCCCGTCCGGCTGGCTAGCAGCAACTTGTCAAAGAAGGTCGCGAGCGTGGGGAGTTCTTCCAAACGATGGCGTGCGAGTTCCGCCTTCAGGTGCGGCTCCCAGCTCGTGAGCTGGTCGTCCGCGAGATTCAGATAGTCGTTTGCGTATTGTCTGGCGAAAAAATCGGCGCTGTTGTAGACGATGCTGACACGGCTGCAACCGCTGCCGATCGTCAGCATTGCCGTTAGGATCAGGATCAGGCGAAAGCGTGCCGGGAGTCGGTTCATCATCAGTAATTCCCGCCAAAATAATTCTGCTTTAAAAGCAGAGGTTTGGCACGTTTTCAGAAAAAGTCTTTCGTAAACTTCTGCTTCTGAATCAGGATACTGGCTCGCATCTCTGAAGTTGCGGGGCAGGAATCGATGAGTACGCCATTTTGCCGCAATAACCTCAGCGCCGAGGGGTTGCTCAGGGAAGCGCGACGGGTGTTTGGAAAGATCCCTGACCGTCGGGCAACGACATGGCCCGGGTCGATCATCTGATCGGCAAAACGCCGCGCCAGACATCCGGACGCGGCGCGATCATTGGCGGCGAGGGATAGGCAATGCCTGTCGTGACGCCGGGACGATCAATTCCTCAGCGGGCCGCGGCGACGGGAATCCTGGCCGGCTTCTCGGCCTCCCGCGATTCCTGAAATGCCTCGTTGACCCGATCCCGGAGTTCCTTGCCGGGCTTGAAATGGGGGACGTGCTTACCGGCGAGGGCGACCGAGTCGCCAGTTTTTGGATTGCGCCCGATGCGTGGCGGGCGGTAATGTAACGAAAAACTCCCGAATCCGCGAATCTCGATTCGTTCTCCGGACGCGAGCGCTCCGGTCATGCGCTCGAGGATCTTTCGAACCGCCACTTCGACATCTTTATAGGGAAGATGGTCCTGTTCGGCGGCCAGAATGTCGATCAGCTCCGATTTCGTCATGGTATCGACTCCTGGTAAAAGCCAGCGGGATCCAACGTTGGATCCCGCATCCAAATGGCAATGGCGGAACCCAGGGATTTAGTTCCCGCGCTGTGCCTCTTCCATCTGTTCCTTGAGAATGTCGCCCAGGCTGGTGCCGCTGGAGGCGTCACGCGAGTAGCCCTTGATCGCCGACTGCTCTTCTTCCATGTCTTTCGCCTTCATGGAGAGCGAGAGGGTGCGGTTCTTGCGGTCGACCCCGAGGAACTTGGCCTCGATTTCCTCGCCGACCTTCAGCACCGCGCGGGCATCCTCGATGCGGTCACGGTTGATCTCGGAGGCACGCAGATAGCCCTCGACGCCGTCGGCCAGGGTAATGGTCGCGCCCTTGGGATCGACATCGGCCACCACGCCCGTGACGACACAGCCCTTTTCATGCAGCGCCACGAAGCTGGAGAAGGGATCCTTGTCGAGCTGCTTGACGCCGAGCGAGATGCGCTCGCGCTCGGGGTCGACCGACAGCACGACGGTTTCCAGCTCGTCGCCCTTCTTGTAGCGACGCAGTGCCTGCTCGCCGGCCTCGTCCCAGGAGATATCGGAGAGATGGACCAGGCCGTCGATGCCGCCGTCCAGCCCGATGAAGATGCCGAAGTCGGTGATCGACTTGATCTTGCCGGAGACGTGATCGCCCTTCTTGTGGGTGACCGCGAACTCGTCCCAGGGATTCATGGCGCACTGCTTGATGCCGAGCGAGATGCGGCGACGCTCCTCGTCGATATCCAGCACCATGACTTCGACCTCGTCGCCCAGCGACACGATCTTGCTCGGGTGGATGTTCTTGTTGGTCCAGTCCATTTCGGAGACGTGGACCAGACCCTCGACACCCTCCTCAATCTCGACGAAGCAGCCGTAGTCGGCAATGTTGGTGACCTTGCCGAAGACGCGGGTGCTTTCCGGATAGCGGCGTGAGATATTGACCCAGGGATCCTCGCCCATCTGCTTGAGTCCGAGCGAGACGCGCTGACGCTCGCGGTCGAACTTGAGCACCTTGACGGTGACCTCGTCGCCGATCTCGACCACTTCGGACGGATGCTTGACGCGACGCCAGGCCATGTCGGTGATGTGCAGCAGACCATCGATGCCGCCCATGTCCAGGAAGGCGCCATAGTCGGTCAGGTTCTTGACGATACCCTTGACCTCCATGCCTTCTTCCAGATTCTTGAGCAGGGTATCGCGCTCGGCGCTGTACTCTTCCTCAACCACGGCGCGACGCGAGACCACCACGTTATTGCGCTTGCGGTCGAGTTTGATGACCTTGAATTCCTGCTCCTTGCCTTCGAGATAGGCGGTGTCGCGCACCGGTCGCACATCGACCAGCGAACCCGGCAGGAAGGCCCGCACCGCGCCCAGATCGACGGTGAATCCGCCCTTGACCTTGCCGTTGATCATGCCCTTGACGGTCTCGGTGTTCTCGAAGGCCTTTTCCAGGAAATCCCACGACGCGAAGCGCTTCGCCTTCTCGCGCGAGAGACGGGTAATGCCAAAGCCGTCCTCGACGGCGTCAAGCGCCACTTCCACCTGATCGCCGACGGCGACCTCCAAGAGGCCCTCGGGGCTGATGAACTGGCTGCGCGGAACCACGCCCTCGGACTTGAGCCCGGCGTTGATCACGACATTGTCCGCCGTGATCTCGACGACCGTTCCCATGAGGATGGAGCCCGGCTGGAGCTGGGTGGTGTTCAGACTCTGTTCAAAAAGTTCGGCAAAGCTTTCGGTCATGAGATCCAATTATCCTGAAATACGGCGCGCTAGCCCGCCCCATCCGGAGCGAGGGGTATGGTTGAAATGAAAAGGCCGGCGCAATCGGCGCCGACCCCGTTGTCTGGGCTGGTCCGGTCCGTGATCGAGTGAAGCTCGATGACGGGCGCGGCGTCGCCCCCTCAAGATCAAAAGACCAGTCCCGGGAAGACGCGCCTCACCTCTTCCAGAACCCGATCGAGCACTTCATCAATGGACAGAGCGGTTGAATCAACCATGACCGCATCCTCGGCGGCGCGCAGCGGAGCGGCCAAACGGGCGCGGTCAGCGGTATCCCGCTCACGAATGTCCTCAATCAGACGCGAGAGATTAGCATCCAACCCCTTTTCTATCAACTGTTTATACCGACGATTCGCCCGCACTTCGGGGCTGGCGTCGAGGAAAATTTTCAAGGGTGCGCGCGGGAACACCACAGTGCCCATGTCGCGTCCGTCGGCGACTAGGCCGGGGGGCTGGGCGCGCTGGCGCTGCCAATCCATCAGGGCGGCGCGCACTGGCGGATGGACCGCGACGCGCGAGGCGGACATGCCCGCTTGCTCTGTACGGATCGTTTCGGTCACATCGTCCCCCTCCAGTAGCAGACGACCGTCGGCGAAGGCGAGCGGCAGGCCGGTCGCGAGCGGCGCCAGGGCGTCCGGATCATCGAGTGCCAGTCCGCGGCGTTCGGCGGCAAGCCCCAGCGCCCGATAAAGGGCGCCGCTGTCCAGGGTATGCCAGCCAAGCCGCTCGGCGAGCCGGGAGGCGATCGTTCCCTTGCCCGTGCCGGAGGGTCCGTCGATCGCGATGACCGGAATCATGCCTGGGCTTCCTCGATCCCGAGACCGCAGCCGGCCGCCAGGTCCGCGAAGCCAGGGAAGGATGTCTCGACATTCGCGCAGTCGCGAATCTTGATGGGGCCGCTCGCCCGCAGTCCGGCCATCGCGAAGGACATGGCGATGCGATGATCGCCATGCGCGTCGATCTCGCCCGTGGTCATGGTGGAGCCCAACTGTCCGCCGACGATGCGGATGCCGTCCGGGAGCGGTTCGGCGAGGATCCCGAGTTGGTTCAGCCCATCCGCCATGACCTGAATCCGGTCGCTTTCCTTTACTCGCAGTTCCTCGGCGCCGGTCAGGACGGTTTCTCCCTCGGCGCAGGCGGCGGCGATGAAGATGGCGGGAAATTCGTCGATGGCCAGTGGCACCTGATCCACCGGGATGCGGATACCCTTGAGTCGGGCGCAGCAGACCCGGATATCGGCTAGAGGTTCGCCGCCGGCGGTGCGCCGGTCGATCAATTCGATGTCGGCGCCCATGGCACGCAGGATATTGATAATCCCGACGCGGGTTGGGTTGATGCCGACCGCTTCGAGCAGCAGATCGGACCCCGGCGCGATGCTGGCGCCGACGAGGAAAAACGCCGCCGAGGAGATGTCGCCCGGAATCGCCAGCCGACAGCCGCTCAGCCGCCCGCCGCCCGTCAGGCACACCTTGCAGCCCTGACGGCGAACCGAATACCCGAAGGCGGTCAGCATGCGTTCGGTGTGGTCGCGGGTGCGTGCCGGCTCGGTCACGCAGGTCTCGCCCGCGGCATAGAGGCCGGCGAGCAGAACGCTCGATTTCACCTGGGCGCTGGCCACCGGCATCGCATAGTCGAGGCCGGACAGGTGGGGAACGGGTTCGATGCGCAACGGCGCGGTGCCCGTCTCGCTGGAGTCGATGCGCGCACCCATCATCGCCAATGGATCGGTGACGCGGCGCATGGGACGGCGCGACAGCGAGTCGTCGCCGACGAGCATGACCGGGAAGGACTGACCGGCCAGCAGGCCGGCCAGCAGCCGCATGGAGGTGCCCGAATTGCCCAGGTCGAGCGCGCTATCGGGTGCGCTCAGTCCGCGCATGCCCACACCGCGCACGCGTACTTTGCCCGCGTCGGGGCCGTCGATCGCGACGCCCATCCGGCGGAAAGCCGCTAGGGTCGCCAGCGAATCCGCGCCTTCGAGAAAGCCGCCGATGTGCGTCTCTCCCTCGGCTAGGGCCGCCAGCATGATGGAGCGGTGGGAGATCGACTTGTCGCCGGGTACCCGCAAGCGCCCGGTCAAGGCGCCGCCAGGCGAGATCTGAAATCGGAGGTCGGTTGCCGCGGCCAATGGGACTCCCGCGCTCGCGCGGTCGGATTGAGACAAACTCGCGAGTTTAGTCCTGCACGGGAGAGCGGTAAACCAATTATTGAAGGGCGGAACAGGGGCCGAGGCGCTCGCTGAATCTTGCGATCACGGTGCCGGGTCATGGTGTGGCAAAATGGGTTCAAGTCCGAGGTGGTGGCCCGATCGATCATATGTATTAGCTCAGGGGGAAGAGAACGAATGAAGTTACGAGATGACGAGCGGCGGGATTTCATGCGCCTGGCGACCGAGGCCGATGCGAGCGTCACCCGTCTGACAACGGGTCAGACGCTGTTGACCAGGCTGGTCAATCTGAGCGCTTCAGGGTGTGCGTTTTTCGCCGAGACGCCCATGGAGCAGGACGAGGAAATCGAGTTCATGGTGCAAGGCGCCAGCAAACGCATCGAACCGCTCAAGCGGGCCGCGCGCGTGGTCAGGGTGACGCAAGGCGAGGCGAGCCATCTCATCGCGGTCGAATTTTTGATCGATCCCGACTGAGTCACGCGACCTCGGGCATGTCGATCCGGTGCGCGGGCGTGCGATCCCGCCGCCGTGATTGACGTTCCCTTTGCTGGCCAGAATCATGCAGCGATTCTATTTTAGCCTTGAGATTACGGCATCCGAGTATCTGCGTTATTACCGGGGCGCCGCGGCCAGGGTGGTCGTTCGCGCCCAGGATGGGCGGAGTCTGTCCTTGCCGGCCGCGAATCTGCGACGCTTTGTCGCCGCCGATGGCGTGCGGGGCAGATTCCGGCTGACCGTGGACGACGAGAATCGTATGGTCTCTTTGGAGCGTGCTTAAGGCGATTTCCGGGAAAGTTCCTGCCAAAATCAACGCTTCAAATAGACAGGATTCACAGGATTTTTCAAGATTGACAGGATTAAAAACAATGATTTACATCCTGTTTATCCTGCGAAATCCTGTAAATCCTGTCCATTAACAGCATCTCTGTAGGTCGATTGTTTTCAGGAAATCACCTAAACCGTCTCCTCAAGGAACGGGCGCCGCCGCCGATAGCTGAACCGAGTCCATCGTTTTCGGAGTCCGCCGTGATCAACATCCATTCCTATTCCGCGTCCCAAGCGAATTTCCGTTCCCTGACAACCGCGAGTCAGAGCGCGGGCCAGGGACTCAAAACCTTAAACGAATCCGCAAAAGCGCTCTCCAGCCTTCAGGATGGCGCGCTCAATGCCCTGGCGCGCGAGATTCCCGGCATGGAGGCCACCGAGTTCAGCAATCTGGACGCCAGCGAATATACCCCCGACAAGATTGCTAACCGCATCGGCCAATTCGTCGCGCTGGGTCTGGACAATGCCCGCGCCCAGGGGAAGTCGGAGGAAGAAGTGCAGTCGCTCTACGACAGCGCCATGAAAGGCGTCGAACAGGGTTTCAAGGAGGCCAAGGAGATCCTCAAGAACCTGGATCTGCTCGGCGGTGGCATCGGCGAGCAGGTGAAGGCGACCGAGGATGCGACCTTCGCCGCCCTGGAAAAGTTATCGCCGGCTGGTCAGTCGCAGGACGTCGCTGGAACGGCGACGCTCGGAATGGCCTCCGCCCAGCGCTATCAGCGTGCCGAGGATTTCAATCTGAGCCTGCAAACCAAGGATGGCGATACGGTCAAGATTAGTTTCAGCCGCGATTTTGCCGCCCAGCAGAGCAACGCCACCGTCATGGACGAGCAGGGCAATCAAGTGTCGCTGATGGATGTCAGCCAGAGCGAGAACAGCGGCTATCAATTCAAGGTCGAAGGGAATCTGAGCGTGGAGGAAATCGACGCGATTCAGGCACTGGTGTCGGATATCGGCAAGGTGGCCAATGATTTTTTCCGGGGGGACGTGGAAAAGGCATTCTCCCAGGTGTCGAATGTCGCCTTCGACGATTCGCAACTGGCGTCGATGAATCTGCGCATGAGCCGGACCGAGCAATACAGCGCCGTCCAGCAGTATCAACAGACCCAGCAGTTGGAAAATCCGGAGCAGGCCCAGTCCGGCCGCCGTTTGGGGCATCTGATGCGCGAGATGCGCGACAGTTTCCAGAATCCCGCCCTGGAGTTCCTGAGTCAGGCGCGCGAGGCCGCCAGCCAGATCATGCGCGGGCTGGTCGAGCAGGACAGTCGTTTCCAGGATGCCTCTCCCGAGCGGCAGTCGAAGTATCAGAACGACATGGAGCGGTTGTTGAGCGCGGTCACGGAGCCGTCGGTCTAAAGCGCCTCTGGACTGGGATGTCGTGTTGATTGTGTGACAAGGTTCGCAGTCTCCGGCGAACCTTTCGGTTGACACGCCTTGGCTATCTTGCTGTGAATCCGCGTAAAGCGTAGGATCGCCCGCTCGGTAAAAGAGCTTTGCGAAGGGTGTTCCAAAAGTCGTTTTCCGGGTACTTGCGCCTGAGCCGGGCTCGCGGACTTCGACACTCGCGCGTTGTCATAAAGAGGTCGCAGGTGGCGAAAAGCGAACGATCGGATCGAGTTCATGCCGTGCCTCCGCGGCCCTGGAAAATCATTCTACTCAGTCTGGCCACGAGTGTTGCGCTCGTGGCCATGAATCCGGCGTCCCTAACCGCCTGGGCGCTTTCGTTCCTGTTCGTCCTGCTGGCGGTGCTGGTCGAATATCTTCAGTGGAAAGAGGTCGCGGCGCTTCTGTCCGCCGCGCGTCTTGAAGTGCAGCGCGGGCTGGATGAAAAGACGCGTCAGCTCGATGTCTGGACAAATGCCTTCGAGCGTCTGGGTATCGAACTTTTTCCGATCTTCGTGCGGCATATCGAGCATTCCCGGCGTCTCGCCGAGGACAGCGTCACCCATCTGTCGCAAACCTTCAGCGGTCTGGTGCTCGATCTGGAACAGGTGATCGCCGCCTCGCAGGCCGGCGGCGGTCAGGACCATCTCATCGTCGGTCAATTTCAGGAGAGTCAGGCCACCCTGACCGAGGTCATTGGCGACTTCGAGAATATTCTGCATCGTGAGCTAGCCATGTCGGACCAGGTCAACCGCCTGGCCGGTTTTGGCGGCGAGATGCAAAACATGGCGCTGGGTGTCCGCGCGGTTGCCGAGCAGATCAATCTGCTGGCGCTCAATGCCGCCATCGAGGCGGCGCGGGCAGGGGAGCAGGGACGCGGGTTCGCGGTGGTGGCCGACGAGGTGCGCAAGCTGGCCGGCACCTCGGCGGAGACCGGCGCCCGGATCAGCAAAAAGGTCGAGGAATTGGCGCGCTCGCTCGCGCAAACGCAGTCCCTGGTGCAGGAGTCCATGCGGAGTGCGGATGGCTTGGTAAAATCGTCCGAGCAGAAGGTGGGCGAGGTGCTGTCCCGTTTGCGGCAGACCACCGAGACACTCAACGCGGACGCGGGCCGCCTGCGCCAACTGGGCGGGGCCATCCGCGAACAGATCGGGGCCTCGCTGGTTGACCTTCAGTTCCAGGATCGCACGAGCCAGGTGCTGACCCATGTCTGCGAAGGGCTCGAACATTTGAGCGAGCGTCTCATGGTCTGCTCCCAACACGACATGACGCAGCAACAGCAGGATATCCTGGAGCTCGACCGGCTGCTGGCCCAGATGCTAGCCTCCTACAGCACGGTCGAGGAACTCGATCTGCACCATGGCGGCGGCGCGGCCAGGACGCGGGCGGAAGGGTCCGAACTGACCTTCTTTTGAATTGAACGGAGTCGAGTATGGCAAAAACCATCATGGTGGTCGACGATTCGGCATCCTTGCGCAATGTCGTCGGTATTGCGCTCAAGGGTGCGGGATATGACGTGATCGAAGCGGCCGATGGAAAGGATGCGCTCGCGAAACTGACCGGGCAGAAAGTCCATCTGATCGTCAGCGATGTCAACATGCCGAACATGGATGGCATTACCCTGGTTCGGGAGCTGAAAAAGCTTCCGAATTACAAGTTCACGCCGATCATGATGCTCACCACCGAGAGCCAGCCCGAAAAGAAACAGGCCGCGCGCGATGCGGGCGCCAAGGCGTGGCTACTCAAGCCCTTCCAGCCGCCGACGCTGCTGGACGCCGTTGCCAAGCTGGTGCTCCCCTGAAGATTAAGCGAAAGGCGATCAAACGAGAGGCGCGCGCGATGAAGGCTGGAAACAAGCAATCGGCACCGGATCCCGTGCTTGCCCTGGAAGGCGAGTTGACCATCTATACCGCCGCCGTGACCCTGGCGCGGCTGCGTGACTATCTGACGGGTCAGGGTGTGTGTAACCTTGACCTCTCGGGGGTGACGGAGATCGACAGCGCGGGTCTGCAACTGCTGCTGTGGACGCGGCGGGCGGTCGCCGAACAGGGCGGGCGCTTCCATCTGGTCGGCCTCAGCGAGGCGGTCGCGCAAGTGATCGCTTTACTTCAGCTCGAACAGGTTTTAGGTAGCGGTTCCGCCACGACGGCAGGGGGAGATCCGGCATGAATCTCGACAGCGCCCGACAGGCATTCATCCAGGAGGTGGCGGAGTTACTTCAGTCGATGGAGGATGCGCTCCTCGCGCTGGAGGACAATCCAGGCGATCCCGAGTCGCTGGACGAGGTCTTCCGTGCCATGCACACCATCAAGGGGACGGGCGGGGTGTTCGGGTATACGCCCGTGGTGGACTTTACCCACATCGTCGAAACTCTGATGGATCAGGTTCGCTCCGGCCGGATGAGCCTGACCAAGCCACTGATC
Organism: Thiocystis minor; assembly: GCF_016653465.1. GTDB lineage: Bacteria > Pseudomonadota > Gammaproteobacteria > Chromatiales > Chromatiaceae > Chromatium > Chromatium minus. The sequence continues at coordinate 901 of NZ_NHSQ01000099.1, read as the reverse complement.
GAAACGCTGTTCGAGTGCCGCGATCATACCGCCCGCCTGCTCGATTTTATTGCCGCCGACGTGACCGGAGAGGCGCCGCTGGACGAGGATCTGCGGCGAGCTGGCGATGCCTTGCTGGCGCGTCTCGGGCAACCCCAGGAGCCGACACCCGAGACCGCGTCTCCCAGTGTCGAGGAAGATCCGAAATATCTTCCGGTGGCGAGCGACCTCTGGATGCTCAGCCTGGAGTTCGGGCGCAATGCATTTCGCGACGGGATGGATCCCTTGTCGTTTCTGCGTTATCTGGGTTCGTTGGGAGAGCTGGTCCATGTCGCGACCCTGTTTCCCGTCGCCGCGACCGATGGCGACGGTTTCGATCCGGAAAGCTGTTATCTGAGTTTCGGAATCGCGTTGCGCAGCGAGGCGGATAAACCCACCATCGCCGGAGTCTTCGAGTTCGCCGACGAGGACTGCGAAATTCGCATTCTGGAGCCTGACTCGGCCCGCGCCCGTTATCTCGAACTGCTGGAAGCATTGCCCGACGATCAGATTGGCTGCATTGGCGATCTCCTGGTGAGTATCGGCGCGCTGACTCCGCGCGAGCTGGCGCGCGCACTGAAGATCCAGGAAGAAACCGCGCAAGCCCCAGCGTCCCTGGATGAACAGCCCACCAAGCGACGTATTGGCGAGATTCTCGTCGAACAGGGGTCGATCAAACCGGCCGTGATCGAGCAGGCGGCCAAGACCCAGGATGCCGCGCGGACCCGCCGCCAGGAAGAAACGCGCCAGATCCGGGTCGACGCCCAGCGGCTCGGCCATCTGATCGACCTGGTCGGCGAGCTGGTCACCAGCAGCGCCGCGATCCGCGTCATGGTCCAGCGCGCCGGCATCGAGGACATGACCGAAGTGGTCGACGGCGTCG
>NZ_NHSQ01000098.1 GCF_016653465.1 Thiocystis minor | reverse complement strand
CCCTACCTCCCCCCCTACCTCCCCCGCATCGCTGGGCAGGCCGTGAAAATCACGAAAGGCGCTCACTAAACGGTGCCCCTCGGGAAGGTCCGATAGATGGCGATCCGTCGAAGTCACCCATGCGCGGTTCTTCGTCAGCCGGGTTGTTCCGAGCTTGTCGAGAATGTTCCCGATGCCACGAATCCAGATCAGCGGATACTCGACATCGCACCATCCGATTTTTTCCAAGTCGCGCAGCGCCAGGCGTACCTCGTCCGGCTCCATCTCGACATCCTCGGCAATCGCGGGGACGCTGATTCGGTAGATACCGGACAGGTGAGCGGTCGGACCATAGGCCAGATGGAGAAAGACGCGCAGATGCCCTGACGGCAACCGCCACATCTCGGCTTTGAAAGCCGAATCCCAGAACCCCCTTGGGAAATGCGAACCCTTAGCCATGGTCGCAGCCCTCCGCGTCAACTTCGGTGAGCCGCTGCTCAAGTCGCGCTAGGGCCTCTCTGAGTGAGTGGATCAGGGTTCGCGCATCCTCCGCCCGCAAGACGGCCTCGAACTTGCGCAAGACCGCCAGCGCACCTGTGACGGCGTGCGCGGCGTGCATGGCCTCTTTTTTCGTGGGGACGATTGCGGGTGTTGGGGAGGGGTTCCCCGCCGGCGGGCGGGCGGCGTCCAGGTCTTCGCCCTGCTCCTTGGCGCCGGTGTCGGAATTTTTAGAACTTTCGGAAGTGTTCCGTTTTTTCTCAATCGCCTTACCCACTCCTCGTTGGGTCATCCCCACGCTCGCGGCGATCTCTCTTTGAGTCTCCCCGGCATCCGCGCGTTTCTGAATCTCCGCATCCCGCGCGGCCTTCACCTGCTCCCGCGCGGCCTGGGTCAACTCCCGTGCCCACCGCTCCGAGCATTTGAGCAGCCCGGCGACGGCCGACACGTCATGGGCCGCGCAGAATTGCTGATCGACGGCCTTTCGATAGGCGCGACGAAGGTCGTCCCCGCTTCGCTGCAACCCGTGATCGGCGTTGACACCGAGCGAGAGACGCAGGGCGTCTTGATAGTCGCCGGGGATGATGCGGACGGGAATTTTCGCGATGCCCGCGCGTTCGGCCGCCAGCAAGCGGTTGTGGCCATCAACCAGCCAGCGGGTTCCCGATGTCCCCACAACGAGTAGCGGGGCATCGGGCAACCAGTTGCGTTCCTGCAGCGTCTCGGCGTACTGGTCAACGAGTGCCTGATTGTTCCCCGCACGGGGCTGTAGCTCGGGATCGACGGTGATCTGATCCCGATCCAAGATGGTGGGGGGGGATCCCGGCAGGATGGTTGCGCCGATGTCGGTTTTAAGGGCGATGCCTTTCCTGGGGGCGCTCATGCCTCGCCTCCCTGCCGGGCGGCGTTGATGGCCTGTAGCTCGATTGCGGGGCGTACCGCCTCGATCAGGGCCGCCACGGTCTCAAGATTGGCGATCCCGGACCAGATCAGGGCGGGCGCGTGGATGTCTCCGATCGCCTCGGCGCCCTGGTGGAGCGTCTCAATGGCGGCCGCGATCCTGTAGGCGGCCGATGCCAAGGCATCGTTAACAGAAATGCCATCGGTTACCGAGAAGACAGGGGTATCGCAGGCGAACGCGCGACGGTCGGAAAAATGGGTCAGGCGGGTTTTCATGTGTCGAACTCCAAAATGCTTTGGGGGTTCGACTGAGAGACAGGGGGGCAGGGACGGAACGACGCTAGCGCAGACGCGCAACCCCATTCGGGGTAGAATCGATTCCGCCGGTGCTCAACTGGTTACCTCAGTCGGGCTTAAATGTCCGAGGGGCCTGCAAGCCTCTCGGAACGGCACCACTCTAAACCGGAAACCCGCGCGATTGCAACAACGCCCCTGCCAGGGCGTTTTTTGTTGGGGCCGCCGGTCATCTCGCCTCTCCTCCGTCCGCTGGCTGGGTTCCCTGTGGCCGTCGTGTTTGTCGCTCCAAAAACCGATCCAGCTCGCCGATGTCGTAGAACGTCGTGCGTCCAATGCGGATGTACGCCAGTTCGGGTGTGCCTTTGATCGCCCAATTGGAAAGCGTTTCAGGGGTTACACCGAGATACGTCGCGGCTGCTTGGCGCCTCAAACGACGATCACGGAGCCGCTGCAATTCAGGCGGTAGAGGTGCGTTTTGTTTGGCGCGGGGTCGCTGTGTCTTCATGAGGGTTAGCCCACGCGCTCGATGCGGGTTTCCAGCCAGCGCAGGTAGGCTTCAGGGTCGATCAGGATGCGGCGGCCGCGACGGAAAATGGCGCCGATTTTGGTCAGTCCGTTGATGTCCCGATTGAACAAGTCCCAGCGGACACCGCCTTCGCTCAAGGCCGGTTGAACGGCCACAAGCTGCTTGACGGTCACGAGTACTCGCGACGGGGTTGGAATGGTCGCGGCGGATGCGGCGGGGATGGGGGGCATAAGCAATACTCGCGTTAGATTGACAGACAAGGCGGGGGATTCCGCTTTGTTGTCGCCTATCGTCGCGAGTCGTGACCGTGAATTCATCCCGCGCGGGAAAATGGAACGTTTCGCAGGAAAATGGATGCGGCCTTGCCCTGGTCGTCAAGGATCGGCTTTCGATGCTTCGCTGAGATACTTCTCAAGCGTGCTACGTGTCAGCGTGGTGTATCCGTTCGCCGTCAGATAACCGACGACTCCGGTATCCCCGGTCTCTTTTGCCGTGCCGAGATTGATCGATCCGTTTTTCTTCTTGAGCGCGATCGACCGCTTGCCGTCTTCATGCTTGAGTCGCTCCGGGTCGGTATCCGCCAGCGCGCACACAAGGGCGCCGGTGATTCTGAGCAGGGTACCCTCGTTCAATCCTCGCTTCGGTTTCTGCGTGGGCGCCGGCGCCTGGTTGATCGTGGGCGCCGGCGCCTGGTCGCTGACTCCATCCTGTTCCTGAAAGATCGTTTCGCCCCAGATCGCGAGCGCCAACCGGTCAATGTCGCGCGGCCACAGTCGCCAGGTCATGTCGGGGATGCGCGGCTCATCTTGCAAATCGACAGGCGCAATGAATGGGAGCTTGGAAAAGGGGACCAGTGAGCCGGGTTCGCGCGGGTCGATCTGCCCAGACAGAAACCATTCTGCAAACCTGATCGGCGCCTTTCCGATCAATGCCCATGGACTCCCCTTCAACCGATAGCCAAGCAGAATGGCGGCCTCAAACAGTGAGATTGAATCGTCGCCACTGAGCGGCGACGGACGGCCAATCTCTGACACCGCCTCGTAATCCGGGAATAAGACCCATGCCTCATTCGGGTAAAGGGGGAAATACAGCTTTTCTTCAAGCGCGGCTTGCCATGACGCCAGGAATCGCGAACGGATTGAATGCTCGGTTTCGTCTGCTATTCTCGTCTCAAGGGCGGCTCGTTTCGGACGTTCATTTCGGGGGGCGCTTTGGCGCAGCATCGATTCCCGCCCGTCCTGGTCAGATCCTTCGCTCATCTCCCGACCTCCCCGAAGACGCGCGCGTTCATCCGTTCGACCACTGAAGAATTGTGATCCTCGCTCAGGTGCGTATAGCGTTGCACCATGGCGAGGGTCTTATGTCCGAGAAAGGCGGCGAGTTCGGGCAGGGTGGCGCCTCCCATGGCGAGATAGCTCGCGGCGGTATGGCGCAAGTCGTGCCAGCGAAAGTTATCGACCTCCGCACGTTTTAAGGCGGTTTCCCATGGCGTCCGCAGGTCAAGCGGCTGATCGGGATGGATACGGCCAGGAAAGACCAAATCGGTATCCAGGCGCCGGACCTTGGCGCGGTGCTGGAGCATTTCCAAGGCTAAACCCGAGAGGGACAGGGCGCGGCGCTCGCCGTTCTTGGTCTCCGTCAGGATGGCGACCCTCCGCGCGAAGTCGATTTGTCCCCAGCGTAGCCCCATGGCTTCCTGTTTCCGGGCACCTGTCGAGAGCGACAAGACCACGGCAAGATACAGGTCTGGGCCTCCCTGCTTGCAGGCGACCAAGAGCCGTTCGCGCTCAGGATCGGACAGGTAGCGAACCCGCCCACGCGGCTCTTTGGGCTTGGATACCTTCAGCAAGGGGTTGCTGTCGATCCACTGCCATTCCTTCACGGCGATGGTGAAGGCGTGAGACAACACGGCGAGATAGCGGATCACTGTCGATGGGGATCGGCTCACGGCTCAGGGCGTCACGACATTCGACCATCAACGCAGGCGAGCACTCGGAGAGGCTCTTGGTGCCGATGCGGGCGTTCCACCATGCCAGTTGCTGAAGCTGGGTCGCGCGGCTCCCGGCCTTTTTCTTTGGCATCTCGTCTTTGACATACCGCTCGATCATCTCGCCGATGGTGCGGCGCCGGGCTTCCGTCGTGGCGAAATAGCGGCCTTCCTGGATGGCCGCTTCGGTCGCGACTGCCCACTGCTTCGCCCTCGTCAGACTGCTAAACGTCGCGCTGTGCTCCGGGTTGCCCTTGCGACGGATGCGCACACGATAGGACGCGGCGCCGGTGGAGTCGGTTCGCTTCTCGATTCTTGCCATGGTCAAGGCTCCGGTGGTCTGGCTGGGTCAATTGGGCGTCAATCAGTCTGCCAAAAGAGTACAGCGCGGGGCCATTAATTCTACTTTGTTACCTTCAAAAAATCTTTAAGTGTTTAAATTTTATGATAATAAACAAAAATACACATAAACAATAGGGTTCTAGTGGCGCGTTGAGCGCCTATAATCACCCATAAACCGCCA
>NZ_NHSQ01000097.1 GCF_016653465.1 Thiocystis minor | reverse complement strand
TTTACTCTTCCACTATTGAATAACTTGGCACTACATTGCGATTTTCGGCCGGCGTGTACATAAAGATCAGATGGTTAGATGCCATCTGGGGGTGTTTATCAATGGGGTTATGTTAAAGATGGGTTAGGAGGGTTCGCCATGAGCAAGGCAAAAGCCCATCGTGCGGCTTGGCGTGAAAAGCAGCACCGCAGATATGAAAAAGCCACGGATGAAGGCCGTGGCTTTGAGAAGCAGAAACAATCAGCGTATTCTTTGTGCCGTCACGGGCGCCCGGCAAGGCGACCCGCGTAAAGCAATCCGACCGTTACTCGGCTTGCACCGGCGGCACAATTCTACCTGATCCCAGGGCGTCTTGCGCCTGCCTCTGCCCGCCTGTGTGCGGTCGGTTCACTCACTTCATGAGGAACCGACCATGACCATCGACTCGCCTCTCAAGGGCTTGCCCCCCGACTTTTGCGCTTCGGCGCCTAGTCTCACGACCTGGCAGGCGATTGACGCCTTCGCCGAGGCCATCGCATCGGCGGGGCTCGGCAACCCCGACATCATCGCCGATGGCGCCCTGCATCGGTTTCGCACCGACGACGATAAGCCCGGCAAGTTGTCGGGCTGGTACACCCTGCATCTGGATCGTCTGCCGGCTGGCGTCTTCGGCAGTTGGAAGCTCGGATTGACTGAAACCTGGTGCGCGAAGGCGCGCGATGAGATGACGCCTCGCGAGCACTATGACTTCCGAGGCTTGATCGAGCAGGCCAAGCGCCAGCGCGATGCCGAACGGGCACGCCAGCACCAAGCCGGCGCCGAGAAGGCCGGGCGGATCTGGGACCATGCCGAACCCGCCGATCCGACGCATCCGTATCTGCGCAAGAAAGGCATCCAGCCCCATGGCATCCGCCAGCAGGGGATCGGGCTCATCGTGCCCGTCATGGTCGAGGGCCAGATCACCAGCCTTCAGACCATCTATCCCGATGGTGCCAAGCGGTTTCTGTCTGGGGGTCGGATGTCTGGGGGCGCCTATCGGATCGACGATGCCGTCACCCGCCCCGAGATTCTGATTGCCGAGGGGTTTGCGACCGGCGCCAGTCTGCACGAAGAGATTGGTGCGGCCGTGTGGTGCACCTTCAATTGCAACAATCTCTTACCCGTCGCCAAGACCATCCGCCGCCTTAACCCGGAGATTGACATCGTCATCTGTGGTGACGATGACCAATGGACCGAGGGCAACCCAGGACGTACCAAAGCCAAAGCCGCCGCTATCGCCATCGGCGCCAGGTTATTGATGCCCGACTTCAGCGTAATGGACCTCAGCACGCGACCAACTGACTGGAACGATTGGTATCAACTGCGGCGCCAAGGTCGGGAGGCATCGGTATGAGCGCACGGAAATCCAGACGCGGCATCCGCATCAAGCCACTGCCCGAGACGCTTCCGGCTGATGGTGCGCCCATCGAAGACGCCTTGCTGACCGCGCACCAGGACGAGGGCAGCGCCAACGATGAGGATGGTGTCAGCCTTGACGCCCGCGATCCGCTGAGCACGGCGACCGATCCCGTGGCCGAACAGCTCGCTGAGGCCAACGCCCTGATCACGGGCGCCATTGCGCGGCAACCGGATGATCCCGGCGCGGTCTTCGAGCCGGACGTGATCGAGGCATGGAATGCGGTGTATGACGCCAGTCAGGCGGAATATCAGCGGTTGCGGGCACGCGCCAAGGAGGCCGGCGCGTCCAAGATCGAGATCGATAAGGCGGTTGGCGCACGGAACAAACGTGTGGCGGAGAAGAAGAAAACCGAACATAACATTTCAAGCAGCACCAACAGCACTTCCAGCACTGACGCGGTTTTAGGCACGACTCGATCCAGCATCGAGGTGTTTCAATCCAGCACATCCAGCACCGAGGCCCTGCCGGAACAGCTTGGCGTTCTGGTGCGCTGGACGGAGCAAGGTCCGCGACTTCAGATCGCCTCCGACGCGGCGCTGGTGGTCGCCACCGTGCTGAGGGGGCGCTTCGCCTACTGCCCGCAAGCCGAACTCTGGCACGCCTTCAGCGGCGCGCATTGGGCGCCCCTGCTTCAGCCGACGCCGATCCACGAAGCCCTGACCCGCTGGCTCTATCCGGCGACCGATGCGGTCGGCTTCACGCCCCGCTATCAGGATTCGATCCTAGCCCTGATCCAGCGGGCCAATATGCTGGCGCTGCCGCCGCTCAGAGCGGGTGTCCTGCCATTTCGCAACGGCTTACTGGATCTGTCCGCGCGGCGCCTGATTCCGATCACGGCGGACAATGCCCAGACCTGGCATCTGCCGTTTGACTACCGACCGGATTCAACCTGCTTCCGGATCAAACAGTGGCTCTCCGAGGCCGTCGATCAGGATGACGACACCGTGCAACTGCTGCGCGCCTTCATGCGGGCGCTGATCGTCGGCGGCGCCTATCTGCAACGCTTTCTGCATCTGATCGGGCCGGGAGGCTCGGGGAAATCGACCTTCATCCGCCTGGTGACGGCACTGATCGGCGAGGGCAACACCGTTGCGACGGATCTGAAGGAACTGGAGCAAAACCGCTTCGAGTCCGCCAGCCTCTATCAGCGACGCCTGGCCGTCATCTCCGACTCGGACAAATACGGCGGCTCGATCAATAAACTCAAGGCCATCACCGGGCAAGATCCGCTGCGCCTGGAGCGCAAGCACGTTCAACAAACGGGGTCTTTCACCTTCGACGGGCTGGTGTTTCTGGCCTCGAACGAGGCGCTGGTGACCACTGACTACACCTCTGGCCTGGAGCGGCGGCGGGTGACCGTCAATTTCGATCATCGGTTTACCGAGGAAGAGAAGACCGCGTTTCGGGCGGCGGGCGACGAAGCCGCGTTGCAGGCCGAGCTTCCCGGACTGGCGAACTGGTTGTTGGACATGACGACCGAGGACATGGAACACCGGATCAAGTACCCCCCGGTGAAGACCATCGAAGCCAATGATGAGGCGATGCGGGCCGGGAATCCGGCCTCGGATTGGTTGATGGAGTGCTGCATCCCTGAATCTGGCGCCTGGACGCAAGTCGGTATCAAGGTCGAGGGCAGGAACCCGAACAACGGCACGATCACTTACGACGACGCCGACACCAAGCTGTACCCCAGCTATCTCACCTGGTGTCGGCGCAATGGACGCGAATCGCTGTCCTTGAGGCGGTTTCGGTCCGTGGTTCTCGATATGGCTCGGACGCTGGGCGTCGCAGTCATCGAGTCGCGACGGTCACCGGGCCAAGGGATTCAAGGGTTGCGGCTTCGCCATGAGTCTGAGGCACCGCACCAGTGGCGTGGAACGGCCAAACCGCACGCAGCCGATGCGTCGAGTGCTGGAAGTGCTGTTGCGGCTGCCGCGAGTGCTGGAGCAAATGGAGCGCAACCCATTGAACATGCTGGAAGTGCTGCAAATGCTGCTTCTCCGAGCGACTTCGGTTTGCTGTCTGCCCGCCACACACACGAAAACCTCGTGGAGGTGGAATTGTGACCGCCGCTCTGCTCGAAACCCTCGCAACCGCTGGCGTGCGTGTCCGTCTCGGCGCGCCCGGCAAGTTGAAGCTGTCAGGCGATCAGTCCGCCATCGATCGCTTCATCCCCGAGATCCGCGCCCACAAGGCCGAGCTGCTGGCGCGGCTCGCCGCGAACGCGGATCCACTCCCACTCACCCAAGACCAGCGGGACAGCATCCGCGAGGCCATCACCGAACGGGCCGCCATCCAGGAGTACGACGGCGGTCTATCCCGGTCGGAAGCCGAGAACCAGGCGACCCGCGCGATGCGCGTCTACCGCTACTGCCTGACCGACAAACCGACCGACTGGCTGGTGATGATCGCACCGGGTTGCGACCTGGATGAGGCGCGGCGAACCCTGGTCGGGCAGTTCGGCGCCGGGCGCCTGATCGACGTTCGGGAATCGGCGTCATGACCGGCTCAGGCGTGGCGTGAGACATCGACAGGCCGTTGGGCGCGGCGAAGTTTCCCAAATGATTTAGGCAAAATCTGCGAGGTCGACAGCATGGGTGGGATGGGTTCCGGGGAGTATCAGAGCCGGCGCAAGGGCACGACCACGCGCTGGCGCCAACTCGACATCCGCCAGTTGGCGCGGCAGGGGTTGCTTCACCCTGGCGCTTGGACGACGTGGTCCTGGAGCCTGGGCGGCAGGTCTGACGGCTCGGTCAGGTTTTCCACCACCGACACCACCCTGGAGGTGGACTACCGCCGATCGGCCGACGGCCACGCCTGGCAGACGCGGCGCGAAACCCTCGACATTGCGCGGACCGCCTGCCATCTCGGGGGGACACGGCCCTGGCTCCATTGCCCGGTGTGCTGGCGACGGTGTGCCATCCTGTACCTGACCGAGCACGGCTTGATGTGCCGGACCTGCGGTGAACTGAATTACCCCAGCACCCGGCAAAACAAGGCCACGCGGGCCATGACGCGGGTTCTGGCGATCCGCCAGCGGCTCGGATGGGGCGGCACCTGTATGGACGGGCACGGCGGTAAACCCGAGGGCATGCGCTGGCGTGAATACTTCAAACTGGTGTGGAAACATGACGCGGAAGTCGAGCAGGCCACGGCGGCGCTGTTGCCCTGGCTGGACCAGCAGCATCGGCAGTTGGAGAAGCGGATCGGGAGCAAGGCGACATGACCGATCTGTCCAGCCACCCACGACCCAGCCGCAAGCGCAAAGGCGCACCCGTCTGCGGCGCCAAGACCCGACGCGGCACGCCCTGTCAGTGCAAGCCGCTCAAGCGTGGCGGGCGCTGTCGGTTTCATGGCGGACTGAGCACCGGCCCACGAACACCCGAGGGCAGGATCCAGGCTACCGAGAATCTGGCGAAGGCCCGCGCGGCACTCAATTCACCCGAGCATGTAGACACGCGCAAGACACGGGCAGCGAAGGGCCGCAAGACCCTCGAACGACGTGCCAGATACCGGAAAATGGGCCTGCCGGAATGGCTGTGGTGAGCCTCATGTTTGCGGTTTTCTGCACGCATAACGCGCGATCGCGTCATGGGCTTGTTGATGGACGTTTGATGGTTGGCAAGCGCGAGGCCGGCGCGGGACAGCGAATCAACGGGGCAGCATGTAGGAGATATCGAGCATGACGACAGCGGCACAGCAGAGCCGGTATCGGGCGCAGGACAGCAAAAAGCTAGTGCAGGTCCGGTTGTCTTCCGAAGCCGTGGACCGACTGGATCGGATTGTGAAGAAACGCGGCGCTTCGGGACGGGCGGAGATCCTGGAAGATATTCTGATGGCTTCGGCGCCTGATCCGCTCTGGCTGGTGTCAGTCGCGGCGCGCTTACTGCGGGCCTATTTCGAGCAGACCGGGGAAACGTCGGTTCGGGCGTTAAATGCATCCCATTACACACAACTTTCCGTGTCCGGCATCTCCCTGGCATATTTGATCCCGGCGGCGAAGTCCATGATGCGCTGCATGCCCAGCCAGATCGTCTTCAAACCGGGCTCGCCATCGCCCTTGCGCCCGAGAAACCCGCCGAGACGGGCGATGAGGCGCATCACCTCGT
>NZ_NHSQ01000096.1 GCF_016653465.1 Thiocystis minor | reverse complement strand
GTCGACGCCCAGCGGCTCGGCCATCTGATCGACCTGGTCGGCGAGCTGGTCACCAGCAGCGCCGCGATCCGCGTCATGGTCCAGCGCGCCGGCATCGAGGACATGACCGAAGTGGTCGACGGCGTCGACTATCTGGTGTCCGAGATCCGCGACAACGCCCTGCAACTGCGCATGGTGCCGATCGGCGACAGCCTCTCGCGGTTCCGGCGCGTGGTGCGCGACGCCAGCCAGGAACTCGGCAAATCCATCGAACTCGTCATCACCGGCGGCGAGACCGAACTCGACAAAACCGTGGTCGAAAAGATCACCGACCCGCTCACCCACCTCATCCGCAACGCCCTCGATCACGGCATCGAGTCGCCCGCGGTCCGCCAGTCCCAGGGCAAGCCCGCCACCGGTACCGTGCGCCTGAACGCCTACCACGACTCCGGGCACATCGTCATCGAAATCGAAGACGACGGCGCCGGCCTCGACCCCGCGCGCATCCGCGCCAAGGCCGAGGCCAAGGGACTGGTCAAACCCGAGGAGCTGCTCAGCCGCGACGACACCCTGCGCCTCATCTTCGCCCCCGGCCTCTCCACCAAGGACCAGGCCACCAATCTGTCCGGGCGCGGGGTCGGCATGGACGTGGTGCGGCGCAACATCGAGGCGCTGCGCGGCACGGTCGAACTCGACAGCGTCCTGGGCGAAGGCACCAAAGTCACCATCGTCCTGCCGCTCACGCTCGCCATCATCGAAGGCTTTCTGGTCGGCGCCGGGCGCGACCAATACGTCATCCCGCTCGCGCAGGTCGCCGAATGCGTCGAGCTGAGCGCCCTCGACACCCTCCAGCGTCACGGCGAGCACTACATCAACCTGCGCGGCGAAGTGCTGCCCTTCATCCGGCTCACCGACCTCTTTCAGAATGCCGGCGCGCGCGCGGCGGGCCAGCGCGAGAGCCTGGTCGTGGTGCGCTTCGGTCATCACAAGGTCGGGCTGGTGGTCGACACCCTGCTGGGCGAATTGCAGACCGTCATCAAACCGCTCGGCAAGCTGTTCGAGCGCCTGCGCGGGGTGGCCGGCGCGACCATTCTCGGCACCGGGGACATCGCGCTGATTCTCGATGTGGCGGAGTTGGCCGCCATCGGGCAGGGCGGTCGGCAGGCCGCCGCAAAACATTCATCGAATCGTTGATCTTGTAATAAATAAACGGACTCAATAGGAGCGTCTGATGTTTCATTCCATGACGATGGCCAAAAAACTGATCCTCGGTTTTGGCACCGTGCTGTTCCTGCTGATCGTGATGAGCGTCCTGTCCTTCATCGCGATTGACGGCGCCTCCACTGGGTTCGCCTCCTATCGCGAAAAGGCGATCAGGGCCAACCGCCTGGGCGAAATGCAGGCCAATATGCTGATGGGTCGGATGCAGGTGATAAAATACCTCAAGAGCCACAGCGACAAGGACGAAAAGGAGTTCCAGAAATACCTGGACGCCACGAATGTGATTCTCAAAGAGATGGCCGCTATCATTCGGGATCCCGAGCGGCTTGGGTTGCTGAATACCTCCGGCACCAATATCGAGACCTACGCCAAGGCGTTCGAGGACGTGGTCGCGCACACGCGCGAGGCCGACCGTCTCGATGTCGAAGTCCTGTCGACCACGGGTCGCGAGATCGAGCAGCGGTTGACCAAGATCCTGGAGAGCGCGAACCAGGACGCCGACAGCGAGGCGGTTCTGGCATCGGCGCGGGGTCTGCGCAGCCTGTTGCTGGCGCGACTCTATGTGCGCCGGTTCCTGAGCGACAACGATCAGCCCTCGGTCGATCGGGTCAATAAAGAATGGGCCGATCTCGATACTCAATTGAGCGAGATGGGCGCCACCCTGCAGAATCCTCAGCGTCGCTCCTGGCTCGACGAGGCGGTGCGCTATAAGTCCGAATACAAGACGGCCTTTGATCGTGCGGTGCAACTGGTCAAGGATCGCAATCGTCTCGTGACCGAGACGATCGATGTCCTGGGGCCTAAGTTTGCCGCCGATATCGACGAGGTCAAGCTGTCCTATAAGCAGGAGCAGGATGTCATCGGACCCCAAGTGCAGGCATCCAACGACCGCGCCATCCTGATGATTTCGATCCTGTCGGCCATTGCGCTGTTGTTGGGCGTGGGCATTGCGTGGCTGATCATTCGCGCCGTCATGGGCCAATTGGGTAAGGATCCTGCGATCATTGCCGAGGTGACTCGCAAGGTTGCGGTCGGCGATCTGGCGATCGAGTTCGATCAGACCAATCTGCGCGGTGTCTACAAGGACATGCACGGCATGGTCGAGCGCCTGCGCCAGATCGTGGGCGAGGTGCGGGTGGGGGCCGACAATCTGTCCTCGGCCTCCAGCGAGGTGAGTTCCACCGCACAATCGCTGAGTCAGGGCGCCACCGAGCAGGCGTCGAGCGTCGAGGAGACCACCGCCAGCATCGAGCAACTCAACGCCTCGGTGCAGCAGAATACCGAGAACGCGCGGGTCACCAACGGCATCGCCAAGAGTTCGGCGGAAGAGGCACGGCGCGGCGGCGAAGCGGTCAAGCGTACGGTCAGTGCTATGAAGGAGATCGCCAGCAAGATCGGGCTGATCGAGGACATCGCCTACAAGACCAACCTGCTCGCGCTCAATGCCGCCATTGAGGCGGCGCGCGCCGGCGAGCACGGCAAGGGTTTTACCGTGGTCGCGGCCGAGGTCCGCAAGCTGGCCGAAAACAGCGGCGTCACCGCCCAGGAGATCAACCAACTGGCCACCAGCAGCGTCTCGATCGCCGAGGAGGCCGGCAAGCTGCTCGAACAGATGGTGCCCAATATCGTCAAGACCGCCGATCTGGTCGAGGAAATCACCGCCGCCTCGGGCGAACAGGCGACCGGCATCAGTCAGATCAACGAGGCCATGAGCCAGCTCGACAAGGCCACCCAGCAGAACGCCTCCTCCTCCGAGGAGCTGGCGGCGACGGCGGAAGAACTCAGCGGTCAGGCCAGCCAGTTGCAGGAGACCATGTCGTTCTTCCGCACCGGAGCGTCCAGCGGGCGGACCAAGTCAAGACCTGCCACCAAGACGCGCGCGCCGCAGCGGAACAGCCATGTGGACGAGGACTTCGCCGACACCTCGGTCGACGCGGACTTTGCCCACAAGGACTTCGAGCGGTTTTGACCGGAGGCTGACATGGGAGAACTCGTGGTGAGCAAACAGACGGCCGGCGCGAGCCGCGGCGACGCCGCCGATGAGGTGACCCAGTACCTGACCTTTTCGGTGTCCGATGAGCGCCTGGCGATGTCGATCAACGCGGTCAAGGAAATCATCGAGACCCCGCAGGTGACGCGGGTGCCGATGACGCCGGACTATATTCGCGGCGTCATCAATCTGCGCGGCAGCGTGGTGCCGGTCATCGATCTGGGCGCGCGGCTGGGGCGCGGCCCGCTAACCCTGACCAAGCGCAGTTGCGTGGTCCTGGTCGAGGTCCAGGTCGGCGACGAGGGGCATGTGCTGGGGATGCTGGTCGACGAAGTCAAGAACATCCTCGATATCCCCCCCGAGGACGTGAAGCCGCCGCCCGAGTTCGGTTCCGAGATCCGCACTGACTTTATCGAGGCGATGGGGCGGGTCGACGATGTGTTTGTTATCATCCTGAGTGTCGATCACGTCCTGTCGGTTCAGGAGTTGGCGGCACTGCGTCGACTGAGCGACGAGGCTGCCCCGCATACTCCGGATGCGGATACTTAGTGACGTTGTGTTGGCGATCGTCAACCGAATATCATCCGGCTGACGAGGCGGCGATTTTTTGAAATAACCTTGCCAGCAAGGTCGCGGAATCTCGATTGCCGACAGTCGTGGTGGGTTCGCAACCTGCTCCCGCAAGGTCGGCGAAGGAGATGGCGTGTTCCGAAAATCGCCTTAAACCAACGAGTAAGCGTGCATGCAACACTGGTTTTTCCTGGCTGGCGCAATCGCCCTTGAGGTGGCGGGCACGACCGCCATGAAGCTCTCCGCGAGTTTCACCAAGCTGATTCCCTCGGTGCTGCTGTTTGTGTTTTATGCGGCCTCGTTTGTCGCACTGACCTTTGCGTTGAAGAAAATCGACGTGAGCGTCGCCTATGCCGTGTGGTCGGGTGTTGGCACCGCCCTGATTGCCGCCATCGGTATCCTGTATTTTCGTGAGCCGGCAACCGCTCTCAAGTTCATCAGCCTCCTATTGATCATTGCCGGTGTGGTGGGGCTCCTTCTCGGTGGCGAAAAACATTGAATCACTCTCTCCTTTTGATCGTCGATGACAGCAAGATGGCCCGCCTGATGATCGGCAAGCTCATCCGTGAGCTGCGCCCCGACTGGCGCATCGCTGAGGCTGCGAACGGCGCCGATGCCCTGGCGATGATCGGGGAGGAGCCACCCGCTTTCGTCAGTCTGGATATCAACATGCCCGGCATGAGTGGCCTGGAAGTCGCCGGCCGCATCCGTCTGCATTACCCGGAGATCCGTATCGTCATCTGCACGGCCAACATCCAGGACGCAGTGCGCAAGACCGCCGAGAAAGCCGGCGTCAAGTTTGTCGCCAAGCCGATTACCCCAGAGACGATCACCGAGATGGTGGGGCTGTTCGAGGAGTAATCCGGTGTTCCAACTCAACGAGCTGCAGTACGACGCGCTGCGAGAATTGTTCAATCTTGGCGTTGGGCGGGCTGCGCGCAGTCTGAGCCTTATGGTTCAGGACGAGGTTGAACTGTCCACTCCAGTCGTAACGCTGGTCAAGCCCGCCGATGTCGTTACGACCCTGCTTGGGTCGGAGTTCAGACAACTGAGTCTGGTGACGATCGACTTCGCCGGCCCCTTCGATGCGCAGGCCATTCTGCTCTTTCCGGAACGCAATGCCCTGGCGATCATCAGTCAGATGCTCGATCCCGATATGTCTCCGGAAGAGCTGTCCGAGTTCGAGCAGGAGGCGATGTGCGAAATCGGCAATATCATCCTCAATGCCTGTATCAGTGCCCTGGCCGATGAGTTCGGTGTCGAATTCCAGGGGGGGCTGCCGATGCATTACTTCAGCGATACCGATTCGCTGCCGCTCCTCGACCTTGAAGGGGATCGGATTGTCCTGCTGCTGCAAATCCATCTGACCATGCGCCAGGAACGGATTCAGGGCCATTTGATTTTCCTGCTCAGCGTCAGCTCCCTGTCCGTCTTGCGGGAGTGCGTCGACGCCTACCTGACGCGGGTTGGGCTCGCCTGATGCACCGCGAATTCAGTCAGCAACTTCTCGATCACCTGCAGGCAGGCATCATCTTGCTTGATCGCCAGGGACGCGTTCTCGCCTGGAACGCCTGGATGGTCCGGCATAGTCGGTTGACCTTGAGCGAGGTGGCCGCCAAACGCCTCGATGAGGTGTTCCCCGATGCGCAGCACACCCGGTTTCTGGACGCGATCGAGCAAGCCTTACGTTTCCGGCTGTCGTCGATGCTGGCGCCCGGATTGAATGCCGCCGTTCTGCCGCTCGACCATCAACCGGGAGATCGCCGGCTCGTCCGGCGGATGCAGCCGCTGATCTATGTCACGCCCATGAGTGAAGCGTCCTGCGCCTGTCTGATTCAGATTCAGGACATGACCGCCATGGTGCGTCGGGAACGTCGGCTGCGTGCCCAATCCACGCAGTTGATCGCGACGACCTATCGCGATGCGCTCACCGGAGTGGGCAATCGCCGCCGCTTCGACCATGACCTGTCGTTATCGTTCAGCGATGCCCAGAACAAGCAATGCCCCTTGGCCTTGCTGATGATCGATATCGATGACTTCAAGGCTTACAACGATTGCCTTGGTCATCTCAAGGGCGATGAGTGCCTGATTCAGGTCGCGACGGCCCTGCGGGAGGGGCTGCGCCAGCGGGGCGATTCTCTCTCGCGCTATGGCGGCGAGGAGTTCGCCCTGCCGCTTCCCGAGGCGGATCGAGACCTTGCCTGCACCATCGCGGAACGCCTGCGTCTGCTGGTCGAGGGTCTCGGGTTGCCGCACCCGAATTCGCGCGTTGGCAAGCTGGTCACCGTGAGCATCGGCGTTAGCGCCATGGTCCCGGAGGGCGAGCATTCGCCCAGCGACTTGATCAGTCAGGCCGATCAGGCGCTCTACCAGGCCAAGGATGAGGGGCGAAATCGATGCGTGTATATCGGCGCGGATCTCCATGTCGTGCCTGTCTGTCCTCATCCCCTGGGACCGATTGCCGTGCCGTCGTCACGGAGGTAATCGGTTTGTTAGCGCGCGAACAGGTTTCCGCTGGCCATTCCGCCGACTCGGCGGTGGATGGTCCGGTATGATCCTGGACGACGAACGGCAGTCCTTTCTTCTGGCATTCACGGAAGAGGCAACGGACTTACTCCAGTCGATGGAGGACGCGCTCCTCGCGCTTGAAGGCGATCCAGACGATCACGAATCGCTGAACGCGGTCTTCCGGGCCATGCACACGATCAAGAGCATGGCTGGTGTCTTTGGTTATACGCCCGTGGTGAACTTTACTCACGCGGTCGAGACCCTGATGGACAAGCTCCGGACCGGCCGCAGGATCCTGACCGCGTCACTGATCGCGACCCTGTTCGAATGCCGTGACCATACGGCGCGTTTGGTCGATTTCATTCTGGCCGATGTCGAGGGCGATGCGCCGCTGGACGAGGCTCTGGGCCGCGCGGGCGCGGCTCTGCTGGCCCGAATCGAGAAGCCCCGCGAGTTTGCTTCGGACACCGGCGGTGCGATGAGCCTCGCTCCAGCCATGACCCAAACCCGTACCGAAGCCCTGGCATCTACCGATGAGTGTAGCGAGCAGCGCATTCTGGAATCCGGTTCGGCGTATACCCGCTATCTCGAACTGCTGGCGATGCCGCCCGACGAACAAGTGGGTTGTATCGGTGATCTGCTGGTCTCGGTCGGTGCACTGACCCCACATGAGCTGACGCGCGCACTGCGGATTCAGAAAAGCGCCGACCAGGGATCGACGATGTCGGAGGGCCCTCCGGTCAAGCGGCGTCTGGGCGAGATCCTGGTCGAGCAGGGGGTCGCTACGCCAGATGTGGTCGGGCAAGCCGCAAGAACCCAGGAGGCTGTGCGTCACCGCCGCCAGGAAGAAACGCGCCAGATCCGCGTCGACGCCCAGCGGCTCGGCCATCTGATCGACCTGGTCGGCGAGCTGGTCACCAGCAGCGCCGCGATCCGCGTCATGGTCCAGCGCGCCGGCATCGAGGACATGACCGAAGTGGTCGACGGCGTCG
>NZ_NHSQ01000095.1 GCF_016653465.1 Thiocystis minor | reverse complement strand
GCTTGTTACGTTCGATCCGGGGATCTTCCAGGGACGCAAAATGCTCAAGAAGGCTGGCTGACATGAGAAACTCCGATAGTCGTTTCTCGCGATCATCCGTCAACTACCCGAAAAACGGAATGTTTAAGCGCGCTCGCCCTGATCTTTACTTGGATCGGCGAGGAGCGTCTGAGTCTCGGCACGCTCACCCGGCGCCTGCGCGAACGGGGGATCCCTCGTCCCAGCGCTCAAGGCCGGTGGGATCGCACCAGCGTGTGGGGCATCCTTAAAAATCCCGCCGACTGCGGCCGAGCGGCGTTCGGCAAGACGCGCGCCCGCGCCGGCGCCCCCAACGGGGCAAGCACGCCGAGCCACGGCGCGATCGGCCCTACCGTCGGCGCGCGAGTTCCCGACCCTACTGATGAGGGAGGGCTGGTATTCTGTGACGAGGACTCGGCTATGGAGGCACCGCCAGACGAAAGGAGCGGAAACAGATAAGCTACGGCTACCGCGATGGATGACCTGCTCTCTACTCTACCCTGGTCGCTTTTGGATGGCGATTGACACTGGTGGATGTCTTCGGGTATGTCATGGAAGAGATCGAGGCAGAGCAAGCGTGCTGGAGTCAGCTTGCACGACAAGCACGTCTTTCAGGCGACCTCTTACGGAGCCTATTCCGGGATCCGTTGGGCGCTGCTGTCCAACCTCTCGACCTGGAGGATCTACCATATTTCGACGCACGATATCGTGACCGCGAGCTTGGTGTTCTCGGTCGATCTGTTGCCGGCTGTCGGCCTTGATGACTGCGAGCGATTGCTGCTGATTTCCCGCGACGGCATGACCCGCAAGGGGATGCTGGAGAAACGCTGGAATGAAGTGAGCGCCTTGACGCGCGCAAGCATGGTCCGGTCGATTCTGACCGAAGACGTCATCAACAGGGTCCGCTTGGTCATTAAGCGCGATACGGGGTGCAGCTTCGGCAACGATGAGATCCAGCAGGTCATGGAAGACATCTTGATTCACCCCTGAGTTATCCGGTTAATCCTGTCCATTCCAAAGCCTTGCGCCTTGGTCTGATTTTCCTGGAAACCGCCTAAGGATCCGCCGATGGCAAAGATTGTCACTTGTGAAACGCTCGACGGCCAGATGATACAGTTCGTCGACGAGGTCATCGGATCGGGTGCGATGAAGGAGGTGCATTTGTCGCCCGACCGATCCTATGTCGTCGCTTTCTACAAGACCCGGCAGGATTGTCAAGCGAAAGAGCGCCTCCAGATGATCGCCGGCAAATACCGCGAGAGCATCTTCAATCAGATCGGCGGCGACTACTGGCGGAACCTCTTTTGCTGGCCAACGGCGGTGCTTGAGCATGAGGGCCGGCTCGGGTTGGTCGCGCCGACCTATCCGGGACATTTCTTCTTCGAGCATGGCTCCAAGAATAACGACATGCTCGGCATCAAGGGGAAGGAAAAGGAGGGCAAGTGGTTCGCAGCGGCCAATCTGCGCAACCGCTTCGTCGACCCGCGCGAGCTGGGCGACTGGCTCAACCATCTGAAGGTCTGTCTGCTGCTCGCGCGCGCCGTGCGCCGCATGCACATGGCCGGGCTCGCGCATTCGGACCTGTCGTACAAGAACGTCCTGGTCGATCCCTCCCAGGGACTCGCCTGCGTCATTGATGTCGACGGTCTGGTGGTTCCCGGCAAATATCCGCCGGATGTGGTCGGGACGCCGGACTTCATCGCCCCCGAGGTGGTTGCCACCGCCCATCTCCCGAAAGACGACCCCAACCGCAAGCTGCCGCGCCGCGAGACCGATCTGCACGCACTCGCGGTGCTCATCTATCTGTATCTGCTCTACCGGCATCCCTTGCGCGGGGCCAGGGTTCACGAGATCGACGATGAGCAGCGCGACGAGCAGCTTTCGATGGGCGAGCGCGCGCTCTTCGTCGAGCACCCGACCGACCGGAGCAACCGCATCCAGGCGGCCAGCGCCAAACCGACCGAACTGCCCTGGGCCGATACCGAGCGGCTACCGTACACCCTCACCGGCCCTTATCTGTCCCGACTCTTCGAGCAGTCCTTTGTCTCCGGTCTGCACGATCCCGGTCAGCGCCCGTCAGCGAACGACTGGGAGACCGCGTTGGTAAAGACGGTCGATCTGATTCAGCCCTGCCTGAACTCCGATTGCGAGCAGAAGTGGTATGTCTTCGACAATTCCACCAAACCCTGCTGTCCGTTCTGCGGAACGCCCTTTCAGGGGAAACTGCCGGTGCTGAATCTGTACTCGTCCCGCGAGGAGGGGCAGTTCAGACCCGATAACCATCGGCTGATGATCTGGACCGGCCAATCGCTCTTTCACTGGCACGCGAATCATCTGATCGCTCCGAACGAGAAACTCGACGAGGAGCAGAAACGGCGGGTTGGGTATTTCGTTCTGCACGAGCGACGATGGTGGTTGGTCAACGAACGTCTGCCCGACCTGATGGACGTCGCAACCCGGATGGTCATCCCGATCGGCGGCAAGCTCGAACTTCAGGACGGGCAGCAGATTCTGCTGGCCAAGGGCGAGGGCGGCCGGCTGGTCGTGGTTCAGATGGTCGAAGCCTGAGCTGAAGCGCGCCAACGGCAACGTTCGTTGGTTCCGACGCGCGTTCTTTCGCGAAAAACGCTGCCTGTTGCCCTGGAACGGTGGTTTATGAATCAAACAAAACCCGTTGTCGCCGCCTTTGACTTCGACGGCACCATCACCACCCGAGACACCTTTGTCCCGTTTCTGGCGCTTGCTTTTGGTCGCGTCCGCGTTGGGCTGGCCTTCGCGAGCCTTGCCGGCGAAGCGCTGAAGGTCGTTCTGAAACGCTCCGATCGCGATCGTTTCAAGGCCAGGATCATCGGCAGTCTCTTTCCCGGTCGGTCGGTGCCGCCGTTGCGACGGCTCGGAGACGCGCACGCTCGCGCGGTGGAAGCGCTGTTTCGACCCGCCGCCTTGGAAAAAATCGCTTGGCACAGGTCGCAGGGGCACCGACTCGTCATGGTCAGCGCCTCGCTCGATCTATATCTGGAACCGGTTGCGGCGCGTCTGGGGTTCGACGATCTGCTCTGTACCAAACCCGCGGGCAATTCGTTGCTGTTCGACGGCGGGATGGATGGCGCCAATTGTCGAGGCCCCGAGAAGGTCAGGCGTCTGGAGGGTCTGCTCGGCGATTTAGCCCAGTACGAGCTTCATGCTTACGGCGACTCGGCGGGAGACCGGGAGATGCTGGAGGTCGCGGATGTTCCGCATTACCGACCTTTCGAGTGAGCGGACGGCCCGAACCGACGGTGCCGCTCGCAAGACTCTCTGCAAAACCGATCACGTCTTCCGGCGCGGACGCGAGGCGGCCAGACTGAGCCCGATGTTGGCCTGGTGAACAAAATGTTTGAAGTCGTCGAAGCTAACGGCATCGAGCGCTCGTTTGCTTAGGCCGCGATCCGTGTAAAAAAGTCCGATGCACTGATGATTGACGACGATGGGTGCAAGCATGAAGGGCGTGCGTCCAACCAGTTGCGTCAGTCGGGCGGGGATCAAGCGTGCATCGTCGCATTCGCGGGCGGTTACCCAGTGCGGGAGTTTGCGGTCCATGGTCTGAAACAGGATGTCGGGCGCACCGGGCGGGCGGATAAACTGGAAGCCACCGGTCAGTTCCGCCTGATCCTGCCCAAGCGCATATTTTGCCTTGATCGCCTTCTTGTCGGGCGTGGTCAGGGCGAACAGGACGCGATCCATGCCGACGCCTCGGTAGATTCCCTCCAGCGCCAGCTCCATGATGAGATTGAAGTCGCATTGGCCCGCATCGAGAAAAGTCGCAAGTTCGCGCAGGATCTTGATGCGCAACGGACCGTCGGGAGACGGCTGGAGCACGGGCACCGGCGGTCTTGCCGATGGCGGCTCTGCCGCCAGTGCGTGCTCGCCGAGGTCGCTTGGGCTGGGCTGGGGGATATGGACCGCGGCGAAACCGGCGCCCAGATCGGTCGCCAGCAGGCTGGCCGCGCGCGCCTTCTGGTATAGCAGCGCGCGGGCCTCCTCGGGCGGGAGATCGGTCAGCCTGGCGGTCTTCTGCACCAGTTGATTCATCTCGTCCGAGCGCCAGCCCTGTTCCTCGGCACAGCGAGCAATTCGTTGGCCTAATACGACGATCTGCATCCGTTCATCCATTTGCGTGGGATGGCTGATCGCCTTCTGCAGCAGTTCGGTCAGGTGCCATTCCTGGATCAATTGCTTGCTCAGATGGCTGAGCCGAAAGCCGAGCACCTTCTCCTGGGCCTGTTCGGGGGTGATGCCGGGCTGGTTCGACGCGCGCTCCAGCGTCTGGCCGATCTCGCCACTGAAACACCAGAAAGCCAACTCTCCGATGCGGGTGAGAAGGGTGGCGATGAAGACCTCTTCGGGCGATTTGTCCCCGCGCGCCGCCGCCAGCGCGCGCGCCTGGGTCGCGGAGTGCAGCGAGCGCGCCAGTTCGCGGCTCAGACGGTCCCGGGCGGCACCCTTGACCAGGGCATCGACCAGGGTCACCGCGAGGCACATGTCACGTACCGCATTGAAGCCAAGCACGATGACGGCGCGCGTAATCGTGCTGATGCCGGCGCCAGTCGGATTATAATAATATGGAGTTGGCCAGCTTGAGGACGCGCGCGGTCAGGGATGCGTCGCGCAAAATCACGCCTGCCAGTTCCGAGATCGGCGCCAGCTCATCGTCCGCAAAGGCGATGACCTTATGGGCCGTATCGTCGAAGATCGGCATTTCCTGTGCGCGGATCAATTCGACCCATTCGTCCAGACCGGTCGGAGTGGTTTCAGTTTTCAAGTCGGTATCGACACACTTAAGAACGGTAAACTATAGGCGAGCGGCGGGGGGCTTTCCAGATAGGCGGTTGATCTTTCGCAATCGTCCGCCGAGAGTTTCGCGATCCTGGCCCTCGGGAACGGACTCTCTGTCGCGCTCGGCATTTTATCTCTCGATGGATGTGCATCATGCCGTTTCTTCCTCGTCATCGTTTGCGTCTTGCCGCGCATGTCATGCGACATGGCGGCGTGGTCGCCTATCCGACGGAAGCGGTGTATGGATTGGGCTGCGATCCTTGGAATCGGGCCGCCGTGGAACGTCTCCTGACGATCAAGCAGCGCGATGTTTCCAAGGGACTCATCCTGATCGCGGCCGATCCTGCTCAACTGACGCCTTTTGTGGAGGATCTGTCCGCCGAGCGCATGGCGGACATCCACGCGAGCTGGCCGGGTCCCCACACCTGGCTCTTGCCCGTCCGCCCCTCGACGCCCTGTTGGCTGACGGGCCGTTTCGATACACTCGCGGTTCGGGTCACCGCCCACCCGCTTGCCGCCGGGCTGTGCCAGACTTATGGCGGTGCCATCGTCTCCAGCAGCGCCAATCGAGCCGATCGCCCACCAGCCCGTACGAGCTTGCAGGTGCGGTTGGCGCTGCACGATCAACCCGACGCTCTCCTCGTTGGCGCCTGTCAGGGTTCCGGACGTCCATCAAGCATCCGCGACGGTCGCACGGGGCGAGTGCTGCGGGGCTGAATTGGCCGCCAGCCGCCAGCCGCCAGCCGCCAGCCGCCAGCCGCCAAGGAGTGCGATTTTTCGTGACACCGCTCCGCGGTATCACGCATCAAGCGGCACTCCGCGCCCAGTGGCCATCCCGCGGTTTGGATGGCTGGCCAGGATCTGAAGAATCGATTGCGCCCTTGGACTTGTCCTCCTCCAATGCCGCCAACATTTGAATCGTGTCGGACGCGGTTCAATTTTATCGAGACAAGGCGAGAGGAATGATGATGTTCAAAGCAACGGAAACTGCGATCCGCTGGGTCGAACAGGGCAGGGCGCCGGATTCTCTCGTGCGCGCTGGAATTCGCCTGCTGCTGCGTCAGCGCCTGGCGAGTCTGCCGCTGCATGACTGCGAGGCAGCGATGCGTCACAAGCGCGAGTTCATCGCCATGATGGATGCCGCTCCGATCGCCGAGGTGCCGGCGCGGGCGAACGAACAGCACTACGAACTCCCAGCGGCCTTTTTCGATCTTGTACTGGGGCCGCGCCGTAAATACAGCAGTTGTTATTGGCCGGACGGAGTCAAGACCCTTGCTGACGCGGAGGAGGCAGCGCTGCGCATGACCGCCGAACGGGCAGGGATCGAGGACGGTCAGCGGGTGCTGGAGCTTGGCTGCGGTTGGGGCGCCTTCAGTCTTTATCTGGCGGAACGATTTCCGACTGCCCGGATCACGGGAGTCTCCAACTCACACGGCCAGCGCCAGTTCATCGAAGCGGAACGCGACCGTCTGGGACTTGCGAATCTAACGATCGTCACGGCGGACATGAACGACTTTCAGGCCGAAGGCCGTTACGACCGCATCGTCTCACTGGAGATGTTCGAGCACATGCGCAACCACCGCGCGCTCTTGCGCCGCGTCTACGAATGGTTGACTCCCGGCGGGCGTTTTCTGATGCACATCTTCGTTCACCGGGAGCATCCCTATCCCTTCGAGGACATCGGCCCCAGCGACTGGATGAGTCATTATTTCTTTGCTGGCGGCATCATGCCGAGCGACGATCTCCCGCTTCACTTTCAGGATGATCTGAAATTGATCACCCGCTGGCGTTGGGACGGCCGCCATTACGAGCGCACGCTCAATGCCTGGCTGGATCGTATGGACGCTGTCCGCGAGCAGGTCTGGCCGATCCTGGAGGAAACCTACGGCGCGGGCGAGGCGGCGACCTGGTGGATGCGCTGGCGGCTGTTTTTCATGGCCTGCGCCGAGCTGTTCGGGTACCGGAAGGGACAGGAATGGTTCGTCGGTCACTATCTGTTCGAACGGCCGACGTGAGATTGAGGTATGGCGCTCCCCGCCCGCATCCCGACCGGCGCGCGGTCAGGCATCGCGGGAGCGCCGACCGGTCAGTATTTGTACGGAATAGTTTGTCTTGCTCGGATCCGTCAGAATTCAGCGACTGCCCATTCGTCATGCTGATGTTTCCCCATGATTTTTCTTGACCCGGCGATTATCTATCACGATCTGGAGACCGATCTGGTCGCCTTCCGAGCCATCCTGGCGGATCGGAAGTTGGCGGTTGACGAATTCGCGTCAACCCATGGAGACACCATCCGCAAGCACTATGCTCGGGCAGGGGGATGTCAACTGGATCATGACACGGCTCATCAAGCCGCTCTTGCACTCTTGGAGTATCTGCGCCCATCCCCGCTTCATGACGCTCCACGAAGGCATGCGACGGCCTTGAGAGATACCCCCAGGCAGCGAACTCATTGAAACGCGGGTTTTCTGCGGCGTAGGGATCGGAAACGGGCCATCAAGAATGCTCGGCCGCGCTCAGCGTTTGCGATGCCGAAAAATCCAGGGGGTTTGGTGTTCGCCCTTGCGACTCCAGATCCCTCGCTTGGCCTCGCGAGCCTCGCGTTCTGCGCGAAAAAACCGTTTATCCTCGCAATAGCGCGCATAGACCGCCGCATTGCCGCTCCTGACTTGCTCCAGATTCAGCAGGAGCCGCTGTTTCGCTCCGACGCTGTAGACATCGCCCACCGTGCGCCCGAAGCGGTCCTTGTCGATCGGCACCAGTTCCAGTTGTCGGGTCGCGAGTTGGCGGAGTGAGTCGCGCGAGCGGTCAGACCAAGGCCGCTGTTTGTGCTCGGGGGCGTCGATGCAGTGCAATCGCACCTCAACCCGCTCGCCCTGGCAGGTCAGCCGCAGCGAATCGCCGTCCAGCACGGTATCCAGCCGGCAGGTCCGGCCCGAGGCGCCGAACGACCAGTTGCCCGGAATCAGCCCCGGCCCCCAGCGTTCGACCGCCCAGGCGCCGACCAGGAGCAGGGCGATCAACAGGGTCGAAAGGGGCGTGCGACGACGCCCCCGAGGTCCGGAATCAGCCATTGAGCCACAGATGGACCGCGATGCTCGACAGATAGCCGAGCGCGATCGCGGGCGTCCATTCCAGATGCGCGAAGAAGGTGTAGGTTCCGCGTGCTTGACCCATGAGCGCCACGCCAGCCGCCGAGCCAATGGACAATAGCGAGCCGCCGACGCCAGCGGTCAGGGTGACCAGCAGCCACTGGGTCTCGTTCATCTCGGGATTCATGGTCAAAACGGCGAACATCACCGGGATATTGTCGACAATGGCCGAGAGGAAGCCGATCGCGATGTTGGCATGGGTCGGCCCCCATTGGTTGTACATGAGATCAGACGCCATCGCGAGATAGCCGAGCTGTCCGAGTCCGCCGACGCAGAGCACCACGCCATAGAAGAACAGCAGGGTGTCCCATTCGGCCCGCGCGACCTTGTTGAAGACATCGAAGGGGGTCATGTCGCCAACCAGCGTGGCCCGATCCTCATTGCGTCGCTGCCAGCGATGGTGGCTCATGCGCAGGTAGTAACCGAAGAATTGCAGATAGCCAAGACCGGTGAGCATCCCGAGCACCGGCGGCAGATGCAGGAAGTTGTGGAAGCTCACGGCGGTGGCGATGGTCAGCAGAAACAGGACGATGATGCGCCGGGCGCCCCGTTTCATGGGCACATCCTCCGAGCTTGCGACCGGTTTGAAATTGGGGACGGCGAAGTGCATGAGGATCGCGGGCACCACGAAGTTGACCACGGCGGGCACGAACAGCTTGAAAAAACCGAAAAAGTCGACCATGCCCTTCTGCCAAACCATCAGGGTCGTGATGTCCCCGAACGGGCTGAAGGCGCCGCCGGCATTCGCTCCCACCACGATGTTGATGCAGGCGAGGGTGACGAAGCGCTTGTTGTCGCCACCGACCGCCAGCACCACCGCGCACATCAACAGGGCCGTGGTCAGGTTGTCCGCAACCGGCGAGATCAGGAAGGCGAGCACGCCGGTCAGCCAGAACAGCGCGCGAAAGCCGAATCCCTTGCGAATCAGCCAGGAACGCAGCGCGTCGAACACCTGCCGCTCCTGAAGCGCATTGATATAGGTCATCGCCACCAGCAGGAACAGCATGAGTTCGGCATATTCAAGCAGGTTGTGACGGACGGCCTCGCCGGCCAGATGCGGCTCGCCCATCTGAATATAGACGTAGGCGATCAGGCACCAGATGACGCCGGCGGCGATGATGACCGGCTTGGATTTGCGCAGATGCAGGAATTCCTCGGTCATCACCAGGACATAGGCCAGAGCGAAGATGCTCAGCGCGGCATAGCCGACGGCATGCGTCGTCAGGTCGATGGGGTTGGCGGTTTCCGACGCAAAGGCCGCAAAAGGGGCGAAGAGGGCGAAGATGCCCATCAAAAAAAGGGTCGCGGGGTGCATGATTGATCCTTCTTATGAACTGCTGGATTTATCCCGGCGGACGGGCCACCGCGCAAGATACCCTCTGTCTCGACGGTCGCCAAGTCAGGTTGCTTCGCTGCCGTCCGTCGAATCGGTCGATCGAGCCGCGCAACCCCCGCGCAGCCAATCCTGCCTGGCGGGATTCGGGCACCGTCTAAAGCGCCTTGAGCGGCTCCAGGAGTCTGTCGAAATCCCGTGGATTGACATACTGAATGACCACCTTGCCATTGGGCGCCATGGCGATGTCGAGTCCGCGCGCGGGATAGAGCCAATGGACAATCCCGGTCTCGGGTTCGGTCAGCTCTCGGGATGGCGGGCCGAAACGCTGTTCGAGCAGGTCGGCGTCGAGTCGCGCCTTGGGCAGGTAACTGATGCTCTGGATGGGACGCGAGGCGAGCGCCGTGGCATCGTCGGGGGTGAGTTTGATCTTTTTGCTGCCGCTGCCGAGTTGGCTGATGCGCAGTCCCCGGTCATACATACCAATCAGCGTCGGCTGGTCGACCTCCAGCGCGATGACGAAATCCGCGCGCAGGCGTTGCAGAAGGATCTGCTCGAAAAAGGCTTCCGCGGCATGGCGGGGCGGGTCTCCGGGGGTCTGGAACAGGTTCAGTTCGCCGTCTTCGCGAAACACCGCGCGGACCTCGGCGAGCGTGGTCTGTCCGAGGGTGAAGCCAAAGACGCGGGTACGCCCGGCCTCGTCCTGGGCGATGCGCCACGGGAGACGCTCGGTGATGTCGTCGAGCGTGGCGGGCATCAGCAACAGGATGGCGACGAAGCTCAGGATGGCGGCGCCGAGCACGGACAGGACGATCTTGCGGTCCATGGTGGTGGAATGCTCCCGAGGATGGATGAGGTGGGACGGCGACAGCCCGCGATGCCTCATGCTACGTGCCGTCCGGGCGAGGGGCAAGATGGATGGTCCAGGATTTGGGTTATGCTGTTGGCATGACAGATCAACTGTGAGATGGGCGAGATGGCAACCACGACGCTCGACGATGTCTGGGCACTGTTCCGGGAAGTGGCCGAGGCACAAAAAGAAACCGACCGGAAGTTTCAGGAGACCGACCGAGCCATCAAGGATGTCAACAAACGGATCGGCGAACTGGGCGGGCAATGGGGCCTGTTCGTCGAGAATCTGGTCGCCCCGGCCTGCGAGCGGTTGTTTACCGAGCGCGGGATCCCGGTGCACATGGTCAGCCGGCGTGTCATGAAGCGGATGGGCGGCGATACGCTGGAAATCGACGTGCTGGTGGTGAACGCCGAGCATGTGGTCGACGTGGAGGTCAAGAGCAGCCTGGGTGTCGAGGAGGTCCGCGAATTCCTGGAAGACCTCAAGCGTTTTCGCCATTTTTTTCCGGAGTATGCCGACAAGCGTTTGCATGGCGCGGTGGCGGGGATGCGCATCGAGGAAGGCGCGGCGGCCTTTGCGTATCGTCAGGGGCTGTTCGTGCTGGCGCAGACCGGCGACAGCGTGAGGATTCTCAACGACGCTAAATTTGCGCCCAAGATCTGGTGATCGGGCGCCTTGAATCGCCGTCGGACTTACTCTGCCATGAAAGCGGCGACGACGCGACGGCCCTCGGACATCAGAATGTTATAGGTCCGGCAGGCCGCGCCCGTGTCCATGATTTCAAAGCCAATCCGCTGTTCCATCATCCTGAAATACAGGCTTGGATCCGGGAAGATCTGAGTGCGGCCAGTCCCCAGCACGATGATCTGAGGCGAGAACGCCAACAGCTCATCCAGATGTTCCGCCATCAACTCGCTCGGTTGATTCGGCCCCCAGAGATCGACGATCCGCTCGGGTGTCACGATCAGACCCCGCCGATAGCGTCGTCCGCCGATCACGATACCGTCCACGCCATAGGCATCGATCAGGTAGCCGCTCGTATTGTCTGCTTCGGAAAATCGCATGCGGTCAACATACCCGATGCGTTGGGCGCGAACAAGCGGGCAGCGAATGGGGGCACTGTGTAGAATTTGCCGATCCCAATCCATTTCATTGAATCCGGAAGCCCATGACCGTTCGCACCCGCTTCGCCCCCTCGCCCACCGGTTATCTGCATGTCGGCGGCGCCCGCACCGCGCTCTTCTGCTATCTCTACGCCCGCAAGCACGGCGGTCAGTTCGTGCTGCGCATCGAGGATACCGACCTGGAGCGTTCCACGGCGGAATCGGTGAACGCTATCCTGGAAGGCATGACCTGGCTCGGTCTGGACTATGACGAGGGGCCGTTCTATCAGACCCAGCGTTTCGACCGCTACAACGCCGTGATCGAGGAATTGCTGGCGAAAGGTCTGGCCTACCGCTGCGACTGCTCGAAGGATCGGCTGGAAAAACTGCGCGTGGATCAGATGGCGCACAAGCAGAAGCCGCGCTATGACGGTCACTGCCGCCAGCGCCAGATCGACCCGGACGCGCCCCATGTGATCCGTTTCCGCAATCCGGCCGATGGTGTCGTGATCGTGGACGACCTGATCCGCGGCCGGGTGCCCTTCGCCAACGAGGAACTGGACGACCTCATCATCCGTCGCACCGACGGCGCGCCGACCTACAACCTGAGCGTGGTCGTCGACGACGCCGACATGAAGATTACCCATGTCATCCGAGGCGACGACCATCTAAACAACACCCCGCGCCAGATCAACATCCTGCATGCGCTCGGGCATGAGCCGCCGCGGTATGCGCATGTCCCCATGATCCTCGGCGACGATGGGGCGCGGCTGTCCAAGCGGCATGGCGCGGTCAGCGTGATTTCCTACCGCGATCAAGGCTATCTCCCCGAGGCGCTGCTGAACTATCTGGTGCGCCTCGGCTGGTCGCACGGGGATCAGGAAATCTTTTCGGTCGAGCAGATGATCGAACTTTTCGACATCGGCGATGTGAACAAATCCGCCTCCGCCTTCAACACCGACAAGCTGGACTGGCTGAACCAGCAATACCTGCAGCACGCGGATCCGGCCCACATCGCCCGGCTGCTGAGTCCGCACATGGGACGGCTGGAGATCGATCCCTCGACCGGCCCTGATCTGGTCGAGGTCGTCAAGGCCCAAGCCGCCCGCGCCAAAACCCTGACCGAACTGGCCGAAATCAGCGCCTTCTGTTATCGGGATTTCGACGAGTTCGACGAGGTGTCGGCCAAAAAGCATCTGCGTCTGGTTGCCCGCGAGCCATTGGAACGTGTGCGCGCCGCCTTCGAGTTGATGGCCTACGAGGATTGGACGCCCGAGGCGTTGAAACGGGCTGTCGAGCGGATCGCTGAAGAATTGGAGGTCAACATGGGGAAAGTGGCCCAACCGCTGCGGGTCGCCATCGTCGGCCGAGCCGCTTCGCCCGGCATCGATGAGACCCTGATGCTGGTCGGCAAGGACGCAACCTTGCGCCGGATCGACAAGGCGCTAGCCTATATCGCCACGCGCGGTTGAGGCGTTAAAGAACTCGTGACACCGCGCAGCGGTGCCACGAGAGGAAAGCGCCTCAGTCCCACGGACCCGCCAAGTCGACGAGCTGCCCGGCGGCGGCGGGATCGCCGGCCTGGAAGATGGCTCGGGCCAGATAGACGAGAGACTCGGTGCGCGCGACGGGATCGGGTAGGCTTCTGGTCTGAACGATGGCCGTGGAAAAATCGGCCTGCGCCTGCGCAACGTCGCCTTGGCGGGCACGGCTGCTCGCTAGGGCGGCGAGCGCTTCCGGGTGGCGCGCGCTGGCGGGAGCGCCGCCAGTGTCCGCCGATGGTGGCACCGCACTGGCCAGGATGGCCGCCGCCGTCTCGGTCTCGCCGGCCTCGGCAAGTCGCTGCGCCAGGATCGCCTGGGCAACCGGTTGGATCGCGCGATCCTGGATCCGGCTCAGCGCGGTCGTCGCTTTCTCAAAAAAGGCCGTGGCGCGCTCATGTTGACCGATCAGCGCGAGATCGCGGGCGAGCGTACCGAGCAGGTCAATCCGCTCAAGCGATCCCCCGGCGGATTGCGCGGCGGTTTCGATGGCTAGGCCGAGATACTCTTTTTGGGCGGGCAGTTTGCGATTCTCATGGCTCGCGCGGGCCAGACTGCCGTAGGCCATCGCCCGAAAATCGGCGGCTGGAATGGAATCGGCGAGCAGGTTGGCCCGTCTCCACTGAGACCCCGCACTGGTGAGATCGGACTGTTTAGCATATTGGCCCGCGAGACCGGCGCGCAGGGCAACCGCGTCGCGCAGCAGGCGGTCCTTCGGGAGCGCACTCGAGGCGTCCGGTGCTCCGTTCATGGCCAGGGTCGCCCGGTCGAGCGTCCTGGTCGCGGCACCGAGATCGCCGGTGTCGAGTTGGTAGAAGGCCAGGCTGGCGAGAACACGCGGATCGCTGAGAGTCGTCGGGAATGACGGGTCGCTCGCCCCGGAGCGCACGACGCTCGCGCTCGCTTCGGGAATCTTGACCTTCAGCGCGGGCGTGCCGGTCATTCCTGGTGCGTCAATCTCCGAGGCGGCGAGCGTCTCCGACAAGATATCTGGGGATGCCCCGCCGGCGCCTGCCAGGGCGCTTTCGATCCCCTCCGGGGACTGGCCAGCGGCCCCGCCCAGCGCGGGATCGGTGCCGACCGTGACCGACAGGCCCGGCGGGGGCGTAATCACGATCTGCATCCCGCCCGGTTGACCGCTCGGCAGGGCTGCATCGGCGGTGTCGGTGGCCCCGACATCTGCGAGATGCCGATCCCACAGCACCAGACCGACGCTGCCGCCAAGCAGCGCCAAGCCGGCCACGGTGGGCAGAAGGACGCGCGGCGCCAGATAGGGACGCAGTTTGCTGAAGAAGGTTACGCCCAGTTCCTGTTCGACCTTGCGACGGGCGATTTTACGGAGCTTCGCGTTGCGTTTGCGTTCGGCTTCGCGCGTTTGTTTTTCGTCCGCGACCGTCGACTGCGCGGCGAGCGCGCGGCGTTCGAGTTCGATGGCATCGCGCAATTCCTGATTGCGCTGATTGGCCTGATTACCCTTGTAGCGATCGCCGATGATGCTGCATTTTTCGCAGATGTCGAGCGTGCCATCGGTCGCGTGCGGCTGTTCGTGCCCGCAAGCGGGGCAGCGATAAGTTTTCGTTTCCAGGGTCAGCGCCATGGGGTCGATTCGGCAGATGAAGCCGATCTCGGTCAGCTTGTCGTAAAGATTGCGGGCCGTGGCCTCCGGGAGATTCTTGACGAGTACGACCTGCTGATTGATCAGGATGCGCTGAAATTTCGGCTCGAAGGTGGCGGGATCCCCTTTCAGCAGGTCTTTCAGCCCCTCCCGCACGGTTTGCTCGAAGTGTCCCGGCGCGATGCCTAGCGCTGATACTTTGTAGGTGGCTTCCATGAAAACGATCCTCTTAGTGCTCTCTTGAGTTGGCGATCTAAACGCGCGAATTCTGAACGGTCGCGTTCAACCGCGTCCAGGATGGTCCGCTTAATTTTCCCACATCACATTCTCGCCCGCCGCCGCCGCGGCCGTCAGCAGTTCGATCAAGGGTAATGCCCGATGGGCGAGACTGACGTGCTGACCTTCATCCGCTCCCCGCGAGGGACTGGCGGCGGGGTCCAGCGGATCGTTCGGGTGCTCCGCGACCGCTGCCTTCAACCGTGCCAACGCGTTCGGCACATCTTCCGCCAGAAGCGCGCCCGGTACGTTTCCGCTATGACCCATCAGCTTGATCAGTGTCACGGCCACATCGCCGAACATGGTGATGGTGGCGTAAGCCTTGGTTTGAAATTTGATCAGCATGGGAACCTCGGTCTCGTTTGGAAAGAAGCGTGATTCCGCCACCATCGCGGATGGATTTTCGCCGCATTCTACACCCCGCGCGCGCCATGGCCGCGTTGCGCATCCCGGTCCGCGCCAGACGGTCGGGTAGGCGTCGATGGCGTCCGTTGCGAGTGCCCCGGTTTGGCCTCACCTGAAAGGTCAGCCCGTCGCGACACCGGCCAACCGATCCTTTCAATCGCCGTGGTACGCGCTAGAATGCGGGGCTTATCAATTTCTTCCTGTCGCCCGAGACGCCTGAGAGACCATGACCGACGCCGCCGAGCCGCCCCGCACCAATTTCATCCGCCAGATCGTCGCAGCGGATCTGGCTTCCGGCAAGCATGACCGGATCGTCACCCGCTTTCCGCCCGAGCCGAATGGCTATCTGCATATCGGCCACGCCAAGTCGATCGTGCTCAACTTCGGGCTGGCCGAAGCCTTCGGCGGACACTGCAATCTGCGCTTCGACGACACCAATCCGAACAAGGAAAACGTCGAATTCGTCGACTCCATTCAGGCCGATGTGCGCTGGCTCGGCTTCGACTGGGGCGACCGGCTGTTTTTCGCCTCGGACTATTTCGAACAGCTTTATGCCTTCGCCATCGAGTTGATCGAACAGGGTCTGGCCTATGTCTGCGATCTCAGTGCCGAGGAGACTCGTGTCTATCGCGGCACTCTGACCGAGCCGGGCCGCGACAGTCCCAACCGCGACCGTTCGATGGCGGAAAATCTGGACTTGTTCAAGCGCATGCGCGCGGGCGAGTTCCCGGACGGCGCGCGCACCCTGCGCGCGCGCATCGACATGGCCTCGCCCAACATCAATCTGCGCGATCCGGTGCTCTACCGCATCAAGCATGGCGTGGTCCACCACCAGACCGGCAGCGCCTGGTGTCTGTATCCGACCTATGACTACACCCACCCGCTCTCCGATGCGCTGGAAGGAATCACCCATTCGCTCTGCACCCTGGAATTCGAGGACCATCGCCCGCTCTACGACTGGTGCATCGAGCATGTCTCGGTGCCGAGCAAACCGCGCCAGATCGAATTCAGCCGGCTGAATCTCGAATACACGGTGATGAGCAAGCGCCGCCTGACCGAGCTGGTCAGCGAGCGTCTGGTGCAGGGTTGGGACGATCCGCGCATGCCGACGCTGGCGGGGCTGCGCCGGCGCGGTTACACGCCCACCGCCATCCGCGATTTCTGCGAGCGCGTCGGCGTCACCAAGTCCGATAATCTGGTCGAGATGGCCCTGCTGGAAAGCGCGATTCGCGACGATCTGGACGTGACGGCACCGCGCCGGATGGCGGTTCTGCATCCGCTCAAGGTGGTTTTGACCAACTATCCGCAAGACCGCCAGGAGACCATGGAGGCTGGAAACCACCCCAAGGACGAAAGCATGGGTTCGCGCCCGGTTCCCTTCGGACATGCGGTCTTTATCGACCGCGCCGATTTCGCCGAACTTCCGCCCAAGGGGTTCAAGCGGCTGATCCCCGGCGGCGAGGTGCGTCTGCGCAATGCCTACGTGATCCGCTGCGACGAGGTCATCAAGGATGCGGCGGGCGAGGTCGTCGAACTGCGCGCGACGGTCGACCTCGATACCCTGGGCAAGAATCCCGAGGGCCGCAAGGTCAAGGGCGTCATTCATTGGGTCTCGGTTGCTCACGGCATCCCAGCCGAGGTCAGGCTCTACGACCGGCTGTTTCGGGTGCCGATGCCCGGCGCTGGCGGGGTAGACTACCGCGCCGATATCAATCCGGATTCACTGCGGGTGCTCACTGACTGTATCGTGGAACCCGCGTTACAAGGCGTGCAGCCTAGCGAGCTGTTCCAGTTCGAGCGCGAGGGTTATTTCGTCGTCGATCCGGAGACGACCCCGGCGCGTCTGGTGTTCAATCTGACCGTCGGTTTGCGCGATGCCTGGGGGAAAAGTCAGCCATGATCGAACGCCAGCAAGAGGAACGGAGACAACCAGTCGCCCAGTTGCCGATCCACGAACGCCGGATCGCCGACCTTGGCGTTCGCGCTTATGCCTCCCTGGCCTCGCCGGCCTCGATCCTGCGGCTGTTTCGCGCCGAGGCCGGTCGCGCCATCGCCCTGAGCCGCCGACTCCCGCGGGAACAGGCATCCCGGATCGTGACGATCCGGCGTTTTCCGGGGATCGAGGACAGCAGCCGGCACTGGTCGGTGTATATGACGCTGGACCATCTGGTGATGGTCAACACGGCCATCACGGCGCTGATCCATGCCATCTGCGCCGACGGCGAGTATGGGGTCGAGATTGAGCTTGAGGATGTCTGGCCGCACGCGGATGCCGGCCCGGACCGGGTCCAGGCGCTGGGCGCCGCAGTCGATCGCTATTCGCGCCTGATCGCCCGCCTGGGTTTCCTGCGCTCGCGCGAATGCTATCCGCATCCCTGGTTCGGCCCCCTGACGGCGCGTCAGTGGCATGCGCTGGCGGCGATCCATAACCGCACCCATCGTATTCAGATCGAGAAGATCGTGCGACGGCTGAACTGAGCCCATGACCGGATCGGACCTCCTGGACGCCGACCCGCGCGCGCGGCACGTCGCGCTCATCCGTCTGCATGCCGACCTGGAAGCCTGCCGCCGCTGTCCCGGCATGCAGGGGCCGCCGGTGCACAGCGCCGCCGTCCTCTCGCCGGTGATGCTGATCGGGCAGGCCCCCGGTACGCGCGAAATCGAACAACTGCGCCCCTTTTGCTGGACCGCCGGCAAGACCCTGTTCGGTTGGTTCGCGTCCATCGGTCTGGACGAAACCGCCTGTCGCAAGCGCCTCCTGATCAGCGCGGTCTGCCGCTGTTTCCCCGGCAAGAATCCCAAGGGCGGCGACCGCGTACCCGATCGCGGCGAGGTCGAACGCTGCGGCGGCTGGTGGCGCACCGAAATGAACCTGCTGCGCCCGCGTCTCATCATCCCGATCGGCAAACTCGCCATCGCTCAAGTGATGGAATTCGGACTGTTGAACGAGGTGATCGGGCGGCAATGGTCTTATCGGTCAGAGAGGGGCTGGACCGCCGACATCATCCCGCTGCCGCATCCTTCGGGCGCCTCGACCTGGTTCAAGATGGAGCCGGGCCGGACCCTGCTCGCGCAGGCGCTGGGGCTGATTGCCGCGCATCCCGACTGGCGCGGGCTGGTGGCCTTGGATGCCGAGTCAATCCCGTCACGCCAAGCATCGGATCGGTCGGATTGACGATGGGGGGTGGTCTGACAGTCCCGTTGAGGGGGGCGCGACCGCGTTCGACAGCGCATTGGAATCGCCGGGTTGTTCCTTGTGCGTCAATTCTGAATGAAATCAATTCGTTGCGATCATGCCCTAAAACTCGTCCCAGATATCTTCTTCGCCTGCGGCGGTCGCCTTGTGCGCGACGAAGCGGAGCTGGGGCTTTGTCTGGAGCCTGTCGCCCACAACGTTGCTGCCCGCATCCTCGGCGAGCCGGAACACCGCCACCGCCCGTGCCAGGAGATGGGCCTGTTCCTCCAGACTTTCCGCCGCCGCTGCCGCCTCCTCGACCAGGGCCGCATTCTGCTGCGTGACCTCGTCCATCCGAGCGATGGCCCCAGCGATCTGCTCGATACCTTCGGCCTGCTCGCGCGTGGCGCCCGTGATCTCACCGACCAGCATCGCCACTTGCTCGAACGAACCCGTGATCTCTGTCATGGTGTGGCCGGCTTCGTCCACCTGTCGCGCGCCGGTATCGACCCGCTGGACCGAATCGGCGATTAGCGCTTTGATCTCCTTGGCCGCCTGCGCGCTGCGCTGGGCCAGGCTGCGGACCTCGGCTGCCACCACGGCGAAGCCGCGGCCCTGCTCGCCGGCGCGCGCTGCCTCCACCGCTGCATTCAGCGCCAGAATGTTGGTCTGAAAGGCGATGCCGTCGATGACGGCGATGATCTCAGTGATCTTCCGGCTGGCGGTCTGAATGGCGCCCATCGTTTCCACCACCCGCTGGACGATTTCGTTGCCACGAGTTGCGAGCTGATTGGCGCCGAGCGCCAATCGGTTGGCCTCATTGGCATTGCGAGCATTACGCTGGACCGTGGCGTTGAGCTGTTCCATCGAGCTTGCGGTCTCTTCGAGACTGGCCGCTTGTGCCTCGGTGCGGCTGGACAGATCGGCATTTCCATGGGCGATCTCGGCGGCAGCCGTGCGGATGGTCTCGGCCACCTCCTTGATCCGGGACACGACATCCTTCAGATGTGAGACCGTGGCGTTGGTATCCTCCTTGAGCTGGCCGAAGGTGCCCTGATAGTCGGCCGCGATCCCCTGGGTCAGGTCGCCCTCCGCGACGGCCCGCAGCACCATTGCCAGCTCACTCAGCGCGCCCGCGACGATTTCGGTCAGGGCGTTCATGCCTTGGGCCAGGTCGCGGAAGAAACCGGTTTTGTCTTCCAGACTCAGGCGCTGACCGAAATCGCCCGCGGCCACGGCCTGGAGCAATTGCTCCAACGCCTGTGCCGCCGCGATCTCCGCGGTCTGGTCCGCCCATTCCACGACCGAGCCCAGACGTTGGCCCCGATCGTCCAGCACCGGATTGGTCACCAGTTTGAATGTGCGGTCCCCGAACTCGATTCGCGCCGCATGGGCCGTGGCCGAATCGTTCAGCGCCGCTCCGGTGGGCGTCAGGCCGCGCTGGAATCTGTCGAAGCGTCCTCCGATCAGGTCGGCCACCTCGAAGTCGGGTAAGGTCTGGCGGATATCCGACGCGGCACTCTGCATCATCTGAGTGACGGCTTCGTTCATATAAATGATACTGCCCTCGGGGTCGACCATCATGACGCTGGCGGACGTCTTGTCCAGGGCGCTCTTGATGCGCGAGATCTCGGCAGAGACACGTTGCTCCGCATCGGTCCGCGCTTTCAGGTTCGCCTGCATCCGCTCGAGCGCCTGGAGCAATTGACTGGTTTCGTCCCGGCCATCGGTCGCGATCTCATTGTCAAGATGGCCGTCGGCGATCTGCCGCGCGATCGCGATCGCCCGTTTGAGCGGGCGGATCACCTGATGCGTGAACATGTAGCCAAAGAGCAGACCCAGCACGATCAGGAGCGCAAGGAAACCGAGGGCGAGGATCACGAGAAACCGCGCCTGGCCCGCGTCGCCCAGACGCTGAACGTCATCGATGGCGCTGTCGATCCGCTCCTTCGCGACCCGTTTGGCGACTTCAAGACCGCTTGGGTCGAGACCGATGAGCATCTGACCGAGCCGCTGACCATCCACCTCGACGGGATAGCGGCTTTCGACGGCTTCCTTCAGTTCCGCCTGAAACCCGGCGATCGGCTTGCCGTCCGGATCCAGATAGGCGGCATAGGCGATGTCCGGATCGTTTGCCGCTTCCTTCTGATAGCGACCCATCAGCTCGTTGTCGAAGGTGAGCAGCAGGTCGGGTGCGGTGCTGGCCATAAAACGACCCAGCAAATCGGCCTTCCGGGTCATGGATTCGCTCAGCAGGGCCTCGGAGTGCTTGCGTTCGACCGTCAGGGCGTCGCGTGCAAGCGCGGTCTGACGACCGCTCAGGCGGCTCGACTCCAGTTGCAGCAGGGCCAGCGCCAGCGTCAGCGCCAGCAGGGTGACCGCGAGTATCGAGGCGAGGAAACGGGGCGTGAGACTGCTGGACACGAATCGGCTCTTTGGGTTTCGCGTCAGCGAGTTCGACGTATTGGTCGTGCGCATCGGAATTCTCTCCTTTTGTTGGCGCCGCCACCTTACTGGAACAACCTAGTGACCCATCGCGCGCCCGACCACCTTCCACCAGCACAACCCTGCGCGAATTGCCGCGCCATGTTCGGCGAGCAATTCCGTGGCCGCTGTGGCCTCCTGAACGTCGCACTGGACGAGGTTGTGGAACCAGATCGCCACCACCGCAAATCCCCGTCCACGGATAGGATGTAAAACCAATCAGGATCTAAAACGATCAACGCTACCATCCAGTGAAAGGAGAGACAAGCGCCAGCAGTTCTCATTTTGGTGTGTCACGTCGCCCGCAAGCGGGCTTCTACGGGTAAGATCTTTCACGAAAATCGCCTTGGATATCGCTCCCGCCGCACACGATGAGTTCCTCCTCGGCGATGAGGGACCGTTCAGCGCCCCCGGGTCAGAACGGAATAGTGTTTGCCTTCCGGGGTCACGAACCGATAGCGCAGGCGGTTTTCCGGTGTCTCTTCGTTGAGCAGGCGCATGAAGATGTCGTCGAAGTATTCCGGCACCTCGAAGCTGAAGTTGTGGAAATTGCGGGTGCGATTGACCGGCGTGACGTCGACCAGCGTCACCCCCTCGCTGTCGGGTTCGAGCAACTCGAGAACGTCCTGGATCTCCGCGAGTTCCATTTCCAGCGTTTCCTCGGGCAGGGTGTCGGTCGCGTTCTCCCACGCCGGATCGGCAGCGCCGGCCGGCGTCGCGTCGGCCTTGGAGATCGTGCTTTCGCCCAGCCGACGCCCGCGATTGATGGCACGGCTGACCAGCAGCGCCCGGTCGTTCGCGGACACATAGACCGTGGTGTGATCCGCCAGCGTAGCGAGTTCATGCCTGAACTGCTCGGTGAACCGCGCGTGGCTGACATCGGGTGCCGTCAATACGACCTGCGCGATTTCGGGCGGGGCGTCCGCCCAGGCCGGATCGCGATACAGCAGACTGAAGGTGTCCGCGACCACCTGCGCGCCCATACTGTTGGCGACGAGCCAGATCCGCTCGGGCGCGATGTCATCGACGATCAGCCGCAGCGTGGCCGCCAGTTCCGCCGCCGATTCCGTCGCCAGGCGTTGCGCGCGACGATAACCGCCCAGCGAGCTGCCTTGATCGGCGGGCCAATCGAAGACCAACACCGGCGTATCGATATCCAGGATGTGGGACAGAAAAGCGGTCCCGCGCAGCGCGTGCGGGAAGTCCGTGCGGAAGCCGTGGACCAGGACGAGCAAGGAACGCTTGGGCGAGCGGGTCACCATCTGGCGGAGTTGCGCGGCGAAATCGGCCCGCTCCAGGGGCGTCTGGTCAAGGATCCGGATCTCTTCTTCCAGGAACCACATGCCTGCGTCCAGCCACATC
Organism: Thiocystis minor; assembly: GCF_016653465.1. Lineage (GTDB taxonomy): Bacteria > Pseudomonadota > Gammaproteobacteria > Chromatiales > Chromatiaceae > Chromatium > Chromatium minus. The sequence continues at coordinate 9,301 of NZ_NHSQ01000095.1, read as the reverse complement.
CCGAGACCCAGCGTCGGGCGGATCGCGGTATCGAAACGGCCGAACCGAAGCTGCCCGTCGCGTTGCGCGCCGAACCGCTCCTCAAGCAGCGTCTCCGCGCCCTCGTTCGCGGCCTTGGGGATACGATTGGTCGCGTAGAAAAACCGGTAGACGCCATCCTCGCCGACCCGCGCCGCCTGCATCCGCCGGAACTGGAAGCTCTCGGCGCGCTCCAGCGTGCTGGTGGTGGAGAGGAAATAGACGTAGGCGCCCGATCCGAGAAACACCGCCAGAACCAGGCCGCCGATCGTGAACAGTCGTTTCATGATGTCTCCGTCTTATCGCGCATCGGTGTGGAAGCGGCGCTGGCCGTTCCGCGTCTTGTCGTGTCCCCGGCGAGCGTCTACCATCTCGCCGACGATCTTCCAAGGCGCGATGATACCTTGCATGCCACGATTCCTACCCCTTGCCACGGTTGAATGTGCTTGAAGAACCTGATGCTTTTGAAATGGATCCTGATGCTGGCGGCGATCGGGCTGTTCGCCATCCTTGCCGTGCGCGCCTATCTTGCGCATCGCGCCGCGCCGCTCGGTCCCTGGCATACGCATGTCCCGGATGAGCTGACGGCCGCCGAGTTGGCGCGGTCCGATTGGACGCGCTATCTGGAGGTCGAATCGGCCATTTTCACCGAACTGGAGATGGCGGTGACCCGGCAACTGGATCCGGCGGACCGGGTGCCGGCCAATCGCTATTTCGACGGCAGTCCGCTCTATCCTGGCCGTTTCGCGCAGGACTGGAATCGCTCGTTCGTGCTGGAGCCGGACGGGCCGCCGACCGGGGCGGTGGTTCTGCTGCATGGTCTGACCGATTCGCCCTACAGTCTGCGCAACATTGCCCGGCGCTACCGCGAGCATGGCTATGTCGCGGTCGCGATCCGGCTACCGGGGCATGGCACCGTCCCCGGCGGGTTGACCGCGGTCGACTGGGAGGATTGGACCGCCGCCACGCAACTCGCCGTGCGGGAAGCCCGGCGGCGCGCCGGTCCGGGCAAACCGCTGCATCTCGTCGGCTATTCGCAGGGCGGGGCGCTGGCGATGAAATACGCCCTTGACGCCATCGATGACCCTCGGTTGATCCAGGCCGAGCGCATCGTGCTGATCTCGCCGATGATCGGTATCACCGCCTTCGCGAGGTTCGCCGGTCTGCTGGGGCTTCCGGCGATCTTCCCCGCCTTCGCCAACGCGGCCTGGATCGGCGTGCTGCCCGAGTTCAATCCCTTCAAGTACAACTCCTTCCCCGTCAACGCGGCGCGGCAGTCCTCGCTGCTGTCGCGCCTGCTCCAGCGCCGTCTGGCGCGCGCCGCGCAGGATGGCCGACTGGACGCCTTGCCGCCCATCCTCACCTTTCAGTCGATCGTGGATTTCACCGTGAGCACCCGAGCGATCGTGGATTCGCTCTATGCCCGACTCCCCGCGAACGGCAGCGAACTGGTTCTGTTCGACCTGAATCGCAGCGTCAAATTCGGTCCGCTGCTGCATTCTGGCGGCGATCTGGATCCCGCCCGCCTGCTGCCTGCCGCGCCGCGCGATTACGGGACCACACTTATCACCAATGCCGAGACCGACCGCCGCGAGGTCGTTGCCCGCGTCATCCCGGCTGGAGCAACCGCCGAGCGCATCGAGCGCCTGGGATTGCCGTATCCGTCCTCGATCTTCTCGCTCTCGCACGTCGCCTTGCCCTTTCCGCCGAACGATCCGCTCTACGGACTGGAGCCAGACGACGCGGAGGATTTCGGCATCCGCCTGGGTGCCTTGTCCTTGCGGGGCGAGCGGGGTGCGCTGATCGTTGGCGCGGACATGCTGAACCGAATGTCCTGTAATCCATTCTTTCCTTATCTGCTTGACCGTATCGAGGAAGGGATCGTTAGCCCATCCAACTAAACCGCGCCCAGAGCAATAAACGTCGTTTCGTGGTCCTTCAACGTTTCGTGGCCATTCAGCTCACTTTGCGTCACTTCGGGCGGTTGATGGGGCGCGGTTTAAATATTTAAAAATGAATGATTTAAACCGCGTCGACGCCGACGTTGCAGATGAATGCCAAACTGGCTGACCACTCAAAACAACCCAGACCATGACGGACACGGTTTAATCAGTATTCGATCTCATAAGCCGCTCCCGCGCGAGTGCCGCCCGTGGCGCCGACATCCGCCTCCAGTCGCAAATTGGGCGTGACTTCGATCCGCAGGACACCCTGCGACTTGCCGGCGCGGGCGTTCTGTCGCACCCCGAGATAGACGCCCTCGGACAACTGCCGCCCCCCTTCCAGGCTGGCCCGGCCCTGCTCGTCGGTGCCGAGCGTGAGCCGGTCCAGGCCCAGCCGGGAGCGCGCCCGTTCCAGGAGATCGGGTCCGTCCACCGCGATCCCCGCGAGCGATGCGGTGGCAATCCCGAGCCGTGTCGCTTGGAGGGCGGACAAACGCCCTCCGGCGACGCCAAACAGCAGTCGGGACAGAATCTCGCCGTCGGGCATGTCGGGCTCGCCCCGCAGGGCGATTCGCGGCGCGCTCGCCCGGCCGAGAACCGAAAGGATCGCGGTGCTGCCGTCGGCGAACGCGCGCGACTCCAGGTCCAGACTCGGATCGAATCCGGCGGCCCCGTCGAACTCGATCCGCCCGCGATCGAAGCGTAGATGTTGCCCAACCAGTTCGTAGTGTCCGCGCAGCAGGTCGAATCCGCCGCTAACCACCGTGGCGGCGACGGTTCCGCCAAGATGTGCCGATCCGCCCAATTCGGCATCGATGCCTCGCCCGCGCACCGACACGGCACGGGACGCCGAAATCGCCAGGTCGAGCCCGATGGCGGTGGCGCCACTCAACCAGGAGGGACGTTCCGGTGCCGTGATGGACGCGCCTCGCTCGCGGACCCGGAGGGTGGCGATGTTCGCGGGTAGCCGTTCGGGGAAACGGATTTCGGCGCGGCTCAAGCGGACCGTGCCGGCGACCTTCGGACCGTCCGCGAGGTTTCCGCGCAGCGTCAGGTCCGCATCTCCCTGGGCGTCCAGCAGATCGCTCTGGATCGGGCGGGCCGCGCGCGCAACCAGCGTCAGATCCGCCGGGATGCCTGGCGCCAGCAGGCCGAGACTGCCATTGAGCGCGATGGAGCCGCTCCCGGCCGTCCCGGCGAGACGCTCGATCCGCAGGGTGTCGCCGGAGAGCCGCAGGGTTCCCGCGATCCCGGTCAGGGCCAGACCGATGGTCCGATCCCAGAAGGCGGCCTCCGAGAGCTGGAGCGTCCCGTTCAGTCGGGGGTCGGCCGGGGTGCCGGCGATGGTGGCATCCAGCGTGATCCGGCCGTTCGCCTGGCGTCCTCTGCCGGTGAGCAGCGGGTCGAGCAGGTTGAGATTCAGTTGGCCGATGGCACGCAGATCCAGTGCCTCCGGGGTGAAGGGCCGGCGTCCGGCGAGGCGCCCTCGCAGGCTCAGGCGGTTATCCGTCCCGGCCTCGGCCTGGATCGCGAGTCGGGATCCTGTCGGTTCCAGGTCGATGTCGGTCTTGACTCCGGCTTGGGGGAGGCTGCGTCCAGCCAGCGTGTTCAGGCGCAAACCTTTGGTCTGAAACCGCAGCGATCCGAACGGCGCGTCTGGTGAGCCGGCGAGTTGGGCCTCGCCCGACAGAACGCCGGTCAGCGGATACTCCGGAATCGCCAGGCTCAGAAGTTCCAGCGGGAGTGCGGCAATCTTCGCCCGGAGATCCAGTGTGGGCGTCGCGCGTCCGGCAATCTCGACGCTGCCCTTGCGCAGTCCCAGGCGCAGTCGATCCACCGCAACTCCGGCGCGCAGATCCAGGACGGACGGGGCCAGCAGACGAATGGACTCGTCCCGAACGCGGGCGTCGAGGCGCTGGAATGTCAGTCGGCGAGCGGGCAGGTCGAAGCGCCCCGAGGTCTCCAGGACGATCCGGCCAGCGGGGGTCGTCAGATCCGTGTCCAGGGTCAGCGCGGGGTTGCTCGCCGATCCTTGCGCGGTCGCCGTGAGGACACCGTTCGACACGCCGTTCGGCCTCTCCCAGGACAGTCCTTCCAGGCGTAGACGCGCGCGGATTTCTGCCGCGCTTCCAGGATCGCTCACGCGTCCGTCGAGATCCAGGGTGCGAATCCTGACCGCGCCGGGCAGCAGCAGATCCGCGCCCGTGGCCGCGATCTCCGCCGCGCCCGCGGGCGGCAGGGTCAGACGGACAGCGAGACGCCCGGCGAGCGATGTCCCCGTCCAGGGTTGCAGCAGGGGGACGAGATCGGCCAGCCGCTCGGCGTCGAGCCGTAACGCACCCTGGGGCTGAAAGGCTCCGGGCGGCAGCTCCAGGTCGCCGCCGATTGCGACGCCCCCCCAGCGGCTGTCGCCGAGCGAGAGTTGAAGTCCTGCGTTCGCGGTTCGACCGCCGCTGACCGCGATAGAGACGGGTTGCCCCGCCCACTCGCCAGTCAGGTCGAGCGTCCCCCAGGGATCGGACAGACGGGCATGGAGACGACCGGCGAGCCGGCCACGGCCGAGGTCAACCGCGTCGCCGCGAGTGGCGGGCGTCTGGATGGTCAATGCGGTGGCGGCTAAATCGGCCGTCAGCACGGCGGTGAGCGCCGACGCGCTCAAGCCTTCCGTAAGACGCCCTTGCGCCTGTACCTGTCCCGACCAACCCGGAACCAGGGCGGCGAGATCGGGTAGGGTCATGGTCCAGTCGATGTTCTCGGACAGTTGCCGAGCCAGACCCATGGCGTCTAGGTTGAGCAGCGGATGGCGAAGACGAAGTTGGAAAGGCCAGTCCGGGTCGTCGTAGTCCAGTTCGCCGGCTAGCCTGAGCGGGTCCGCCGCGATCCCTGGGGGCAGATCGACAGGGGCCTTCAGACCTTCGACGAGCGCGTCCAGGCGCAGGCGCCGGGTCTCGCCGATCATGGAGGCGGTCAGGCGGTCGAGCGTCAACTCGCCGGTCGTCAGTCCTTCAAGCCGGATCTGGGCGCTGCCCTGAAGGGTCTGCCAGGGACCATGCAGGTCCGCCGTCAGCGCCGCCCGCCGCCAGGCCAGCGGGGTTTCAAAGCCGGGCAGGGATCCGGGGGACAGCGTCAGGGCAGGCGCAGTGGCAGCCAGACGCAGTTGCGTCGCCACGCCGAGCCTTGGGTTCAGCGATCCGGCGGCATTCACGGCGAGCGATCCGACCGCCAGGGCGGCATCCAGGGTCATCGCCTCGCGGGTTCCGGCCAGCGTGCCGTCGAAGGTCATCCCGCCAAGCGCAGTCAGCGCGCCGAGCCCCGCCCGGTTGGCCAACCGGGCGAGCTGACCGTCTGGCGACTCGGCAAGACGCAGATGCAGGCGAACCTGTCCGTTCGCGGTCTGCGCAGTGAGTTGATAGCGATCCGTCCCATCAGGCGCGGTTAGCTCTAGCGCGGCCTCAACGCCACCCGTTTCGGTGTTGCCCGTCACGAGCGCCACGGCGTTGCCCGCGACAGCAAACGACAGGGGCAGACCGAGCAGGGTGGCGTCGAGATCGAGTCGGTCAAAGGTCAGGCGTCGCAACCGAACCGACAGGGGCAGACTGAGAGGTTCGGAGTCGGTTTCGCCCGATTGCGGCAGTCGCATCAGGTGGACTGTTCGCGCCGTTAGGGCATCGATGATCAGTTCCCCCCGCATCAGCCCCCAGAGGTCAAGATCGAGGGCCGCGTCCTCGATCCGCAGCCAGGTTCCGTCCGCGTCTCGCCAGTCGAGGCGTGCCAGTCGAGGCGAGCCGGGCAAGATCCCGATCAAGCCCTCGATCAGGATGCGTCCGTCGCTCGCCTGCTCGATGCCCCAGGCGATGAGCCCTTGACCGGAACGCGTGTTGGCGGCAAGCAGAACCAGCCCCGCCAAGGCCAGAGGCAACAGGAGCGCGACCAGCAGTTGTCGCGAGATGGCCCGAATCATCTCCTGAACGATCAAAAGGCTTGCCCAATGCCGATATAGAGCTGTGCCGGCGCGATCCCGTCGCGCTGGGTCAGCGGGGTTGCGACATCCACGCGCACCGGACCGATCGGCGTGTAATAGCGCAGACCCAGGCCGAATCCGACCGCGAGCGTCTCCGCGCCGGGCAGCCCGTTCGCCGAGATCGCGCCCGCGTCCAGAAAACCGGCCAGACCCCAATTGGCGCCAAACCGCTGACGCAGTTCCAGCGCCGTCTCCAGCAGGCCGTCGCCCCCGGCGGGTTGCCCGGACAAGGTCTCTGGGCCGATCGATTGGAAGGGATAGCCCCGGACCGATCCGCCGCCACCGGAATAAAACCGCCAATCGGGCGGAACTGCGTCCGCTTCGGTGCCGACAATACTGCCCAGCGCCAGGCGCGCGGCCAGAATCCGGCGGCCGCTTCGATCAACCGTTTGGGGGCCGCTCTGGCGAAGGTTGCTCAGATCGAGGTAGGCCGAGCCGGTGGCGCGGCCAAGGACGAAGCCCTGCCCGGCGCCGTCAAGCGCCCCAGTGGGGATCAACTGGACCGCCAGGCGGATCCCGCGCACCGGGTCGAGCGGGTCGTCGGTGCTGTCGTGCAGGACGCTGGCCGGCAGGGACAACAGGCGGTAATCCTGAGTCACGCCGTCCTGCGTCACGCGCGAGACATCAAGGCCGAGACCCGCACGACCCGACCATTCATTGGAGAAGCGCCGTTCCAGGGAAATGGCGGCGTTGGCGGCATCCCGATCATAGGCGTCGAGAAATTCCCGCGTGGCCCCGAGATCGAACCGCAGATTCAGGTCGCGCCGCCAGAAATCCGGTAGTCGCAGGGTCGCGGTCGTGAGATAGCCCAACTCATCGGGCCGGTTCGCGGTCAATTCTCCAACCTCAGCCCCCAGGGCCAACTGCTCGGCCCGCCCGAACAGATTGCGATGGGTCCAGGACGAAGTGAGCGAGCCGCCGATGTCGCTGGAATAGGCTCCACCCAGACGGAGCGAGCGCAACGGCCGCTCGGCCACTTCCAGCCGCAGCGGCAGTCGTCCCTGTTCGTCCGGCGCGCTGGCGGGCGTCAGCCGCGCCCAGGCCAGCGCCCCGGCCGCCAGCAGATCGCGGCGGGCGGTCTCCAGACGGCTCGGGCTGAAGGGCTCGCCGAGCGTCAGACCCAGGCGGCGCTGGACGGCGTCCTCGCGCAGCCGGTCGAGACCGATCACTTCGACCGCCCCCAGTCCGAGCCGTGGGCCGGGCTCGGCCAGATAGAGGATATCCAGGGTGCGGGCGGCGTGATCGACTACCGCGTCCGGTTCGGACAGGGTCGCCAGGGCAAAGCCTTCCTCCAGCAGGGTGCCGAGGACGGACTGGCCGGCCGCCAGGACGGCGGCGGCCCGTGCCGGATCGCCGGGTTGCAGGGTAAAGGCGGCGCGCGCGGTCGCGGGCACCGACCCGCGAAGTTCGACCACCCCCAAGCGGTAGAGCGGGCCTGGATCGATCGTGATTTCCACCCGTGCGGGGGGATCCGCCGGCAGGTCTTCGAGCCGCATCAGCAGGGCGGGATCGTCGCTGACATGTCCGGCGATGCGCACCTGAATCGTCGGGTCGTAATGGCCCAAGCCGTTTAGAACCTTGAGAAAGCGTGTTTTGTCGGCATCGGCGCGCGTCACTAGGGCAAAGGGGCCGACGGGTGCCCGCTCGCGCAGGCCGATGAGGAGCGAGCTATCCGCGATGGCGCCATCAAGGTCGGCATCGCCGGTGGGGACGAGGGTCACGCGATAGGGTTGGGGGTCGGCGGCGAATGCCTGGGCCGCGAGGGCGAATCCCGCGCACGCGGCCCAGATCCTGAGCCATCTACAGCCTTGCCGCGTCGTGGCCGCCATGCAGTCCCGTTATAGACACGGAGCCGTCCATGGCTCCAAGATCAAAAGACGAAGCGCTCGTCGCGGCATACGGCGCGCGAGGAATCGTGCGTCCGCGGGCAATCAGGCGGCGGCCTGGCAGGACTGCGTGGTCCGGAACAGCAGCCACAGTCCGAGCACCAGCACCGCCACCTCGGCGGCGAGAACCAGGATCAAGGCCATCAGACTGATCATATCGACGGCCGAGACCCAACTGGTCCCCGCCGTTTGTGCCTGGATGACGGGGACGCCCGCTTGCGGCGAGGACAGGAAGTAGAACAACAGATGCGAGGCTTCGACAAAGACCACGGTGACCGATAACAGAATCCCGATGCTGCTGGCGACGATCCCGGTCCAGACCGTCTGGTTCAGCGAATCGAGCGGCAGGGTCGATTGAGGCGCCCGGATATTTTTGGCAATTCGCGTATAACGCCAGAACCAGAAGGTGGTGAAGACGAGGAGCGCCAGACTGCCAAGCGTCAGAAACTCGACCATCGGCAGACCGGCCCGGGGGCCGCTCGGTGAATTCGCGAAGGTAAAAAAGTACACCATCAGAATGATCGGGATCGCCCCGACGACGATCTGTATCCAAAAGCCGCTCCACCCCAGGCGGGAGAAGGCATTGGCCAGGCTTTCGCGGTTCGTGGATTGCAGGGAATCGATGAGTTCTTTCAACATGGCTGTCTCGACCTGATGAGGTTGGGTCCGTGAAGACCTGGTTTTGTTTTTTTGGTGTTGGCAACTCAAATCGGCAAAGCCGGAAAAGCATAGCACAGCGTTCGACACTCTCGCGCTCGATACAAAGATAGCGCACGGGAACGAGCCCGCCGCCAAGCCGGGGCAGTTCCAAGGCGCTGCAATTGAAGCAACCAGCACCGCTGATCGGCGTTGGTGCATAAATCCGCCGCCCCCTGCTAAGAGGAGATCCGGTTCAGAATTTGCTTAATCTGCAGCGGGTTGGAGTTTCCGGAATAAAATGAGCGCACAAGCCAAATGAATCATGGCCAAATAGTTGCGCGCTTGACAAACATAACGAGTACGAATGGCCCGAAAACCCTTCAGCCAGGCGATGGTTCGTTCGACCACCCAACGGCGGGCCGGATGTGTTTTAGCGCCTTCGACCAGTTTCTCCTCGCCAATGCGTCGAATGTGCAGAAGATAGTCATGCCCCCGCACTTCAATTTCCACGCGGGCATCATCATATCCTTTGTCCAAGCACAGACCTGATTAGCAAGCTTCCTCAGCCAGACGGATCCAGCGCTCTGGGCGCGGCCCGACGGCGATGGCGGCGACGAGCAATCGGCTGGGCAGGGTGTCGAGGTGAAAGCGCCGGTTGAATCGGTAGGCGAAGGCAGCGAGGTAGCGCGCGCCATATTTGGCGAAGTCGAAGGCATGATAGGCGCCGCCGAAACTGGTTTTGAGGTTGCCCAGGAGGGTGTTGACCCAGGTGAATTCGGGCAGGTCTTTCGGTT
>NZ_NHSQ01000094.1 GCF_016653465.1 Thiocystis minor | reverse complement strand
AGCATGAACCTGTTCGAACAGGAGGGGTCGGCGATCAGCTTGGCCAAGAAGCGCCGCAAGGCCGCGTGGAACGATGACTATCGCGCCAAGGTGGTGTTCGGCTGAGGATTTAAGCGCGCTCGCCCTGATCGGGATGCGTTGCGGGAGATTTGGCTCGCGCCGTTATAAATAAGTTTGGACGCAGCCCAATCAGCAATTCTCAGTTTGAACGTCACTGTATGAGCAGTGGTGTCATGAGCAGTGATGTCCCCTGAAGCCGTTCGTGGCGAATCCTGAGCCTGTCGAGGGGTCGAACCATGAACGGGTGGGTTTATGATGCGTTGTCTGCCAAGGGACTGGCGACGCGATGAGCAGATCAGCGGTCCGTCTCCTCGTTCTCTTGCGGTCGCCCGCGCCTGCCAGTCACAAAGACCGTCACGAGTCCCACCACCGTTGTTCCACCAACAATGGACGCGCCCGGCCAGCCCCCAGCCACACCGTGGTCGCAAAGCCAGCCAGCGCGACCGTCAGCCCGAAAATCTGGCCCACAAAGGTCTCGATGGCATTGAGCCTCATCGCCCGCCGCACGATGTCATGACGGTGGGCCGCTTCCGCCTCGGTCAGCTTCAGGATGCGTTCCGCGAAATCCGGCTGGATGTCGTTGTACTGCTGAAGGATGGCCGGATGCGGCAGCGGCCCCGAAAAGGTCTGGTGTTCAACTGCAACCTCAACCCTTCGCTCGCCGCCCCCTCTAACGGGGTTATTTCCGGAGCTGCGGCGGGGTGTTGACATGTTGCGCCTCCAATACCCGCTTCATATCGCTACCGATGCGATTCAGGTCGGCGCGCAGCATCTCGTTTTCCGTCCGTCGCGGGACGAAGCGGTCAAAGTTGGACGCGGGCGCAATGTCCATCACGCTCCCGACGCCCTTCAGAAAGTGCTTGAGATGCTTGGTCATAAGTATGGCATCAATGTATTGTCTGAAACATATTGTGCAAGCACAAGATGTTGTGTTAACTGCATTTTTATAAGGCATTGTTTCGCTTGGTGAGACGAGAGATTACCAAGAAGGTTCCACCCAGCGCCACCGCTCCGTCGCCATGCTGCGGGTTGATGGTCAGACCGCGCAGCAACGCAAGCCGATGTGTGATCCTGTGCTGGTTGGCGTTATGATCCGGTTCTTCTTGTGGTTCCGACTTGGTGGAGTTGCTCGACGCGATGCCCGAGTGCCAACCGCGCGTCGCGGGATGGTAACGAAGGCGCTTGCGGTCATTGGCGTGGCTGGCTATCGTCGCGACTCGTTTTTCACTCTGATTTGCTCTCAGGATCCAACATGTCGAACCGCATTCGTATCGCCACCCGCAAGTCTCCCCTGGCCCTGTGGCAGGCCGAGCATGTCGCCGCCCTGCTGAAGGGGCTCTATCCCGATCTCGCCATCGAGATCGTCGGCATGAGCACCAAGGGCGACCGGATTCTCGACGCGCCGCTGGCGAAGGTCGGCGGCAAGGGATTGTTCGTCAAGGAACTGGAACAGGGGATGCTGGAGGGCACGGCCGATATCGCGGTGCACTCGCTGAAGGATGTCCCGGTGGAATTCCCGGAGGGCTTGCATCTGGCGGTGGTCATGGAGCGCGAGGATCCGCGCGATGCCTTCGTCTCGAACGTCTATCCGGATCTGGACGCGCTGCCCCAGGGCGCCTGTGTCGGCACCTCCAGCCTGCGCCGTCAGTGCCAGCTCGCCGATCGCCGGCCCGATCTGCGGATCGAACCGCTGCGCGGCAACGTCAACACCCGTCTCGCCAAGCTCGACGCAGGCGAGTACGACGCCATCATCCTGGCCGCCGCCGGGCTGATGCGCCTCGGTTTCGAGTCGCGCATTCGCGCGCGCATCGAACCCGCCTTCAGTCTGCCGGCGATCGGTCAGGGCGCGATCGGTATCGAGTGCCGTTGCGACGATCCGCGCGTCAATGACCTGATCGCCCCGCTGCACCATCCCGACACCGCCGACCGGGTGCTGGCCGAGCGGGCGATGAACGCGCGTCTGCACGGCGGCTGTCAGGTGCCGATCGCCGGTCACGCCACGCTCGATGGCGAGCGTCTGTTGCTGCGCGGACTGGTCGGCAGCCCGGATGGAAAACTGGTTCTGCGGGCCGAATTCGCGGGACCGCGCGCCGAGTTCGATCGCATCGGTACCCAGGTTGCCGATGACTTGCTCGCGCAGGGCGCCGGCGCGATTCTGAGCGCGCTCCAGGAATGAACGCCCACGGCGATCTCGCCGGTCGTGGCGTGCTTGTGACGCGTCCGGCGGCTCAGGCGGACGGGCTCTGCCGTTTGATCGAAGCGGCCGGCGGGCGGGCCATCCGCTTTCCGACCATCGCCATCGAGCCGACGGCGGACGCCGGCGCGGCGTCGCTCCTGGCCGAGCCCTGGGATCTGCTGTATTTCGTCAGCCCCAACGCGGTGGAACAGGCGCTGGCGCTGGTGCCGAATGGCCGTTGGTCGCGGGTCTCCTGGGTCGCGGCGGTTGGGCGTGGTACGGCGAAGGTGCTCGCCGCGGCCGGTCGCGCGCCGGATCTGGTGCCGAGCGACCGCTACGAGAGCGAGGCGCTCCTGGCCATGCCGGAACTGGCCGACATGCGCGGTCGCCGGGTGCTGATCGTGCGCGGCGAGGGCGGACGGCCGTTCTTCGCCGAGACCATGACGGAGCGCGGCGCGGAGGTCCGGTTCGCCGAGGTTTATCGGCGGATGCGCCCGAGGGTGGATCCGGCGCCCCTGCTGGCGCGCTGGTCGGAGGACGTCCATCTCGTCATGGCGACCAGCGACGAGGTGCTGCTGAATCTGGTCGAGATGCTCGGTCCGGCGGGTCGCGAGCGACTGCTCGCCACGCCCCTGGTCGTCATCGCCGAGCGCACCGAGCAGACCGCGCGCGGGGTCGGTTTCCAGACCGTCAAGGTGGCCGAACGGGCGGAGGACACGGCCATCGTCCAGGCGCTTGGCGAGTTGGCTGGCGCCGATTGAGTCCGGGCAGGTCGATCCGCGACACCTGGCGCGGCGCGGCAAAGGTCAAAAAACTGTTTCCAGTTCCGCACACTTTCCACGCCGCCACGCCTTCCTTGTTCCGAGACGCGGACCGACGAACCTGCCATCGTCCGGATCTCCGGAGAATCTCTCGGCGATCAGGCGTCGCGGATCGCGGCCGTCGGACTCGGATGCTGGAGACTCTCCTGTAACCGGAGATTCGACAGGACGAGCTTGATGGATTCGCTGACCGTGGTCGCCAGTCTCCGCAAGTCCTGTAACCGTGCTGGCGTGAGCGCTTCGCTGGCGCTCAGATGCAAGAGGCCCAGGGTGGCGCCACGCACGTTCAGCGGGATGCAGAGCGAGTTGAGCGGCGGCTCGGCCGGGAAATGCCGGCAGGCGATTTCATCATTGTCCGGGGTGACCGCGTGGGGTTGACCGCGCCGCAAGGCCCAGCAATCGTTCAGCGCGAAAGCAGGGGGCAGGTTGTCGGGATGCACCCGTTGCGCCCAACCCTGGACGGTCGGCTCGATCTCGCCCGGCGCATAACCCAGCATCTCGGCCCAGCGATCGCTGAACAGCACCTCGCCGCCGATCATGTCCCAGTCCCAGAAACCGTCGTTGGCGGCCTCCAGCACCCATTGCAGTTGCTGCTCGCTCGCCTGCAGGGCCAACTGCGCCAGCATCCGAGCGGTGATCTCCTCGTGCGCGATCAGCGCGCCCGGTTGGGGGCCGCTCAACGGCAGTACCCGCATCTCGAACCAACGGGGCTCGGTCGGCGAATCGCAGGGATAGGTCAGGGTGAAGGCGCCTTTGGCCCGCGCGATCACCTGTTGAATCCCCCGCAGGGCGGCCTGCGCCTCCAAGCCGTCCTGACCGGAGACCACGCGGTTGCAGATGGTCAGATAATTCGCGCCGACCAGGCAGGCATCGCCGCCGCCGTTCTGTTCGGCGAAACGCCGCCAGTTCGCGTTGATCAGGGTGATCGCCCCACGCCGATCGAGGACCGCGATATGGGCGGTCAGCGAATCGAGGACATCCTTGAGCAGGATTTCCTGCGCCTTCCTGGCCTCCTCGGCCACCTGCTGCGACTCGATGTCGATCAGCGCGGCGAGCTCGCGGGCGGAGTCCAGCTCCTCCGGGCTCCAGGGGCGGCTGTGGGCGCGGACCAACTGGCTCCAGGCGGCGAACGAGCGGCGCGGACTCAAGCGTCCGTCCAGCGCCCGGTCCATCGCCTTGTCGGGGTTGCCGCCCCAGTCGACATGACGCAACTGTTCGTCGCGAAACCACATCAGTTGGATCGCTTTGGTGGCGTCCAGCGGGAACAGCACCACCCCGGCGGCGGTGGCGGTCAGGTCCGCCGCGTCTTCCAGGTGGGCGCTCAGACAATCGGTGGCGAACAGGCGAGAGGGGCTGTCCGCATGCAGGGCGCTCAACCGCGCGACCAGGTCGAGGATGCGCGACGGCGCGGGCGTCACGCCGGCGGTGGCGACCTCCGCGCCATGAATCAGGGCCACGCCGTCGGCCCCGAGCGCGTTGAGAAGCGACTCCCGCTCCGCCCCTTGCAACAGCTCAGACAGCCGCCGCCCCTGGCGCAGGACGCCGATGATGTGGTCACGACAGTGTTTGAGTTGCGTCGCATGGCGCTGGCGCTCGCGCGTCTCCAGCAGGGCGATCTGATCCGCGAGATTCCGCGCTATCCAGCCGGCGAGTTCGCGGATCTCGCCCGAGACCTGGAGCGGGGTCAGATGATGGCAGGCGATCAACCCCCAGAGTTGCCCATCGCACAACAGCGAGGCGGTCAGCGAGGCGCGTACCCCCATGTTGCGCAGATATTCCAGATGCACCGGCGAGACGCTGCGCAACAGGCTGAGCGACAGGTCGAGTGGCGGTCCGCCGACCGGGTTCTGCGCTGGCAGCAGCGGCGAGGCGGTATAGTCGATATCGACGATGACGCGCGTCGGGCTGGTCAGATAGAGCGCGCGCGCCTGAACCGGGATGTCGGAGGCCGGAAAGTGCAGTCCCAGATAGGGTTTCAAACCCTCGCCGCGGGCCTCGGCGACCACCTCGCCGTGCCAGTCCGGATGGAAACGATAGATCATCACCCGATCATAGCCGGTCAGGCGCTGGAACAGGGTGGCGGCGGCCTGGAGCTTGGCCGGCAGCGCCGTTTGCAGGTGCACCAGGTCGGACTCCCGCACGGCCTGGACCAGCGCCTGACCGAGGGCGGGAGATGCCGCCGGGACGGGCTCCAGTTCCAGGATCGTCGCGGCCCCGGACGGATGGACATAGCCGGTGAAGCGTCGCAGCAGGCGTCGGGCCTGTTCCTCGCTCTGAGCCAGGCGGCGCTCGGAGTGCTCCAGATCCGCGATTCGCGCGGCGAGCAGGTCGCGGTGGGCGGCGATCTCCCGGCGCAGTCCTTCGCGCTCCAGCAGGTTGCGAATGCGCTGTTGGGCGATGCCGACGTTGATCGGCTTGAGGATGTAATCGGCGGCGCCGCCGCTCAAGCCTCTGGCCTCGGCGTCCAATTCGGTCAGGGCCGTCACGAAGACCACGGGGATGTCCCGCAGCGCCGGATTGGCCTTGAGTCGCCGGCAGGTCTCGAACCCGTCCATGCCGGGCATCATGACGTCGAGCAGGATCAGGTCGGGGGGCGAGGCGATCGCCAGTTCCAGACCCTCGGTCCCCGAGGTGGCGATCCGCAGCTCAAAGTCCGCGGACAGCGCCGTCCCCAAGGTCAGGAGATTCACCGGCGTGTCGTCGATGGCCAGAATGCGGGGGCGTGGCGCGTTCATGTCATTGAGCCTCCAGGGGCCAGCGGCCAGCCATTGCTTTGCGAGGTGATCGCTCATAAACCGCGCCAGTTCCGACCATCGTTGAGTCTGCCGAAACCGATTCAATCCGGAACCATCGCATACCGCTCTGGGCGCGGTTTAAGACGCTGACCGCTCTGTTATGGATCAGCACTCCCAGCCCTCCGCTTCAGCAAGACGGCGCAACTGTTCAAGCGCCAGATCGAATCGGAAGCTGGCCAGTGGCGCGCCGATCCCGTTGACCACCGCCGCCAGACGAGTGCCCGCCACAGCATCCTCCAAGTCCTTGCAACAAGCGAGCGCATCGAACTTGTGCTGCTCCAGCAAGGGTCGCAACTCCGCCAGGAGACCCGTCACCCGTGCCAGATCCGCCGGTTGGTCGACCCCGTCCGGACGCGCCGCCGTGGTCGCGGACGCCTCGGTCGCGGGCAGCCAGCGGTCGAGCAGGGCCACGAGATCGTCGAACAGGGCTGGCTTACCGAGAAAATCGTCCATGCCGGCGTTGAGGCAACGCCGCCGATCGTCGTCGAAGACATTGGCGGTCAAGGCGATGATTGGCAGATGCGGTTGGGCGTTTTCCTGTTCCCAGTGTCGAATCCGCGCCGTGGCGGCATAGCCGTCCAGCACCGGCATCTGACAATCCATGAGCACGAGATCGGGCGCCGTGTCCGGCGTGCCGGTCTCTCGCGTCGTGGCCGCGACGAGACCCTGCTGGCCGTCCTCCGCCAGCGTCACGGTCACCCCAAGCCGGTTGAGCAGGGATTGCATTATCTGGCGATTGACCGGGTCATCCTCGACCACCAGCACTTGAGCGCTGAACTGCGCCGGGCGCGCGGCGGGAGAGGGATCAACGCCACGGGGAGCTTCCGTCTTGGCCACGAGGTCCGCCCGAATGCGAAACCAGAAGGTCGAGCCGCACCTTGCCCGCTTCGATCTTGGAGAAATCGAGGATGTCGTTGAGCAGTGCCAGCAAGGTCTGGCCGGAGTCGAGGATGATCCGGGCATAGTCCAGGCGGTCGCTCTCGGCGAGTTGCGGCATCAAGAGGAGTTGCGCCATGCCCAGGACCCCGTTCATCGGGGTGCGGATCTCATGGCTCATGGTCGCGAGGAAGCGACTCTTGGCGACATTCGCGGCCTCGGCCCGTTGGCGCTCGGTTTTCAGGACGAGTTCGTGCTCCATCCGTTCGGTCACATCGACCAGACTCCCCAGCATCCGCCGTGGCGCGCCATCGGCGTCACGTTCCACCACCTGACCGCGATCGAGCACCCAGATGAGGCATCCATCGGCTCGACGCATTCGATGCTGATGGACATAGGGCGCGCGTCCCGCCAGCGCCTCCTGAATCGCCGCCAGCACCGCGGCCCGGTCATCCTCATGCAAACAGTCGGCAAACTCCTCGACCGGATGCGGTCCGGCCAGGTTCTCGCTGCCAAGGATTTCGAGCCAGCGCCGGTTGTGCGTCACCCGGTTGGCGAGGATGTCCCAATCCCAGATTCCTTCGCAGGTGATCGCGAGCACCTCGGCATAGCGGCGTTCGCTGGCCTGGAGCGCCGCGGCGATGCGTTCCCGTTCGGTCACGTCGTGAATAATGGAATAGAGCGCCGACCGACCTCCATAACGGAAGGGGCCGGAGTGCACCTCGACCCGGCGCAGCTCCCCGTTCGCCAGGCGATGGGAGAAGAGGAACACCTCCTGCTGTTCCTGCCGCGCGCGCCGCATCTCGCGTTGGAGTTCGTCCGGCGGCAGCGGATTGATGTCGTGGATCTGCATCCGGCGGAGCTGATCGTAGCCATAGAAACGCTCGGCGGCGGGGTTGGCGTCGAGAATGTCCCCGGTCTCCGGATCGATCAGGAGCATGACGGCCCTGGCGCTCTTGAACAGGGCGCTGTAACGCGCCTCGCTGTCGTCGAGTTGCTCGCGCAACTGGCGCGACAGACGTTCGTCCGCCCGCTGCTGACGACTGATGGAGACGATGATGATGAACAGAAAGGTATCGATCACGACCCCGCCGACCGCGACGATCAGGGGTTGCGAGGCGTCGGCGCCGGACAGATAACCGGGGAGGGTATGGAGCGACAGCGTCCAGAGGTGCTGGCCGGCGGGCACCCGCACCAGCGCGGACCGTTCGCCGGACGCCGTCGGTCTCAATGCGTCGAGCGTCGCTTCGGGCCGGTTATGCAGCAGCAGGGTCGCGGGCGAGGGGGTCGCGCCGTCGAACAATTCCAGATCGATCCCGCCCTGATCGGCCCCCAGGATGCCGTGCAGGAAGTCCTTGACGCGAAAGGGGCTGTAGACGAATCCCAGCAGCGCCGCGCGGCGCTCCGCCGGGGTGGTGACCGGCCTGCCTTTGTCATACAGGGGCATGTACATGAGAAAGCCGTATTGCACATCCTCATCGGTCTCCTGGACCAGCGTGACCCGTCCCGAAATGGCGGGCTCGCCGGAGTCGCGTGCGCGCTCCATGGCCGCGCGGCGCACCGGCTCGGAGAACATGTCATAGCCGAATGCGCGCTGATTGCGCCAGTCGAAGGGCTCCAGGTAGAGGATGGCGCTATAGGTCTCGCGTTCCCCCGCCGGGCGAATCGCATAGTCGGGGAATCCCTCGGCGCGCACCTCCGTCTGGTGGCGCTCAAGTTCGTCCGGCGACAGCATCCGGCTGAAACCGAGCCCCTGAATACCGGGAAAATTCTGCTGGAGCCGTAAACCGGAGACATAGCGATGCCATTCCTGGCGCGTGACATCCTCCGAGGCATTGAACAGCCCGACGCCGCCGCGCAGGGCGGTTTCATAGGTCAGCAGTCGCTTGACGATGGCCGCCTCGATATCCTGGGTCTGGAAGCGAAAACGCTGCTCGGCCTTTGCCCGGATGGCATGGACAGAGATCGACCAGGCCAGTGCCGTGAGCAGCAGGGAAAACGCCAGGATGGCCCACGCGGTGATCGGATGGTGCAGGAGCCATTGTAACCGCTTGGCTTCCCTGCTTTTTTTGGCGTCAGTTGACTTGTACGGCATATTTCATATTCTATATCATATGATTGTTGTACTTGACACCGATGTCGTCGTAGCCGCTGTTGTCAGTCCGACCGGAGCATCACGGTTCTTGCTGCATGAGATCGGCGTCGGGCGCTTGGCGGCGGCGGCATCTGTGCCGCTGCTCCTGGAATACGAAGCCGTGCTCAAACGCCCTGCAACGCTGAGCCGCGCGGGCGGCACGGTGGGGGACATGGACGTCATTCTCGACCAGTTGGCCGCCATGCTGCGGCGGGTGCCGATCTGGTATCTGTGGCGACCGCAACTACGTGACGCCAATGACGACATGGTGCTGGAGGCGGCGGCAAATGCCGCAGCGACGCATCTGGTGACCTTTAACATCCGCGACTTCGGGACAGCGCCGAGACGATTCGGGATCGCGCTCTGCCGCCCTGCCGAGATTGCGAGGAATCTGCGCGATGGGCAAGAGTAACTACGCTTTGAGTGCGCCGGAGAGCATTCTGACGGCAGCACGTCGCGCCGCCAAACGCGACGGCGTGAGCTTGAACCAGTTCATCAACACTGCCTTGGCCGAAAAGGTCGCCGCGCTGGAGGCCGAGGAGGTGTTCACGCATCGGGCCGCGCGGGCCGACCGAGCGCGATTCCTGGATGTATTGGAACGCCTTGGCAGCGAACCGCCACAGGCTGGCGATGAGCTGGACATCGGCTGAGAGGGAGAAGGTGGGTCGGAGCAATCCCAATCCGCCTCGCGACTCCGTTATCGGCGGCGTTGGGCGGTGTGCCGGGATGCACGCAGGCGTCTCACGGCAGATAGCCATCCAGCCTCAATTGCGCGACGACATCGGCGATGATCTGGCCGATGGTCCGTTCCGACTCGGGATCCAACGGCTGCGAGCGGCCGGACCAGACCAGCGTTTCGCGCTTTGCATCGTAGAGGTTGGTCTCCAGCCGCAGTTTCCGATAGTCGGCGTAGTAGCCGGGCGTCATGACCTCGCGGTAGACCTGACGGTAATAGATGTCGAGGCGTCGGTACGCTTCGGGAATCGCGGTCGCCCGCGTGGGCGGCTCGGCATCCCGGTCGGGCTCGGCGATCAGATGCGTGACGAGGATTCCGTCGGCGCCGGAACGCTCCAGCGCCTTGCGGATGGCCTTGCCGCGCTTGCGGTTCTCTGCCGCCGCTGACGCCACGGCCTGGCCGGAGCTGGCCGTGACACCGATGGCCTTGAGCGCCCCAATGAAATTGTCCTCGTAGGCGCGCTGCACGCTGGCTTTATTGGCGATGCCGATAATCGCCAGCTTGCGATAGGGAGACGGTGCGCCGCCGGGTTCGGTCCAGATCGAGTTGACGCTGCCGGTCGAACAGGCCGTCAGCAGCAGGGTCAAGAGGCCAAGGGCGACGGCGCTGCAGGCTGGACGCATTCGGGCGTTCCTCTGAAATTCCGGTCGGTAAGCGGGCTGGGGGTGCGAGTTTGCCTGTCCGTGGGCGGAGCGGCAAGGACTCGGATGGCACCTCGACGCGGGACTGGCACGCAAAACGAAGCCCCGCTGCCGGTCGTCCGGTTGCGCTGTCCGGCTGCTTGGGCTAACGTTTGGCGCGCCACTGCAGGCCGACTCTAGCGAGGAAACGCCATGGATGTCTTGCCGTCAGGATTGCGGACATGAAAATCCTGCCCAAGGGCGCGAACGCACCGTTGACGAACGCGGGAGCCGTGCGCGTCGAACTCCGTTGGCCGGCGGGCCGTGGCGTTTTGGACGCCGTTTGTCTGGCGGTCACGGGCGATGGTCGCGTCCCCGACGATGCCTGGTTCCTCTTTTACAACCAGCCCCAGGCACCCGATGGCGTCATTCAGCTCTCCGCGTTCGCGGTCGGCCAGACCGACTGCCTCCTGCACTTGGATCGGCTTCCGGCCAGCATCGAAAAATGCGTGTTCGCCGCCACGCTGGAATCCGGGTCGTTTCGCGAGCTGATCGGCGCGACCCTTACGGCGACGCCGCAAACCGGCGAGGCGGTCGGCTTCACGCTCACCGAGGCGGCCGACGAACAGGCGCTCATCTTTGCCGAAATCTACCGTCACGCCACCGGCTGGAAATTCCGCGCCATCGGTCAGGGGTTTCGCGGCGGACTTCAGCCGCTGGCCGAACATTTCGGCGTTGAGGTCAGTCATGAAGCGCCCGACGCATCGCCGACGCCGCCCGAGTCGCGACCGCCGCCGGCTATCCCAGCGCCAACACCAGAACCGGCGCCCGAACGCGGTTCCGTCGAGCCCGCTTCGCCGTCTCCCGCGCCGCCCGCCGATTCCAGCCGCGCCCGGCGTTCGCGCGGCTTTCCCTTCAAGACCCTGGCGGCGCTGGTCATCCTGCTCGGCGGCGGCGCGGGCGCCCTGTGGGTGTTTTACCCCGAGCTGCTGGACGATCCCGGCCAACTCTTCAAGGATTCGCGGGACTTCGTGGCGCGCCTGCCGGCGGTCTATCAGCCCGTTACCTGCGCCTGGACCGACGCGGAGGTCTTCGAGCGTTATCACGCGCTCGGTGAAAGTTATGTCAAGATCCTGCAACGGGTCGATCGCGGCAACCAGCGCCTGGCCAGTCTGCGGCTCGCGCTCGGCAAGGCCGACGCCCAATGTCCGGCGTCGTTCCTGGACGATAGCCGACAGGAAATCGACCAGTTGGAAAAGCTGCCCGTGTCTCAATGGATCGGCGAGGCGACTCAGTTGAACAGTTGCGCGGGGCTGATGATCAAAAAGATCGAGTCCGCGCTGAACGAGGAAACTCGGCCGATCGTCATTCAGCGACTGGTGCACGAGGCCGACCGCGCGCGCAATCTGGAATCGGATCTGACCAATATCTCGCGCGATCTGGCCTATCTGAGCAACAAAACCGGCCGTCTGATCGACGGTTTCAAGGAAAACCTCGATGCCTGCCCTTAAGGATTCGAGCCCGCTCCGTCGCCCGCGCGCCCATCATCTTTGTCGAGACTGTCCGATGCCCGAGACCGAACGCCAGATGGATTGCCATTTTCCCGTGATCGCCGACTGGCGCGCCGGCGTCGGCGCGGCGGTCCTGATCCTCGGCGCGATGCTGACCGCGCCCGCCGGCTGGGCGCAGGACAGCAATTACAGTTCCCGCAACCCCAACCGGACCAATCCGACCGTCATCCTGGAAAGCGAGATGTCGAACATTCGCACCTCGAACGCCCAGCTCGGCGCGCGTATCCAGACGGCGATGGAAAAACTCGATGAAGTCGCCCGGCTGACCTCCGAGGACGAGAAAGAGGTCCAGGTCGACAACCTCTTTTTCAACCTGCGCGACGAGGTCTATGGCGTCCTGAACAAACTGGATCTCAACAGCGATTTCGCCGATGCGCTCAATCGGGCCAAGGAGGGGACCATCGTGCTGAAAAGCTGGTACGAGCGTCAGCCACCGGATTATCCCAACCGCGAGCAGAGCATCGCCCAGCTCGAACGGGCGATCCAGGAATACGACATCGTCGACGAGCGACTCAATCAGAGCCGGACCCTCGCCCAGGAAAAGCTCTCGACCATCATGCGGCAGCATCGCGTCATCTTGCAGGAGATGAAGATCGGTAAGGTACTGGAGGCCATCGACGCCGCGCGCTCCGTGGTCGAGGGGCTGAACGACATCACGACCGCCATGACCATTGTTGAGGAGAAGACCGAGAAAAGCCTGCAAAACTCGGTGCCGATTTCCAACTAAATTAAACCGCGTCTGGTGGGTTATGGGTGGTTGGTGCATTGGGGTGGGCTCTCCAGCATTTCCAGGCGTTGGAGTTGACGCGCTTTAAATGATTAAAAATCAAATGCTTGATTGGCAACGAGTCAAAATGACTTAAACAACGAATACAATCGTTGTCGTTGTCGGCATTTAATTGATTTCGGATCGTTTCGATGCTGACAAAGCTCAGACAGCGACACCCTGAGGTGCGGAAAAATCCTGATCGCCAGGATCACTTTCGACAACGACAACGACAACGACAACGACAGCAATGGTGCCAAAGGTCGTC
Source organism: Thiocystis minor (assembly GCF_016653465.1). Classification (GTDB taxonomy): domain Bacteria; phylum Pseudomonadota; class Gammaproteobacteria; order Chromatiales; family Chromatiaceae; genus Chromatium; species Chromatium minus. Next base: position 15,473 of record NZ_NHSQ01000094.1, on the reverse strand, counting down.
GCTAATGGACTTGTTTCGCTGATTTGTGAACCGTTCCTGACTCAAAAGAGGATGCCATGAAAAAAACCACGCTTCTGCTTGCTGGATTCTTCTCGCTGACGGCGGGAGTCGCCTTCGCCCAATCGGCCACGCCGCCTGACATGGCGAACCTGTTTCAGAAGGTCAACGAGGTCGCCCAACAGCTTCAGGCGAACCTGGGCGATCTGGAGGCCAATATCCAGGCCAGCCGCGACTCGATCGAAAAGGGCGGCGAGGTGCTCGACGAGATGCTGGCTGCGGTGACGAAGGTGCATGAGAGCATGGCGGAGGAAAGCGAGATCTGGCAGGAACTCGACGCCTTGCTGGCGCTCTGGGAGCAGCGCCGCCAGGAGACGCTGAAGAAGTCCGAGGCGAATCCGGCGTTTCTGCCGGTCGCTCAATCCTGGCAGGCGAAGCTCGATACCGGCCGCGAGTTGCGCAACCAGATCAGTACGGAACGGGCCAATTCGGTCGCCTTGATGCGCTCCATCGAGTCCGACCGCGACATCGTGCTCGCCTATTACGAACTGGGTCAGGCCGATAAGGCGATCGAGGGTCTGAAAAAGGTCGGCGCCAATCTGACCAACCTCAATACCAACATGCAGGCTATCGTCAAGACGGCGAACGAGGCGCAGCAGACGCCGATTTCGCAATGAGCCACGCCGCCGGGCATGCGCGCCTGGCGTTGCTGCTGGCGGCGTCCTTCGTGTCCACCGTTGGCGCGGTTGAGCCGCTGGCGTCCCACGCTCCAATGGGCGCGCCGACGACCGAACAGGCCGTTGTCGCGGATTCTTTACAGGCGGTGCGGCAACTCCTGACCACGCTGGATCAACTGGAAACCAATCTTGCCGGCGTGGCCCAGCGCGCGCTCGATCAGGCCGATGCGGCACCGACCCTGGACGAGCGTCGCCGTTACGAACGGCTCTACAGCGAAACCAGCCTCCGTCTCGGCGAACTGAAGGCGACGCGCGCCGACCTCCAGCGTCAGCTTGATCGCCTGGACCCTCAACCGGACACCCCCGCCGGTGAGCGATAACCCACTGTCGCCGAATCCCGACCGTCTCGACGGTCTGTTCTCGGAGCGCCAGATCGTGCTGCCGCTGACGGTGGCCGCCCTCCTCACGTTGGCGCTGTCACTGACCTTCCTGCGCTTTCAGGATCCGGCCAGCCTGCCGCTGGGTCTGAGCCGCTATCTCGGTCCGGGCTACTGTCAGTTCATGATCGCGATCTTCGTCATCGCCCTGCTCTATGCCGCGCTTCAGTATCTGGGACTGCAAGGCGAGCGTCATCGTCTGCGCCAGCGCTTTGATCCGCGGGCCGCGCGGCGGAACTCGCGTCTCCGGGATTGGATCCTCTATCTCTCCGGGCGCGGCCCCCAGGACGACGATCTCCCCGCCGCGCTGCAAGACGGGTCCGGCAAGACGCGGCGGCGGGAGGATCTGCTGCATCTGCGCGACGATCTCCTGCTGTTACGCAGCCAACAGCATCAGCACAACTTCGCGCCCATCGGCTTTGCGATCTGGGTGCTCCCGCTGCTGGGCTTCATCGGCACCGTGATCGGCATCACCCAGGCCATCGGCGGGTTGGAAGATTCGGTCGATCCGAGCACGGGCGGCAGCGGTCTCGGCGGCGTGCTGGGCGGACTCGCGTTCGCCTTCGACACCACCTTCATCGGTCTGGTGCTGGTGATTCCGACCATGCTGTCGCTCCTGATCCTGCGCGCACGGGCGCAGAAGCTGGATATGGTCTATTACCGGATCCTGCTCGACCGGTTGTTTTGCGACCCCGCTGACTGATGCGCCGCCGTCCACTCGACACGCCGATCATGGAACTGAATCTGCTGCCGTTTCTCGATCTGGTGTTTGCCTTCATCGGGATTCTGATCGTCATCTTCGCCCTGCAGCAGGCCGTCGAGCCGGATGCCGGACGCGCGCTGGCGATCGACGATCTGGTGATCTGCGTCGCCGAGGGTGACGTGACGCTCTACGCCGGCTCGACCGCCGCGCCGGTCCAGTATCGCGAAGCGCAGTTTCCGGCCCTGTTCGAGACGCTGGCCGAATCGCGCGCGGGCGTGCGCAATCTGGTCTTTGCGCTGACCGACGCCTGTTTCGCGACCCGTCGCAAGTTCGAGGACGAATTCGCCCGTTTCACCAGCCTGCTCCAGGATCGGGGCGAGCCGCGCGGGGTGTTCCGACTGGCGTTTCGACCGCTGTCGTCCTCGCCCGACGCGCTCGCCCGGCTGCTGGCCGACTGGCGGGAGGAGGGCACCGCGCATGGACAGTGAAAGCCCGGCCCAGGGTGCCTTTCTGGACATCGCCACCAATCTCCTGGCGATCATCCTGATCGTGACGCTCTTTTCGCTGGTCGCGGCGCGGCGCGACACCCAAACGTCCAGCCATCCCGCCGCGCGCCCGACCTCCGCCGAGCGTTTCGTGGAGCCCCAGCGCGATCTCTTTCCGCCCTTTTCCCGCTTTTACTTTGTGCTGGCCGGGCGGGTGGCGCGCTGGGATCAGGAGGCCGTGGTCGCGGCACTGTCGGCGGCGCCGGATGCCAATTCCGGAACCACCGCGCAGGGTCGCTACGAGTGGCTGCCCGAGCCGTTGGTGACCCGCGACCTCGATACCTTCCAGATCCGTTTCTGGCTCGACGCCCAGGCGGTCCTGACTCAGGAGCCACCCTGGTCGGAGATCGCGACGGAGCGTCTGCTCGCCGACCTGAGCGCGGCCTTTGCCACGACGCGCACGGCGCCGGTCTTCATCGTCCATCCCGCCGGCATGGAGACCTTCGTTCCGCTCTACGAGCGGTTGCAGGCGGCGGGTCTGCGCTTTCGCTGGTTCGCCCAACGGCCCGACGAGCCGCTGCTGCTGGGTCGGCATCCGGCACAGTTCACCGATCATGCCATCTATTGGTAAGCCCTTCTCCGCTGCGCCCATCCCGGCGCCGCGCGACCCCCGGCGGCGGCTGTTCGCGGTGACGGCGATGCTGTTGGCGGCGCTCCTGCCGGTCGGTCTCTGGGGGCTGACCGTTCGCCTGTCGGAGCCGCAGACCGGCGGCGCGGGCGATGGTCAGGAAGCCGCGGCGCTCGCTCAATGGCAGGCGCTCTGGTCGGATCTGGACGCGCGGGGCGAGGCCGCCCTGCAACCCGACGCGCCAGACAGCTCGCTGCGTGCGGCGGGGGATACCGCGTTTATGCGCTATCGCAATCTGTGGGGCCGGGTGGACGAATCGGCGCGTCGGGCGTTCCAGATGGCCGCCTTGAGCGGCGATCCGCGGCACAAGCTCGCCCTGCTGCAACCCCTGACGACCGCCGCCGATGCCCGGACGCGCTTCCGCGCATGGCTGGAGATGGCACGCGTGCAACTGCGGCTGCGCGACTTGGAGCTGGCGCGCGAGGCGGCTCGGGCGGCGTTGGCGGTCGCGGACGTGCCCGAGCGGATCCGGTCCGACGCGCATTTCGTGCTGGGTGCGATCGCCTGGGAGTCCGGTTCGCTGGACCGGGCCGAATCGGCGCTGACGCGGGCCATCGCTGCCGATCCCGGTTTCTGGGATGCGCGTCAGATGCGCATGCGGGTGCTGGGACGCCAGCTTGCCCGACCCCGTCAGGGCGTCGCCGACTGTCTGGACCGTACCCGCCAGTTGATCCTGGATCTCGGCGCGCTGCCCGCCCTAGCGCAGGACCGGACCCAGTTCCGCGACATCGCCGATCGCTTCGCGGTCCAGGGTGCGCCGGCGAATGTCGCCTTTGCCCTGCTCGCCGGGTTGGGGTATCGCTGGTCCGGCGATCCGGAACGTGCGCGCGCGGCGCTGACGAGCGCCGAGGGTCAGCGCGGCCAGTTGCCCGCCGCGTGCGAGGCGCTGATCCTGGAGAAGGCGCGGGAATGGTTGGGCGAACGCGGATGATCCTGAAAAGTGCAGTTGAACCATGACAACCCTTATCGTGCTTCTGCTGTGGTCGGCGCTCTTCGGTTTGGCGGCCTGGAGCCCGGACCTGACCCGTCGCTGGGGCGCTTGGCTGGTGCTGGCCGCGGTCGCGATGGCGCTGGGGCTGTCGCCCTTCTGGCGGGATGTGGCGCGGAGTGTTTTGACTGGACGCGATTGGCCGCTGGCTGGCCCCGAAACCGCCTTCCTGAGCGTCTGGATGCTGGTGCTATTGCCGGTTCTGCAACGGCGTCTCGACGCTGGCATGCTCGGCGCGACGCTCTTATCCGGCTTGGCGGCCGCCGCCGCGCTGGGCACGGCGCTGGACATCAGTCATTTGGCACTGGCGCTCTTCGACGCCGAATCCTGGTCCGGCCCCGGCGCGACGGCGCTCGTGTTCGCCAATGTCGTCATCCTCTCTCTGGCCGGTTGTGTGCTCTGCCTGCTGGCCAGGCCCGAGCCTTTCCCCTGGGATTATCCGGCCTGGTATGCGGGTCTGCTGACGATGACGCAGGCGGCGGAGCCATTGCCCATCGGGATCGCGTTCGACGCCGGACAGGGCGTCTGGGCGCTGGGCGGCGCCTTGGCGATTACCACGCTGGTCTGGCGTTATGGGCGCTTGCCGTCCGCCGCATAGGTAAAGGCGTCGGAGAACATCTGGTCCATGCCGAGTCCGCGCGCCGCGAAGGCGGCGCGTCCGGCCTCGACCATGACCGGCGGGCCGCTCAGGTAGACATCGAAGCGATCCAGATCGGGATGATCGGCGAACACCGCCTCATGCACGAAGCCGGTGCGCCCTGTCCAATCCGGGTCCGGTTCGGACAGCACCGGGGTAAAGCGGAAGTCTGGATGCTGCCGAGTCCAGATCACGGGCAGTTCGGCCAGATAGAGATCGCGCCGCGAGCGCACGCCCCAGTAGAGCCGGAGCGGACGCTGGATGCCGACATGGAGCGCATGCTCGATCATCCCCTTCAGTGGCGCGAAACCGGTGCCGCCGCCGATCAGGAGCATGGGCCGCGCCGACTCCTCGCGCAGCACGAAGCTCCCGAGCGGTCCCTGAATGCGCAGGATGGCCTTCTCACGCAGGCCATCGAAGACGAAATCGGTGAACTCGCCGCCTGGCACCTGGCGCACATGGAGTTCGATGAATTCATCGTCGTGCGGCGCGTTGGCGATGGAAAAGGCGCGTCGGCGCCCGTCGCTCAGGACGAACTCCAGATACTGGCCGGCCATGAAGGGCAACCGCTGCTGCTCGGGGAGTTTCAGAAACAGCCGCGTGACATCGTGGCTGAGACGTTCCAGACGGTCCACGCGGCAGGGCAGGGTGCGGACCTCGATCATGGCGGCGGTCCGGATCCGCGTGACCGCCAGGCGCAAATCCGACTCGGCCACTGCCTGGCAGGTGAGACAGGTACCCGCCGGCTTGCCTTCCAGCCCCTCGATCTGGCCGCTGGGATAGCGGATCGAGCCGGCCAGAAGCTGGGCCGCGCAGGATCCGCATTGCCCGTTGCGACAACCATAGGGCAGGCCGACCCCCTGGCGCAGCGCGGCGGACAGCAGCGTTTCGCCCGGATCGGCCTCGAAGGTCCGGTCGTCTGATTCGATCTGAATTTTGAATCTCATTGCGTCTCTTGCAATCCTGGTGGAAGACCCCCGATATACCCAATCGAATCGGTGGTTGTTCGGCAAGCCGGTTGCGCAGGGCGTGCGTTGGTGGCGTAAAACGTGGTTCGGTCGGGACGCTTCTCCACTGGTTTGCCCGATGGATTTTGATGGCGGATTGACTCTATGGCACAAACAATCATCGTCGGTTGTGGATATGTGGGTACGCGTCTGGCTCGACAATGCCTGGACCGGGGCGCAAGCGTCATTGGATTGACGCGCGGCGAGGCGGGTCTGGCAAGACTTGCCGCGGCGGGCGTTCCCGCTCGGCGTTATGATCTGATCAAGGATGACTTGAACGAACTCGGGCTTGCCATGGCGGGCGCTGAACTCTTCCATCTGGCCCCGCCACCGGAGCAGGGCGTGGAGGATCCGCGAACCCGTCGTTTGATCGCGTCGTTCGAGCAGGCCGGCCAGCCGCGGCGCATCGTTTATATCAGCACCACCGGCGTTTACGGCGACTGTCAGGGCGGCTGGGTCGATGAGACGCGTCCCGCCCAACCGACGGCGGATCGCTCGCGCCGACGCTGGGATGCCGAGCAGTCATTGCGCGCCTGGAGCCAGACCACCGACGGCGAATTGGTCATCCTGCGGGTGGCCGGTATCTATGGACCGGACCGGCTGCCGCTGGAGCGCATCCGCCAGGGCGTGCCACTGGTCCGGGTCGAGGAAGCGCCCTATACCAACCGGATTCATGTCGAGGATCTGGTGAGCGTGTGTCTCGCGGCGATGGAAAAGGGCGCCGATGGCGCTGTCTATAATGCCTGTGACGGCGCACCGAGCACCATGACCGACTATTTTCTCGCGGTGGCCGATGCCGCGGGCGTGGCGCGTCCGCCGTGTCTTTCCTTGGCCGAGGCATCCGAACGGCTCTCGGCCGGGATGCTGTCGTACCTGGCCGAATCGCGACGTCTCTCCAATCGCAAACTGCGCGAGGAACTGGGCGTCGAGTTTCGTTATCCCACCCTCGCAGACGGTCTGCGAGGGGTATTTTAAGATGTTCTGTTTGCAAAACCCTTGACGGTTTAAACACAAAAGGAACCAATCACCATGAGCGTTCTCCGTCTCCCCGCGATGTCACTGACCGCGTTTTTAGCCGCTTCCGTCTATGCGCTTCCCGCAAGCGCCTTGCAGGAATCCAACTTCAATTACGAGACCACCGAAGACCTCTATCAGGTTTGTTCGGTGGACCCGAAGGATGAGTCTTCCCTGCCAGCCGTCTATGCCTGCCGCGCCTTTCTCGAGGCGACGGTGCAGTATCACGATGCGATCGCGGGTCGCAAATCCATGAAACGGCTGATTTGTTATCCCAAGGGCGCGACTATCGAGGGCGCGCGCACGATCTTCGTCGACTGGGCGCGCGCGAATGCCGCCAACGCCCAGCGCATGCAGGAGATGCCAGTGGTGGGACTGGTCCGGGCCTTGGCCGAGAAGCATCCCTGCAAATAAGCGCCATCGTCGCGACCCTGGAACCGCTTCACCCGAAATCGAGTCACTTTAAGGTAGAGAGAAACAAGTCATGACCAGCAAGACCATCGCCATTCCCCTGCTCGTCGCGGCCTTCGCCCTGACGATTGTCGGCTGCGGCAGCACCTCGCGTTCGCGCACCGCGAGCGGCACGGGCATTGGCGCCGCCTCGGGCGCCATTATCGGTTCATTCAGCGGCAACGCCGGCTCCGGCGCGCTCATCGGCGCCGGCGTGGGCGCCTTGGGTGGAATGCTTTTCGATGAGCACCAGCGCGGCAGCTTCGACTGAGTTGTCCGCTCGCAACTCCTGGTCCTCCAGGAGTTGCCCGCCCTCGCCATCCGTTCTCAATCGCCGATTGGAATTCAGCACACCGAGCTTCGCCGCGTGACCAAGGTTTTTTTCTCCAAGTCCGTTGACGCACTGCATTTGATCCACTAGCTTTCCATCAGTCCCAATCGCGGCGATTGCCATCGTTTCTGCATTGTCGAAGTCTGTCACCAGTTCCATTGTCACGGGTTTCGTCTTTATCCTGTGTTTGGCGGTGGTCAGAGCGCGAACGTGATTTATCCAGCCGCGAGCCCGTCTCGGGGTTTAGTCGTTCGCTGTCGAGTTGGCTTGTGTGTTGGCCCCCCGGCAGTATTCGTCCGATCAACGCACGCGAGCACGAGAAACAGCGATGAGGATCTACGTAGGCAATTTACCCTATAGCGTGGCCGACGATGACTTGCGGGACATTTTCGGAGAGTATGGCGAGCTGGCGGCCGCAGAGGTGATCAAGGATAAATTTTCCGGTCAATCCAAGGGCTTCGGTTTCGTGGAGATGCCCAACAATGCCGAGGCCAATGCCGCGATCAAGGCGCTGAATGAAACCGACATGAAAGGCCGCAAGCTGACTGTCAACGAAGCGCGTCCGCGGGCCGAACGTCCGCGCGGCGGCGGAGGCGGGCGCTATTGAGGTTCGGTTGGTTTTATCCGTTATTCAGCGGGATGCCTAGCGCATCCCAGATCCGATCGACCCGCTCCCGCACGGCATCGTCCATGCGAATTGGCTGACCCCATTCGCGGGTCGTCTCGCCCGGCCACTTGTTGGTGGCGTCAAAACCGATCTTCGAGCCCAGCCCCGACACCGGCGAGGCGAAATCCAGATAGTCGATCGGGGTGTTCTCCACCGTCACCGTGTCGCGCGCCGGGTCCATGCGCGTGGTCATGGCCCAGATCACGTCCTTCCAGTCGCGCGCGCAGATATCCTCGTCCACCACGATGACAAATTTGGTGTACATGAACTGACGCAGAAAGGACCAGACGCCCATCATCACCCGCTTGGCGTGCCCCGGATATTGCTTACGGATGCTGACCACGGCGAGCCGGTAGGAGCAGCCTTCCGGCGGCAGATAGAAATCCTGTATCTCGGGAAACTGCTTTTGCAGGATGGGGACGAAGACCTCGTTCAGGGCGACGCCGAGAATCGCCGGTTCGTCCGGTGGGCGCCCGGTATAGGTGCTGTGATAGATGGGGTTCTGGCGCTGGGTGATGCGCTCGATGGTGAAAACCGGGAATTGATCGACCTCGTTGTAATAGCCGGTATGGTCGCCAAACGGACCCTCGGGCGCCCGATCATCGGGATGAATATGGCCCTCCAGGACGATTTCGGCGCTGGCCGGAACCTGGAGATCCGATTCCTGACCATTGGCCAGCTCGGTGCGGCTGCCGCGCAGCAGACCGGCGAAGGCGTATTCCGACAGCGTATCCGGGATGGGCGTGACCGCCCCGAGGATGGTCGCCGGATCGGCGCCCAAGGCGACCGCCACAGGGAAGGGCTGGCCGGGATGGGCGCGCTGCCAGTCTCGGAAGTCGAGCGCGCCGCCGCGATGCGAGAGCCAGCGCATGATGACCCGGTTGCGACCGATCACCTGCATCCGGTAGATCCCGAGATTCTGTCGCGGCTTTTCCGGGCCACGGGTGACGACCAGGCCCCAGGTGATCAGCCGCCCGACGTCACCCGGCCAGCAGTGCTGGATGGGCAGGCGGTCCAGATCGACCGCATTTCCGGTGAAATTGACCTCCTGACAAGGCGCGTTGCGCCGCACCTTGGGGGCCATATCCAGCACCTTCTTGAAGATCGGCAGGGTCCGCCAGGCTTCTTTCATGCCCTTGGGCGGGTCTGGCTCCTTCAGAAAGGCCAGCAGTTTGCCGACCTCGCGCAATGCCTCCACCGATTCCTCGCCCATGCCGAGCGCAACCCGTTTGGGCGTGCCGAAGAGATTACCCAGCAGCGGGATTTTTGATCCTTTCGGTCGTTCGAACAGCAGCGCCGGGCCGCCCGCGCGGAGAGTGCGGTCACAGATTTCGGTGATTTCCAGGTAGGGATCGACCTCGATGCGGACGCGTTGGAGTTCGCCGCGTTGTTCGAGTTGGTCGATAAAGTCGCGCAGGTCTTTATACTTCATTTTTAATGTGCGATGCCCATTGGCGCGCACTTCAACTCCGGGCACGCCTGTACGAGTTGGTCGAAATCCCGATCATGGTTGACCAGCAGCAGATCGTGTTCGATGGCGATCTGGGCAATCAAACAATCCAGGGTCGAGCGCACCGTGATTCCGCGCTCCCGGCAGCGCCGATAGAGTGCCGCTGCCGCGGCGTGGGTGATGACCGGGTCGCGTGGGTGATAAAAGGGCAAGGCGCCAAGCATGGATTTGAAAAAGCGGGCCGGCGCATTATCGACCTGCCGCAGGCTGTCGATCCATACCGAGGTATCGATCAGATACACCTCAGTGGTGCTCGCGGCGCAGCGCTTTGTAGTCGTAATCGGGGTCGATCTCCACGGTGCCGAAAAGACTGGAGAGATCCGAGCGGCGGCGTGCGGCAATGAACTCGCGTAACGCAAGATCCAGCAACCCGCGCTTGCTTGTGACCTCGACGTACCGCATGGCCTCTTCGACCAGGGCGTCATCCAGCACGATATGGGTGTGCATCGTATGTTCTTTCGCTTGAGTCATGGAAAGCCGCAAGTTTAGCGTGTCGGCATCGCTCAGGCACGCCGCACCTGTGCTCGAATTTGGCGATTTTGAATCCTGAAAGATCCTGACCATTTGAAGCACAGACTATCGGGCCGCATGGTCGAACGCCGCCGCTCAGGCCGCAATCCCCGAATGCCGCAGCAGCGCATCGGTATTCGGCTCTCGTCCGCGAAAGTTGACATAGAGCACCATGGCATCTTCCGAACCGCCCTTTTCCAGAATGTTTTCGCGGAAGGAACGCCCGGTCTCGGGATCGAACACGCCCTTTTCCTCGAACAGCGAGAAGGCGTCCGCCGACAGCACCTCGGCCCATTTATAACTGTAATAGCCGGCCGCGTAACCGCCCGCGAAGATGTGCGAAAAACCGTGGGCGAAGCGATTGAAGGCAGGCGGTCGAATGACGGCGACCTGGTCGCGCACCTGCTCGATGATCTCGGCAATCCGTCCGCCTTGGGCGGGGTCGTATTCCAGATGAACGCGGAAGTCGAACAGCGCGAACTCCAACTGACGCACCATCTGCATAGCCGACTGGAAATTCTTCGCGGCGATCATGCGACCGTAGAGATCCGCCGGGAGCGGCTCGCCGGTCTCCCAATGGGCCGCGAACAGGGCGAGCGACTCGCGCTCCCAGCACCAGTTTTCCAGAAACTGACTCGGCAGTTCCACCGCGTCCCAGGGAACCCCATTGATCCCGGCGACGCCCGGATAATCGATCTTGGTCAGCAGATGATGCAGCCCGTGACCGAACTCGTGGAAGAGTGTCGTGACTTCCTGATGGGTCAGCAGCGAGGGCTGGTCGCCGACCGGTGGGGTGAAGTTGCAGACCAGATAGGCGACCGGGAGCTGATCGCAGCAGGTGCTGTGCAGGCGGTTGGTGCAGACATCCATCCAGGCGCCGCCGCGTTTGTTCTGACGCGCAAAGGGATCGAGATAGAACTGACCGCGCAGCGCGCCGGATGCGCCGTCGCGGATCTCGAAAAAACGCACGTCGGGGTGATAGGTCTCGAAGCCCTCGACCTCCTGGATCTTCACCTCGAACAGGCGTTCGATGACGCCGAATAACCCGGTCAACACCCGCGAGACCGGGAAGTAGGGACGCAGTTCTTCCTGACTGATCTGGTAGCGATGGACGCGTAGCTTCTCCGCGTAATACCCGACATCCCAGGGTTCCAGTCCCGCGACGCCATGCTCCGCGCGGGCGAACGACTCCAGTTCGGCCAGTTCGCGGCGCGCCTGATCCACCGAGCGTTCGGCCAGATCGTTGAGGAAGGCGAGCACGTCCTCGGGCGAGCGCGCCATCTTGGTCGCCAGCGAGCGTTCGGCGTAATTCGCGAAACCGAGCAGTTGAGCGACCTCATGACGCAGCGCCAGGATGCGTTCCAGGTTCTCGCTGTTGTCCCACTGACCGGCGTGCGGTCCCTGATCCGAGGCGCGGGTGCTGAAGGCCCGGTACATCTCGAAGCGCAGATCGCGATCGTCCGCGTAGGTCATGACCGGGATGTAGGAGGGCATGTCGAGCGTGAACAGCCAGCCATCCTTGCTCTGCTGCTGGGCGTTCTGGCGGGCGAGACCCAAAGCCGATTCGGGCAGACCGGAGAGCAGCGCCGGATCCTCGATCAGCTTGCTCCAGGCATTGGTGGCATCGAGCACGTTCTCGGAAAACGTGCTGGTGAGCTGTGACATCTCCTGACTGATGGCCTTGTAGCGCGCTTTTTTGTCCGCGGGCAGGTCGACGCCGGAGAGATGAAAATCGCGTAGGGCGTTCTCCAGTAGCTTGCGTTGGGCCGGGTTCAGATGCTCTTGGGCCGCGACCGCCTGATAGGCTTTGAACAGATCCTCGTTCTGGCCGACCTCGGTGCCATAGTCGCTGAGCTTGGGCAGGCAGGCGTTGTAGGCCGCGCGCAGTTCGTCGCTGTTGAGCACGCCGTTGAGATGACCGACCGGCGACCAGGTCCGGTTCAGGAGGTCGTCGGTTTCATCCAGCGGCTCGACGAAATTCTCCCAGGTCGGCACCGCGACCTCGCGGGTCAAATGCTCGATCCGATCCCGGCAGGTCGCCAACCGCGCATCGATGGCGGGTTCGACATGCTCGGGGCGAATTTGGGAAAAGGCCGGGAGGCCGGGTTGGTCGATCAGTGGGTTTGACATGGGCTCATCATCGGTGGTCGGTGGATTGAATCGGGGCTCGGCGCCAATCGAAAGAGTGCGGGGTCATTGGTCAATCTTCAACTGTGGAGCGCGCGCGGTCAGTCGGCCTGAAAACCGGTGAGTTCTCGCGATGCGGAGTGACCGGTCAGCGAGCGGATCATGTCCTTCTTGAGTCTTGGCTTGAACCCGCGCGGCACACAGAAATGAAAGCCCCAGAGTTCGCGGCGAGAGCGTTCGGCGGCTCCCTCGTCGATGGGTTGCCAGTCGGCGCCGTCCAGAGGGCTGAATTGTCCTCCCGAGCCATAGGCGAAAATCTTGTACTGGCCATGCGGCGTGCAGCGAATTCCTTCATAGGAGAGATTGCGTCCTCCGTTCCGACTTTCGGCGACCAGGGTGTAACGCACCACCTGATCGGCGCCCACGCCAAGGTGCTTGCCGTCGATGAAATAACGGAAGCCGGCCGACGGCCCATCCAGCTCGAATTCGATCAGGTCCGCATCATGGGGCCAGGGCGGTAATGGTGTCGTCGCTTCCCGCCAGGCTTTGCCCGATTCCTCGTAGGCAGGTCCAGGCGGCTCAGGGTCCAAGACAAAGTTGTTTTCGGCCGCCCAACTCGGGCCGGCCAAAACCAGCAGCAAACAGATCGGCGCAACGGGGGGTTGTTTCATGGCGAGCATCGCAGACAGAGATTCGGTTGGTCGATCCTAATGTGATTGCCGCGAAATTTCATGCCAGAAATCCTTCACGGCAGCCGAGTGCTTCATCGGATGACGCTCCCTCATGCCCGCACCACCTGAATGCAGCGTCCCGCCGGACTGAGCATCTCGTGACTGCTGGTGCGCGCCTCGATCGGCGGCTGTCCGGCACGACGGTCGAAGATCACCAGCCAGCCACGATCCAGGCCCAGTCCGGCCAGATAGGTGTCGAGTTGGGTCAGCCCCTCGGTCAGCGGATCGGGGCGCCCGTCGCGCCACACCTTCAGCTCCAGTCCCAGGGTGACGGCGCCGTAACGCAGACAAAGATCCATGCGTCCGCGCCCGATGGCGTACTCGCGCTCCAGCCACCCACCGCCGTTGACCACCCGATGCAGAAAGGCCATGAGCACCAAATGCGGAGCGATTTCGTGGTAGGGCGCGCTGGCGAGCAGCGGCTCGCCATGTTGGCGCCAGAAGGCGAGAAAGGCGGCGAGCAGTCGGTCGGGGTTCAGGCTCCCGTCGGGGTTGAGCCAGGTCGGGCTGATCTGGGGGAGCGAGTCCTGCGGACCGCTGGCCAGAGCGCGCGGCAAGACTTCCCGATAAATCGGATTGGCGATCACAAGCCCGCCCGCGCCGTCGCGACGCAGCAGCCCCAGATCGACCAGATACTCCCGATCTTCCTCGAACGCCTCGCCCAGGGCGGTCCCGCCCAGCATCGGCTCGATGATCCGGCGCACCCGCGGCTCGCGCAGCTTGTGGGCGAGTTGATCGAGATGGGTGACGCGGTTGAGGATCAGAGTCTCCTTGGCCTGATCGATCAGGTTCACGCCGATGGGCCGCGCGCGGTCGCGCCCCTCGGGCTGCTCGAAACAGGCTTCGTAGGCCAGTGCATTGACCAGCCAAGGCTGGCCCTGGGTCAGCATCCAGACGCGCGCGAGCGCCTCGGGGGTAAACGCCTGCCCGGTCTCGGCGGTGTGCTCGTACAGCAGCGTCGCGACCTCCTCGGCGTCGAAATCGCCCAGCCGCAGCGACTTGGCCTTGATGTTGAAGGCGCTGCCGCCGGTGATCGGAGCCTGTTCCGAACTGGCGTGGATGCGATAGTCGCGCAGATCGCGCACGCCGCAGAGGATCAGGGTTTGCGGAAAGGCGTCGGGGCGTTGCGGATATCCCGCGCGCAACTGACGCAACAGCGAAATCAGGGTGTCGCCGACCAAGGCGTCGACCTCGTCGAGCAACAGCACCATGGGTTGCGGTATCCGTTGACACCAGTGCGCGAGAAACAGACTGACCGCCGAACCGTGCGGCGTCGTCGCCAGCACCTCCCGCGCCAGCGCGGGGGCATCGGTATCGCCGAGCCAGACCCGCGCCGAGGCGGCGATATCGGTCACGATCACCGCCATCGCCGCGTCGACGTTCTCCCGATACGCCTGTGCGCCTTCCAGATTGGCATAGACCGCGCGATACCGGCCTTCCCGGTTCAGGTATTCCATCAGCGCCAGCAGACAGGTCGTCTTGCCGGTCTGACGCGGGGCGTGGAGCAGGAAATACTTCTTTTGCGCGATCAGCGTCAGAATGCCGTCCAGATCCCAGCGCGACAGGGGCGGCAGCGAGTAATGGTCGTCCGCGCGATTCGGACCTTCGGTGTTAAAAAAGCGCATCCCCGGCTCCCCCTCGGGCAGTGACCAGATCCTGGGTTTGAATTTGGCATCGTTGAGAATGACCATGCGATGAAAACAGCATACCTGATCGCTGGGCGGCCGGTCGGTTCTCGACGACTGGCGATGACGATTCAGGAATCGCTCGCAGGCATCGATCATCAGCCGTGCCCGTGCCAGAAACAGCCATGGACCATGATCAGTGCCCGGCATCCGGGAAAGACGAGGTCGGGACGACCGGGCAGTTTGCGGTCATGGAGGCGGTAGCGGCCGCCTCGGGCGAAGAGGGCGAATCAGGAATTCCGGCTTGGTATCGTGCGACCGGCTGCGCGACATGCCGCACGCACTCTGTTCCGGCGTCAGCGCATCTCCGGATGGTTTCGGCTCCTCGGTCTCGCTCAGCCCTGCCCGAGCGCGGAGACCGCGACCAGAAACCGATTGATCCGCGCCAGTTCGCGCCGATGTCATTCCGAGGGTTTCCCGGTCTGAAAATCCGGCCCGAGCAGGCAGAACGGCAGCGCTTTGAACAGCGGCACATCGTCCCGGGAGGGCGACAGCCCGGCCGGAATGCTGTCCCGATGCAGCCGGTTCAGCAGCAAACAGCCGTTCTCCCGGTCACACGGAGCACCTTCCGCCGGTCGAAGGTCTCCCAGCGCAGGTCGATTGGCCGGTCAGGGACTCGACAAGCAGCCGACAGACTGCAACACCAGATTCGGCTTCACGACGTCATCGCGCACTGTAACCGTCTTATCGGCCGTGCGCTCGACGAGCGGAAGCTGCTCGACGCCTTCCGTGAATTGGTCGACTCGGGGGAATATGGATTCGCCTGGATCGGCTACGCGAGCAGCAAACGCGGCGCCTTTGTTCGACCTGTCGCCTGTGCCGGTCAATG
>NZ_NHSQ01000093.1 GCF_016653465.1 Thiocystis minor | reverse complement strand
GGGTTGGAGTAAGTGGTGGGGCGGTCGGGAGGAATCCTCTCCCGGTCGCACTTCACCGACCGCGAGGACGGATCGCCGATTCCTGAACCGACTCCTTCGCCCGTCGCAAAACGCGATTTGGTACAGTGCATGGCAGCAGTTCATGGACCGAAGAGGCCATCCATCATGAGGCGATCCCCAGAGGACACAACAAGCGTCAACCTGTACGACAGGCTGTTTGAACAACAACTCGAAGCTGGCGCGTCAGTGCTTCTGGCAGCCGAGAACGTCATCGACGCCTATCTCGATAACAAGCCAGCAACCCGAGGAAAACAGAAGTACAGCCGACATCAGCGCGATTCGGACTTTTGGTCCAGTGACTTCGTCAACGGCATGCCAAGCGAAGCGTGGCAGTCAGAGGGGGCAACGCTTGCACTGGCCCGCTATCTCGGCCAGGAACCTGTGGCGAATCCTCTCCTGCTCGAACGGGTCGCCGCGGAATCCCCACAGCTTGTCCGCCAGGCCGTCCGTTATTCGGGTCTCGTGCTCCAACAGCATTCGCCCCGCCGCGCCGAACTCGATCGGATTGCCAGCTCAAACCCGGACATCGCCGAGTTCTGTCGCATGCTCGACATTTTCGACGGTGCCTACCGAGAGCGTGTAGCGACGGTTGAGATGTGGAAGAAGATGCTCGTCGATCTCTCGCCTTTCGAGTTCCTGATTTATGCAAGCCTCTACGCCTTCGAGCGACTGAACCCCGCCGATTTCACCACTCCATGGATACCGGTCGAGGAGCGTAACGTCGCCGAAGGTCAGTGGCAGGCCATCAACGACATTCTGATCTGGAAGCTCGCGACCGCCTCCGCGACCTCGCTGAGACCGAAGGAAAAGAATCTGATGCGATCGCTAAAAACGCATCTATCGCCGTTCCTGTTCCCATCGCCAGATGGCCCGGCACCCAGACATGACATCAGAACAGCGTTCGAGACGCTGCTTGGGGCTCAGATCGAGTTGAACAGCTTCATCTCTCGGTCGGCGGATGCCTTCAGCTTCGACGATGGGATCGAGTTCGTGCGCACTGGAGAAAGGGCGCTGGACATCGTTGAACGCGATGCCTTGCTCCGTGCCGCGTGGAAACGAGACGGAAGGAAACTCGAACGTCTTCACGGCTACTGGTTCTACCGTGCGCTGGACGCGTTCTTTCACTCGGGCTTGGCGACAGAGATGATCGGACTGCCAGAGAACCACGAAGCCAACCGCGTTGCCTATATCCGAGCGATTCGCACGAAGCTTCAACTAACCGATGTGTACGGACTCGATGACGCGGTGACGACCGACTCGGGGGTGCAAGTCGATCTCTTTCAGGCGCTACTGGCAACGGAGTTGACGTCAGCATTCTACCAACGCGACTTTCTCCAAGCCTTCGTTACCCATCTCAACGAGACAGGACATTGGGCGCCAGCACTGAGCCTGTTGGCCCTGGAAGGCATCGCGACGGGTCATAACCGCTTTCCGCTCACCTGGTCCGACCGCAAGGCGAAGCTCGAGAGAATCGTCGGCTGGACCGTCAGCAAGAAGTCGCCACGCGGCAGCCCATTGATGGCAGCCGCCATTCTCGACTTCTGGACCAACGACTTGGTGACTCTGGCTGCACGGCTCCGACAAGGAGAGCCGGGGCTCCATCCGAAATTATTTGAACGTCCGATCTTGAAGATGGACCGACTATTGATCCAGCTACCTTGGATCTTCGGTCTGCAAAACAACAGCACGGCCGCCATCAACAATCTCCGACGGATTGGTGCGCGACGCGGCGACGCCAGGCTCGAAACGCGGCGAATCGAGGAACAACTCGGCCGACTCTTCGAATCGCGGGGATTCCGCGTCGTGCTGAACTGGCAACCCGTGGACGAATCCGATGCCCGCGCTGGCGAGGTCGATCTCATCTGTGCACTGGGTAGGATTGTGCTGGTGCTGGAGGTGAAATCGACCTTCATCCGACAGTCGCAACGCGATGCGTGGCTGCACGGGACGACGACACTCCGCAAAGCCGGCCACCAATTGCGCCGCAAGGTTCCCGCCGTCGAGCGCGCCCTGTCCGAGGGATCGGATCTAGCCGCCGAGTTGAATCTTGCGGGAGACGCTGGCTCAGTCTCGATCCATGGTTGGATCGTCGATACCTCGATCGAATGCGACCATCAGCGATTCAGCGGCTTTCTCAAGGTATCCCTGGAGGAGGTGCTGATCGCCCTGCGGGACGACCGGCATTTGTTGAATGATCCTGAAGGCATTTTGTCTGGTCGGTATCAAGCAGATGAACTTGCCATAGCGGACGATGCTCAGGCCGAGGCATCGCTTTACCCAGGAGGTTTCACCGTGGAAGGTTTCATCGATGCTGTGGAGAAGGAAGCTGTTTGGGAAGCGCCTGGCTGTTGAGGTTCAACCGCCTTCCTGATGTTCCGTCTGCACAGCTCCAGCATCCGGGCGGCCGGATCCCGTCGCCGCCCCCTCGGCCACCAGCGCGCGCAGCGTGGCAAGCGCGGTCGTGAGTTCGCTGGAGTCGCTGTCGCTCGGATAGACGACGTAGGCCGGCAGGGTCAGGGTCGGCGCCCCCTCGACCCGATGCAGACAGCCGCCGCGCAGGTAGCTGGTGGCGACCCGTTCGGGAACGAAGCAGGTGCCGCCGTTGGCGAGGATCAACTGCAAACCGAGCCAGCCGATGTTGGCGGTCTGGGCGGGCCGCTCCAGATCCGGATAGACCTTGCGGTGCTGGGCGTAGAAGGTCGGCCCCCAGTCGACATAGATATAGCCATCGTCCAGCGCGTCCTGCTCCGGGTCGCCGCCGACCAGGATCAGGGTCTCGTCGAAGAGGTGCTCGACCTGGATGCCGGCGCCCTGCTGCGGGCTGTACATCAGGGCCAGATCCATGGTGCCGGCGATGATGCGGCGCATCAGATCCTCCTCGAAGCCGATCTCGGTATTGAGCGAGATGTCCGGCGCCGCCGCGCGCATGCGCCCCGCCCAGCGCGGTAGGAAGTCATCCCAGAGCGCGATGCGCGCGCCGATCGTCAGGCTGGCGCGAAAGCGGCTCGGCAGACCGACATCGTGACGCGCCTGCTCGAAGGTCAGCAGCAGGGTCTTGGCGTGGCGCAGAAAGCGCTGCCCGGCCGGGGTGAGGCTGGCGCCCGAGCGGTTGCGCACGAACAGCCGTGCGCCAAGCCCCTGTTCCAGGTTCTGGATGCGCGCGCTCACGGTCGATTGGGTGACATGCACCCGCTCGGCGGCCTCCAGAAAGCTGCCATGGGCGGCAACCGCGAGAAAGGTCTTGATCTGGTCGATGTCCATGTTGGGCGCTCATCGCGTGTCTATCTGATTCTATCGAAATCTCCGATACCAAAGACCGAATCATTTCGTTTTTCTTTGGTCATGCTCGCCACTAAGCTTAACTCATCACAGTCAGTGTGGATTCGGTTCGGGCCGCTTGGCGGCGCCGATCCACCGGATGTCGTAACCGTCGGAGCGCAGACGATGATCGCAGTCAGAATTTCCATGAAGGCTACCCATGAGCCACTCAAGCGGACCCCCGTCGTCCTGCGCCTAGACGCGGACGGTACCGAGACCGCGCCGGTGCTGACCGATCGCGCGGGCCTGGCCAGCTTCGACCTGCCGCCGACCAGCGGCAAGATTCTGGTCTCCGGGGTGGAGCGCTTCGAGGGCCGACTCGACGGCGAGATCCCGATCGAACTCTGGTCGATCACCCAGTCCGAGCGGGACTCGCGCGGACTTCCCGGCGAATTCCCGAGCGGCAGTAACGCCTACCCGAGCATGACGACCCGCGCGGTTCGGGTCGGCGAGCGCGCCATCCTGACCGATAGCGAGGGCTATCTGGTCGATCCTTCCGACTGGTCGGAGGACTTCGCGCGCGCCCTGGCAGCACAGGAGGGACTGACGCTGCACGCCGAGCAATGGGAGGTGATTCGCTATCTGCGCGCCCGCTTTGCCCGACAGGGTACTCAGGCGACGGTGCGTGACATGATTTCCCACTTCCGTCAGGTTTGGGGTCGCGAACGCGGCAGCAACCGTTATTTGCATCAGATTTTTCCGCGCGGCGGTCCGCAGAAGCAGGGCAATCGGCTGGCGGGGCTACTGCGGACCAAGGGCGAACATTGAATTGGCCTTCAGCGTTCAGCCAGCAGCTTTCAGTCACCAGCCAGCGGTGGCTAGCGGCTCCGGGACGCCGATGGGGCTTGACCGGCATCAAGGCCGGAGGGCGGCGCAGCGGCTAGCGTGCAGGCAAGCCTCGCTTTAGCCGCCAACTGGCCCCGATCCGCATGACCGTCATGTCCCGTCTCAACGCCCTCCCCGTGCTCGCGCTCGGGTTCCGTCCCTTCTTTCTGGCCGCTGGGCTGGCGGCGATGCTGTCCGTCACCGTCTGGCTGGCGATCCTGAGTGGACTCTGGCCCCAACCGAGCCATCTCGCCGGCACGATCTGGCATGCCCACGAGATGCTCTTCGGCTATCTCGCGGCGGTGATCGCGGGGTTTCTGCTGACCGCCGTGCGCAACTGGACCGGGATGGCGACGGCGAGCGGCGCCGGGCTGGCCGCGCTGGTCGGACTCTGGCTGGCCGGTCGGATCGCGCCCTGGCTGGGGCAGCCGCCGTTGCTGGTCGCCCTGATCGATCTGGCCTTCTTCCCGGCCCTGGCGCTGGTGCTCTGGCGGCCGCTTTGGCATGGCCCCAATCCGGTCAATCGGGTCTTTCTGGCGGTCTTCGCCGGCATGACCCTGGCAGGGGCGCTGGTGCATCTGGATGCGCTCGGCCTGCTCGCCGGCGGCGCGACGAGAGGTCATCGTCTGATGCTGGATCTGGTGGTGCTGGTCATGCTGCTGGTCTCCGGTCGGGTCATGCCCTTCTTTATCAAGAGCGCCCTCGCGGATGCGCGACCCCGGGTGTTTCCGGTCCTGGAGCGACTCGTCTTTATCGTCGCCGTCGGGCTCCTGATCGGCGATTTCGTCCAGCCGCTCGGTCAACTCGCGGGTGGCCTGGCGCTCGTCCTGGGTCTGCTGCAACTGGTGCGGCTGACCGGCTGGCACGACCGGCAGATCTGGACCACGCCCATGCTGAACGTGCTTTACGTCGGTCTGCTCTGGCTCGCGCTCGGCCTGATCCTGGACGGACTGCCGGCCTTCACCGGCATGACGCCGCGCGGTGCCCTGCACGCCCTGACGGTGGGCGCGATCGGGGTGGTGACGCTGGGGATGATGGCTCGGGTAGCGGTGGGACACACGGGGCGGCCGATGCAGGCGGCGCCGTTGACACTGGTTGCCTTCGTGCTCATCAATCTCGCGGCAGTCCTGCGCGGACTCGCGCCCCTCCTCACCCCCGCGAATTATCAGACCTGGCTGATGGCCGGCGGGCTGTGCTGGATCCTGTCCTTCGGACTCTTTCTCTGGGTGCATGCCCCGATGCTGCTCAACCCACGACCGGATGGCCGGCCGGGTTGACGCGGCGCGAAGCGGGGCTCATCCATCGCACTTATGGTCTTTCAACTTCGGCACGGGACGCCATTTGTCGAGCAGGTGGCCGAGGCTCAGGATCGGATGGGGCCATAGCATGCGCGGTCCTGCATCGCGCATCACCAGGCGCACCCGCTCGCGCGGCGTCGCGGCATAGCAATGGACCTCGCACAGATTGCAGACGGGCTTTTCCTCCTGGAAGGGGCAGGTATCCAGCCGGCGCTGGGCATCGTCGAGCAAGGCGGCGCAATCGTCGCAGCGTCCGCGAGCGCTGGCATGATGATCGCGACAGTCGATCGCCAGCATCGCGGCGATGGTCTTCTTCTCGCGGGTGATGCGACGTCCGGCTGACATGGGTGGTCCTCGGGATTGGGATTCAGCGTGGGAGATTCCCACTGGCATCTGAGCGCTGCCTTGAGATCGGTCAAATCGGCACGCGCCGGCGATACCCCGAATGCCGGCATGCCTTGAACCCCAAACCAATCGGCTTTTCATCGCAGGAGTCATGACATGACCGAACACTTCACCGAACAGGCCTTTATCCCGCTCAAGATCGCGATCCTCACCGTCTCGGACAGCCGGGGCGAGGACCGCGACACCTCCGGCCACTTCCTGAGGGAGAGCGCCGAGTCGGCCGAACACCAGGTCGTCGCCAAGGCGATCGCGCCCGACGATGTCTACCAACTGCGCGCGATCGTCTCGCGCTGGATCGCCGATCCCGAGGTGAACGTCATCCTGAGCACCGGCGGGACTGGCGTGACTGGACGAGACAGCACGCCCGAGGCCGTCCTACCGCTGTTCGACAAGGAGATCGATGGCTTTGGAGAGCTGTTTCGGCAGCTCTCCTTCGCGGAGATCGGCGCCTCGACCATCCAGTCGCGCGCCATCGCCGGCCTGGCCAATGGCACCTTCGTTTTCTGTCTGCCCGGCTCGACCGGCGCTTGTCGCACCGCCTGGGAGAACATCCTGCGGCCCCAACTGGACATCCGCACCCGACCCTGCAATTTCGCCCAGCTCATTCCGCGGCTGCGCGAGCAGTGAGGCCACTGATGAAGGCATCCCATGATTGCGGATCGACCGCCGATCCGCGTCAGACTCTGACCAAAGAGGACGCGATCAATTTCCTGCTCGTGTGGGTCGATCCAATCACCGATACCGAGCGCGTTCCGACCGCGGCTGGCTACGGTCGCGTACTCGCTTCCGCCGTGACGAGCACCATTGATGTCCCTGGCTGGGACAATAGCGCCATGGATGGCTATGCCATCCGTCACGCCGAGCTGGCCGTGCACGGCGGTCGTCTGCGGGTCGCCCAACGCATCCCGGCTGGACGGGTCGGAGCGGCGCTGGAGCCCGGGACCGCCGCGCGCATCTTCACCGGCGCGCCGGTGCCGGCCGGTGCCGATACCGTGGTGATCCAGGAGGTATGCGCGCGCGCGGGCGAGACGGTCATCGTCCCCCTCGACGCCAAGGTCGGGGCGAACATCCGTCGCGCCGGCGAGGACATCCACAGCGGTGTCGAGGTGATCGCGGCTGGCACCCGGCTTGCGCCCCAGCATCTGGGACTCGCCGCCTCGATCGGAGCCGCCGAGATCTGCGTTCATCGGCGACTGCGCGTGGCCATTCTGGCCAGCGGCGATGAACTGGCGACGCCGGGCGAGCCGTTGGGACCAGGACAGATCTACAACTCCAACCGCTACACGCTGATCGGGCTGCTGCAGAGCCTTGGCTGCGAGGTGGTGGACCTCGGCATCGTGGCGGATACCCTCGATGCCACCATGGACGCGCTCAGGATCGGCGCGCGCGAGGCGGATCTCATCGTCGCGAGCGGCGGTGTCTCGGTCGGAGAGGAGGATCACCTCAAGCCGGCTGTGGAGCGGCTGGGCACACTGGATCTGTGGAACATCGCCATGCGCCCAGGCAAGCCGGTGGCCTTCGGCCGGATTGGTGAGACGCCCTTCTTCGGCAGCCCCGGCAATCCGGTCTCACTCTTCGTCACCTTCTGTCTCTTCGCCCGTCCGATCATTCTGAAAATGCAGGGCATACACGGAGACCCGAGACCGCGCGCGCTCAAGATCCGCGCGGGCTTCGACTGGCCCAAGCCGGACCAGCGCACCGAGTTCCATCGCGCCCGGCTTGAGACCGGCGAGGATGGCCAGACGGAGCTGACCGTCTACCCCAGCCGCTCCTCGGCGGTGCTGTCTTCGGTCGCCTGGGCCGACGGGCTGGTCGAGATCGCACCAGGTCAGAGGATTCAGCGCGGGGATGAAGTGGACTTCATCCCGTTCGCCAATCTCTTCCAAGGGTTCACCCAGGAGGCCAGCCGATGATCCGCATCTGCTATTTCGCACGTTTTCGCGAGCAGCTCGGGTTGGCGCAAGAGGAGGTTCCCTGCCAGCCAGGAATCCTGACAGCCGAGGATCTACTCGCCCATCTGCGCGCTCGTGGTGGAGTCTGGGCTGAAGCGCTGCCCGAGGGCGACCGCGTGATGACCGCCATCAACCAGGAGCTTGTCCGACCCGAGACAGCGATTCGCGACGACGACGAGGTCGGGATCTTCCCGCCGGTCACGGGCGGATAGTGGACTGCCGAGCAGGCATCCCTCGGAGGGCCATGCCGCCTTGCGTGCGCGGGACGTCGAGGCCGAGCAACGAGGTCGAAGCAGGCGCGCGGCCTGAGCGCGGCGTTCGGTGCGGCTCCCGGTCGTCGAGGGGGTTGCCCAGGAGGCGGACCGGCCGGTCACTGTGCATCGATTCATTCCCCATAAACCACTGGTCACGATCCGAGGCATCCAATCATGGACATCACCAACGCCGAGCGCATCGAGTCCCGCGAGATCCCATGCCAGGATCACCGCCTCAATCCCGACCAAGCGATGATTGACACGAGGTGCGTTGTCGATCTGTCCGACGAGCAGTTGCTGCGCTACGGTCGGCAAATCTTGCTACCCGATTTCGGCATCGAGGGACAGGAACGGCTCGCTGCGGCGCGTGTCTTGATCGTTGGACTGGGCGGTCTCGGCTCGCCGGTCGCCATGTACCTCGCCGCCGCCGGTGTCGGCCGGATCCATCTCGCGGACTTCGATCGGATCGATCTGTCTAATCTGCAACGCCAGATCCTCCACGACACGGATCATATAGGCTGGACCAAGACCGCTTCGGCTTGTCAGAGGCTTGCCAGACTCAATCCGGAGGTGGAGATCATCGCCATCCAATCCCGGCTCAGCACGGAATCACTCCGAGTGGTGGTCGCTCAGGTCGATCTGGTAGTCGACTGTTGTGACAACTTCGCGACCCGGCTCGCCATCAACGGTGCCTGCTTCGCTGCTGGTGTCCCCCTCGTCTCGGGCGCCGCCATCCGCATGGAAGGGCAGATCACGGCCTTCAGCGGAAGCTCAGGTGGACCCTGCTATCGATGTCTCCATCCGAGCGAAGTCCACGAGGACCGGACTTGCTCGGCCAATGGCGTCCTTGCGCCGCTAGTTGGCATCATCGGGAGCATCCAGGCCACGGAGGCCATCAAGATTCTGACCGGGCTGGGAACACCCCTCTACGGACGGCTCCTGCTCCTAGACGCCGCGACGATGGACTGGCGCAGCCTGAGTCTCAACGCCGATCCAGAGTGCCCGGTTTGCTCGCGCGAAGCATCCGGATCCTCGGGCACCTCTCTCTGATCCAGCTGCACCCAATCCCACCGATCAACACCGTCGCTGTTCATGAGCAGCATGGGACACCGGCTGGAAGCCGGCGCCACGTCAGAAGGTCAGCACCTTGTCGCTGTCGGCCACCCATTTGGCCAGGGCCGCCATGGTGGAGGACTCGGCGCCCTCGAAATAGGGGTGATTCTTATGGATGCCGCAGCGCGCCATGCAGGTGCCGCAGACCTGCACCGGCACCCCGCGCGAGATCAATGCCTTGAGCATGGCGGAGAGATCCTGATCGTAGCCCTCGGGCGGACGGCAGACGTCGCGCGCCAGATCGACCGAGTCGTTCATCAGAAAGAGCCGCACGCCCTGCCCCTGGTCGGTCAGGGTCGCGGCCAGGCGTAGGGCGTTCCAGGTGACATCGGTGAGGTCGTAGGGCTCGCGGTTGAGAATGATCAGAATCGTCATCGAATGGTTCCTGATTGGAATGCTTCCTGGTTGATCGGGATGGTTGGTTGGAGGATGAACTGGGTTGATGAGAGTCTTCGTTCAGTCCGGATCCCAGCGTCGTTGATCCTCACCCCTCGGTTGGGTTCAGCGCGCGTCGATTGGCCTCGAATCCGCCCTTGGCTTTCCATCCCTCCAAACCGTCTTGCAAGACCCTGACGTTGTCCCAACCCAGCAGGCGCAAGGCGAACACCGCCTGCGCCGAGAGTGAACCGGTGTTGCAGTAGACGACCACGGGTTTGTCCTGGGGGATCTCGTCGCGTTGGGCCACGACCTTGCGCCACTCGATGTTGACGGCCCCCGGGATGTGGTCCGCCGCGAACTGCTCGGCGTCCCGGGCATCGATCACGAGGAGGTTGGGCCAGTCCTCGGCCGGGATCTGCTCGGGCAGGATGATGCTCGAACCGTACTCGGCGAATTCCAGATGCTCCTCGATGGCTGCGGCGAGAGACGAGGTGTCCTCCGCCTGGAGCGGCAGGGCCAGGAGCGAGAGGGTCGCGAAGGCGGCGACAAGCGGCTTGTGGATCATGGACTTGGGTCTCCGGGAGGATGAGGAGGGTCGTCATGGACGTCAGAGCGTCGGTGGTGCGGTTGAGCCATCCCGCTCAACCGGCCAGCCGCGCGCGTGCCAGGCGGTCATGCCGCCCTGGACCACTTGGGCGCGGGCGAAGCCGCGGCGCGCCAGCAGGTCAGCGGCCTTGGCCGAGCGCCGGTCGGTGCGGCAGACGATGGCGATGGGGCGTTCGAGGTCGGTGCCCAGGGCGTCCAGACGCTCGGCGAGCGTCTCCAGCGGCAGACTCAGGGCGCCCGCGAGGTGTCCCTGCTCGCCGGTGAAATCGGCGGCGGGGCGCACGTCCAGGATGAGCAGCGGCTCGCCGCGATCCAGACGCGCCTTGAGCGCGTCCACGTCGATCCAGG
>NZ_NHSQ01000092.1 GCF_016653465.1 Thiocystis minor | reverse complement strand
GGGTTGGAGTGAGTGGTGGGACGGCGGGGCGATTCGATTCAGACGGATCCCGTCGCCGCCCCCTCGTCCACCAGCGCGCGCAGGTTGGCGAGCGCGGTGGTGAGTTCGCTGGAGTCGCGGTCGCTCGGATAGACCACGTAGGCCGGCAGGGTCAGGGTCGGCGCCCCCGCGACCCGATGCAGACAGCCGCCGCGCAGATAGCTGGCGGCGACCCGCTCGGGGACGAAGCAGGTGCCGCCATTGGCGAGGATCAACTGCAAACCGAGCCAGCCGATGTTGGCGGTCTGGGCGGGCCGTTCCAGGTCCGGATAGACCTTGCGGTGCTGGGCGTAGAAGGTCGGCCCCCAGTCGACATAGATATAGCCGTCGTCCGGCGCGCCCTGCTCGGGGTCGCCGCCGACCAGGATCAGGGTCTCGTCGAACAGATGCTCGACCTGGATGCCCGCGCCCTGCTGGGGGCTGTACATCAGGGCCAGATCCATGGTGCCGGCGATGATGCGGCGCATCAGATCCTCCTCGAAGCCGATCTCGGTATTGAGCGAGATGTCCGGCGCCGCCGCACGCATCCGCCCGGCCCAGCGCGGGAGGAAGTCGTCCCACAGCGCGATGCGCGCGCCGATCGTCAGGCTGGCGCGAAAGCGGCTCGGCAGACCGACATCGTGACGCGCCTGCTCGAAGGTGAGCAGCAGGGTCTTGGCGTGGCGCAGAAAGCGCTGGCCGGCCGGGGTGAGGCTGGCGCCCGAGCGGTTGCGCACGAACAGCCGCGCGCCCAGCCCCTGCTCCAGGTTCTGGATGCGCGCGCTCACGGTGGATTGCGTGACATGCACGCGATTGGCGGCCTCCAGGAAACTGCCGTGGGCGGCGACCGCGAGAAAGGTCTTGATCTGGTCGATGTCCATGTTGGGTGCTCAAGCGTCACTGGCAACTATCGAAATTTCCGATACCAAAGACCGAATCATTTCGTTTTTCTTTGGTCATGCTCGCCACTAAGCTTAACTCATCACAGTCAGTGTGGATTCGGTTCGGGCCGCCTGGCGGCGTCGATCCACCGGATGTCGTAACCGTCGGAGAGCAGACGATGATCGCAGTCAGAATTTCCATGAAGGCTACCCATGAGCCACTTAAGCGGACCCCCGTCGTTCTGCGCCTGGACGCGGACGGTACCGAGACCGCGCCGGTGCTGACCGATCGCGCGGGCCTGGCCAGCTTCGATCTGCCGCCGACCAGCGGCAAGATCCTGGTCTCCGGGGTGGAGCGCTTCGAGGGCCGGCTCGACGGCGAGATCCCGATCGAACTCTGGTCGATCACCCAGTCCGAGCGGGACTCGCGCGGACTCCCCGGCGAATTCCCGAGCGGCAGCAATGCCTACCCGAGCATGACGACCCGCGCGGTTCGGGTTGGCGAGCGCGCGATCCTGACCGATAGCGAGGGCTATCTGGTCGATCCCTCCGACTGGTCGGAGGACTTCGCGCGCGCCTTGGCCGCACAGGAGGGGCTGACGCTGAACGCCGAGCATTGGGAGGTGATTCGCTATCTGCGTGCCCGCTTTGCCCGACAGGGTACCCAGGCGACGGTGCGCGACATGATTTCCCACTTCCGTCAGGTCTGGGGCCGCGAGCGCGGCAGCAACCGCTATCTGCATCAGATCTTTCCGCGCGGCGGACCGCAGAAGCAGGGCAATCGGCTGGCGGGGCTGCTGCGGACCAAGGGCGAACATTGAATCCGCCGTCAGCCGTCAGCTTTCAGCCACCAGCAAGCGCCTAGCCGATGGCGCTTGACCGGCATCAAGGTGGGCGGTTCTCGCGACGGCTAACGTCCGCGCAAGCCTCGCTTTAGTCGCCAACTGGCCCCGACGCACATGACCCTCACCGCCATCCCCGTCTTCGCGCTTGGGTTCCGTCCCTTCTTTCTCGCCGCCGGTCTGTCAGCGATTCTCTCCGTCGCCGTCTGGCTGGCGATCCTGAGCGGGTTTTGGCCCCAGCCGAGCCATCTCGCCGGCACCGCTTGGCACGCCCACGAGCTGCTCTTCGGCTATCTCGCGGCCGTGCTGGCGGGCTTTCTGCTCACCGCCGCGCGTAACTGGACCGGGATGCCGACCGCGACCGGCGCCCGACTCGCCGCACTGGTCGGACTCTGGCTGGCCGGGCGGCTCGCGCCCTGGCTCGGGCTGCCGCCCTGGCTGGTCGTCCTGCTCGATCTCGCCTTTTTCCCGGCGCTGGCGCTCGCGCTCTGGCGCCCGCTCTGGCATGGCCCCAATCCGGTCAATCGAGTTTTTTTAGTGGTCTTTGCCGGTATGACCCTGGCCGGTGCGATGGTGCATCTGGATGCGCTCGGTCTGCTCGCTGGAGGCGCGACGCGCGGGCATCGTCTGATGCTGGATCTGGTGCTGGCGATCCTGCTGCTGGTCTCGGGGCGGGTGATGCCCTTCTTCATCAAGAGCGGCATCGACGGCGCGCGGCCGCGGGTGTTTCCGATCCTGGAGCGGCTGACCTTCGGCGTGGCGGCCGGTTTGCTGATCCTCGACCTCATCCAACCCTTCGGCCTACTCGCGGGCGTGTTGGCGATCGCCCTGGGTCTGCTGCAACTGGCGCGTCTGCTCGGCTGGCATGATCGGCGGATCTGGACCACGCCCATGCTGACGGTGCTCTACGTGGGTCTGCTTTGGCTCGCGCTCGGCCTGATCCTGGATGGACTGCCGGCCTTTACCGCCTTGACGCCGCGCGGCGCATTGCATGCCCTGACGGTCGGCGCGCTCGGGGTGGTGACGCTGGGGATGATGTCGCGAGTCTCGGTGGGGCATACCGGTCGGGCGATGCAGGCGGCGCCGCTGACGTTGGTCGCCTTCGTCCTGATCAATCTCGCGGCGGCGTTGCGCGGTTTAGCGCCACTGCTTGCTCCCGCCGGCTATCAGGCTTGGCTGATGGCCGGCGGTCTGTGTTGGATCCTCGCCTTCGGGCTGTTTCTCTGGGTGCATGCCCCGATGCTGCTGAGTCCGCGGCCGGATGGCAAAGCGGGTTGACGCGGCGAGAAGCCTGTCTCACCCATCGCGTTTGCGGACAGCTCGGCGGCGGGGATGATGAGGCCGACTTTAGCCTACCGCAAGGATAATTGACCATAACAGGGATCGGCTGTGGCCGCCGCCAGATCGATCTCCGCCGGCACCCGGCGATGCTCTTGCAGAACGCTGATCTTGCTATAGCGATCGCTCAAGGACAGGATTTTTCCAAGAGGAGACATCGCCTCGTTGCCGTCGCGCGCTGTCTGCTCGCCAATCGCCAGGGTCACGGCCTCGGGAAATCTCCATTCTTCCACGATACGATGGGAGAAGCATGTCGCGGAATCGATGAATCGACGATAAAAATCCCAGGTGCGTGGGATGCCTTCCTCTTTCGTACTGAGCAATTGGTCCATCAGGTGCAGTCCGACCATCATCCCAACATTGGAAACGAGCCCGGCAAGATACGCCGAAAACGCATCCTCTTTCCGTTGGTCGGCCAGACAACGGCAGACGATGGCGCATTTCTCTGACTGACTCCAAATCCGCGAACCAGCGAGTCTGGTCATTGAGCCTGAGCGCAGATTCAAGATGGGGTAGAACGCCACCCTGGCGATCAACTGACGCAAACCGTTCTGGCCCACCAGCACGACCGCCTGTTCGATACTCGCGATTTTATGGCTTCTTCGATAATAAGGACTGTTCGCCAGGCGAATCACTTCGCCGACCAGCACGGGGTCTCTTGAAATTTGGTGCGCCAACTGCGCACCTGTCATTTTCTCGTCTTTCAGACTCTGCATGAGCTGGGGAATCACGGTCGGCAGGCGTGGTATTAAATGCGCGCTGGCGGTTTGTCCCGTGGCCATCTGGGCAAAGGAGTCGAGTGCATGCGTCTCGGATTCATTCATGGGCTGCTCGATGAATGCATCGAGATCCAACAACCATTGGAAGTAACAATGGTCGAGATCGACAGCGGACCACTGGACATCGGCGGCCTCCTCCTCTCTTTCCTCCCTTTCCTCCGTCAACGGAATCCGCACGACTTTTTCGGTCGTTGGCTGGGCGATGGGTTGACGTCGTTTGCGACCAAAGAAGATGGCTCGCCAATTTTTTAAAAAATGCAATGGAGTCTTCTCGTTGGGTTGATCCGCAAGAACCGGCCGACACTGACCGGCAACGATCTTCACTGTATCCAATGCGGCGGATACGCGTCCACCTGTGGTCCAGGATGATTTCATCGCTCTGTTCTCGAACGATTCCGCGCCGGGATTGACAATAGTATCCATGCTCGGCGCACTCAATTCATCTTCGCTTTGTTCCGTTCGCAACGCTGGGGCAACGATCTTGGCGCCCCGGTTGGGCTTGGCCGAATCAGCCGGAAAACACCAGCCTGAAGCAACTGCCGTGAGGCGCGACCGCTTGATAGGTCAGCCGAATCCCATTGCTTTCGGCGAGTTCTCGCGCGATGTAAAGTCCGAGTCCGGTTCCCTTGGCGATTGTCGTATAGAAGGGATCGAAGATCGCGTTGACGGTCGCCTCCGCGATGCCCGGCCCCGTGTCGATGACCTCGATCAGCGCCTCGTTGAGATCATCGGTCCGGTCGGCCCGGATCAGGATGCGCGGCGGCTGATCGGCCTGCCTGCCATGGATGAGCGCGTTTTCGCACAGATTGGCGAGTATCTGATGCAGGTGACGCGGGTCCGCCTCGACGCGGATGTCGTCAGCGTCGCACTGGAGCTGGAGCGCGCTGGGGTGCAATTCATGGCGTTCGCGGAACTCGCTGGAGAACTCGTCGAGCCAGGCGGACAACGCGATCGGGGAAGGTTCTCGCTGATTGCGGCGGGAGAGCTGCAGAACGCTGTGCACGGTTTCTTCGATACGTGCGCCGTTGCGGCGGATGATCTCGAGCAGGTGCCGGTCATCGTCGGTCAGCCCCGGACTTTCGGTCAATAATTGACTGGCATGGGTCATGGCGCTCAAGGGGTTACGAATATTGTGCGCGATGCTGGCGGTCAGGGTTCCGAGCGAGGCGAGCTTGATCTGCTGGGCCTCCCTGGCGACCTCCTGATTGTCGCGCAAATAGATGATGACGCCACTGGCGCGGTATTCGCCCAGCAGCTTGAGCGAAACGCGAATCTCTCGGTTGCCAATCTGGATCAGCCGCCCATTGGGCGGCGAGGGCTGGACCTGCAACGCCAGCCATTCGCCCAACTCGGGCGAGAGGTCGGACAGTGCCGCTTCGGTGTTGAACCGCCGGGTGCCGAGCAGATCCAGTGCTGCCTGATTGAACAGGCGCAGGTGGCGTTCGCCGTCGGCCACCAGGATGCCGGTGCCGATGCTCTGGATGATAAAGTCATTCAGCTTGGAGAGGTCGTCGATGTCGACCTTGCGTCGGGCCGCCAGGGCTTCCGCCGAACGCACGCGCCGATACAGCACATGCGACATCAGCGCGACCATGAAAAACAACAGACCCAGCAGACCCGCCTGCGTGAAGGAGGTGGCATGAGCCTTGTCCAGCATGGCCGCATAGATTTGTTGGGTCATCACGGCCAGTGAGGCGAGCGCGGCGAACAGGAGCGACAGGCGGCCTTCCATCATCAGCGCGGCGGCGGCGACGGCGACGGCGAGCAGGATGCCAAGTCCGCTGGCGATGCCCCCCGCGGCATGCATCAGGGAGGTATAGGCAAGGATATCGACGAAAATGCCGAGCTGGACCTGCTGGATCCGGTACGGCCAGCGGTTGAGCAGACCCAGTCCGCCGAGCAGAACGAGCGGCATGTAAACGACCAGGATCGACCAGACGAATGGGGTGTCGATGTCGCTATTTGCGGGATCCCTGACCGACAGCGAAAACACCAGGGCCAGGCCGAGTAAAATCAAGAATCGGAGGAGAAACAGCCAGCGTAATGCGCCCCATGTCGGATAGCGCGCATCGTCATTGCTCGGGCCTTTCAGCTGATCGCCTGACGCATCGGATCGTTCCGAGTGTCCATTGTCGTCGGTCATCTTCGACATCCTGCTCCACGCGATGAAAAGCGTCCGGTATGGCATGCGTCGTTTGTGCGTCGGCTCAGCCTTGGGTGAATCGCCGAGCGCCGTCGCTGACATGAAATAACGCATTTCACTCTGGACGCGGTTTGGATCAGAATTGCGCGAACCCCGCCATCGGGATGGGATTCGTCTCTGAATCTACTCTATTCATTCCGACCGTGACTGCGAGCATTCGATGAATTTACACGAATACCAAGCAAAGCAGCTCTTTCAGCGCTATCGAATCCCGGTGCCCAGGGGTATTGTCGCGTCCACGCCGGAAGCGGTCCAGGCGGCCTGCGCCGAACTCGGTGGCGTGCGCTGGGTCGTCAAGGCGCAGGTGCATGCGGGCGGACGCGGCAAGGCCGGCGGCGTAATCCTGGCCGATTCGGACGAACAGGTCGCCGGCGCGGCACGCCGTCTGCTTGGCCGTCGTCTGGTCACCCACCAGAGCGGCCCGGAGGGCTTGCCCGTCGGCTGCCTGCTGGTGGAGCAACCCACCGCGATCGCCCGCGAACTCTATCTGAGCCTGCTGGTGGATCGCGCCTCGGAGCAACTGCTGTTCATGGCCTCCGCGTCCGGGGGCATGGAGATCGAGGCGGTGGCCGTCGCGACGCCCGACAAGATCCTGTTGACACGGGTCCATCCGGCCACTGGCCTGCAACCTTTTCATGCGCGCCGGCTCGGCTTCGGGCTCGATCTGGAAGGATCGCAGATCAAGGCGCTGGCGGTCCTGATGGATGGGATCTATCGGCTCGCCATCGAGTGCGACGCCAGTCAGGTGGAAATCAACCCACTGGTGGTCACCGATACGGGCGATCTGGTCGCGCTGGATGCCAAGATCAATCTCGACGACAACGCGCTCTATCGTCATCCCGACCTGGAGGCATTGCGCGACCTCACCCAGGAGGATGCCCGCGAGGCGGAGGCGAAAGTGCACGAACTCAATTACATCAGCCTCGACGGCAATATCGGCTGTATGGTCAATGGCGCCGGACTGGCGATGGCGACCATGGATCTGGTGAAACTGCACGGCGGCGCGCCGGCCAATTTTCTCGACGTGGGCGGCGGCGCCACGGCGGACCGGGTGGCCGAGGCGTTCAAGCTCATCCTCTCCGACCCCAAGGTGACGGCGGTGCTGGTCAATATCTTCGGCGGTATCGTGCGGTGCGATCTGATCGCCGAGGGCATCATGCAGGCGGTGCGCGAGGTGGATGTCGATGTCCCCGTCGTGGTGCGGCTGGAAGGCACCAATGCGCCCCAGGGGCTGCGGATGCTCGCCGACAGCGATCTGGCCGTCGTGACCGCCAGCAGTCTGAGCGAGGCGGCGGACAAGGTGGTCACGGCCGCGGGCCGCGCCACGAGAACAGACCTGCGGGAGGGCGCGCAATGAGCGTCCTCATTGACGCTGGGACACGCCTGATTTGTCAGGGTTTCACGGGCAAACAGGGAACCTTTCATAGCGAACAGGCCATCGCCTACGGCACCAACCTGGTCGGCGGGGTCACGCCCGGCAAGGGCGGTCAACGCCATCTCGACCGCCCCGTGTTCGACACCGTGCATGCCGCGGTCCGCGAAACGGGCGCTGACGCCACCATGATCTATGTGCCAGCGCCCTATGCGGCGGACGCCATTCTGGAGGCGGCGGACGCGGGCATTCGGGTCATCGTCTGTATCACCGAGGGGATTCCGGTGCTCGACATGCTGCGCGTCAAGGCGGCGTTGGCGAACAGCGAGTCAGTCCTGATCGGTCCCAATTGTCCGGGCGTCATCACCCCAGGCGCCTGCAAGATCGGCATCATGCCCGGCTCGATCCATCGACCAGGGCGGATCGGGATCGTCTCGCGCTCGGGCACCCTGACCTACGAAGCGGTCTTTCAGACCACCCAGGCGGGCCTGGGTCAGAGCACCTGTATCGGGATCGGCGGCGATCCCATTCAGGGGTTGAATTTTGTCGATTGTCTGATGCTGTTCGAGGCGGATTCCGGGACCGATGGGGTGATCCTGGTCGGCGAAATCGGCGGCGGCGCGGAAGAGGCGGCGGCGGCGTTCATTCAAACTCGGATGACCAAGCCGGTGGCGGCCTATATCGCCGGCGTCACCGCGCCTGCCGGCAAGCGCATGGGGCATGCCGGGGCCATCGTCACCGGCGGCCAGGGCACTGCCGAGGGCAAATTTGCCGCGCTGGAGGCCGCCGGCGTCGCGACCGTGCGCTCGCCGGCGTCGATGGGGGCGCGGATGGCGGAGTTGCTGGAGGCTTGACCCATTCGGCGGGCGATAGAGTTTGATGAGTCTGTTTAGGCTTTTCCGCGAATCCATCTCCATCTCGATCAGGAAACGGCGATGACAGAGAACCTGACCTATGACACCGATTTCCATGCCTGGGCCATGCATAACGCCCGGTTGCTGCGCGCCGGTCAGATCGATCAGGTGGACGCCCGGCATCTTGCCGAGGAACTGGAAGGCATGAGTGCCAGCGAACGCCGGGAACTCCTGAACCGTTTGCAGGTATTGCTCCTACATCTTCTGAAACATCAATACCAACCTGAACGGCGTGGCCGAAGCTGGCTGCTGACCATCGTTCGTCAACGGACGGCCATCGAACGCCTGCTGGAACAATCGCCCAGCCTGAAAGCGCGTCTGGATAACGAGACCCTCGCCAAGGTCTATGGCAAGGCGATGCGCGAGGTGGTGATTGAAACCGATCTGGAGCCACATCTTTTCCCGATCGGGTGCCCCTATCTTCTCGAACAGATCCTGGACGAAGATTGGCTACCTGAGTCGGTTTACCCATCTGCCATGGAACGACCAAACGGGCTTGCATTCGTGGTGATCGATGGCGACTCTTTTGATTGAGACCATTTAGCTTCGGAGCGAACCACCTTGGCTTGTCGTATCCAGATCGCACAGATGAATCCGTTGGTTGGCGATGTCGCCGGCAACGCCGCGCGCATCGTCGCCGAGTCCGCGCGGGCGCGCGCCGAGGGCGCGGATCTGCTGGTCTTCCCCGAACTCGCGCTGACCGGCTATCCGCCGGAGGATCTCCTGCTACGCCCGGAGTTCCTGCACCGGGTCGAAACGGCGCTGGAACGCATCCGCGCGGAGGCGACTGGCATCACACTGGTGCTGGGCTATCCGCTTCAGGCGGTGGGCGGACTTTTCAACGTGGCCGGGGTGCTGCGCGAGGGCGAGGTGATCGCCGAATACGCCAAGCAGCATCTGCCCAATTACAGCGTCTTCGACGAGAAGCGCTATTTTCAGCCGGGCGCGACGCCGACGGTGTTCGAGCATCGCGGTCTGCGGATCGGGCTGAGTGTCTGCGAGGATATCTGGCACGCCGGACCCACGCGCCAGGCGGCCGAGGCCGGCGCCCAAATCCTGCTCAATCTCAATGCCTCGCCCTTTCATGCCGGCAAGAGCGAGGACCGCGAGGCGCTGGTGGCGCGTCGGGCGAGCGATCACGGATTGACGATCCTCTACGCGAATCTGGTGGGCGGGCAGGATGAACTGGTATTCGACGGGGCCTCCTTCGTGGCGGATCGCGCCGGGCGGATCGTCGCGCGCGCGCCGGGTTTCGCGGAGTCGGTGCTGACCGTCGACTTCGATGACGCCGGGACGACCGTCGCGACGAGTCCCGCGGCCATGGGACCGCCGCCCGACGAAGAGGCGGCCATCTATGACGCGCTGGTACTCGGGGTGCGCGATTATGTGCGCAAGAACGGTTTCAGCGGGGCGGTGCTTGGCCTGTCCGGCGGGATCGATTCGGCGCTAACCCTGACGATCGCGGTGGATGCGCTGGGGCCGGATCGGGTCGAGGCGGTTCTGATGCCCTCGCGCTATACCGCTGACATGAGCAATGAGGATGCGCTCGAAGAGGCCCACCTGCTGGGTGTGGCGACGCAAATCATCCCGATCGAGCCGGCCTTCCGAACCTTTTTGGACATGCTGGAACCGGCCTTTGCCGGACAGCCGGCGGATGTCACGGAGGAAAACATCCAGGCGCGCTGTCGCGGGGTCATTCTGATGGCGATCAGCAACAAGACCGGACGTATCCTGCTGACGACCGGCAACAAAAGCGAGATGGCGGTGGGTTATGCCACGCTCTATGGCGACATGGCGGGTGGGTTCGCACCGATCAAGGATGTGCCCAAGATGCTGGTCTATCGACTGGCGCGCTACCGTAACACGCGCTCGGCGGCGATTCCGGAGCGCGTGCTGACGCGGCCGCCCTCGGCGGAATTGCGACCCGATCAGACCGACCAGGATAGCCTTCCTTCTTACGAGGTTTTGGACGCGATCCTGCGCCTCTATATCGAACTGGACGAGGGCGTCGAGGCGATCGTCAGCCAAGGCTATCCGGCTGAAGTGGTGCGCCGGGTGGCGCGACTCGTGGATCGCAACGAATATAAACGGCGGCAGTCGCCTCCTGGGGTCCGCATCTCGGAGCGGGCGTTCGGACGCGATCGCCGGTATCCGATCACCAGCGGCTTCTGAGCGGCCGCGCGCCCGTGGCGCTGTTCATCGTTCGGTCGTGAACCTATACTTCCGAACTTCAATCCGCCGCGCCCCTCAACGGAGATTCTCATGAAAAAGGTCGAAGCCATCATCAAACCCTTCAAGCTGGACGATGTCCGCGAGGCACTGTCCGCCGCCGGCATCACGGGCATGACCGCGATCGAGGTCAAGGGTTTTGGGCGCCAAAAGGGCCACACCGAACTTTATCGTGGCGCCGAGTATGTGGTTGATTTTCTGCCGAAGGTCAAAATCGAGCTGGTGCTTGCCGACGAGCAGGTCGAGGGTTGCATCAACGCCATCACTGCGGCCGCCCGCACCGGCAAGATCGGCGACGGCAAGATCTTCGTCTCCGAGGTCACGCGGGTCGTGCGGATTCGCACCGGCGAGGAAGACGAGGCCGCCATTTAGACCGCGTCCGTCATGGTCCGCGTCGTTTTCAGTGATCAGCCAGTTTGGCATTTTCCGGGCGGCGTCAGCGTCGACTCGGTTTCGGTCGTTGTCTGAAAACAATCTACCTGCGGACAGGCCGTTTCGATGCCTTAGGCAGGGGTACAAACGTTGCTGACCCTGCCAGACGGACGTGGTCAAGTGCGCTGCTCAAATTCCGAGACTGGGACATCCTCGTTGTCGTTGTCGTTGTCGTTGTCGTTGTCGTTGTCGTTGTCGTAATCGAATATTCGCCATGTCGAGACCGCGATGACGACAACGACAACGACAGCCCGAGACGGTCTTGGGACTTTCGCACAGTTTCACTAGCCTTCGTCGAGCTTGAGGTATTCCCATAGCTTGCGGGCCAGATCGACCTCGCCAGGCTCTGGCTCGTCGGACACGAAACGCCCGGCCTGACGATTCAGATCCAGCACCCGTTTGGCGTCGGCGGCCAGCTCCGGCTTGTCCAGCGCGCGGTAGGCGTCGATCAGCACCTCCAGCGCATCCTCGACGGCACTGGTGCGTTGAAAACGCTCGATGACATGGTTGGCGCGATTGGCCGCGGCCAGATAGGCGCCGCGACGCATGTAATAACGGGCGACATTCACTTCATGTCTGGCGAGGTTGTTGCGTAGATAGAGCATGCGCTGACGCGCGTCTTCCGCGTACTTGCTGTCCGGAAACTGCTCGACCAGCGCGGAAAAATCCGTGAAGGCGTCGAGCGCCGAGCCAGGATCGCGCTGGGAGGCATCCGTCGGGATGTAGCGATCCAGGAAACCCACGCTGCGGTTGTAGTTGACGATGCCTTTCAGATAGTAGGCATAGTCGACGAACGGATTCTGCGGATAGAGCTTGATGAATCGATCGGCGGCGGCGATGGCCTTCTCCGGCTCCTCCGCGCGATAGTGCGCATAGGCCACGTCGAGCTGGGCCTGCATGGCGTAACGCCCGAAGGGATAGCGCGACTCCAGCTTTTCGTAAAGTTCGACGGCGCGCGTGTAATTGCTGGAATCGAGTTCGGAGGCCGCCTCCGCATAGAGCTTCGCGGCGCTCCAGCCCTCGGTTGGGTCGATTTCCTTGCCGAAGATTCCACAGCCGGCAAGCGCGACAACGAGCAACAGCAAGGGCAGTCGTGTTAACGTTCGAGGCATGACTCAAGGACACCTGTTTCAAATCATCCGCAGTATACCCGAAGGGCGTTGCTCCAGCGCGCGGCGATGCGGTCTACCGCGTCCCACTATCCCAGGCGCTGGGACCATCTCATCATGAACCCGGCGACCGACGAAACGGTGCGGCGCGCGGTGCGGGTCGATCCCGCGCTCGCGGGCGCCCGTCTCGACCAAGCGTTGGCGGCGCTGCTGCCGGAGTTTTCCCGCAGCCGCCTGCAACAGTGGATCGAGTCCGGGCAGGTGCTGGTCAATGAGGCGCCGCGCCGCTGTCGCGACAAGGTCTGGGACGGCGACGCCATCCGTCTCGATGCACGGCTTGCGGCGAGCGAGGCGTGCGCGGCCCAGGACATCGCGCTGGATTTGGTCTACGAAGACGCGCACCTGCTGGTGGTCAACAAACCCGCGGGGCTGGTGGTCCATCCCGCCGCCGGCAATCCCGACGGCACGCTCCAGAACGCGCTGCTGCATTACGCCCCCGAGTTGGCGAAGGTGCCCCGCGCCGGTATCGTGCATCGGCTCGACAAGGACACGAGCGGTCTGCTGGTGGTGGCCAGGACGCTCGCCGCGCACAAGTCGCTGGTGGAACAGCTTCAGGCGCGCCAGGTGCATCGCGAATACCGCGCGCTGGCGGTTGGCGAGCTGGTGACGGGCGGTCGGATCGATGCCCCGGTGGGCCGCCATCCCACCCAGCGTATCCGGATGGCGGTGGTGCCCCATGGCCGCCTGGCGGTGACGCATTATCGCGTCCTGGAGCGTTATCCCGGCCATACCCTGCTGAGCGTTGAACTGGAGACCGGTCGGACCCATCAAATCCGGGTACACCTGACGCATCTGCATCATCCGCTGGTCGGCGATCGCACCTATGGCGGACGCCCGCGTCCGCCGCGCGGCTGCGCGGCCGAACTCACCCTTGGGCTCCAGGCGTTTCCGCGTCAGGCGCTGCATGCGATCCGCCTGGGGCTGAACCATCCGGCGAGCGGCGAGGCGGTGGCCTGGGAGATCCCGATGGCCCCGGACCTGGAGGCTTTGTTGGATCTGTTGCGATGGGAGGCCGAGGTTGGAACTGATTCGCCCTGACTGGCCGGCGCCGCCCTGGGTGCGCGCCATTTCTACCACGCGCGACGGCGGACGGAGCGAAGGACCGTTCGCTAGCCTCAATCTGGGCGATCATGTGGGTGACGAACCTGGGCGGGTCGATGACAATCGCGCGCGGCTCCTGGCTCGTCTCGGGCTGTCCGCAGCGCCCTGCTGGTTGCGTCAGGTGCATGGCCGCGCGATCGTCCGCGTCGGCACGGCGAATCCGGACCGCGACGCCGATGGCGCCGTGGCGGACACGCCGGACGCGGTCTGTGTCGTGATGACCGCCGACTGTCTGCCGCTGCTCCTTTGCGATGAACGGGGAACCCGCGTCGCCGCCGTCCACGCCGGCTGGCGGGGTCTGGCCGGGGGCGTGGTGGAGGCCGCGGTGGCGGCGCTGGACATCGCGCCGGAGCGCCTGCTGGTCTGGCTCGGTCCGGCGATCGGCCCCGCGGCCTTCGCGGTCGGCGACGAGGTACGCGAGTGCTTCGTCGCGGCGGATGCGCGCGCGGCGGCGGCCTTTCGTCCAGGTCGACCGGCTGGCGCAGGGGGGGCGCCGGGCGGTGCCTGGTTCGCCGATCTGTTTCTGCTCGCGCGTCAACGGCTGGCCCAGCTCGGCATCGCACGGATTTACGGAGGCGGAGACTGCACCTTCTCGCAGCCGCGACGGTTTTTTTCGTACCGGCGCGATGGCGTCACCGGGCGCATGGCCAGCCTGATCTGGCTTGCGCCGCGCGCTGAAGATAGCCCCGCGTCAGGTATGATCCAAACATGATTGTTCCGGATTCACAGAGAGAAAATCCATGTCCGATTGGAATATGTTGACTCTGGTGGGCGCCGACCGCCCGGGCATCGTCTCGCGGGTGACGCGCGCGCTTTACGAGGCCGGCTGTCATCTCGGCGAGGCATCGATGATTCGGCTCGGCGGCAACTTCACCATCATGCTGATGGTGCGCGGCAAAGGGTCCGGTCAGGAGATCCTGGGCGCACTTGAACCCGTGGCCGGCGAACTCGGTCTGCGCGTCCATCTGGATCAGGTGCATGGCGGATTGCACCGGCATCTGGTGCCTAATTTCCAGGTGCGGGTGACGGGGGCGGATCGCGCCGGCATTGTCGCCGAGGTGACCGGCATCCTGGTCAATCATGGCTTCAACATCCTGGAGCTTGAATCGGACGTGGCTGGCGACCAGGAGCGGCCGATCTATATCATGAACATCCAGGGCTTCTGCGCCGAGACGCTGGAAACCCTGGAGTTCGCGCTCTCGCCCCTCGTCGAGCAGGGCGTATCCGTGGATGTTTCGCCTGTCGACTTACTGATTGGTTGACCGATGGCCATTCTGGATCTCCTCAAACTCCCCGATTCCCGGCTGAAGCAGGTGTCGGCGCCCGTCGAGCGTTTCGATGACGAACTGCGGGCCTTTATCGCGGATCTGGAAGACACGCGCCGGGATGGCCCCGCGGCGGTCGGCATTGCCGCGCCTCAGGTTGGACGCTTTCAGCGCATCGTGATCGTCGACGTCTCGGGGCGACCCAAAACCCCGAATCACGGCTATCTTGTGCTGGTGAATCCGGAGATCGTGCACTGGGAAGGCTATGCGATCGGGCGCGAGGGCTGCCTGTCGGTGCCGGATTACACCGGGAATGTCATCCGCGCGACCAGCATCCGTCTCAAGACGCAGGATCCCGATGGTCGGGAACATGAATTCGCCATGGAAGGATATGAAGCGCGCGCGGTCCAACATGAACTGGACCACCTCGATGGACTGCTGTTCGTCGACCGCGTGGTGAGTCGGCGGACCGATCTCTACCGGCGTAAAGTCTACAAAGC
The DNA here is from genome assembly GCF_016653465.1 of Thiocystis minor. Lineage (GTDB taxonomy): Bacteria > Pseudomonadota > Gammaproteobacteria > Chromatiales > Chromatiaceae > Chromatium > Chromatium minus. Next base: position 41,458 of record NZ_NHSQ01000092.1, on the reverse strand, counting down.
TTGAACATTTAAACGCTTCAACCGTGTCAGCCCCGATGCTTGTCGGCGCCAGCGAGGCCGATCTATCGCGGAAAACGACGCATGCCATCCTCGACGCGGCTGAAGATTGACAGAGAGTACTGCCTATGAAACCGCGCCTGTTCCGATTCCTGCCGGTTGCGATGCTGCTGTTGGCGGCCTCGGCCGCCCTTGCCGTTCCGCATCCGATCTCCCTCTCGGAACTCTTCCCGAATCCGGGGCACACCAAATCGGCGATCGTCATCAACAAGGTGCTGGAACGCTATCACTACCGCAAGGTGAATCTCGATAAGACCTTTGCGCGTCAGGTTCTCGATAAATACCTGGAAGCCCTGGATCCCAACCGCTCCTTCTTCCTGGTACACGACGTGGAACGGTTCGAGAATGGCGCCCGTCGTCTCGACGACAGCCTGCGCCGGGGCGATCTCGATATCGCCTTCGATATCTTTCGCGTCTATCGCATGCGGGTCGACGAGCGGGTCGCCCATGCGCTCAAACTCCTGGAAGGCACGTTCGATTTCACCCGGACGGAGTCCTACGCCTTCGAACCCGCCGATCCCCGTTGGGCGACCGACAGCGCCACCCTCGACGATCTGTGGCGCAAACGGGTGATGAACGACTTCCTCACCCTGCGTCTGGCCGACAAACCGGACGCAGAGATTCGCGAGCGTCTGCAAAAGCGCTACGAGGGGCTTGCCCGGCGGATTCATCAGTTCGATGGGGACGATGTCTTCCAGACCTTCATGAATGCCTACACGCAGACGCTGGAACCGCATACCAGCTTCATGTCGCCCGACACCTCCGAGAATTTCGACATCAGCATGAAGCTGTCCCTGGAAGGGATCGGCGCGGTTCTGCGCGGCGATAACGAGTACACCGTGGTGCAGAGCACGGTCCCCGGCGGCCCGGCCCGCGACTCCGGCCAGATCCACACGGGCGATCAGATCGTGGGCGTTGCCCAGGGACTCGACGGCCCGATGGAGGACGTGGTCGGCTGGCGGCTGGAGGACGTGGTGGACAAAATCCGCGGGCCGAAGGGTTCCGTGGTGCGTCTGCAATTGCTCTCGAAGGCCAGCGGTTCAACCGGCCGGGCGCGCGAGATTTCGTTGGTTCGCAATGAAATCAAGCTGGAAGATCAGGCCGCCAAGAGCTTTGTCGTAGAGGACCTCGCCAACGGACCCGGACTGAAGATCGGCGTGGTGGAAATCCCCGCCTTCTATCGCGATTTCGCGGCGGAAGGATCCGGCAATCGCGATTTTCGCAGCACGACCCGCGACGTGAGACGCTTGATCGACGACCTGGTCGCGCGCGGCGTCGCCGGCATCCTGATCGATCTGCGCGGCAATGGCGGCGGCTCGCTGGCCGAAGCCACGTCGCTGACCGGTCTCTTTATCGACACCGGACCCGTGGTTCAGGTCAAGGATGCCTTCGGCAAGGTCGAAATCGAGGCGGATACCGATGCTGGCGTGGCCTATTCCGGACCGCTGGCCGTGCTGGTCGATCGCGACAGTGCCTCCGCCTCGGAGATTTTCGCCGCCGCGATCCAGGACTACGGGCGGGGTCTGATCATCGGCGAACCGACCTTCGGCAAGGGAACGGTACAAACGCTGATCGATCTCAACCGCTATGTGCCCGGCGAGGCCAACGATCTTGGCCGTTTGCGGCTGACCATGGCCGAATTCTTCCGGATCAACGGCGGCAGCACCCAGTTGCGCGGCGTCGAACCCGATATCCGTTTTCCGAGCGCGGAGTATCTGAAGGAGCACGGCGAACGCTCGCTCGACAATGCGTTGCCCTGGACGCGGATTCAGCCCGCAGCCTATCAGCACAACGGCCTGGTCGGGGTGGATCTGTTGACACGCCAGTCCGCCGAGCGGATTGCCGGCGATTCCGGTTTCAAAATGCTCACCGAACGCAGCAAAATGATGCGCGAGATCGAGGAGCAAACGCAGGTCTCGCTGCGCGAAACCGAACGGCGCACGGCTGACGAGCAACGCGAGCGCGCATTCAAGAACGATCAGGACAGCTTTCTGCGCGCGCGGGGAATCACGCCCGTGGACGAGGACGCGGAGCAGATCGACGAAGACGCCCTGGACGTGCAGCGCAAGGCCATCGCGCGCATCGAGGTGGACGAAGCGGCACGCATCCTGATCGATGGCGTGCTGCTGGAACGCGCCAAACGCCCCATGGCCGTCATGAGAGACTGAGATTGAACGACTCGCAAGCGACGTTGGAACGGCGGATTGCACGGTTGGCGGCCGCGGGTGGCAGCGCCACCTTCGCCGGCAACCGCATCGGTCTGGAAAAAGAAGGTCTGCGCGTCTCGGCGAACGGCAGACTCGCCGAGACGCCGCACCCGCCTGCCCTGGGCGCGGCGCTCACCCATCCCTACATCACCACGGATTTTTCCGAGGCACTGATCGAACTCATTACGCCGCCGCTGAGCAGTGGGCGCGAGGCGCTGGAGTTTCTGACCGACATCCATCTCTATGTCTACCGGCATCTTCCGGGTGAACTGCTCTGGGGCACCAGCATGCCGTGCATCCTGTCGCGTGCCGGCGAAATTCCGCTCGCCCAGTATGGAACCTCCAACGCCGCGACCATGAAGACCGCCTATCGGCGCGGTCTGGGCAATCGCTACGGACGCACCATGCAGTTGATTGCCGGGGTGCACTTCAATTTCTCCTTCGCGGATGCCTTCTGGGATCTCTATCAGGATCAGGAGGTGGTGACGGGCGAGCGCGTCGGGTTTCGCGCCGAGGCCCAGATGGGCATGATCCGCAACCTGCAACGGATCGGCTGGCTCGTGCCCTATCTGTTTGGGGCCTCGCCGGCGGTCTGTGCCAGCTTTGTGCAGGGACGGGAGACCGATCTCCAGCGCTTCGACGCAGATACCCTGTTCTATCCCCACGCCACCTCGTTGCGCATGGGCGACATCGGCTATCAAAACAAGCAGGAGGAAGGGACGGGCATCAAGGCCAACTACGACAGCCTCGACGCCTATGTGCGCAGTCTGACCTGGGCCATCCAGACGCCCTGTCCGCAATACGAGGCCATTGGCGTCAAGGTTGGCGACCGCTACGAACAGCTCAACGCCAACGTGCTCCAGATCGAAAACGAGTACTACAGCACGGTGCGCCCGAAGCAGATCATGGACTGGATGGAAAAACCGACCCTGGCCTTGCGTCGGCGCGGCATTCGCTATGTCGAACTCCGCTCGCTGGATGTCAATATTTTCGAGCCAGTGGGTGTGGGCGACGAACAGCTGTTGTTCCTCGACGGCCTGATGCTCTACTGCCTGTTGCTCGGCAGCCCGAGGATCGGCGCGCGCGAGCGTCGGGAGATCGACGAGAATCAGGTGCTGACGGCCCATCGCGGCCGCGAGCCGGGGCTGGCGTTAGTCCGCGACCGAAGCCCTGTCGCCTTGCGCCAGTGGGCGGGCGAAATTCTTGATGGAATGGCGGCGGCGGCGGAACTGCTGGACGGCGCGGCGAATGGCCCGCGCTCCGAGAATTTGCGGCGGCAGCGGGAAAAGGTCGGGCATCCCGACCTCACGCCTTCCGCGCGGATCCTGGAAACGATGCGGGAGCGGCACGAAGGCTTTTTCGCCTTTTCGCAACGGCTTGCCGAGAAGCATCGTCGTGACCTGCGGTCCTTGGAGTTGAGCCCTGAACGTCAGGCGTTGCTCGATCGGTTGGCGGTCGACTCGCTCCGGCAACAGCGAGAGATCGAAGCCGCGGACGATCGGAGTTTCGACGACTTTCTGGAAACCTATTTCGCCCAGGGCCACTAGTATAACGGTGCGAAAGTCCCGAGATCGTCTCAGGCCGTTGTCGTTGTCGTTGTCGTTGTCGTGATCGCGGTCTCGACATGGCGAATATTCGATTACGACAACGACAACGACAACGAGGAGACCCCGGTCTCGTAACTTGAGTAGCGAAGCACGAGGCGAGTTTCGGGAACAGTCATAAAATTGCCTTCATCCACGAAAAAAGCCCCGTCACGGTCGCGACGGGGCTTTTGCCTGAGCGGCGGATCGCCGCCGCTGGCGATCGTTCAACCCCTTACTGCACGGAGTGCGAGGTTGTCGCGGGCGCGCACGGCGCATTGGAGTTCATGCCCCGGCCCGCATCGAAGCTGTGCGCGGCATATTGTGCGCGACGCTGCTCCTGCTCGCTTTTCATGGCTGCGCGGCGCTCTTCCATCTGTTGTTTCGCTTGGGCGCGACGGGCTTCCATTTCCTTGATTCGGGCCTCGAACGCTTCAGGCATGGCCGGACGCTCACGCTTCATCTCGGGCATCTCGGGCATGGCGGGATACTGTCCGAACTCGGGCATTGGGGGCATGTCCGGCCGATTCGGGTATTGGCCGAACGCGGGCATCTCGGGCATGGCTGGATACTGTCCGAACTCGGGCATCGGCGGCATGTCAGGGCGATTTGGGAACTGTCCGAACTCGGGCATTGGGGGCATGTCCGGCCGATTCGGGTATTGGCCGAACGCGGGCATCTCGGGCATGGCGGGATATTGTCCAAACTCGGGCATCGGCGAAACGTCCGGGAATGCGTGACCGGCACCGAATGGATGGCCCGTTAACGGTCTGAAATTCGCGGCGCCCTGCTTGACCGCCGCCGGTTGCGGCGCCTGCGTCATCATGGCGGGGGCTTGGGGAGGAGCGGCATACCAAGCGCCAGCAGTGGAAGCGGCGGCAGCGAGGGCGACGATGGAAGCGGCTTGGATCAGCTTGGACATAGGACACACCATGGTGATGGAAGAGAAAAATGAAATGAACGCGCAAACGGCCATGCAACATCCCGATCGATTGAACCGCATCCAGCATGACAGGCGCTGTTTTCGAGTGGCATCGGCATTGCGTCAGCCAATGACCCTTGCAGCAGATACGGTTCCGGTTTTTTAATTTTTGTGACATCAACCATGCGAACCACAGGCGATTTGGTTTATTCAGGGACGAGTGCCTGTGATCAAGCAGCGGTTTTCGCTCAGAACGTGGGTTAGTATATAAGTATTTTATGAAATAGCAATAGATGAGTCCCGCCGATGGCGCCGAGTCCGATCCAGACCCGGCCCGCCGATCAAAAGAGCCGGTTCAACCCATTGAGCGCCGCGACCCGATAGGCTTCGGCCATGGTGGGATAGTTGAAGGTGGTCTCGGTGAAATAGCGGATGGTATTCGCCGCGCCGCGCTGGGACATGATGGCCTGACCGATATGCACGATCTCGGCCGCCTGTTCGCCGAAACAGTGGATGCCAAGGATCTCCAGCGTCTCGCGATGAAACAGCAGCTTGAGCATGCCGACGGTATGTCCCGTGATCTGGGCGCGCGCGATGCTCTTGAAGTCCGCCTGGGCGACCTCGTAGGGGATCTGGCTGGCGGTGAGTTCGCGTTCGGTGCGGCCGATGGAACTGATCTCGGGCACGGTGTAGATCCCGGTCGGAAATTCCTCGATCAGCGACCAGTCGCAGTCCCCGTCCGCAATATGGGCACCCACGAAACGCCCCTGATCATAACTGGCGCTGGCCAATGCTGGCGCGCCGACCACGTCGCCGACCGCGTAGATGTGGGGCAGGGCAGTCTGATAGCTGGCGTTCACATCCAACTGGCCGCGCTGATTGGGGATCAGGCCGATGGTTTCAAGTCCCAGGTCATGAGTATTGCCGGTGCGCCCGTTCGCCCACAGCAGAATATCGGTCTTGAATTTTTTGCCGGACTCGCAATGCAGCACCACGCCATCCGCGCCGGCCTCCACGCGCCGATAGGTCTCGTTGTGCCGGATCACGACCCCCTGCTGACGTAGGCGATAACTGAGCGCATCGGTGATCTCGTCGTCGAGAAAGGAGAGGAGCCGGTCGCGGGTGTCGACCAGATTCACCTTTACATCGAGCGAGCTCATGATCGATGCGTACTCGCAGCCAATGACGCCGGCCCCATAGATGGTGATGGATCTTGGGGTGTGCGGAAGCGCCAGCACCGAGTCGCTGTCGCGGATGCGGGGATGGCTGAAATCCAGCTCGGGCGGATGATAGGGCCGCGAACCGGTGGCGATCACGAGATGTTGCGCGCGCAGTCGATCGGTCAGACCGCCAGGGCGTCGCACTTCCAGCAGATCCGGCTCCAGAAAACGCGCGTGCCCGAAGATGACCTGCACCCGGTTGCGTTGGTAATAGCGATAGCGGGTGCGGACCTGCTCGTTGATGACGCCATCCGCCGCCCGCAGCAGATCCGGAAATTCCACCTCGATCTGATGCTGCGTCTGCTGGAAGAGCGGATTGCGGCGGTAATCCGCCAGCATCTGGATCGAGTGGCGCAGCGCCTTGCTCGGGATCGTGCCCCAATGGGTGCAGCCGCCGCCGACCGCGTCATGGGCCTCGATCACCGCGATCCGCTGACCGGCCTTGGCCAGCTTCATCGCCGCCCCTTCGCCGCCAGGTCCGGTGCCAATCACGATGCTGTCGAAATCTTGCGTGGCCATCGATCCAGGGTTCCGTTTTCGGTTGTAACGATGGTCAAGGCTAACACGGGAGCCCCCGGATGCGGCGACGGTCACCGCCAGATCAGGCGCGTCTGGCACGCCTGACGCACTCCAGATAGTTGCTTTCGTTGAAGGGCTGCCGGTCGTGCTGGAGTTTCCAGAGACTCTCCGCGAGACACGCCATGATGCGGTGCTCCGCCTCGTGGGCGTCGCCGGTGCGCCGCGTCAGGTTCCGATACAATTTCCGGATGCCCGCGGGCTGATCGATGCTCAATTGCTCCAGGATCGCCAAGTGTAGACCCAGATGCAGGAATGGATTGGATTGGCCCTGCTCAGGGGAGAAGTCTCGCTCCAGCGCGCTATCCCCCGCTTCGAGGAACGGCTGATACTCCGGATGTTGCCGCAGGATCCCGACGATTTGGAGTTCCAGTGGTTCCAGCGGTTGTTCGGCTCTGGCCTTTTCCCAGGCCTGGATGAAAACGCCGCGATGGCTGTTGCGATCCGAGGAAAACATGGTGTGCGTGATGTCTCGCCAAGGTGATGTTCCGAAAACAATCGACCCACGGAGAGGCTGTTAATGGACAGGATTAACAGGATTGCGCGGGATGGACAGGATTTCGTCAAAAGCCGTTGTTTAATCCTGCGAATCTTGAAACATCCCGTTCATCCTGTCCATTTGAAGCCTTGGGCATGGGTATGAACTTTCCCGAAAATCGCCTAAAAAATGTTGGATTGAGCAGGGTCAGGTCCGGCATCGTCGGATCGGGCCGTCAAGCCGCGGCATCCTCAATCCAGCGTTTTGTCCGGGAACTCGCACAGATCGGCGATGCCACAGTGCGGACAGCGCGGCGTGCGGGCGACACAGACATAGCGGCCATGCAGGATCAGCCAATGGTGAGCGTCCTTCTGGAAGGGCTTTGGGACATGCCGCAGCAATTGCTGTTCGACCGCCAGCGGCGTTTTGCCTTCGGCGAGCCGGGTCCGGTTGGCCACTCGAAAGATATGCGTATCCACCGCAATGGTCGGTTCGCCGAACGCGGTATTCAAGATCACATTCGCGGTCTTGCGCCCGACGCCCGGCAGGGCTTCGAGAGCCTTGCGCTCGCGCGGCACCGCGCCGCCATGTTCGGCGATCAGAATGGCGCAGGTCTTGAGAATATTCCGGGCCTTGCTGTTGAAGAGTCCGATGGTGCGGATGTGCGACTTGAGCCCTTCCTCGCCGAGCGCCAGGATCTCCGCGGGAGTCCGGGCGAGCGGAAAGAGGCTGGCGGTGGCCTTGTTGACGCTTTTGTCGGTCGCCTGGGCCGAGAGGATGACCGCGATCAGTAACTCAAAGGGGGTGTCATACAGCAGTTCGGTGGTGGGCGAGGGGTTGGCGTCGCGCAGACGCGCGAAGATTCGTTGGCGTTTTTCTTTATTCATTGCTTGAATGGTGTCTCACTCTGTCGTGTGATGCGGCTCGAACAATCCGTGACCGGCGACATCGGTCATGTAGCGAGCCATCCCACCCGATTCCTGCTCAGCACAGAGGTTCGTCGAACGGATGATCAACTCTTTTTCGAGTGTCCTGTTGCTGCTTTTGCTGCTTGCTCCCGCCGTCGCCTGGAGCGCGCCAAAAGATCAGTCTCCACCCGCGAATATCGCCGAGGCCACCGACGCCGTTCCCATCAGCGCCGCGCCAACTCGACCGGCCTTGCCCAATCCGCCCAACCGAACACGCCCAAGTCGTGCCCAGGTCGCAGACCTGATCCCGGCGGTGGCGAGCCGGTACGGCGTCGAGGAAGCGCTGGTGCGCGCCGTCGTCGCCGCCGAATCCAACTACAATGCCCATGCCGTGTCCAGTGCCGGCGCGGTCGGCCTGATGCAGTTAATGCCCGCCACCGCGGCAGATTATGGCGTCTCCTCGGCGGATGCGCTCTTCGATCCTCAGACCAATCTTCACGCGGGGACGCGACATCTCAAACGGCTCCTGAAAAAATACAACAACGATTATGGTCGGGTGATCATGGCCTACAACGCCGGCGAGGGTGTGGTCGACCGCACCAACAGTCAGGTCACTTATCTGGAGACGCTCAACTATACCGAGGCGGTGATCAACAATTATCGTCGTCACGGCGGCACGGCGCCCACGCAAACGGCGCTCAAGCAGGTCCGTACTTTGCGCGGCGTGCGCAATACCGGGAAGGCACGGCGTCTGCTCAAAAAATATCTCGATCCCTCCCTGTTGTCGCTGAACGTCAAGCCGACACTTAGTGCCCGTTATTTGAATCCATCGTTGCATGAAGTGGGTCCGGAAAGTAAACCCATGTTCGAGTTGGAGGCGAGTGTCATTCGTTGACAAGCGTTGCGGTCGGCCTGAGAGAGTCGCCTGGCGGTGACGACCAGGCATCCAGATGTGGCCCCGATCCGCTATCATGAGGACTGCCCGCGACGAACGGCTCGGTCCAGCGGGCGATGGCGAACCAAGGCCACGGTATACTGAAATGAATCCAACGTTGCAAAAATTAAGGGCGCTTGCGCAGGAAAGCGTCCTGAGCGCTCAGGACTCCGAATTGAAGGATCGGCATGTTTATTCGTCATGCGCTCAACTGGCGGCGCCGCTCATCCGCGCCTTCAAGGATGTCGAAAACGAATACGTCCGCATCTCCATCCTGCGGCAGATCTGGCCCGATGACTATGATCGTCGCGATGATCGGGTGTCAGGGCTGCTGATGTCGATGTCAGGGCCGGAGCAGGCGCCGTATGGCCTGAAATTAGCCATGCCGCATGGCTTTCTGAGCTTCGAGGCAACCCTCCGCATGGATGGCTCGCCCGTGTTCACCTGTATCCGGGAGACCGATGGTCAGCGACCGATTTCGATGGATTTTCCCGATGGCGAGCACTGGATTGAGTATTTCTACAAGATCATCTCGGATGTGGTCGAGCTGTAATCCGCATCGACGATGGCGGATATTCCGAACGTCCGAACAAGCGCCTCATCCAGGATGAGGCGCGATGTCCAGTGCGGATCGCGAGATCCAGCTCGATTCAATCGAGCGACAGCATCCATAGATCGCTATTCCCGCCCCGCCCCGACTCGAACACCAGACGCTTGCCATCCGGGCTCCACTGCGGATACAGGTCGGATCCCAAGGTCGTGAGCTGACGCACCGCTTGCGTGGCCTGATCATAAAGCCAGAGGGTGGTGCGATAGTTCTTGTCCCAGGCCCAGAACGCCACTTGTTCGCCGCCATTCGGAGAGAAGACCGCGCCGCGGTCGCCCAACGTCTGACCTTGCGAGACGATGACGGAGGGTTCGGCGATCGCCTCGCCATCCTTCAAGGTCAGGTCCGAGACGATGTTGACATAGGTGACGCGATCTTCGCCGGAGGCGTCGTTGATCACTTCGGCGGTATAGGCGACCTGCGAGCCATCGGGACTCCATGCATTCATCTGCACGGCCTGCGGCCCATTCCAGACATGCACGGTGGGATTGTCGAGACCTTGCTCGAAGGTCATGAAGTTCTCGATGGTGAGATTGTAATCACCCGAAGGCGCGACCTTGTACGCCAGCGTCGAGCCGTCCGGGCTCCAGAGCGGATTGGTCTCCATCGCCGGATCCTGGGTGAGACGGCGTCGCTCGCTGCCATCGGGACGCACCAGCCAGAGATCCCAATTGCCATCCACCTCGGCGGCCAGGGCAATGTACTGTCCGTCGGGGCGCCAGGCCGGGCGATCCAGATGCCCGCTCCAGGTCACGATCTGGCGCGCGTTGCGGCCATCGACATCAATGGTCTGGATGCCGTGCAGGGAGGTCGCCGGATCGAAGCTCCAAGACACCAGACGCCCGCCGTCCGGGCTCCACTCTGGCCAGGCATGCTTCGACGGCCCCTGCGTGAGCTGCCGCGTCGAGCCGCCCGTCGCATCCATCAACCAGATCTGATCTGTCCCGCTACGGTCGGAAACGAAGGCGATGAGGCGCCCGTCCGGACTCCATTTCGCCCCGAGATCGCGCGCTCCGTCCGAGGTCAGTTGCTGGAGTTTCCCTTCGCCGACCGACTCGCCGATCCCGTCGGCGGGATCGACCGCCAACGTTGCCCGGTTCTCGGCATCGACGCTGGGCGCCGCGATCCGGTGGCAGTCGTAACAGACGGGAATATCCTTCAAGGGCACGATGGCGCGGGTCGGCAGCGTCAGGCGCGGGGGAAAGGTAAACTCCACGCCTTCGATGCCGAGGGCGTAGCGGCTCAACTGGATGATGCCCCGCCAGTCCACCTGATAGCGGGCGCCATCCGGTCCCGCCATGCCGACCCCGGTGACGCGCGCGGCCCAGTCGTCGCGCAGCGCCGGGCGGTCCGGTTCGCAGGCTCCGCCAGAGTCGAAACAACCTTGGAATGCGGTGACGTTGGCCGCCTGCGGGATTCCGGTCGGCAGATCCTTGGGCACCACCGGCAAGACCCATTGAAAAGGCTCAAGGTTGGTATCGCGTCCTTCCACGAAATCCTGATCCTCGACGATCGTTCGATACGCCTTGTCGAGCGCCAGCGCCCGCGCGGGCGAGGGATTCAGCGCCTGCGTGATATCGTCGTGGAGCCGCTCGAAGGAGGCCGCGTTCGGCGAACCGTCCTGATTGAAAAACCGCTCCCGCAGCTCGGGGTTGTCGAGGAATTCGTTTCCGGAGCGGGTATACATCAGATAGTAGGAGTACTCGAACTGGATGCCCGCCCCCGCGATCTCGACCTTGGGCTCGTTTAGGCCGGTCGCGTCTTTCTGCGTCCAGTGATACCAGCCGTGCCGATGGGCGTCGGGATCGAGCTTTCTGGCGAAGGCGAACGTCGTGTCCGTGGTGGCGCCGAGGCCGCTGTGACAGCCCATGCAGTAGAGGGTCTCTTCCTGGGTCTGCGGCCGCAGTTCGCCCGCGCGGTCCTCGATGAACCCTTGATAGGCCCAGCCCTGCGCGAACAGACCCCGCTCGTAATCCCCTGGAACCTGCTTGATGGTGTTGTTTTCGTACTCGCGTCGTTCGGCATTCTCGCGGTCGACGATGCCCTTGAGTTCTGAATAGTTGTACCAGGATTTTTTCCGCGCGTAGCGCAACTCTTTCAGCCTGGCTGCTGGCCGCACGGCGCCCGTTGCGTCGAGGTCGAGATAGCGCAACCCTTGCAGGAATTCGGTGCCTTCCGGAAACAGGCCGGCGGCAAGATGCACCTTGCCATCGCGCTGCAGTTGTCCGGCCTGACCGAGATAGGACATGAAACGCTGCTCCAGTGGAGCCCAGTCATAACGAACGACCGTGGCCGAGCCAAGTGCGCCGTCCCGGTCGAGATCGGTCTGATAGAGCGATTCGTCTACCGGGTCGATGACGACATCGCGACGTTTGACGAGCGCCTCGACGATCGCGAGGTTGAGCGCATAGAGGGTCGGGTCAAAATCGCCTTGTGAGTTGCGTCGAAAGGCGTCCGGCAGGCGGATCAGAACCTCGCTGGCGGCGCCGTTGGTCGGCCAATAGGTTCCCGGAGTTGGGTAGTAGGCAAAGGCGCGCCAGCCAGTGTAGCCGCCTTCCGGGTCACGGTCGAAGCCCTGATCGTCGAATTGGAAATAGACATCGGGAACATAGCCGTCCCAGCGTCTGTCGCGCCCGAGATCCCAATCGGCCGGGAGCGCGCGCAAGCGGTTGGCGAGGAGCGGATCGCCGCCTGGCGTGAAATAGTTGTCCGTGCGGACATAGTCGAGGATCGCGTCGTCGGCGAGATCGGCAATCCGCGCCGAACGATCCTCAAACAGGTTCGACCAGGGGTTGATCAACGCCCCCTCGGTCATCTCGTAGGTCAGTTGGAAATCGCTATCGTCAAGATAATTCGGCGTTTTGCCGACCTGATGACAGACATAGCAGGGATTGACGACAGCGCCCTCGACGTTGCTGGTGAGGCTGTAGCACTGAGGGGCGATATACGCATAGGGGTTATGGATGAAGGTATCGCGCACACTGACCGTCGCGCCGCCCGCCGACGGAACCGCGGCGTCTCCGGCAGCCCCGCTATCCCCATGGACGGGAGAACCGAGAAACCCCTGGCTGCCTTGTGAAATCAGCAGGACGAAACCGGCCGTCAGAATGCCCGCTTTCGCCTTGGCAACTCGCCGATGTGACAACATCATTGCTAAATCCCCTTGATCGTTAAACACAAAAACGCAAAAAAGCCCGCGGCCAAATACGGCCGCGGGCTCGTCGGTTATCGCGACAAGCGACTAATCGAGACGCGGGAAAGGACCGATGTAGCCAACATGGGACTCCTTGTCATCCGGGCTCTGAGCCTGATCGGCATCCGATTCGCCGTAAGGATGCTGGGTCACCAAAGTCAAATAGCCAAAGCCGTTGATGTTGGCGTGCCAGAAAGGCGATGTCGTCTCCGCGCCGAAGGGCGTGGTGGCGATACGGGTCAGGCGCTTAGTGTTGAGATCGTAGTTCCAGACATAGTCGTTCTGATGACCGCTGGTATCCTCGCCAATAACCAGCGCCTTGTACTTCGGCAGATAGGTGACGTTGTCTGGCGAGGCGATGCCGTTGACATCGCAGGTGTTGGCGGACAGATCCGTGCCGCTGTAGTTCGTCGGCGTTCCCACCACGATCGCGGACATGTTGTAAGCGACATAGTTGCTGTCGATCGGCTGGCCGCCAGTATCCGCGGTCGACCCTTTGAGTCCCATTTCATAGACCGCGCCGCACTTGTTGGCCTTTTCCAGCCGGATATGATTCGGCCCGCCGATATCGCTCGACGAGCCGTCCTCCATGCCCTTCGCCACCTCGCTAATGGCGACATAGAGCACATTGTCATCCGGGTTGTAGGTGAGCCCTTCTTCCTTGCGGAACTCGGTGGTCGCGCCCTGATGCGCGGCGTAGAGACGGGTCTCCAGACGCGATGTGATCTGTTCCATGCCCGATTTCAGGCGGGTACAGAGCAGACCTTCGTCATAGGTGTTGGTGCTCTTGAAGCCCTCGGGACAGGTGCCGGCGGTGGCGTCGACGGGTTCGGCGCTCTCGAACATGTCGCCGAAGGTGGTCTTGTTATCGAGAGCCGCGCGGATCTCGTCATTCGTCGCATGGCCCAGGTTGACCCACTCGATGTTGGCGGCACCCGCGCCAGCGCCCGAGGTCTGAAGCCAGCGCGCGGCATAGAGCGTGCCGGCGCTCAGATCTTCTGCTTTGTCCGCGATGAACAGATAGAGTCCGACGTTACTGCCGTCGTCGGAGAGATAGACGGTCCGGTTATCGGGCATGACATAGGCGAGTTCATGCGCGAAACGTCCCATGGCGAAGTGCTTGTCGACGGTGTGATCGCCGTTGGCGGAGGTGATCCGAACCTCGGGCGTCCAACCGAAGTAATAGCCGAAATAGGCCGCGTTTTCGGCTGTATTCTCAAGCTTGTTGAAGGCTGCAATGGCCTTCATGCGATCGTTGTGGGTCCGATCGTCGAACCAGGCGCCACCCTCGGCCTCGGGGTTGAAGATGCCCATGGGCAGTTCGTATTCCTCGGACCCCAGATGCGTGTTCCAGGGGGTGGTGATGCCGGCGCAGTTGACATAGGTGCCGAAGACATTCGAGAAATCCACCGAGCGCGTGGAAACAGCGCTCAGGTTGCCGCTGCTGTCCTGATCCAGCTTGGTGATGTAGGCGCCTCCCAGATTGCACTCAAGCTGCGTGACGGCGAACAGATCGCTCCCGAACGTCAGGAGGGACGTGTGATCCGGCCCCGAACCATTGGTGCAGACCCAGGGGCTGGCGTCTTCCTGCAGTTGGGCGACACCGTCTTTGTCCTTGAGCAGGCCGAAGATTTCGGTTTCGGCCGCGGAGCCTCCCAGTTTGGCCAGGACTTCATTGGTGCGCACGATATCCTGGTAGCCGATCGCTTTCTCTTCTCCCTTTACGAAGACGCTTTCGGTGCTGCGGATCTGGCGTTTTTCTTCCACGCTGGCAGGCACGGAGATGCCGGAGAAGACGAGGTCGCTGATCTCGAATGTCAGCGGGGTTCCGTTGTAAACGACTTCATTGCCGCCGACTTTTTTGTAGCCGACAAAACCCTGGAAAAACCCAGGACCCTTTAGATTCTCGATGATACTGATCGGCTGCTGGGCGGCCAGTGTCACAGGCGCGCTGGCAGGAACCGTGACTCCATGGCGCCGTTCCAGATCCCCCAGGCGCCACTGCTGTCACGGTTCAGCCAGACGCCATTCTGGTAGGCGACCAGATAGAGATCCGCGCTGCTGCCGACATCGCCCGCGGCGGGCGCGATGCTTGCCGTGATGTCCAGGCTGTCCGACGTCGCGAAAGGCGTGTCGGTGCCAGAGGTGGACCGAACCAGCATGTCGAAGCTGGCCGTGGTGGCAGTTCCCATGCTGGATACGCCGGGGATCTCCGTCAAGCTGATATCCGCACTGGACTGGGTGCAGCCCAGTGCCAGCATGAAGGCTGGCAGACTGCACAGTGTCTTGCTGAGAGACTTGGTCATGGATGGCATTCCTTAAAGACAGGTTGGAAAATGAATGGCGCGTTTCGGAGAAGTCCGTGCAACGGGTCAATGAATTCGCGATGTTAAGGAAAACCATGGAAAAACGGATCAGGGATTTGTGAAGATTCGAAGACAGTATGATGACCGGCAATGTCTCGGGGTTGTGGTCCGAGCCTCTCGCGAGGCCGGTGAGCGATCAAGCAGGTGCCCGCTCCGAATGATGGCGCTTCATGGCTCGGATCGATCCGTGCGCCGAACGCAAACGGATGACTGGCATTGCCCGGGTCAGTCGCTAACGCTAAACTTGCCGATTGATTCGATCCGAACGACGACGATCCCTTCGCCATGTATCAAGCGGGCGGGATCGCTCATCACTCGCCCTTGTCGATTTCCGACGCATCCTCAACGCCCGATCCGGAGCCCGCATGGCCACAGAGCGCACCCTTTCCATCATTAAACCCAATGCCGTCGCCAAGGACGCTATCGGCGCCATCCTGAGCCGGTTCGAGGCCGCCAGCCTGAAGATCGTCGCCGCGCGCATGCTGCACTTGAGCCGCGAACAGGCATCCGCCTTTTATGCCATTCATCAGGGCAAGCCTTTCTTCGAGGAACTGGTCGGTTTCATGACCTCCGGTCCCGTCATGGTCCAGGTGTTGGAAGGCGAGGATGCCGTCGCCAAGAATCGCGACATAATGGGCGCCACCAATCCGGCCAACGCAGCCCCCGGCACCATCCGCGCGGATTTCGCCGACTCCTTCACCGAAAACGCCGCCCATGGCTCGGATGCCCCGGAGACGGCGGAAGTCGAAATTGCCTTCTTCTTCCCGGAAGGCGTTTGCCCACGCACCCGCTAACAGGCATCCGTCCATGAGCACCGCCGGAACCAAGCCCAACCTGCTGGATCTGAACCTTGCCGACTGCGAGGCGCTGGTCATCGGGCTGGGCGTCAAGGCGTTTCATGGACGCAATCTGTTCAAGTGGGTCCATAAGCATGGCGTCGTCGAGTTCGACGCCATGACCGACCTCTCCCGATCATTGCGCGAAACCCTGCGCGAAACAGTGGAGATCCGTCTGCCGCGCATCATCGAGTCCCATCCCTCGGCGGATGGCACCGTCAAATGGATCATGGAACTCCATGACGGGCAGCGCATCGAAACCGTGTTCATCCCCGAGGGGCGGCGCAGTACGATTTGCGTCTCCTCCCAGGTTGGCTGCGCGCTGGAGTGCGCCTTCTGCGCGACGGCTCGGCAGGGCTTCAATCGCAACCTCGCCGTGAGCGAGATCATCGGTCAGGTCTGGCATGCCGCGCGCCAGCTCGACAAACCGCCGACCAACGTGGTGATGATGGGCATGGGTGAGCCGCTCGCCAACTTCGAGGCCGTCGTCAAGGCCATGGACATCATGCAGGACGATCTTGCCTATATGCTGGCCAAGCAGCGAGTGACACTGAGCACTTCTGGCATCGTGCCGAACATCTATCGGCTGCGCGAGGTCAGCGACGTCTCGCTGGCCGTCTCGCTGCATGCGCCCAATGACGCGCTGCGCGACCAGTTGGTTCCGATCAACCGGAAGTATCCGCTGGCTGAGTTGTTGCCCTCGTGCAAGGCGTATGTCGGTCAGGACAAGCGCCGCAAAATCACCTGGGAGTACGTCATGCTCGATGGCGTCAATGACAGTCTGGCTCATGCCAAACAACTGATTCGTTTGCTCGAAGGCATACCGTCCAAGCTCAATCTGATTCCCTTCAATCCCTTCGCCGGGAGCGACTTCGGCACCTCGCCCCCCGAGCGCATCGAGGAGTTCCGCGTGCGGCTCACGCGCGCTGGGCTCTTCGCGATGACCCGCAAGACGCGCGGCGACGAGATTGCCGCCGCCTGCGGGCAGTTGGTTGGCCGGGTGGACGACCGCACGCGCCGGCTTGGGCGCGTGGTGGTCGAAGAGGGTCGGAGGGTGGCGACCGGATGAACCGTCACATGCTTCAATCTGTCATGATCGTCGGGCTCTGTCTCCTGCTGGCCGGCTGCGGCGGTAAGAAAACCATCCAGCAAAACGACGAGTCGCTCGGGCTGGATCCCGAGGACAGCCCCGCCGAGCTTTACGTCCGCATGGCTGAGGAATACTACAACCGCGGCCAGACCGAGGTTGCCTTTCGGCGCGCCCAGCAGGCCATCGAGGCCGACGCGAAATATCCCCGCGCCCACGTCTGGGTGGCGTTTCTCTACGAGGAGATCGGTCAGGCCGAGCGCGCCCGGCAGCATTATGAACAGGCGTTGAAGCTCTCGCCCAACAATTCGGATGTCCGCTATGCCTACGGTTCCTACGAGTGCCGCCAGAAGCGGTATGCGGAGGCCGATGAACAATTTAAAAAAGCGCTGGCGAACCCGCTCTATTCGACGCCTTGGATCGCCATGACCAACGCCGGCAACTGTGCCGCCAGCGCGGGCAATGCCAGCAAGGCCGAGGAGTATTATCGCGCGGCCATCGCCGCGAATCCGAATTTCGGTCCCGCGCTGGCCAGGTTGGCCGAGTTCAAGTACAACGCCGGCGACGCGCAGGCCGCGAAGGGCTATCTGGATCGGTATTTCGAGCCAAGTACGGTTCGCACTCCCGCAACCTCCTATCGCGCACTCGTCATCGGGGCGCAGGTTGAGCGCAAGCTTGGCAACCGCAAGCGTGCGGACTACTACGATCAGGTACTGAAAACCAATTTCCCACAAGCGCCCAAAACCCGAGAGTTGTAGGGATCCGTCATGATGAATCAAATGACCGCTAGCGAATCGAACGATCACAACGTTGTCGATCTCGCCGAAAGCCCTGGCCGGCGGCTGCGGGTACAGCGTCAGTCGCGCGGGATCGAAATCGAACGCATTGCCACGCAGCTTCATCTGCGCAACGATGTCGTGGAGGCGCTTGAGCAGGATCGTTACGAGGCGCTCCCGGCACCTGTCTATGTCGCTGGATACCTTCGAAATTACGCCCGTTTGATCGGGCTCGACCCAACCTCGATCGTCAACGCCTACCACGCCGCGACGGCGCATGCCGACGAGCGGATCGCTACGGTTGTGCCCGTGCGCCAACCACGCCGCGCGGGCCGCTCCGGAAAGCTGCCGGCGCGCCTGATTGGCCTGATCATGGTTGGTGCGGTCATCGGCCTGTCGATCCTGTGGTGGCAGAACCGCGCCGGGCAAGGGGCCGAGTCCGGCTCGGCTTTTTGGCCCTCGCTGTTCGGCTCGGCCCAGACTGGGACGAAGGATGACGAATCCGGTCTGGACAAGACGGCGCCAGCCGTCGATCTCATTCCGCTGGAAGAGCAGGAAGCGTCCGAGCCTGTTCTGCCGGAGCGGCCGATGTCGGCGCCCGTTGAAGAATCCTCGGCGGACTCGCTGGATCCGACGCCTGCCATCGCTCAAAATGCTCCAGAACCAAACCCACTGTCTGAACCTGCATCGGCAGAACCCGAACGCGTGTCAAACCCGCCCCAGCCAGAGGCGAGCGGGCCGCTGCTCGCGGACACCGACGAGGAACCGGCGGCCGCGATGTCCACCGAGGTCATGCTCGAATTTTCCGGCGCCTCCTGGATCAGCGTGATGGGCAGCGACGGAAATGTCATGCTCAACGGTGAGATGCGCGAGGGCGACCGTCGCGTATTGGAAGGCCAGCCGCCCTATAAGTTCGTGATCGGTAACGCATCGGCTACCAGGATGATCGTTGGCGGGAAAGCCTTCGATGTCATGGCCCGCTCGCGCGGCAATGTGGCGCGCTTTACGCTCGACCCGGTGAATCCGCAATGACCAAGCATGACTAAATATATTCAAGCTATCCGGGGGATGCATGACATTCTGCCCGAACGCATCGCGATCTGGCATCGGATCGAGGACACGGCGCGCCAGGTACTCTCCGGCTACGGCTACGCCGAGATCCGCACCCCGCTGGTCGAGGTGACGGACCTGTTCAAGCGTTCCATCGGCGAAGTGACCGATATCGTCGAAAAGGAGATGTACAGCTTCGAGGACCGCAATGGCGACAGCCTGAGTCTGCGCCCGGAGGGCACGGCAAGCTGCGTGCGCGCGGCCATCGAACACGGTTTGCTGGTCCAGCCTCAGCGGCTCTGGTACCGTGGTCCCATGTTCCGCTACGAGCGCCCCCAGCGCGGGCGCTATCGGCAATTCCATCAGATCGGAGTCGAGGCCTTCGGTCTGGACGGCCCCGACATCGACCTGGAAATGATCCTGCTGACGGCGCGTCTGTGGCGCACCCTCGGTCTCAATGGATTTCGGCTGGAGATCAATTCGCTCGGCGATCCGGACGAACGTCTGGCCTATCGCGAGCAATTGGTCGCCTATCTCGGCGCCCATGCCGATCAGCTCGACGCGGACAGTTGCAAGCGTCTGCACACCAATCCGCTGCGCGTCCTGGATTCCAAAAACCCTCAGACCCAAAAGATCGTCGCCGCCGCGCCCTCGCTGATGGACCATCTGGGCGAGGCGACCCGCAGCCATTTCGAGCGGATCCGCCACGGGCTCGACGAGGCCGGTGTCGACTATCTGGTGAACCCGCGTCTGGTGCGCGGACTGGATTATTACAATCGCACCGTCTTCGAGTGGATCACCGACGATCTGGGCGCCCAGGGCACCGTCTGCGCGGGCGGACGCTACGACGGTCTGGTCGAACAACTCGGCGGTCGGTCCACGCCGGCGGTCGGTTTCGCGATGGGGCTGGAGCGTTTGGTGGAGCTTCTGGAACTCGCCGGACATGCCGCCGAGCCGCCGGTCGATGCCTATCTGGTCGCGGTCGGCGACCGGGCGCAACAGGCCGCCCCAATGCTGGCCGAACGGCTCCGCGATGCCGTTCCCGCGCTGCGGTTGATGACTCATTGTGGCGGCGGCAGTTTCAAGAGTCAGTTCAAAAAAGCCGACAGGAGTGGCGCGCGTTACGCGCTGGTGCTTGGCGAGGTGGAACTGGAACGCGACGTGTTTGGCGTCAAACCCTTGCGCGAGGAAGGCGAGCAACGCGAACTGGGGTTCGATGAGCTGGTGGCGTTTTTAGGCTAGCGGTTGGCGATGGGTTTCGCTTCGCTCTACCCATCCGACGCATCTTCTTTCTGACGGAGAACGCAGTGAGTTACGAAACCGACGAAGAAAAAGTCGAGGCCATCAAAAAGTGGTGGAAGGAAAACGGCCTGTCCGTGATCGCCGGCGCCGCGATTGGCCTCGGATCCATCTACGCCTGGCGTTTCTGGACCGATCATCAGCAGCGTGTCGCCGGTCAGGCGTCCTCCGCCTTCGAGCAGTTGCTGTCCAACGCCGCCATGAGTCAACCCGAGGCGGTCGTTAAGCAGGCGGAACTGTTGAAAGACGAATTCGGCTCCACGCCCTATGCAAGCTTAAGCGAGCTGGTCGCGGCCAAGGCGCTCTATCAGGCGGGCGATAGCGCCGCCGCCATGCGCGTGCTGCGCGAGGCGATTGGCAAGGCGCCGGATCCGGCCATCGCCCGTATCGCGGCCCTGCGGCTGGCGCGCATCCAGGTTGCCGAAGGTCAGTTGGACGAGGCTGACGCGACCCTGTCCGCCCACGATAACAGCCCCGCTTTCGCCGGCGAGTTCGCCGCGGTCCGGGGCGATCTCGCCGCCGCGCGCGGCGATGCGGCCGCCGCGCGTGCGGCCTACGAACAGGCGATCGAGCAAGGCAGCGGTCTGTCGCAATTGATTCGACTCAAGCTCGACAACCTCCCCGCCGGGTAGTCGGGCGCGAGGACAGACCGAGTGGATCGCGCACACAACCCTCCAGTCATCACGATTCATCGTTCATGATTCACGAACTTCCGTCACGGATACGCGTACATGGGATTCCAATGCAGATCGACGCTCACGCGTCTAGGGGCGGTTCTCTTGGCCGCGTTGCTGGCGGGATGCGGATCCATCCCCTGGTTTGGCAAGGATAAGGATCCGACGCCACCGACCAAACTCTCCAGCGTCGTCCAGGAAGTCGCGGTCAACGTGCTCTGGTCGGCGCGACCCACGCGTGGCAGCGACGGACGGCGTCTCTATCTCGTGCCCGCGCTTGCGGCCAGCCATCTGTATGTCGCCGACGCGCGCGGTCGCGTGGTGTCGATCGCGGCGGAGACGGGGCGCATCCTGTGGGAACGCGAGACCGGCCTGACGTTCAGCGGCGGACCGGATGTCGAGGGCGACCGCCTGGCGCTCGGCACCAGCCAGGGTGAGTTGCTCGTCCTGTCCACGCAGGACGGTCGCGAGCAATGGCGTGCCCTTCTCGGCAGCGAAGTCCTGTCGGTGCCGCGTTTCACCGGAGACGGCAAGCTCGTCGTTCATACGCTGGACGATACCCTCTACGGCCTGGATGCCGCGACCGGTAAGGAGCTGTGGCGGATCGCTTATCCCGCGCCGGTCCTGACCCTGCGCGGCAGCAGTACCCCGACCATGACGCCGAGCGGGATCGTCGTCGGTCTGTCCGGCGGCAAACTGATCAAACTCGATCCACAGGATGGGACGCCGTTGTGGGAGGTTATCGTTTCGCGCCCGAGCGGCCGCTCGGAACTCGCGCGCATCGCCGACATCGACGCCGATCCCATCCTGATTGGCAACACCCTTTACGTCGGTTCCTATAACGGCGACCTGGCCGCCGTCGACGCCACCACCGGCGAAGTCCTCTGGCGTCGCGAACTGTCGGCTCACGCCGGGCTCGCCGCCGAGGGAACCGGTCTCTTCGTCACGGACTCGCAGGATCGCATCTGGGCGGCTGACCTGGACTCCGGCGCGGGGCGCTGGAAACAGGAAAACCTGCTCTATCGTCAACTCACCGCCCCGGCACTGGTCGGCAATCTGCTCGCGGTCGGCGATCTGGAAGGCTATCTGCATCTGCTCAACCAATCCGACGGGCGTCTGGTTGGCCGGACTCGGATCAGCAAAAAGGGCGGAATCACGGCGCGCCCGCTGGTGTCTGGCGGACGTCTTTACGTTTATGCGAAAGACGGCACGCTCGCCGCCTTGACCGTTGGTGCGTCGTCCGTGTCCAAGGGGCGCGACAAGGGGGCCGACGCAACCCAAACCGCTGTGCCCGTCGACAAACCGGTTGCATCCTCCGACGAGGCGCCATGAGCCGCGGTCGATCCGCGCGGAGGCGGTTTTCCGGACATTGCCCGCACCGATCGGAAGACCCGTTGCGATTCCTTATATCTCCATCCGTCATTCGCCATCGAGCCCAACGCCCATGCTTCCCGTCATCACCCTGATCGGCCGTCCCAACGTGGGCAAGTCGACCCTGTTCAATCGGCTCACCCGCACCCGTGACGCACTGGTCGCCGATTTTCCGGGACTGACCCGTGATCGGCAGTATGGGGTCGGTCAGATCGGGCCGAAACCCTATGTGATCGTCGACACCGGCGGCATCGGCACCGCGCCCGAGGGCGTCGAGGCACTGATGGAACGCCAGGTGCTGCGCGCCATCGACGAGGCCGACCACCTGCTGTTCATGGTGGACGCGCGCGACGGCTGTTCCCCCGAGGACATCGAGATCAGCCAGCGTCTGCGCCGGCTGGGCAAGCCCATCACGCTGGTCGTCAACAAAAGCGATTCCACCGATCCCACCTTCGCCACCGCCGATTTTCATCGGCTCGGTCTTGGCGAGCCCTGGCCGGTGTCGTCCACCCAGGGCAATGGGGTCCGCGAGCTGATCGATCGGGTCTTCGAGCAACTGCCCGAGGCGGAGGGCTCGATCGATGGCGAGGACACTCAAGAAGGTATTCGAGTGGCGGTCGTCGGGCGTCCGAATGCCGGTAAATCGACCCTCATCAACCGCTTGCTTGGCGAGGAGCGTCTGGTCACCTTCGACCTTCCCGGCACCACCCGCGACAGCATTTTCATCCCCTTCGAGCGGCTGGGCCGACATTACACCCTGATCGACACCGCCGGACTGCGCCGCCGGGCGCGGGTTCAGGAGGCGATCGAGAAATTCAGCGTCATCAAGACACTCCAGGCGATCGCGGCGTCGAATGTCATCATTCTCGTGATTGATGCCCATCAGGGCATCGGCGAACAGGACGCCACGCTCGCCGGGCACATCATCGAAAGCGGCCGGGCGCTGGTGGTCGCCATCAACAAATGGGATGGACTGGACACCGAACAGCGCGAGCAGGTCAAGAGTCAGTTTCAACGCAAGCTCGCCTTTCTGGACTTCGCCAAACTGCATCTGATCTCGGCGCTGCACGGCAGCGGCGTCGGGCTTCTGCTCGACGAAGTGGAGCATGCCTACGCCAACGCCACCCGCGATCTCGGGACGCCGGTGCTGACACGCCTGCTGGAAGCGGCGGTGCAGGAGCATCAGCCGCCGATCGTGCACGGGCGCCGGATCAAGCTGCGCTACGCCCACCAGGGCGGACGCAATCCGCCGATTATCGTCATCCACGGCAATCAGACCGAAGCGGTCCCCGAGACCTACCGGCGTTATCTGATCAATCGTTTCCGCAAGGAACTCAAGCTGCTCGGCACTCCGCTGCGGCTGGAGTTCAAGACCGGAAACAATCCTTTTCAGGGCCGGCGCAATCAGCTCACCCCGCGTCAGGTCAAGCAGCGGCAGCGACTCAAGGAGTTCACCACCCGCAAGCGGTGAACCCGATTTCAGCGATGTGAACAGAAGGAGGATTCCGCATGAGCGCCATGCCCTCGGCCTATCGCGACATCATCGACCCGCTGATCGAGGTGGCTCGCGGCCTGCTCGAACAGGGCGAGTCACTGACGCCCATTGCCTTCGTCGGCAATCTGACCACTGGCCGAACCACTCCGATCGTGTTGCAGACCAGTAGCGAGGCGGAGAAAAATCAGTCCGTCGCCGCGATCCGGCAAATCGCCGAACTCCATGAGGCGGATTTCGTCTTCGTCCTGATGGAAGCCTGGACCCTGCCGCCGGACAAGGCGCGTCAGTTCGAGGCGATCCTGGAGCGCTATGGCTCGATCGGCGCCTCGCCCTACGCGGTGGACAGCGTCTCCTTCACGCTGGAAACGCGCCACGGACTCTGGGTGGCGCAGTGCAATCTCAAGCCAAAAGGCGTTTCAAAAAAGCGGCGGACCTTTGCCCCGCCCAACTTCCAACACTTCACCGACGTGCGCGGGCGGTTTGCCGATCTGCTTCCAGGAAAAGACGGGGAAGGCGAACCGCCGGCGACCCTGCATTAAACCGAGGTCCCTTGTTTTTTGTCCACGAAAGGCACGAACAGACACAAAAAATCATTACAGGATGATTCTTTGGATGGTTGCTTTGGGGTGAGAGCCGAAATTGACGAGGAGGCCGAGTCTGAGTTCGGTCGCTTTGAGATAATTCAGGATCTGGGAGGTGTGCTGGGTGTTGAGCGCGGACAGGGCTTTGAGTTCGACGATGATGGAGTTGAAGCAGATCAAGTCGGGTTTGAATAGTTGGCGAAGTGGTTCGCCTTTATACGTCAACGTGAGTGACTGTTGTGCGACAAAGGGAATGCCGCGTGCCAAGAGTTCTTTTTCCAGACATTCCTGATAAACCGCTTCGAGAAAGCCGCAGCCCATTTCCCGGTAAACATCAAAAATCGCGCCTTGGATCAGATAGCACTCATCCTTGAATAAAATATTGGTGGTCATTCAAGTTGTCCCATTTGCCGATTATTATTTGTCCACGAAAAACACGAAATCCACGAAAAATAATAAATTTTCGTGCCTTTTCGTGTTTTTCGTGGACGACTCTAGGATTTTCCCGGTTTCACAAACCCAACTCGCACCAACGGGTCTGAATGCGTTTGACCGAGACCGGAACGGTGGTGCCGAGCTGTTGGGCGAAGAGCGCGATGCGCAGTTCCTCCAGTAGCCAGCGAATCTCGTCCAAACGCGGATCCCCGTCGGTGTCGCTCAGGGTACGCTGACGCTCCGCTACGCGCTTGCGCCAGCGGGTTTGGATCTCGTCCATCTCGCGCATCCACTGTTGGTCGCGGCCGGGGGCATGCGCTAGGCGTTCCAGCCGCTGGTCGATCGCCTTGAGATAGCGCGGATAGTCCTTGAGATGCGCGAAGGGAATTCGCTGCGGGAAACCGCGAAAGATCAGCGCGTCGAGTTGTGCGCGAATGTCGAGCACGGAGGGTATCCAGTTGATCTGGGTGATACCGGCGAGACGCCGGCGCAGATCGTGATAGGACGCGAGGATGCCGCCAATCAGCTTGCAGACCTCGGTCACGGTGGGAAAGAGTCGATCCTTACGCGCGGCCAGGCGCTGTTCAAAGACCGCTTGAGTTCGGATGAGCGGCAGCCCTTCGATGAACGTCAGGTCAAGGATGAGCGCGATCAGTTCGTCGGCCAGATCCAACTCCTTGCTCGACTGGCTCTTGCTCGGGTTTCCAGTCTCCTGCGTCGCTGAGTCGCCGGGGTTCTTCGCGCTGGGCGCCTTGGCGTATTGCAGACGCATCCGATCCAGGTCGGTCAGTTGCTTGCGCAGTTGGCGCAGATCGGCCCCGAGATGCAGCATGACGAGTCGCCGCAATCCAGCGCGCTGCGCCGCCGCGGCGCTCTCCGCTGAATCCAGAATCTGAATAGCGACGCGGTCGCTGCGGTCGACCAGCGCCGGATAGCCGCGCAGCCGGATGCCGGCGCGGGTCAGATCGACCTGCTCGGGCAGATCGCCAAAGGTCCAGCGGGTGATGTCCTCGCGTTCGATCGGGCTGGATGACTGCTGGCTGAAACCCTGCCGGCCCTGACCGCCGAACTGGCGCTTGAGCTGAACCGGATCGTCGCCAACCGCGAGCGGTTTGCCGGTCTCGTCCACCAGCCGAATCTTCATGCGCAGGTGCTCGGGGATGACGGACGGATCCCAGGCATCCTCCGGCACCTGGATGCCGGTCATGGCCTTCAACGCCTCGGACAGCGCCTGGATCAGCGGTCGGTCGGACGGCTTCAGGCGCGCGACCAGTCGGGCGGCGGTGTCGGGGATGGGCACGAAAGTCTTGCGAAGCGGTTTGGGCAGACCGCGCAGCAGGGCGACGATGCGCTCCTCGATCAGACCCGGCACCAGCCAGTCGAGCCGTTCGCTGGAGACTTGGTTGACGAGCGGCAGCGGGACGACGAGCGTGACGCCGTCGGCGGCATCGCCGGGCTCGAAGCGGTATTCCAGGGGCAGCGCGGTGGCGCCGATGCGCAGGCTGTCGGGAAAGGATTGCTCGGTCACGTCCGCCGCCTCGTGCAGCATGAGATCGGCCATGCGCAGATGCAGCAGTTTGGGGTCCGTGCGCGTGGCTTGGCGCAGCCATTTCTCGAACTGAGGCGTCGAGTAAATGCCCGTCGGCACGCGGTCGGCATAGAAGGCATAAATCGCCTCCTCGTCCACCAGGATGTCGCGCCGGCGCGATTTGGCCTCCAGGTGATGAACGTACTCGATCAGCTCGCGATTGTGACGCCAGAAGGGCGCGCGGGTCTCGAAATCGCCCTCGGCCAGGGCGAAGCGCAGAAAGATCTCGCGCGCCTCGGCGGGATTGATGGGGCCATAGTTGACGCGCCGCTTCGGAACCAGCGTGACGCCAAACAACGTGACCTTCTCGAAGGCCGCGACCTGACCGGATTTAGCCTGCCAGTGCGGTTCGGAATAGCTGCGCTGGAGCAGATGCCGGCCCGCGTCCTCGATCCAACCCGGCTGGACCTGGGCCGCGATACGCCCGTACTGGCGCGTCGTCTCGACCCGCTCGGCGACCACCACCCATTTCGGCGGTTTGGCGAAGAGCGCGGAACTGGGATGAATGAAGAAACGACCGTTGCGCGCGCCCTGAAACTCGCGCTCGGCTTCGCGGAAACCGATGTTGCCCAGCAGACCGGTCAGCAGGGCGCGGTGGATGTTGTCAGTTGTCAGTTGGCAGTTGTCAGTTGGCAGTTGACCATGATCGGTCACGCGATTTTTGTTGCCTGCTGACTGACAACTGCCACCTGACATCTGATAACTGATCTCTGTCATCTGCTCGCGCAGTTGCGCATGGATATCGCGCCATTCCTGGACCCGGTTCCAGGAGAGAAAATGGCGTTGGCAGAGTTTGATGAATTTGTTTCGCGACAACTCGTGACGTTCCTTGTCGAGAAAGCGCCAGAGGTTGACGAAGGTGAGGAAATCCGACTCAGGGTGACGGAAGGTGGCGTGGATTTCGTCGGCGGCCTGCTGTTTGTCGAGCGGACGCTCGCGCGGATCCTGCACGCTCAGTGCCGCCGCGATGATCAGCATCTCGGCCAGACAGCGATGCTCCACGGCGGCGAGCAGCATGCGCCCGATGCGCGGGTCGACCGGGAGACGTCCGAGCTGCTTCCCGAGCGTGGTCAGCTCGCCGCGGGCGTCGAGCGCGCCCAGTTCCTCCAGGGTGCGATAGCCATCGGCGACCAGCCGGGAATCGGGCGGGTCGACGAAAGGAAAACGCTCGACGGCCCCGAAACCGAGCATCTTCATTTGCAGGATGACGGCGGCCAGGTTGGTGCGCGCGATCTCCGGCTCGGTGAAGTCGGCGCGGGACTCGAAATTGTCCTCGCGGTAGAGCCGGATGCAGACGCCGGAGGCGATGCGCCCGCAACGTCCCTTGCGCTGATTGGCCGATGCCTGCGAAATCCGCTCGACCGGCAGACGCTGGACCTTGGTGCGATGGCTGTAGCGGCTGATGCGCGCGAATCCGGGATCGATCACATAATGGATGCCGGGCACCGTGAGCGAGGTTTCGGCCACGTTCGTGGTCAGGATGACGCGGCGCGCGCTGTGCGACTGAAAGATGCGCGCCTGCTCTTGCGGCCCCTGGCGCGCGAACAGCGGCAGGATCTCGGTCGCGGGCGGGTGGTGCTTGCGCAGCGTCTCGGCGGTTTCGCGGATCTCGCGTTCGCCGGAGAGGAACACCAGCACGTCGCCGCGCCCGACCTGGGCCAATTCGCCAACCGCGTCCGAGATCGCCTGCTGCATGGCGTCGTCGCGCTCGCCGGCGTGTTCGTCGTCCGCTGGCGGACGGTAGCGGACCTCGACCGGCCAGGTGCGGCCCGAGATTTCGATAATGGGCGCGGGCTGGCCTTGGTCGTCGGCAAAATGGGCGGCAAACCGCTGCGGGTCGATGGTCGCCGAGGTGACGATCAGCTTGAAATCCGGGCGGCGCGGCAGGATGCCGCGCAGATAGCCGAGCAGAAAATCGATGTTGAGGCTGCGCTCATGGGCCTCGTCGATGATGATCGTGTCATACTCGGTGAGCAGGCGGTCCTGCTGGATTTCGGCCAGCAGGATGCCGTCGGTCATCAGCTTGATACAGGTTTCGGGACGGATTCGGTCATGAAAGCGCACCTTGTAGCCGACCAGACTGTTGATCGGATCGCCCCCGCGATCGGTCGCGCTCGCGCCTAGTTCCTGCGCGATCCGACTGGCCAGGGTGCGCGCGGCGATCCGTCGCGGTTGGGTGTGACCGATGCGTCCGGCCAGCCCGCGCCCCAGTTCCAAACAGATCTTGGGTAGCTGAGTGGATTTGCCCGAGCCGGTTTCGCCGCATAGCACCACCACCTGATGACGGGCGATCAACTCGGCCACTTCGACGCGGCGCTCGCTGACCGGCAGTTCCTCGGGATACTGGATCCTCGGCACCTGGGCCTTGCGTCGTTCTAGCAACGCCTGGGATTGCTGGATGTCCAGCCAGAGTTTCGCTAGTCTCTGATCGAAGGGCTGGGCAGCCTGCTGACTCCGCTCAGGGTGCGGCCGCTCGCGTTTGCGCAGCCCGCGCAGTCGTGACCGGAAGGATTGGCGATCGCGGATCAGACAGCGATCCAGGTCGTGTTCGGTGGGGAGGAGGCGTGAATTCAAGGTGGATCTGGCGTACCGAAGGAAAGTGGATTCGTGCCGGCAGCCAGAGTGCACTGCGGATCCGACAATCGGCTTGCGATGAATTTATCGGTTGCGGAAGTCACGTCTGGGTTGTATGACGCACGATGGGGTGAACGGGTGATATTCTACGCGAGCGCCGCGGACAAATTCCCCTAGTGCTTCGCTGCTCAAGTTCCGAGACCGATGCCTCCTCGTTGTCGTGATCGTGATCGTGGTCTCGACATGGCGAATATTCGATTACGACAACGACAAGGAAAAGGAAAAGGACAACGACCTGAAGACGGTCTTGGGACTTTCGCACAGTTGCACTAGGTCGAGCATGCCCCCCGACAATGCCGACAAACGCCCTACGGACCGCCTCTCAAGAGCCATGTATACAGAGTATTACGGTTTTTCCGACGATCCCTTCCGGCTCAGCCCGGATGCCCGCTTCTGTTTCAAGCATCGAGGTTTCTCCAAAGCGAAGGCGTATTTTCAGTATGCCTTGAAGCACGGCGAAGGATTCGTCGTCGTCTCTGGCAAATCTGGCACGGGAAAAACAACCCTGATCGACGATCTGCTCGGCGATCTGGAGCATTCTGACACGCTCAGCGTGCGCCTGGAGAGCGCGCAGGTCCAGGGCGATGACCTGTTGCGGCGGGTTGCCTTCGCATTTGGCATCGAGGCCAACGGCCTCGATAAAGCAACGATCCTGAATTTACTGGAAGGTCGTCTCCAGGAACGGATGCGCCATCACCAAAAAACGCTCCTGATTGTCGATGAGGCTCAAACGCTTCCGGCGAGCGCCTTGGAGGAATTGCGGCTGTTGACCAACCTGCGCTTGCAGGGGCGGCCTCTGCTGCAAATTTTCCTGGTTGGGCAGGAAGCGCTCACCGAGTTGATTCGCACTCCCGAACTGGAACAGTTGCATCAGCGCATTCTTTGTACCTGTCACCTTGAGCCTTTGCCGCTGGAAGACGCCCGGAACTATATCGCTCATCGCCTGCAATGCGCTGGCTGGTCCGGCGATCCCGTCATCGAGGCTGACGCCGTGCGCGCACTTCATCATGCCAGCCAGGGAATCCCAAGATTAATTAATAAATTCGCTAGCCGCCTCTTGCTCCATGCCAGCCTTGAGGAACTGCATCGACTCGGTCGGGAGCATGTGCAAACCATTTTGGCCGAGTTGAGCGATGAGCAATTGCTCAAGAGTTCCAGTTCCAGCGAGCGGCAACCGCCATTCAACCAAGACGAGGAAGTGGAAATTGCTGATATTGCAATGGATGCGGAGCTATGCTGGAATCTAGTGTATGAACCGACCCCGATGGGGGATTAGAAGCCCATCGACTCTACGCGCATCGAGATTCATGTATATACCGATGTCGATGTTAAACCGACGCATCGAACTGATGCTCGATCTTCCGTGAGTGGGGGCATGCGCGTTAGAACGTCTCGCGCATCGTACTCCCTGCTTTGGCACCAATGAAATCGTAGTCCATGCTGCCGGTTGGCGGCTGAACATAAGGCCCCTGGATGAGGTCGACGCCAGCGCTAAAGAGACGCCCAACGGCATCCGGTCCATCCACGCCGGTGGCGATGACCTTGGCTCCAGAGGCCTTGGCGGACTGAATAAGCCAGGTAATGGATTCCGCTTCCGGCCCTTGTACGACGTGCCTGCCGATCCGCGCAAAGTTTGCGTAAACCGCCTGGAGGACACGGCTGCTCCGTTCGCTGAAGTCGATCCCATTGAGACAGATCCGGATTCCCAACCGGTTGAGTTGGCTCGAACGTTGACTGGCGAGTTCCAGATGGGCGTTCGCCTCGGCGACTTCAAGCTGCAGGATAGGTCTCAGCCGGATCAGATCTCGGTCATTGATCTGGTCGCGTACCCAATCGACCCAATCCTCTTTCGCCACGACCGCAAACGACTGATGAATAAAAAGCTGGACCGGTTTGCCGGCGATCAGTCGATCCCGCATGGCATCGAGTCCAGCGGTCAACAGCCAGCGATCAAGGTCGGCGCCAGCATTCGCCCGGACCAGGAGCGGGGCGAAATCGGCCGGAGCGAGCAGTTCTCCATCGCCGAGGCGCACGCGTGGCGTCACCTCATAGCGCTCTCCCTCGGCACAGGTCAAGGCTACGATGGGCTCGAACAGCAGTTGAATGCGGCTGGCCCGGATCGCCTGCAGAACCGCGGACTGAAGCGTTCGGTCTTCCGCGGCCTGATCCCCGCGGTGATAGTGGCCAAGATCACGGTTGCCGCGCCGCAAGGCTAGGCGCGCGGCCTTGCCCGCGCGCGAGAGCAGCGTGACCGAGTCATTGCAGCCGCCGACCAGGGGATACCAGCCGCCGCCCAGGTCCGCGGTCGAGGTGCCATCCGCCAGCGCTTGTCCAACCTGATAGGTCAGGGCCTGGGCGAACTGGGCCAGCGTCAGATGCGTGTCGCGACGAATCAGCACGGCAATCGCGAGTTCGCCCGCCCGCGCCGCCAAATCGCCCTCCTCGATCCGGCCTGCGACCACCTCAGCCACCCGCTCCAGGGCTTCCGTGCCGCCGGCCAATTCCAGATACACCAGACCGCGTTGTCCGGACTGGCCGGCATTGGCGCCTCGCCGGTCGCCTGGCGGTTGGCCAGGCCGTGTCAGGCCGATCAATTGATCGAGTCGTTTTAACAGCCGTTCGCGTGTCGCCAACCCTGTCAGTCGGTCGATGGTCTCCGGTCCCTGCTGTCGGCGCGCCCGTTCCCTGACCTTGTGAAGCCGCTGCCGCACGCATTCCACCAAGCGGCCGGGCGCGACCGGTTTGGCGAGGAAATCGTCGCCGCCGATCCGCAGTGCCGCGATCTGTTGTTCCGGATCCAGCTCGGAAGACAGGAAAACGATCGGCAGATCGGCGAAACGGTCCTCTTCGCGGATGATGCCGGTGAGTTCGATTCCGGACGCGCCCGGCATGTGCAGATCCATCAGCACGAGATCCGGGGCAAAGCGATCAAGCGCCTGCATCACCTCCAGCGGGTCGCAGACCCGTTCGGTGACCATGCCCGCGCCCTGCAGAATCCGGGAGGCAAACAGCGCGGCGACCGGCTGATCGTCGACGACCAGGA
Organism: Thiocystis minor; assembly: GCF_016653465.1. Classification (GTDB taxonomy): domain Bacteria; phylum Pseudomonadota; class Gammaproteobacteria; order Chromatiales; family Chromatiaceae; genus Chromatium; species Chromatium minus. Next base: position 9,538 of record NZ_NHSQ01000092.1, on the reverse strand, counting down.
TTTTGTCCGGTGTCTCCCGACGTGCGCCGAGCAGCTGCGCGAGGCGATCAGCCAGTTCTCCAGTGTCTCGCGGGAGCGGCAGATAGACCTCGGCGCCCGCGCGCATGGCGGCGAGCCGGAAACGGATATCCTCGCGGTGGGCCAGGACGATCAGTGGGCACGCGGTCGGCTGGCCAGCCAGGATGCGGGCAACCAGCGGGCCGAGATCCTCTGGCTCGGATACCGATCGCGTATCGATCAGCAGCAGGGCGGGGGGCTCGATCGCGCATCGCGCCATCGCGTCGGCTGGGGTCGCGCAGGATTCGCACCGAATCGAGCGACGGTTCAGCGTCGCCTGAAGCGCGGCGGCGGCGTCCCGGTCCGGCGTCAGGAACAGAACCCTGCCGACAGTCTCGGTCTCGCGAAGCCTTGGAGTCAGCATGTTTAGGTTCCATCCCGCCAGGTTGAGGATCTGGAGTTGTCTTTTAAGAGGATGTCCGTAAGACGCCGGGGCTAAATGTAATCCGTTCGTGGTGAGTTTGTCGAACCAGAAACCTAAATCCGGCATTCTGTTTTTTCCGGTTCGACTGCTCTTTATTTGGATGAACGGCAGCAATGAACCCGCTACTTGACCTTCATCCCCGGCTCGGCGCCGCTGTCCGGGCTCAGGATGAAGAGGTCTTTCCCGCCCGGTCCAGCGGCCAGAACCATGCCCTCCGAGACACCGAAGCGCATCTTGCGCGGGGCCAGATTAGCGACTATCACCGTCAGCCGCCCTTCCAGATCCTTGGGATCGTAAGCCGAGCGGATCCCGGCGAAGACGTTGCGGGTTTCGCCGCCCAGATCGAGCGTGAGTTGCAGCAGTTTGTCGGCGCCCTCGACCCATTGTGCCTCGCGGATGAGCGCGATCCGCAGATCGGTTTTGGCGAAGGTATCGTAATCGACCGGCTCGGCGATGGGGTCGCGCGTCAGGTGCGGATTGGGTTCGTCCGTCACGGTCGTTGTCGCGCCAGTCGCGCTTAGGTCTTCTTTCGACGCCTCCAGCATGGCCGCGATCTGCGCCGGCTCGACGCGGATCATCAAGGGCTTGAAGGGTGCGACTTCATGGTTTAGCAGCGGGTCGGCGAGTGCCGCCCAAGTCAGCGGCTCGATCCGCAAAAACGCCTCGGCATCGGCGGCGGTGCCAGTCAGGATGGGGCGCAGATAGCCGATCAGGAGCCGGAACAGGTTGAGCCCCATGGAACAGATGTCTTGCAGCTCGGCATCCCGCCCCGACTGTTTCGCGACCACCCAGGGCGCTTTCTCGTCGATGTACTGATTGGCGCGGTCGGCCAGGGCCATGATCTCGCGCACCGCGCGGCTGAATTCGCGCCGCTCGTAGGCGTCGGCGATAGCGTCGCCGGCCTGGACGAACTCGGCGAACAGCGCGGGTTCCGACAAGGCGCCCGACAGCCGGCCCGCGAAGCGCTTGCCGATGAAACCGGCGCAGCGGCTGGCGATATTGACCACCTTACCGACCAGATCCGCGTTGACCCGCGCGGTGAAGTCCTCCAGATTCAGGTCGATGTCGTCGACATTCGGCCCCAGCTTGGCGGCGAAGTAGTAGCGCAGATATTCGGGGTTGAGGTGATCCAGGTAGGTCCGCGCCTTGATGAAGGTGCCGCGCGACTTGGACATTTTCTGACCGTCCACGGTGAGAAAGCCGTGAGCGAAGATGGCGCTTGGGGTGCGGAAGCCCGCGCCGTGGAGCATGGCCGGGAAAAACAGCGCGTGGAAATAAATGATGTCCTTGCCGATAAAGTGATACAGCTCGGCGGTCGAGTCCTTGGCCCAATAATGATCGAAATCCAGCCCCTCGGTGCGGTCGCACAGATTCTTGAAACTCGCCAGATACCCGATGGGTGCGTCCAGCCAGACATAGAAAAACTTACCCGGATGGTCGGGGATCTCGAAGCCGAAATAGGGTGCGTCGCGCGAGATATCCCACTCCTGAAGCCCGGCGTCGAACCATTCGTCGAGCTTGTTGGCCACCTCCTTTTGCAGGCCGTCACGGGTCCAGACCCGCAGCATCTCCTCGAAATCGCCCAGCCGGAAGAAATAATGATCGGACTCGCGCTGCTCGGGCACCGCGCCCGAGACTGCCGAGCGCGGATTTTTCAGCTCGGCGGGCGAGTAACTGGCCCCGCAGACCTCACAGTTGTCGCCGTACTGATCCGCCGCGCCGCATTTGGGGCATTCGCCCTTGATGAAACGATCGGGCAGGAACATCCGTTCGATCGGGTCATAGGCTTGGGTGATGGTGCGCTTGACGATGTGTCCGGCGTCGCGATTCCGTTCGTAGATGAGCGTGGCAAAATGCTGGTTTTCGGGCGAGTGGGTGGAATGATAGTTGTCGAACCCGACCCGAAAATCCGCGAAATCGGCCTGATGTTCCGCAGAGACGCGCGTGATCAGCGCCTCGGGCGTGATGCCCTCCTGGCGCGCGCGCAGCATGATCGGTGTGCCGTGCGCATCGTCGGCGCACACATACCAGCAATGGTGGCCGCGCATCTTCTGAAAGCGCGCCCAGATGTCGGTCTGGATATATTCGACCAGATGACCGATATGGATAGGCCCATTGGCGTAGGGCAGGGCGCTCGTGATCAGGATGTCGCGGGGTTGGCTCATGGGTGACTCGGCTGGCTCGATCAAAGGCTAAAGTATCGCATGAGCAGCGACCGCTGGACCATGGAGGCAGCGGCCGATTGACTGAGTGCGGTCTGAGGAATGGACAGGATGACCGGATTTTTCAAGATGCGCGGGAGCGGAAATCCCCTCTTCAAAATCCTGCTACTCTTGCGACATCCCGTGAATCCTGATCCTGATTGGACACCGATTCGTCGGGGCGAGCTTTTCCGAATATCACCGAAAGAAACTGGAGACACTGGATGACTTGGGATGCCTGGCTCGCTATCGCGGTGGTGGTGCTCGTGATCGGTTCGCTGGCGCTGACCAAGCTCGCCGCCGATCTGGTGCTGGTTGCTGGCGTGACATTCCTGCTGCTGACCGGCGTCCTCACCCCCGCCGAGGCGCTAGCCGGACTGTCCAACGAGGGCATGGTCACGGTGGCGGTGCTTTACGTGGTCGCTGCGGGTCTGCGCGAGACGGGCGCAATGTCCTGGCTCGCGCAGGGCGTGCTGGGCCGGCCCAAAACGCTCGCGCGCGCACAGTTCAGGCTGATGGCGCCGGTGATGACGATGAGTGCTTTTCTCAACAATACGCCGGTCGTTGCAATGTTTCTGCCGGCGGTTAACGAGTGGGCGCGCCGCAACCGGCTGCCGATCTCCAAACTGCTGATCCCGCTCAGCTATGCGGCGATCCTTGGCGGCACCTGCACGCTCATCGGCACCAGTACCAACCTGGTGGTGAACGGACTGATGATCGAGCACGGCGGGCTACCGGGCCTGGGCATGTTCGACATCGCCTGGGTGGGTCTTCCGGCCGCGTTGATCGGCATGCTCTATCTGGCCTTCTTCGGACGTTGGCTGCTGCCGGACCGCAAGCCGGTGATGAGCGACCTCGACGATCCGCGCGAATACACGGTCGAGATGCTGGTTGAGCCGGGCAGCCCGCTGGCCGGCAAGACCATCGAAGGGGCTGGACTGCGTCATTTGCCCGGCATGTATCTGCTGGAACTCGAACGCGATGGCGAGGTACTGCCCGCCATCGCGCCCCATCAGCGGCTTCAGTCCAACGATCGGCTGGTCTTTGTGGGCGTGGTGGATTCGGTACTGGATCTCCAGCGCTTTCGCGGTTTGGTGCCCGCCGGCGACCAGGTCTTCAAGCTCGATGTGCCGCGCCCGGAACGCTGTCTGACGGAGGCGGTGGTCTCGGACAGTTGCCCGCTGATCGGCAAGAGCATCCGCGAGGGGCGTTTCCGCAATCGCTACGATGCCGCCGTGATCGCGGTCGCGCGCAACGGCGAGCGCATCCAGGGCAAGATCGGCGATATCGTGCTGCGGCCGGGCGATACGCTGCTGATGGAAGCGGACCCCGGCTTTGCCGACCGTCAGCATAATTCGCGCGATTTCTTTCTGGTTAGCCGGGTTCCCGACTCCCGGCCGCTGCGTCAAAACCGGGCGCTGATTGCCATCGCCATCCTCACGGCGATGGTACTGGCCGTGACCCTGGAGTGGCTGCCCATGCTGCAGGCGTCGATGGCCGCCGCCGGTCTCATGCTGGTGACTCGTTGCCTCAACAGCGGCGAGGCGCGGGCCGCCGTGGACTGGAAGGTGTTGATCGCCATCGCGGCCTCTTTCGCGCTGGGATTCGCCCTGGAAAAAACCGGCGCCGCGCGCTTCATCGCCGAAAATATGGTTCAGCTCGCTCAGGGCGATCCTTGGGTCACGCTGGCGGTTGTCTATCTCGTGACCATGCTGTTTACCGAGCTGATCACCAACAATGCCGCCGCTGTGCTCATGTTTCCGATCGCGCTCTCGACCAGCCAAGCGCTCGGGGTGAGTTTCATGCCCTTTGCGATCGCGATCATGATGGCCGCGTCCGCCAGTTTTTCCACGCCGATCGGCTATCAGACCAATCTGATGGTGTATGGACCAGGCGGTTATCGGTTTTCGGATTATTTCCGGATTGGCATTCCGCTCAATCTGCTGATGGCGGTGCTGACGATCACTATCGCCCCGCTGGTCTGGCGTTTTTGAACTGAGCGTGCCGAGCGTTCTCGCGTCGCGTTCAAGCGGCGCTAGGGCCGTTTGGGAGCGATCCGTCGGCGGCTTCCTGACGCGGCGGGCTTTGATGCTCGGGTAGGTCGCCGGTTGCGAACAGCGCGGACTCGAAGGCGGTCCAGGCGGAGGCGCGCAGGGCGCGGGCTTCGGCGCGTTTGGCGGTGGCGGTTTGGCGGGCCGTTGTCAGGTCGGTTATCAATGCCTGCTGATCCTCGAGTTCGGGCAAGGGAAAGCTCAGATCCAAGAGCGCGGGCTTGGAGATGTTCTTCATGGTCGGCGAAGTTCCCGTCAGTCGCGCCTCGATCTGTTCCCGCACGCTGCACAACCGCATCACCTCGGGGAGAAACCTCGGTAGTAACCGACTGTTTTCGCGAAAACGCAGGCGAAAAATCTTGTCACACAGCATCAGTCTGGATCGCGTTTCTTCAATGTGGACGCAAGCGCCGACGTACCGGACGACGTTGGCGCGGCTGATCAGCACGTCGCCACTCTTGACCTCATAGGCCGCGCGAGGTGAAAGCCGCTCCGGCAGTTCCTTGTTCTGGCTTTGGTCGAAGATCCCGAACGACACTGCGCCAAGTTTCAAGACGCCCCAGCGGTCTTTCCCTGCCTGGTGATCGTGGCACTTTGGGCTCCAAACGTTTTCGAGATCGGCAACCACGTTGCCTAATCGCGTCACAGGCCAAATCCGCGTTGTCGATGCGTTTGGCTGCAAGGCTGCTCGCAAAATCCCCTCATGACTCCACCGCTCGATGTCCCTGAACCGCGCCACGAACACCAGGCGCTCCGGCGGGGGTGGCGGCGCGGCTACGCCGAGCGCGGTTTCAAAGGCGCTGACTCCAGCGTCTTCGACGGTCTGGGCTTCCTGCTCCAGCCTGGGGGCATGATAGAGAGCGGTGGAATAGGCATCACAAAGCGCGGTTTGCTCCCGGATCGGTGGTAGTGGGATTTCAAGCATTTCAAACACATCGAGCTTGACTTCGGTACGACCATCCGCGCCAGACCGATTAGCCCAAAGCCAATTCTTGAAATCCTTCGTTTGCAGCAGCAGCCGGAAGAAGCGCGCATCGAGACGGCTGATGTCCGGGGTATAGACCTTGAAGTGCGAGGTGACGACGACGTTCTCCCATCCCTCGGGCATGCATTCACGTTCTTTGTGGTTACGAGCATCGGGAAGCCGTGTCGAAGCTGGGGTTGAATTAGCAACTGCTGATACCATGCTACCGACAACGCTTGCATGCCACGGACGTTTTCACGATTCGTTGCGTGAACGTGCCACTTTCTTCGCGCTTCCGGCGGTTGCCGGGCGCGTCTACCGTCACTGGAGTACCCCATGTCCGAACCCACGAAAGAAGCCATCGAAGCCGCGATCAAGGAATATAAAGAGCCGCATCTGGGCCGCGATCTGATCGCCGCGCATTCCATCAAGGACATCGCGATCGAGGGCGGTCAGGTGCGGGTCAAGGTCGTGCTGGGCTTCCCGGCCAAGGGCGTTCAGGCGGCCATCGCCGAGGCGGTCAAAGAGAAGGTTCTGGGCGTCGCGGGGGTGAGCGCGGCAGACGTTGATGTGAGCTGGGAGATCAAGGCCCATTCGGTGCAAAAGTCGCTCAAGCCCATCGATAACGTCAAGAACATCATCGCCGTCGCGTCCGGCAAGGGCGGTGTCGGCAAGTCCACCACCGCCGTCAATCTGGCCCTGGCCCTGTCCGCCGAGGGCGCGACCGTCGGTATTCTGGATGCCGACATCTACGGCCCGTCCCAGCCGCGCATGCTCGGGATCACCGGCAAGCCGGAGTCGAAGGACGGCAAAAGCCTGGAGCCGATGAACAGCTATCACCTTCAGGCGATGTCGATCGGCTTTCTGATCGACGAGGAAACCCCGATGATCTGGCGTGGCCCCATGGTCACCCAGGCGTTGGAACAGTTGCTGAACGACACCAACTGGGCCGATCTGGATTATCTCGTCATCGACCTGCCGCCGGGTACCGGCGACACCCAGTTGACGCTGGCGCAGAAGGTGCCGGTCTCCGGCGCCATCATCGTCACCACGCCCCAGGATATTGCACTGCTGGACGCCCGCAAGGGGTTGAAGATGTTCCAGAAGGTCGAGGTGCCGGTGCTCGGGATCGTGGAGAACATGAGCATCCATATCTGTTCCAAGTGCGGTCATGAGGAGCCGATCTTCGGTTCCGGCGGCGGTCAGAGCATGTCGGACCAGTACGGCGTTGACCTGCTCGGCTCGCTGCCGCTGGAACTGCACATCCGCGAGGAGACTGACAGCGGCAAGCCGACCGTGGTGGCTCAACCCGAATCGCGCGCGACCGAGATCTATCGCGAGATTGCCCGCAAGACCGCCGCTAAGCTGTCGTTGCAGGCCAAGGATTACGCCGCCAAGTTCCCGCGCATCGTGATTCAGAACAATTAAACCGCTTAAGTCGCGTCGGCAATGGCCGCCGTCGTTTTGAGTGGGCAGCCAATTCGGCAACCATGTTGACGCACTCTAGGCGCGAGGCGAAACCTGGGAGCGCCGGCTTGCAGCCGGCACCTGGGGTCGCCGACATGTTGTCGGCCGTGGCGAAGCCAACCGACGGTGCGGGAGGCCCTGCCGATTCGTCCGACTGCAAGTCGGACTCCCCAGGTGCCGGCTCACTGCCATTAAGTTAAGCGCAACTTTTTGTATAATAGCTAAAAATTATCCCTTAGTAGAGATTTTAGCATGTTTAAAAAAACAATCCGTTGAAACCAGTCAAGAACTTATCGCCGATGAAGCGTTTAAAAACCGACATCGAAAAAGCGTGAAAGTCTTTATTCGTGAAACTCGATCTTCGAGTTTTTCGGGTTTGACTTTCAGTCTCGGCCTGGGCTAGGCGTGGGCACAGACCTGTTCCGCGCGGTAGCGTAAGGAGGGAGTGAGTTCTTGCCGGCCCCGGTCTCGACCACTCATATGCTTGCTGGAGGGGGCGAGCGGAAACAACGCCTTGACCCGTTCGGTAAACTGCGCGAGTTCGGCCGCCGGATCCTCTGCCGTCAAGAGTCCTCGTACGACATCGACCACGGCATCACCCCGACAGGCGTGTCGAAGGCTGCCCACGGTGCACGCGGGCGCCTGATGCTCCAGGCGGGTTCGTTGCTCGGGGTGAAGGAGGAGGGCATGGTCGAGCAGCAGGCTCAGGATCAGGCTTCGGCTTGACCCGTCTTCGTCCGGCTGTTTGGCCAATTGCCCCCATCCTGCATTGAGCTTCCAATACTCCAGAAACACCTCTATCAGCCATCTCAAGGTGTCGGTTTGGACGATGTCAAGCGTCCGCCAGCTTAACTCCGTGGCGACCAGATAGCGCGCCTCGGTTTCGCCCGGATACTGCAGGGCGATGACGAAGCGCTTCTTGCCGTGGGCGCAGACATGCACCCGGGCGCTGCTGACCGTCACCGTGATGGCTTCGCCCCCACGGCGGCGAATCGGCTGCGGCACACCGGGATACGCCGCGAAGAACGCCGTCAGCGGGCGCTCCCGGCCCCGGAAGCGCACCTTTTGATTGCCGCGCAATTGGCTGATCGTCTGGGCGCCATCGCATGCGGCGCTCGCCTGATCCAGGAATGTCTGCGTCCCGTACAGCGCATCGGCCAACACCGCTTGGATGCGCACCTGCGGATGGGCCTGGCGAAAAGCCGCGATCAGTTCCAAGAGCAATTGGCGCTTGCCGGGATAGGCCGGATCCGCCGCCGGCCGGGGCGGACGCTGGGCTTTCGCCACCTTCAACGCCTTCAACCGCTGCTCTTCTCGGCGCCACGCGATTGGCTTGGGATCCGGGCAGGCGAAGCGAATTCCCACGGGGACCGTCACCGTGGGCGTGATCAACACCAAAAAGACCAATTCCTGGCCGTTGAAATACCCGCCAGTCTTCTTGTCGTAAACCTTGTGAGCCCGATGAATCCGCTTCGTGCGCTTGGCGCGTGGCTGCGCGCTGTCGTCGCCGCTCAACACCCCTTCGCGAATCCCATACTGCGCCAGCACCACCTCGACACTGCTCTGCCAGACCCGCTCCCAGACGACTTTGGCGTGCCGGAACATCCACGACAACGCGCTGAACCGATACCCCCGAGTCCCGCTCGCTCAAAGGCTGACCAGCACACCGTATTGGTCAACAGCAGCCCCATCAGACAGAACTTCAGCCACCGTCGCTGGTCGCGACTCAACCCTCGCTCCGGCACATGGCGCTTCAACGCGACATCCAGGTCTTCTACATAACGCTCAATAAAAGGCAACGGATTGGCGAACATGGCGATAAATCTATCCCATTACACACAACTCCCCGTGTGCGGGTAAAATCGGTTTGAGCATTCACGTTCATTGGGGATCGCATGGGCTGGGCAGAAGACGAATTTCGCGGGATTGATCTGGGCGACGCACGCCGCGACCGACGGGCGGTGCAGTTGGTCGAGCGCTTGGCCGAGCGACCCACGGCGAGCCTTCCGGGCGCGTGCACTGGTTGGGCGGAGACCCAGGCGGCGTATCGCTTTCTGTCCCAGGAGACGCTCGATTGGATGGACATCCTGGAGCCGCATCGCCAGTGCACGCGCGAACGGATGGCGACCCAGCCGGTGGTGCTGTGCCTGCAGGACACCACCGAGCTGAACTTCAACGGCCAGGCCATCGACGGTCTGGGTCCATTGAGCTTCGAGGCGCAGCGCGGGATGTACTTGCACCCCACGTACGCCATCACCCCCGAGCGCGAGCCGCTGGGCGTGGTGGATGCCTGGATGTGGGCGCGGGAGCCGAAAGACCCCGACGGCACGCGTCCCGGGATCAAGGAGAGCGTGCGCTGGGGCGAAGGGGACGC